>JAFAAN010000061.1 GCA_023426545.1 Pseudomonadota bacterium
CACCCGCGGGGCGGCCAGCTGCGGGGGGGCCCGGCCGACGGGGGACGACGCGGGCCAGGTGATGGGCTACCTGCTCGCGGGCGAGAGCGACCGCTATGTCTCGTCACTGGAGCGCGACCCGCGCGACGGCAGTCTCTGGATTGGCCACCGCTGGGGCAGGGGGCTGATGCGCATGCACCGCGAGGGCGAGTTCGTCAGCCACAACCCCGCGCTCGGCGGCCTGGGAGCCCTCCCCGTCTGGGACATCCAGGCGGTGGGCCGCGGCGAGGACCGCAAGGTGCTGGTGGCCTTCAGCGCCCAGCGGGACGCGACGGGCAACATCGTGCGTCCTGGCGCCATCGGCATCTACAGCGGGAGGTAGGCGGACCGCCCGGCCGCCTCCCGTGCCTGCCGGGGACGCGGGAGGCACTCCCTCCCGCCGGGGCTGCCCGGTGTGGCCGGAAGCGTCAACTTGAGGGCACTCCCCGCCCTGGCGGGGGCTTTCAACGCAAGGACGGACACAAGGAGCCACCATGTCGTCGCTAATGGACAACCTCATCGGCGGTCGCCGCGCATCGGGCTTGGGGGGATGGAACCGGGGTCGAGGCCGCTTCGGCCACCGCCGCGGACTGATGTCTCGCCGCGGCCGTGCTCGCGCCAGCCCGCTGGCCCGGCTGGCCCTGGGCGGACTGGCGGCCCTGGGCCTGAGCAAGATGCTCGGCAACCGGCGTCAGCACGGCTACTAGCCGCCGCGCCGGGCACGAAGCACGCCTGCCCGGCCCCCCGCCTGGAGTAGGGTCCTCCCGCTGGCATCCACCGTAGGGAGGACACACCCCATGCCGAAGGCGAAGTACGTCCTGGCCCTGGACCAGGGCACCACTGGAACGCACGTCTCCATCCTCGACACGAAGCTGCAGGTGGTGGGCCGCTCCTACAAGGAGTTCACCCAGTACTTCCCCAAGCCTTCCTGGGTGGAGCACGACCTGGAGGAAATCTGGGCCAGCAGCGAGTGGTGTATCGCCCGGGCGCTGAAGAACGCCGGCCTCCACGGCCGTGACATCTCCGCGGTGGGCATCACCAACCAGCGCGAGACGACGGGCCTGTGGATGCGCGGCAGCGGCGCGCCGCTCTCCCATGCCATCGTCTGGCAGGACCGCCGCACCGCGGACCAGTGCCGCCGGCTCAAGGAGCAGGGCGTGGAGCCGCGCGTCCGCGAGGTGACGGGGCTGGTGGTGGACCCGTACTTCTCCGGCACCAAGCTCACGTGGATGTTCGACCACCTGAAGGGCGCGCGGGCAAAGGCGGAGAAGGGCGACGTGTGCTTCGGCACCATCGACACCTGGCTCGTCTACAAGCTCACCGGCGGCGCCGCGCACGTCACCGACGTGTCCAACGCCAGCCGCACGCTGCTGATGGACCTGACGACGCTCCAGTGGAGCGACGAGATGCGCGCGCTCCTGTCCGTGCCGGCCGCGTGCCTGCCGCAGATTCGCGGCTCCGCGGAGGTGTACGGCACCACGCGCGGCATGCGCAGCCTGCCGGACGGCATCCCCGTGGCGGGCATGGCGGGAGACCAGCAGGCGGCCCTCTTCGGCCAGGCCTGCTTCGAGCCCGGCGAGTCCAAGTGCACCTACGGCACCGGCGCCTTCCTGCTGATGAACACCGGCTCGGAGCCGGTGCGCTCGTCGGCGGGTCTGCTCACCACCGTCGCGTGGCGGCTGGGCGGCACCGGCACGACGACGTACGCGCTGGAGGGCAGCAGCTTCATCGCCGGCGCCGCGGTGCAGTGGATGCGGGACGGGCTCAAGGTCATCAAGCGCGCGCCGGACATCGAGGCGCTGGCCGCCAGCGTGAAGGACTCCGGGGACGTCGTCTTCGTGCCCGCGCTGGCGGGCCTGGGCGCGCCGCACTGGCGCCCCGAGGCCCGCGGCCTCTTCGCCGGCATCGACCGCTCCACCACCGTGGCCCACATGGCGCGCGCGGTGCTGGAGGGCATCGCGCTCCAGATTCACGACCTCGCGGAGGCCATGCGCCGGGACAGCGGGCGGGACATCCCCGTGTTCAAGGCGGACGGCGGCGCGGCGGCCAACAACCTCCTCATGCAGTTCCAGGCGGACGTGCTGGGCGTGCCGCTGGTGCGCCCGCGCAACCTGGAGACGACGAGCCTGGGCGCGGCCTTCCTCGGCGGCCTGGGCGCGGGCATCTGGGACAGCCCGAACGCCATCCGCCGCGCCTGGAAGGCGGACAAGACGTTCAAGCCGAAGATGAAGGCGGACGCCCGCGAGCGGCACCTGGCCAAGTGGCGGAGGGCCGTGGAGCGCGCGTGATGGCGCCGCCCTACCCCGCGCCACCTCTGGCGGGAGCACTGGGGCTCCATCTATGGCGTGAGAGTGTACTCGCGGCCGTCCACGCCCTGACGATGGACGGCGCGTGTCTTCCCTCGGGCGCGGGAGCGAGTAGAAAGGCGGCCATGGCATCCACACCCACGCTGCTCGCCCCCGAGGCGCTCCAGTCCTTCCTCTCCCAGCACACCGAGTGGAAGCACGAGGGCGGGATGATTCGCCGCACCTTCGAGGCCCCCAGCTTCCTGGCGGGCATCGCCTTCGTGGAGAAGGTGGCGCAGGCGGCGGAGAAGGCGGACCACCACCCGGACATCGACATCCGCTGGCGGAAGGTGACGCTGGCGCTCGTCACGCACGACGCGGGGGGCCTCACCGCCCGGGACACCGCCCTGGCCGCCGAGGCGGACCGCCTCTTCTCGGAGGTCGCGCGCGCGCAGTGAATACGTCCGTCTGGGTGGCGCGTCTCGTCGGACGCGGAGGCGGGGGGTGGAAGGCACTCGGGTGCGCGCTGGTGCTGGGCGCCACGCAGGCGGCGTGGGCCCAGGAGACACCTCCGCTGGAGCCACGCCCGGAGCGGCTGTACTTCAACCCCGGCTCGCTGCTGGGCTCGGCGCGCATGGTGGCGATGGGCGGCGCGTACGTGGGCATCGCCGAGGGCGCCGCGGGCCTGCCCAGCAACCTGGCGTCGCTGGCGCACCGGGGCCCCGCGCTGGAGAAGGACTGGGACCTGGGCGTCACCCTGTCCTGGCTGGACCTGCCCTTCACCGGCACGCGCAAGCGCGACGTGGACAACGACGGCCAGCCGGACGAGACGCACGACAGCCGGCAGCTCCTGGGCGGCCTGCTGCTCCAGTACAAGCGCTTCGGCATCGGGTTCGCCATGCGCAACAGCGTGGTGTCCTACTGCGCCACGGCCGCCTGCGCCGGCCCCGGCGAGCGCATCCGCGTGTCCCTGACGCACTCGGTGCTGGCGGGGGCCATGTCCTTCGGCCAGGACGACTTCATCCTCGCGCTGGGGCTGTACGCGGCGCAGGCCTCCTTCCGGCTGGACTCCGGTGGACCGGACCTGCGCTACGGCGACACGGGCGTGGCGGTGGACCTGCTGTACCGGCCGCACGGGCGCCCCTGGCGCATGGGCGTGACGGTGCGGCCCGAGGTGGTGGCGGACTGGCGCCGGGAAGCGGACCAGGTGCCGGAGCTGGCGGGGCGCACGCTCTTCGGCGCGGTGGTGTCTCCCGCGGTGCTGTCGGTGGGCGCGAGCTGGCGCTTCGGAGAAGGCGCCGAGCGCTACAACCGGCTGTCCCCCGCGGCGCGGCGGCACCTCCTCGTGGAGGGCGACGCGCTGCCCATCCCTGCCGAGGAGCCCCTGGACGCGCCCGCCGGGCGCTGGCTCATCAGCGCCCAGGTGGACCTCATCTCCAGCGTGGACAACGCGGTGCCGGCGCGCACCTTCGCGTCCACGGCCACCGAGGAGACGGTGGGCAAGGGCGCCTCCTTCGCGCCGCGCATCGGCGTGGAGCACGACACGGTGCCGGGCATGGTTCGGCTGCGCGCGGGCGCGTACGCGGAGCCGTCACCCTTCGACAAGCGGCCGGCGCGGCCCCACCTCACCGGCGGCTTCGAGGTGTTCGTCTTCCGCTACTGGGAGGACTGGTCGTTGACGGCCTCCTTCGACCTGGCGCGCCGCTACACCAACGTGGGCCTCTCCGTGGGCTTCTGGCGCTGAGGCCCCGGGACGGCCGGGTGCCACGCCAGGGCACCCCGCGTCCCTGGCAGGGCACCGCGGGTTCCACCAGCGAGGTGGCGTTTCCCATCATCACCCGGTCCGCGGCGCGCATCCGGGCGGACAGGCAGGCAGACGCTCCAGCGGGCGTTGCTGACACGAACGCGCATGCCGACCCTCCCCCGGGCGGAGCGGGGGGACTTCATGCATCCAGGCTGGCGTTGGATCCGGACCGTCGTGAGCGCGGCGGTGCTGGGTGGGGCGGGGATGGGGCTGGGTTGCGGCGGTGGCACGAGCGCTGCCCCGGATGAGGCGCCGTGCGCGGACGCTCCCACGGGGGACTGCGCCACACCGCCGGGGGAGTCACCGGACAACGAGGCGCCCCCCGGGGAACAACCTCCCACGGTGCCGCAACCACCTCCGCGGCCACCTCCACCGCCGGCGGGGCCGGGCGCCACGCTCTGGCTCCAGCGCGAGGGAACGCCCCAGGACGACCTGGCGCTGGGCGCGGCGGTGGACGCCGGTGGGGACATCCTCACCCTGTCGCTCCAGGACCTGGATGACCTGGGCAGTCTCCAGCCCACGGATGACCGGGCGAAGCTGGCACTGACGCGGCGCGCGCCCACGGGCGAGACGCGCTGGCAGAAGCTCTTCGACGTGCGAGCCCCAGCGGTGCCCCCGGAGTCGCGCGCGTTCGTGCAGGGCCGCATCGCGGCGGACCCGGCGGGCGGCATCGTCATCGCCGGCACCGCGGAGGGCATCGTGGACTTCGTCAGCCACAAGCTGGGGGACGGCGCCTTCGTCGTCCGGATGGACCCGGACGGCAACGTGCTGTGGACCCATACGCCGGGCGGCGCCGGCCTCGTCGTGGCGGCCCTGTCCGTGGATGCGCAGGGGCGGGCGCTGGCGGCCTTCAACGCGCCCGACGGGGCGGACTTCGGCAACGGCGTGACGGGCTCCGGCGCGGTGGTGGTGACCTACTCGCGCGAAGGACTGGCCGAGGCGGCCCTGCCCATTGGGCAGCCCCAGCCCGGCGGCCGCGTGGAGCTCGCCACGATGGCGGCGGATGGCGCGGGCCGCATGGCGGTGGGTGGCCGCTACGAAGGCGCCGTGCGCTTCGGCACCCAGCAGGTGGCCGCCGCCGAGGGCGGCAGCCCCTTCATCGCCCTCTACGAGCAGGGCGCGCTGTCCTGGACCAAGGCGCTGGGCCGTGCGCGTGGCACCGTGCGGGCCGTGGGACTGAACGGCGAGGGCACGGTGGCGGCCACGGGCCCCTTCCTCGGCACCGTGAGATGGGGAGACGCGTCGGTGCAGGGACACCCGTTCCGCGAAACCCCATTCGTCGTCTCCGCGCGGGCGGAGGGACAGGAGACGTGGGCCAAGGGCCTGGGTGACGGGCTCCAGGTGGAATCGCTCGCGCTGGAGCCCGCCGGGGAGCTGGTGCTCGCGGGCTTCACCTACAACCGCATCGAGGACGGCGTGACGGGGGCGGACGGACTGGGCTCGGCGCAACCCGTGGCGCTGCGCTACGACGCGGCGGGCGCGCCGCTCCTCACGCAGATGTACCTGTCCGACCCGCCCCAGCCCCGAGGCGAGCTGTATGGCCTGGAGGCCATTCCCTTCCTGGGCCTGCTGCCGGACGGCGACCTGCTCCTCTTCGGCCACACGGACCGGGAGACCGACTTCGGCACCGGACGGCAGAGCACCGCGCGCGGCGATGTCTTCCTGCTGCGGATGAAGCGCTGAGCCTCCGCCGGAAAGCACCGAGGGCCATGGAGTCGCCCCCATGGCCCTCGTCGCGCGCGGCGGGCGCGGCTCAACGGCGCGTCGTGCGCCGGGCCGGCGTCTTCCGGGTCCCTCCGCGCGTGCTGGCCCGCTTCGCGGTGCCGCGGGTGCTCGTCTTGCGGGCGGTCCGCCCCGCGGTGCCCGTCTTCCGCGTGGTGGTCTTGCGCGCGCCGCGGGCGGTGGCGCGGGAGGGCGACTTGCGCGTGGCGGACTTGCGGGTCGCCGTCTTCGCCTTCCCGCGCGCGGCCGTCTTTCGGGCGGTGGTGCGCTTCGCGGTCGTCTTGCGTGCGCCCTTGCGCGCCCCGGCCGCGCTCTTGCGCTTCGCGGTGGCACGGCGGCGCCGCGTGGGCGCCGGGCGCGGCTCGGCCGGGGTGAGGGAGACATCGTCGGTCGGCTGCGGGTTGACGGACTCGTTCGTCATTCAGTCGGCTCCGGTAGGGGAAGACTGCAGGCGATGCATGAACAGGGTACGCCCATGCACGCCATGACGTGTGCGGTGAAGGCACGCAGATGAACGACAGCGGACGAATGGCGCGCCGCCGCGCGCGGTCCCTGCCCTCCGGGGCAGGGTCTCACGGCGCATCCACGCCAGGGCGCGTCAGCCCGCGCCCATCAGGAAGGCGGCGAGCTTCTCGTATGCGTCTGCGAGCGGCGCAATGGGCGCGCTCTCGTTCGCCTGATGCGCCTGGGCCGTCTCACCGGGCCCGAAGTTGATGGCGTCCACGCCCCACTCGCCGAAGCGGGCCACGTCCGTCCAGGCCTGCTTGGAGGCCGCGGGCAGGCCGGTGAGGGCCATCAGCTTCTGGAACAGCGGGTTGCCCGCCACCACCGGGCCGCTGGGCGACGCGTCGGTGAACTCCACCTCGGCGCGGCCGTCCACGAGCGCGAGCACGTCCGCCTTCGCCTGCTCGATGCTCTTGCCCGGCGCGAAGCGGTAGTTGAGGTTCAGCTCGAAGGCCTCTGGGATGACGTTGCGCGCGCGGCCGCCCTTCGCGAGCGTGGCGTTGATGACCTCGTAGAAGGGGAAGCCGGCGACGTTGACCTCCACGCGCTGGCGCCCGAGCAGCTCCGTGAGCAAGGGCCCCGCCTTGTGGATGGCGTTCTCCCCCTGCCAGGGCCGCGCGGAGTGCGCGCTGCGGCCGGTGAAGCGGACCGTCACCTGCATGGAGCCGACGCAGCCCACCTGTACCACGCTGTCGGTGGGCTCCATGGCGATGCCGAAGCGCACCTTCGCCAGGTCCGGCCGCTTCGCGAACAGCGGGATGAGGCCGCTCTCGGCGTAGGACCCCTCCTCGCGCTCGTAGAAGAGGAACACCAGGTTGACGGGCAGGGTGTCGCGGCGCAGGTCCTCCGCGAGCGCCATCATCACCGCCAGCCCCCCCTTCATGTCCGAGGCGCCCAGCCCGAAGACGCGCTCGCCTTCGATGCGCGCCTCGCGTCCCGCGTCGCTGGGGTGCGCGGGCACCGTGTCCAGGTGGCCGATGAGAGCCACCGTGGGGCGAGCATCCTCCAAGCGCCCGAGCAGCAGCGTGTGGCCGACCCGGAACACCTCCTCCGGCTTGAAGTGCTGGAGCGCCCAGCGCTCGACATGGTCGGCGATGGGCCCTTCCTGGGTGATGGGGCTGGAGATGCGGCACAGCTCGAGCGTCAAGCGGGCCAGCCGCGCGGCGAGGTCGATGGAGGCCATACGCCTCCACCATAGCGCCCGGGGTCACGACTCCGCGAACGCTTCCTCGAAGGTCGCCACGCCCTCCAGGATGGAGGCGCAGAGACATGGCGGGCCCTCGGGCAGCGCCGTGAGGGCGTGGGCGCTGCCGTCCGTCTTCTCCAGCGACTCGCCCGGCAACACCTCGTAGCCGTCGTCCTCGCGCAGCCCCCCCTCCAGCACCAGGCTCCACTCGCGGCCATGGTGCGTGTGGCGGGGGTAGCGCACGCCCGGGTGGAGCCGGAGGATGGCGGCCATCGCCCCCCCGCGGGCGGGGCCCGGCGCCACCGGCAGCAGCTCCGAGCCCTCCACCGGCCCTGGCATCCACGAGGCCGGGTCGCTCACGCGCTCCAGCAGCGCCAGCGCCTGCTCGCGCGGCAGGTCGAAGAAGGCCGCCACGGCGTCCGCGAAGCGGGCGAGCCTGCTGGGGCCCTCCATCTGGTCCATCAGCAGCGCCAGCGGCTCGGGCGGAGGCACCACCAGCGACGCCAGGGCCGCGTGCGTGGACACCAGCCGGTCCGCCGCCGCCCTGCACCGGGCGCAGTCGGCCAGGTGCCGCTCGACCGCCTCCCGGGCGGGCCCCTCCAGCATCCCCAGGGCCCACTCGTGCAGGAGGTCGTCCAGGTGGTGCGACATGCTCACGCTCCGTCCCTCACACGCGCTTCACGGCATGCCTGTCCAACTGGCTTCAGGCCGCCTCAGACTGGCACGGCGAAGTCGCGGAGCGCGGCATTCAGGCTCGTCTTCTGGTCGGTGGACTTCGTCCGCTGACCGATGATGAGCGCGCACGGCACCATGTACTTACCCGCCGGGAACTGCTTCTCGCGCATGCCCGGAATCACCACGCTGCGCGCGGGGACGCGCCCCTTGTGGATGCGCTCCTCGGGTCCCGTGACGTCGATGATGGGCGTGGACGCGGTGAGCACCACGTTGGCGCCCAGCACCGCCTCCTCCTCCACCACCACGCCCTCCACGACGATGGAGCGGCTGCCCAGGAAGGCGCCGTCCTCGATGATGACCGGCGAGGCGGAGGGCGGCTCCAGCACACCGCCCAGGCCCACGCCTCCGGAGAGGTGGACGTGCTTGCCCACCTGGGCGCAGCTGCCCACGGTGGCCCACGTATCCACCATGGTGCCCGCGCCCACGCGCGCGCCGATGTTGACGTAGCCGGGCATCACCACCGCGCCCTTCTCCACGAAGGCGCCGTAGCGCACCGTGCCCGGGGGCACCACGCGCACGCCCGCGGCGTCCAGACCCTTCTTCAGCGGCACCTTGTCATGGAACTCGAAGGGCCCCACCTCCATCACCTGCATCTCCGACACGGCGAAGAACAGGAGGATGGCCTCCTTCACCCAGGCGTTGACCTTCCAGCCGTCCGCGCCCTTCTCCGCCACGCGAAGCTCGCCCGCGTCCAGGCGCGCCAGCGTCTCGCGTACGGCGGCCACGTGGGCCGCGTCCTTCAACAACGTCCGGTCCGCGAACGCGGCGGACACCCTCAGGGAAAGCTCTTCGATGGGGGCCATGGCGCCTCCTTGAAGCACAAATCCGCGCGCCGCGCCGCACCTGGTTGAAGCGCTCAGTCAGGCACGGCCTCCACGCGGGCCGGTCCGGCAACGGCCAGCGCGCCGTCCGCATGCGCCATGCCATTCAGCTCGGCCAGCGGCAGCGTCTGCGTGGGAATCTCCTGGTGTGCGGACGTGTCGGCGGCCACCACCCGGCCCGGTGACTGCCCCTCCAGCAGCACCGTGCCACGGGAGACGTGCCGGACGCGGGCGAGCGGGTACTCCGTCCAACGCCGGCTGAAGGGCCAGCGCCGCACATACAGCGACTCCTGGCCGATGAGGGCCACGTAGCCCAGCATCGCCCCGCTCTCGTCTCGCACCCGCAGTCCACTGGTCAGGGAGCGCCGCTCGTAGGGCGACGCAAGGGTCGGCCACGACATGGTGACACCTCCTGAGCCCAAGCTGGGCCTGCCAGGCCGCGCCCGGGAGCGGCCCGTCAGCGCGGGATTCCCGGCCGCTCCCCCGCCTGCCGGCCAGGGCGTGGCGCACCTCCCGCCAGGGCACGCTCCCGCGAAAGAACGAAGGCGGCGAGCCCCATCCGCGCTTCGCCACGCCCGGTATCCCGGGGGCGTCAGGAACGGGCGCGCGCCCTACCGTCCCAGCACCTTCGCCACCGCGTCCACCACCTCAAGGTCCGTGGGGAAGGTTAGCGACACCTTCCGGATGACGACCTTGCCATCCACGGCGACCTCGTAGCTGCCCGAAGGGCCCGGCAACAGCGCCGCCTCGACATCCAATTCGTCCTTCAACGCGGCCGCCGCACGGGCGGCCCGAGGCTTGTAGCCTCAAGCGGTACAGTAGGTAATCGTCACCTTCGGGTCGGCCATGGCCTCGCTCCTCACGTGCGCGGGACACGCGACATGCGCGCCCCATGAACCAGACTTAGTTCGCGCCAGCACCTCACGCCAGCCAGCCTGCTCATCAGAAGATCGCCCCATGGCGCAAAATGCGGTACAGCCGCAAAGCGCCATGCTCGTCTCGCTCGTCATCCCCGTCTACAACGAGATTCCCACGCTCGCGGAGTTGCTGCGGCGCTGCATCGCCGTCGACTTCCCCAAGGAACTCGTCCTCGTCGATGACTGCTCGAAGGACGGCAGCCGCGAGCTCCTGCGTCAGCTCCAGGAGCAGGGGCTGGCGATGCTGGGCGGCACGGCGCGCAACCGCAACGAGGTGCGCGTCCTCTTCCAGGAGACGAACCAGGGCAAGGGCGCGGCGCTGCGGCGCGGCTTCGCCGAGGCCACGGGCGACATCGTCATCGTGCAGGACGCGGACCTGGAATACGACCCGCGCGACATCCCCAAGGTCATCCAGCCCATCCTCGACGGGAACGCGGACGTCGTCTTCGGAAGCCGCTTCACCGGCACGCCCCGGCGCGTCCTCTATTACTGGCACACGGTGCTGAACAACGCCCTCACCACGCTCTCCAACATGACGAGCGGCCTGAACCTCACGGACATGGAGACCTGCTACAAGGCCTTCCGCGCCGAGGTGCTGCGCTCCCTGAAGGTGGAGGAGGACCGCTTCGGCTTCGAGCCGGAAATCACCGCCAAGGTGGCCCGGGGCCGCTGGCGCGTCTTCGAGGTGCCCATCAGCTACCACGGGCGCACCTACGAAGAGGGCAAGAAGATTGGCTGGAAGGACGGCGTCCGCGCCCTCTACGCCATCGCCAAGTACAGCGTGAAGCGGTAGGCACTGGGGCCGCGAGAGGGCCGCCCCGCCTCCCGTCACACCTGGGCGCCCGTCGGCTCCGCGCCCACGGTGGGCGGCGGCGCGCCGGTGAGCAGGCTCTTCGCCGCCTCCACCGCGTCCTGCGTCCCCGCCAGCGCCAGCACATCCCCTGGCTGGAGCACCTCCTGCGCCGAGGGGACGGACACGCTCGCGTCCCCGCGCCGGATGGCCAGCACCGTCGCGCCCGTGAGCCCGCGAAGGTTCACCTCCGCCAGCGTCTTGCCCGCCACGGGGCTCGACGCCTCCAGCCGGACGGGCACGGGCTCACCAAGGCCGGGCAGCACCTGGGAGACGTGGTCCAGCGCGTGCTCGTCGGCGCCCGGCTCCCGCGAGTGGGACTGCGCCGCCAGCGCCTCCACGATGACCTGCGCGCCCGCGCGGACGTGGCCGTGCAGGTTCGTGGCGCCGCGCCAGAACGTCACGCCCAGCGCGCCAATCAGGGCCAGCACGACGAGGGGCCCCATCGCGCCCCGGAGGAACGGCTGGGTGATTGCCACCACCGGCACGCTCACCAGCAGGATGATGCACAGCTGGAGCGTCACCAGCAGCACGCGCCGGGGCGCCGCCGCCAGGTCCACCCGCCCGTCCTTCCGTCCCGGCAGCGCCGCTTCCGCCAGCTCCTCGCCCAGCTTCCGCGCCACCTGCACCACACCCACCAGGAAGGGGATGGAGAGCAGCATGGCCGCGCCCAGGATGATGTACCGGGCCAGCTGCGCATCAATCCCCAGCCTCGCCTCGATGAAGGCGGCCAGCTTGCCTGTCGTCAGCGACGTGCCAATCACCAGGACGATGAGCAGCACGGCGTCCAGCACCATCAACCGCGCCAGCCGCCGCACCGAGGCCCCGAACGTCTGGCGCCGGGGCGCATCGCGCAGCTTCTCCACCCAGGTGCCGTACAGCGTCACGAACGTCTGCAGCGGCTTGGGCAGCTTGCGGTCCACGTAGCTGGCCACCGGCCCCGACACGCGAATCAACAGGGGCGTGGTGAGCGTGGTGATGGCGGAGACGGCCACCGCCACCGGGTAGATGAAGTCGCCCGTGGCCTTCAGCGCCAGGCCCAGGCCCGCGATGATGAAGGAGAACTCGCCAATCTGCGCCAGGCTCATGCCTGCCTGCACGGAGGTCCGGGTGCTGTGTCCCGTGAGGAACGCGCCCAGCGTCACGCTGAAGAGCTTGCCGATGATGACCACGGCCGTGAGCACCACGATGGCCACCCAGTGCTCCTTGATGAGCACCGGGTTGATGAGCATGCCCACGGACACGAAGAAGATGGAGGCGAAGATGTCCTTCACCGGCTGCACCAGGTGCTCCACCGCCTTCTCTTCACCGGACTCAGCCACCAGCGAGCCCGCCAGGAAGGCGCCCAGCGCCACCGAGTAACCGAAGGCCTGCGCCAGCAGCGCCACCGCGAAGCAGATGCCCACGCTGGCCACCAGCGTCGTCTCCGGCCGGTTGAGCTTCACCACGTAGCGCACCGCGCGGGGGATGATGAACAGCCCCACCACCACCAGCCCGACGAGGAACGCCACCAGGCGGCCCGTGGTCAGCGACAGCTCGCCCAGCGACAGGCCGGTGCCGGAGGAGATGGCCGTCAGCGTCGCCATCAGGAGGACGGCGATGAGGTCCTCGACGATGAGCACGCCCACCACCAGCTCCCGCAGCCGGCCCCGGATGTTCTGCTCGTCGAAGGCCTTGGCGATGATGGTGGTGCTGGACACGGAGATGAGCGCCCCAGTGAAGAGGCTCTCCAGGGTGGTCCACCCGAAAGCGCGCCCCACCACGAAGCCCAGCCAGATCATGATGCTGCACTGGATGACGGCGGTGACGCCCGCCGTGGGCCCCACGGCGAACAGCTTGCGGAGGCTGAACTCCAGCCCCAGCGAGAACATCAGCAGGATGACGCCCAGCTCGGACAGCGTCGTCACCACCTCCGGGTTGGCGACGAGCGGAATGGGCACGTACGGGCCGACGACGAGGCCGGCCAGGATGTAGCCCAGCACCACGGGCTGGCGAAGCTTCTGGAAGAGGACCGTCGTCACGGCCGCGACGCACAGGACGACGGCAATGGCTTGGAGGACCTCGTGGGCTCCATGCATCGGTACACCTCGAAAGAACGCTGCTACGAATGGGATGAAGGGCGGACCGGTCCGGAAGCAGGCCGCGGGCCGCGCGTCGTGCGGGATGAAGCGGACGGGGCAGGCGCGTCACCCGCCGGGCCGCATCGGAGCACCGTCTTCAGGCGCGCGCAGGTGGACCACGCAACGACTGGGTGACGAGCTTCGGACGATTACCGGCGTCACCGCCCACCACCACCAGGGCCGCGGAGCGCAGCAACCGGACGGTGTTGGTGGCAACGGCCCGCTGCCGTTCTCGAGCCTGGCGGTGGGCCTCCTGGAACCCCGTCATGGAGGGCTCGCGGCTCCCACGGACCAGGGGCGGCTTCGTCATGCCCCCGCCCGCGGCGCCCGACAGCAGCGCCCAGGTGTCGATGCCGACGCCGGCCAGGCGCGCGCAGCGCCACTGCGGGGGACGCTGGCCCGCGAAGGCCACACCGTCACCGGCCAGGTGGGTGCCGATGTCGCCGGAACGGAGCGCCGCGGCCACCTCGGGGGCCTCCACCAGCCAGAAGGCGCTGATCCACGACACCGAAGCAAGCACCGTGCCCAGCGCCACGCCCCACAGGAGCCCGTGCGCGCGCCGCCTGGCTGGGGACAGCGAGGTTGTCGGGGCGGCGGGGCGCATCCGCTTCTCCTGTATTACGCGGGGTGCACACCAGTAAAGCGCTCCCCTTCACCGGAAAAGCGCCAATCCAGGGCTCGTCGGCCTGCTTTCTTCCGCGCCGACGAAACTCTTTTGCCTCATTCCCTGAGAATTCATGCAGCCCCTCGCCTGCCCGCTCCTTCCAGGGGGCAGGGAGCATCCGTGCCAGCTTTCGCGACGGATGCGATCGAGGGTCCGGGCGGCTCGCCGCGAGGCCCCGCCCGGCTCCACACCCCTGAAGCGCGCGCCGCGCCGTGTCCCGCCCCCGCGGGCCCGGAGAGGCCGTGCGGATCCGGAGAAGAACCCCCCATGGGAATCGGTCGATTGATTGGTGGTGCCGCGGACGCGGCGAAGCGCGCGGCGGAGGCCGCGGCGAAGCGTGCGGCGGAAGCGGCCAAGCGTGCAGCGCAGGAGGCCGCGCGCAAGGCAGCGGAGGCCGCGCGCAAGGCGGCCGAGGCCGCGCAGCAGGCGAAGGAGAAGGCATCCAAGGCGGCCCAGGAGCGGGCCCGTGACGTCTTCGAGGGCGCCAAGGACAAGGTCGAAGGCGCCAAGGACAAGGTCGAGGGCGCCAAGGACAAGGTCGGCCAGGTCGCCAGCGGCGTGGTCCACACCACCCAGAACGTCGTCGAGGGCGCCAAGGACAAGGTGCAGGACGCGGCGGGCGACGTGCGCAACGCCGCCGGAGATGTCTTCGAGGCCGGGCGCACCGCGGCGGCCACCACCGCCAAGGGGCTGGGAAATGTCATCCAGGAGACGGTGAACAAGGCGGGCCCGGTGCTCGACAAGGCCACGGACATCGCCGCGGACGGCCTGGACCTGGCGGGCAAGGCCATCCAGGACATGCCCGGGCACACGCCCTTGCAGGACATCGGCAACGACATCATCGGCGGGGTGCTCCAGGGCACGGCCGACGTGGTGCGGGACCCGGTGGACACCGCGCGGGCCATTGGCGACGCCGTCAACCTCAACAAGCAGGTGGACCAGCTCAAGCCGGGTGAGAGCACGTCCATCAGCCTCTACGCCGAGGCCAACGGCGCGACGCTGGCCGGCAAGGCCAAGGGCACCCTGGGCGTCAGCCGCAGCGAGGAGGAAGGCGGCGGCTACACGGTGTCCGTCACCGGCGAGGTGGGCGCGGGCGTCGCCGCCAAGGTGGGCGCCAAGGGCGCCGCGGACGTGGGCGCCGAGGCCTTCGGCACCGCCGGGGCCACGGTGGAGTTCAAGTTCGACACGGCCGAGGAGGCCAAGCGCGCCACCCGCATCATCGCGGCCTCCACCGCCGCCGCGGGCGCCAGCGCGAGCAACCCCCTGCTGGGCCAGGGCGTGAATCAGGTCCTTGGCGACCCGATGTCGGACCTCGCCGGCCTGTCGGAGAACATGAGCGCGGTGGAGTTCAAGCTGGGCTCCGAGGCGAGCATCAACGCCGAGCTGGGCATGAAGGGGCTCCCCGAGGCCATCAGCGCCGGGGCCAGCGCGGGCGCCGGGGTGAACCAGGCCACCACGGCCCGCATCGAGATGGAGGGCGGCAAGCCCCAGAAGCTGACCCTCAAGCAGAGCCTCGAAATCAACGGCAACGCCGGTGCGTCAGCGGGCGTGGGCATCCCCACCGGCGGGGGTGACTCCGTGTCCGTGCCCACCAAGGCCTCCGCGAGCGCGTCCGGCGCGCTCAAGGTGGAGCTGGAGCAGAGCGTCGAGCTGCCCGAGGGCTTCAGCCCGACCGACTTCATCCGGGACCCGAAGGGCACCGCCCGCGAGGTGGGCGCCAGCGCGCGTGACACCCTCGAGGCCAAGCTGACGCTGACCGACTCGCGGCAGGCCTCCGCGTCCGCCCTGGGGCTGGGCGGCGCGGCGGGCCGCGAGGTGAAGACGGAGATCAGCGGCAACATCCAGGACATCGCCACCAGCGGCGCCTTCGGCAGCATCGCCCAGGGCGACGTGGGCCAGGCGCTGAAGCAGCTCGATGGCAAGGTCGACGTCAAGGCCACCGTCCAGGACAAGCAGACCGTCTCGGGCGACCTGGGCGTGGGCGTCCACGCGGGCGTGGGCGGCGGCGAGGTGGGCCTCTCCACCGAGCGGACCCACGTGGGCGAGGAGCGCGACCTCACCCCGGCCCAGCTGGCCGAGCTGTACCTCACGCAGCGCTGGTCCGCCGGCATCCCCGGCTGACGCGACTCTGACGGGCCCCGCCCACCTCAGGCGGGGCCCTTCAACCCGGGGACAGGCCCTCCGTCCGCCATGGCACAGCCGCGGCAGGCGGGCGGCCCGCGCCCGGAGCGGGAGTGCCCCTTCTCCCCGCCGGCCTTAGCTTTCCGAAGTGCTTTCAAGATTCCTCGTGTACGGCTGCGTGGGATGGGTGCTGGAGGTGCTGTTCACCGGAGCGGGCGCGGCGCTGAAGAAGGACCGCAACGCCACCGCCCGCACCTATCTGTGGATGCACCCCATCTACGGCGGGACGGCCCTGGCGCTGGAGGAGGCCTCCGCCCGGCTCAAGCCCCTGCCCCGGCCGCTGCGGGCGCTGGCCTACACGGGCCTCATCTTCGGCGCGGAGTACACCACGGGCTGGTTGCTCAAGCGCCTGCTCGGCCGCTGCCCGTGGGACTACGCGCCGCACAGGTGGAGCGTCCACGGCCTCATCCGCCTGGATTACGCTCCAGCCTGGTACCTTACCGCCCTGCTGTTCGAGCCCGTGCGTGATACGCTGCTCCACGTCACCGGCGAGGCGCTGCGCCAGACGCCCGAGTACCGCGGCGCGGAGGCCCAGGGGACGCTCCCACCCGCGGCGCTCCCCGAGGAGAAGCCGCTGGAGGCGGGCCTGGTGGCCACGCGCTTCGAGGCCGCGCGGTCCGAGCCCACGCCCATTCCCTGAAAGCCAGGAGGGCGCCACGTCCGCTGGCCGACTGCCCTCCAGGCGGATGTGAAGACTACTACCGGCTTTTCTTCCTCCGTGCTGCGTCGCGTAGTACCTTGGCCCGCGCTTGCCCCGCTGTGACGGGGAAATTCCGCCGACCCCCCGAAAGTTCCCGCCCCCGTATGTTTGACTGGCTTCACACCCTCTTCTCGCGTGACCTCGCCATCGACCTCGGCACGGCGAACACGCTCATCTACATCCGCGGCCAGGGCATCGTCTCCAACGAGCCTTCGGTGGTGGCCGTCCAGCAGGACGCGCGCGGGGGCAAGAAGGTCCTCGCGGTGGGTAAGGAAGCCAAGGAGATGCTCGGGCGCACCCCGGGCAACATCGTGGCCATCCGTCCGATGAAGGATGGCGTCATCGCCGACTTCGAAATCACGGCCGCGATGCTGCGCTACTTCATCCAGAGCGCGCACAACCGCAAGACGCTGGTCAACCCGCGCATCATCATCGGCATCCCCTCCGGCATCACCGAGGTGGAGCGCCGCGCCGTGCGCGAGGCCGCGGCCAACGCGGGCGCCCGCGAGGTCTACCTCATCGAGCAGCCCATGGCGGCGGCCATTGGCGCGGGCCTCCCGGTGACGGAGCCCAGCGGCAACATGATAGTGGACATCGGCGGCGGCACGTCCGACGTCGCGGTCATCAGCCTCGCCGGCATCGTGTTCGCCAAGAGCGTGCGCATCGGCGGCGACAAGCTGGACGAAGCCATCATCCAGTACGTCAAGCGCAAGTACAACCTGCTCATCGGCGAGCGGACGGCGGAGCTCATCAAGATGGGCATCGGCACCGCGTACCCGACGGACGAGGTCATGACCATGGAGATCAAGGGTCGCGACCTGGTGGCCGGTGTGCCGCGCACGCTGACCGTCTCCAGCGACGAGGTGCGTGACGCGCTGGCCGAGCCCGTCAACGGCATCGTCGAGGCGGTGAAGCTGACGCTGGAGCGCACCCCGCCCGAGCTCGCCGGCGACATCGCCGACCGCGGCATCGTCCTGGCCGGCGGCGGCGCGCTGCTGAAGAACCTGGACACGCTGCTGCGCGAGGAGACGGGCCTGCCGGTGTTCCTCGCGGAGGACCCGCTGTCCGCCGTGGTGGTTGGCGCGGGCAAGGCGCTGGAGTCGCTCGACATCCTCCGGCAGGTCTGCCAGCCAGGCTGAGCCACCCCGCTCGGGCCGGCAGGTCCACGGCGCCGCCTCCGCGAGGTCTGCACGGAGCCGGCGCCGTTTCGCGTTTCAGGGCCCAGCCTGGGGCCGGCGTCATGCCTTTCGCCAACGAATGTCGAGGTTCTTCACCCAGACCTCGGCGCGGCCATCGCCTCTGTCCTCTGCACGGAACTCGACCTCGCCCGCCTCGAACTCGACGGTGCAGGCCTTCGTTTGCGTCTGCGCCTCGTTCAAGTCGAACGTGCCGAGGACCTGTTCTCCCTGCCGGACGACAAGCCGCCCACACCACGTATGGGCATGCGCGTCCACCGTGAGGGTGCCTGGCCTGAGAAGATTGAGCTTCGCGGCCTCATGGGGCCCCGCGAGCACGAAGCGCATCCCTTCCCGCTGCGTGTAGTGCCCCGTGAGGGGGCCGCCCGCGTTGGGTTTTCGCAGCAGGGACAGGCAATCCAGGGCCGGGCGGCCGCCCCACTGAATCACCCGCTGGGACGCGACCGACAGCCCCTCCTTGTGCGCGTAGTGCGCGAAGAGCTCCTTGCTCATGAAGTTGCGGATGCTCGGATTGTCCATCCAGCGCCCACCAGGATTCGCGGTGTAGTTGGAGTGGTGGATGAAGGCATGCGCGTCTGGCTCGAGGATGCGGGCGAACTCGCGCAAGTACGCTCGCACCACGTCGCTGTCGAAGTGGACCATGGCATCGAAGCAATACACGAGCGTCACTGAATCGCTTCGAAGCGCCGACAGCGAGGAGCCATCGTTGACGATGAAGGAAAGCTTCGCATCGCGGCCCGCGAAGCGGCGGCGACAGTAGTCGATGTTCTCCGAGTTGATGTCCACCACATGGAGACGGCGCGCGAGCGGCAGCAGATACTCCGTGTTCCGGCCATGCCCGGCGGCGAGGTCTACGACCGAAGTGAAGTCACAGCCCTGGATGAAGGGCCAGATGAGGCCCTCCCAAGCCGAAGCCATGTAGCGCTCGACCTCTTCGTAGTACGCGTGCTGCTTCCAGTCGTCCCCAACCTCCCGGGCCAGAGCCGAAACCTTGTCATTCGACATGTGCGTCTCTCGGAAGTGAGTTGACCCGAGAAGACACGATTCGTTCCAGCTCCACAAGCAGCAATCAGGAGCGTTCAGATGACAACGCATTCCCGGCGCGAAACCCTCACCATGCGCGCCCCAGGCATTGACCATCCAGGGACCAGTGCAGCCACGCCCACGTCTGCCTGGCTGCGTCCCCGCGGCCCGGCCGCCACGCCGTGGAGCGGCCGAAGCACCAGGCCTGACAATCAGCGCCGTGGGAGTGGTCAGGGCACTTCCAGGCAACACTTTATCCAGGAGGCATCACCCACCCGCCCGGGTGGAACACACCTAGCCAAGGATACGAGCCATGGAACGAGTGGAAGCGGAAAGAACCCGTGGAGGGTTCGCCAAGGTGATGGCCATCCTGACCATCATCGGTGCCATCAACTGGGGGCTGATTGGCTTCTTCAATTGGAACCTCGTGAACGCGCTGTTCGGGGGCGAGACGCGGACGGCGATGAGCGCGCTGAGCCGTCTCATCTACGCCATCGTGGGTCTGTCGGGCGTCGCGCTGGCGCTCACGTTCCCCTGGCGCAAATACCTGGGGACGGCGACCACCACACCCAAGACGAACGTGGGGTTTCACCGCAGAACTGAAGTGCGCCCCTGACCGCCAGCGCTTCCCGCTCGGGGAGCCTGGAGGTCCCGCGGCTCCGCCCCAGCCCATGACTGTGGGCCGGAGCCGCCGCTGCTCGCGGCGATGATTGCCTATACCTTCTGCGGGCTCGACCGCCTGAGCGATGAGCTGGAGGAGCCGTTCGGGACCGAGCCCAATGACCTCGCCCTGCTGGCGATGACGCGCACCGTGAAGATGAACCTGCAAGAGGCGCTGGGCGAGCCACAGCCCGAGCCCTTGCAGCCACGCGACTTCATCCGCGAATAGGCGCGCCTTGCCTCCCGTCGCCGGCGGACGTCAGCCGGTGATGACCTTGAGCGGGGGCTTCGCTTCCTCCGGGGCGGAGGGCTCCGGCGACGCCGACTCGTCTCGGACCGTGGTGGACAGCTCCAGGCTCCGGGTCATCAGCGCCTTCAGCGCCCAGACCTGGGGCACCGACTCGATGTAGACGCGGCTCATCCCCAGGCCCGCGGGCGCCGCTTCCACCTCGAAGCCCGAGGCAATGGCGCGGGCCTCCTCCGGAGGCACCCAGGTGACGATGCTCTTGCGCTTGCCATTGCTGAAGAAGCGGGCGAACCACTTCGTGGGCCGCTTGAAGGACACGTTGAAGTAGCTCGCCGTATCCCGGAAGAGGATGTCGTCGGCGGCGTGGCCATTCTTGACGCAGATGTCGCGCACGACGCGGAAGAACTCCAGCTCCGTCTCGGTGGTCTCCACGGCGGCGCGGCCCTTCTCCTCGGGCGCGGCGCGGGCCTCCGCCTCGAAGGGCTTGTTGGGAGCGTCCGGCTTCCCCCCGGTGGAGCCGTCCTGCGCGGTCGCCGGCTCCGCGCCCTCGTTGAGCCGCTGGATGCGCTCCTTGAGTTTGTTCAGGAAGTCGTCGCCCATGACACGGAGCAGCGTCGGCTCGATGGCCTCCTTCGCCACGTCGGCGAGCCGCTCCATGACGGCCGTCGTCCGCTTGCCCTTGTAGATGTCCTCGGTGAGCCACCTGAGAAAGGCCTCGTGCTCGCCGGGGGCCTTCAGGGCGGCCGCGAGCTTGTCGATCATGCCCTGCCGGTAGCGGCTGTTCTCCGCGTCCGTAATCAGCGTCGTCGCGTTGAAGGCGTCCCGGCTGAACTTGGAGAGGAACTTCGCCACCTTCGCCCAGTCCGCCTTCGTGTCCTCCAGGGAGAAGGTGAAGAAGGGCTCCGGGTCCATGACGTTGGGGTTCTCCAGGTCCCCGAAGAAGAGGTAGTGGCACCCGTCGGTGATGATGCCGAAGTGGAGCTCCGGCAGCTGGGCCAGGTAGCGCGCGAGCTGCTGGGCCCGCGCCTTGAGGTCCGTGCCCAGGGGCTTGGTCTCGATGACCATGAGCGGCTTGGTGCCCGTCTGGTCGAAGATGGCGAAGTCCATGCGGTCCGGCAGCTTCTTCCCATCGCCCTGGACGAAGTCCGCCGTGTACTCCAGGCGGACCTCGCGCGGGACGCTCGGGTCATAGCCGAGGCTCCGGATGAAGGGGACGACCAGCGCGATCTTCGCGGTCTCCTCGTTGGAGATGAACGCCTTGTTGTCCTGATAGCGTTTGACCAGCTCCAGCAGATGGTTCGCGTCCATGAGAGGTCCCCGGCCCGGGTGGTGGTGAGGAGGCCGGGCGCAGGAGGGATTTCAGGAGGAGGAGCCCCTGACGGCCATCACACTGGCGGGTGAGGGCGCCCCCCTTGACTTCGAGCGGAGGCGTGCCTCCCGGGCGCGCTCGGCCACGGCGAGGACCGCGCCCACGGCTGGCCGCCCCCGCCTGCGCCCGGGGACGCAGCGTGCCCATCCTCCACGCATGGGCATCGAGGGAGCCGCCGGGATGGGCGTGCGGCACGCAGTCAGGTTCGCGGTGCAGCACCTCGTCGTGCTCATGGGCTTCGTCCTCGGCCTCGCGGTGCAGGCGAGCGCCGTGAGCCGCGCGGTGCGGCTGCCGGCGTATGTGCGGGGGCTCCCCGTCATCCTGCTGGGCGTGCCGCTGCTCGCCCTCGCGGTGGTGCATGTCCTCCCCCTCTCCCGCCTCGCCGGCGGACTCGTCCTGCTGATGGCCGTCAGCCCGGGGATGCCCGGCGTCGCCGTGGCGGCCTACCGGCAGCGTGGAGACCTGGGCCTCACGGTGGCGCTGTCACTCACGCTGTCGCTGGCCGCCGTCCTGTTCCTGCCCCTGTCGCTCCGGCTGCTCGACGCGTTCTTCCCGGACGTGTTCCGGGCGCCCCCCGCCGCCCGGCTGCTGGAGCGGGTCGTGATGCCCTTCCTGGTGCCGCTCGTCGCGGGCTGGACGCTGCGCGCTTGGCGCCCCGAGCTGGCCAGGCGCCTGCTGCGGCCCATGTTGTGGCTGTTCAAGGCCGTGTTCGTCTGTGCCGTGCTCGCGCTGCTGGTCATCAGCGGCCCCAGGCTGCGCGACGTGGATGGCTGGATGCTGCTGGGCATGTTGGTGATGACGCTGGGGTCCGCGCTGCTGGGGCAGCTCGCCGGAGGACCCCGGCCCGGGGACCAGACGGCGCTCGCGCTCGCCGCCGTCTTCGGCAACCCGTCCATCGCGCTCGCCGTCGCGAGCGCCAGCGACCAGGGCGTGCGGCTGCTCCCCTTCTTGTGCGTCTACCTGGTGCTGCGCACGCTGGCGCTCCTCCCCTACCTGCTCTGGAACAAGCACCGACTCCACGGCGCGGCGCCGCCCCGGCGAGACGCCCCGCACCACGGGCGGGCCTAGCATCCCTGGAGCGGAGCGCGCCGCATGGCGGTCAGCAGCAGCCGCTGCTCCGCGGCCGCAATCACCCGCCGCGCCGCGGGCACCGCCGCCGGGTCCACGGAGATGGACGTAATCCCTGCCCGCACCAGGTGCTCCGCGAAGTCCGGCCGGTTGGACGGGGCCTGGCCGCACAGCGAGGACGTCAGCCCCGCCTCCTCGCACGCCCGGATGATGTCGCCGATGGTGGCCAGCACGGCCTCGTCCGACTCGTCGAACAGCTCCGCGCAGGACTCCGAGTCGCGGTCCACGCCCAGCATGAGCTGCGTCAGGTCATTCGAGCCGATGGACACACCGTCAATCCCACACCTCGCGTAGTCGCGGATGCGGTAGACGATGGAGGGCACCTCCGCCATCACCCACTTCTTCAAGCCGCGCTGCCGTCCCAGCGGGCTCCGGGCGATGAGCTCCAGGCAGGCCTCCAGCTCCCAGAGCGTGCGCACGAACGGGAGCATCACGTGGAGGTTGGGCGTCTGCTCGCGGACGCGCGCGAGCACCTCCAACTCCAGCCGGAAGACGTCGGGCTCGCGCAGGTAGCGGTAGGCGCCGCGGAAGCCAATCATCGGGTTGGACTCCTGGGGCTCGTAGTCGGCGCCCCCCTCCAGCCCCCGGAACTCGTTCGTCCGGAAGTCGGTGGTCCGGTACACCACGGGGCGCGGCTGGAAGGCGCGCGTCGTCTGGAGCAACGCGCGCGACATCCGGTCCACGAACTCACGGCTCCGTCCCTCGGCAATCAGCTTGCGCGGGTGCACGCCGCCCAGGGCCTCGGTGAGCATGAACTCGGCGCGCAGCAGACCCACGCCGTCCACCGGCAGCGCCGCGGCCTCCCGGGCCTGCGTCGGCAGGGCGAGGTTGACGTAGAGCCGCGTGGCGAGCACCCCGGGGCTCTCCACCCCCTGCGGGCGCGCGGCGGCGTCCACGGCCGGTGCACGGGCAGCCTCCTCGCCCTCCCGTACCTCGCCCGTCGTCCCATCCACCGTCACCGCCTCGCCGTCCCGGAGCGTGCGGGTGGCGGTGCGCGTGCCCACCACGCAGGGCTTGTGCAGCTCACGGCTGACGATGGCGGCGTGACACGTCATGCCGCCACGGTCCGTCACGATGCCCGCCGCCCGCCGCATGGTGGGGACCCAGTCCGGCGACGTCATCGACGCCACCAGCACCTCCCCTGCCTGGAGCCGCCGGCCCTCCTCGGGCGACTCCAGGATTCGCACCCGCCCCGCGCCCAGGCCGGGAGATGCCCCCAGACCCTGCACCAGCGTCCTTCCGGTGGGGCCCTCCACTCGGCCGCCTTCCGGCCTCGCGGGTTGTCCCAGCGTGGTGATGGGGCGCGTCTGCACCAGGAACAGCCGGCCGCCCTCCTCGGCCCACTCGATGTCCTGCGGCGCGCCGTAGTGTTGCTCCACCCGCAGCCCCAGCCGCGCCAGCTCCAGCACGGTGACATCACTCAGCACGCGCTGCTGGGCCTGCTCCGGGCTCAGCGTCTCCCGTCGCTGGCGTCCTTCCGCGTCCCGGCCCAACCGGAAGCTCTTGTCGCCGACGCGGACCTCGCACACGCGTGGCCCCTTCTTGAGGAGGCTGTAGGTGTCCGGCTCCACCTGACCGCCCACCACGACCTCGCCCAGGCCCCAGGCCGCCTCGATGACGATGCGCTCCGTGTCGCCCGACGCGGGGTCCGCGGTGAACATCACGCCCGCGCGGGCCGAATCCACCATGACCTGTATCACCACGGCGATGGCCGGCTCCTCGGTGAGCCCCTCCGCCTTCCGGTAGGCCACCACGCGCTCGCCATAGGCTGAGGCCCAACACGAGCGCAGCGCGTCCATCACCGCCGCGTCCCCCACCACGTTGGTGAAGGACTCGTGCATGCCCGCGAAGGAGGTGACCTCGTTGTCCTCGGAGGTCGCCGAGGAGCGCACCGCCACCGCCCGCCCCGCCCCGAGCTGGTGATATGCCTCCAGGACGCGCGCCCGGAGCCGCTCCGGCACAGGGACGTCGCGCACGCACGCCCGGAGCTGCGCCGTCACACGGGCCCGCGACGCCGGGTCATCCGGGTCGACGCGCCCCCAGAGCTCACGCAGCCGGGCACGCACCGGGGCCATGGCCTCATGGAACGCGGCGGCGGTGACGACGAAGCCTGGCGGCACGGGCAACCCCGCGCGCGTCATCTCCCCCAGGTTCGCGCCCTTGCCTCCCGCCAGCCCCACGTCTTCGCGGGAGAGGTCGCTGAACCAGCACAGGCGCGGCGCGTTCGCCTCGTCCGCGCGCGCGGGTGCGCGAGGCTGCTCGGTGTTGGGTGAGACGTCCATGGTGTGAGCTCCCTCAAGCAAGCGCCGGGTGGCGCGGATGGCTCCGCCGCCCGCCGGATGGGCGCGGTCCAGAGGGGAGGATGCGGACCGCTCGGGGCGGCGCCATCCACCGGGCCCGGAGCCAGGGGGCCGAGCCGCCGGCCGCCATCGCCGCGCGCCGGCGGGCGCCTGGAGCATGGGCCGCCCTACGCGGGCACTGCACGCCCGTGATGCGGGTGACGCACCAGGGGACCATGCCGAAACTCCACGGAGACGAACCACGTGTCCTGGGGGAGCACATGCGAGCCAATGTCTTTCGTGGCGTGAATCGCTTCGGCATCGAGGAGGTGGAGCGGCCACGCGCGGGCGCCAGTGAGGCCATCGTCCGGATGTCGCTGACGACCATCTGCGGAACGGACCTCCACATCGTCCGCGGCGAGTACCCGGTCCGCGAGGGGCTCGTCATCGGACACGAGCCGGTCGGCGTCATCGAGGAGCTGGGGCCCGGCGTGACGGGCTACCGGCCGGGACAGCGCGTCCTCGTGGGCGCCATCACCCCATGCGGGCAATGCAGGGCCTGCCTGGCCGGGCACCTCTCGCAATGCGGCCATGGCGAGGGGTGGGAGGCGCTCGGAGGCTGGCGCATGGGAAACACCCAGAACGGGGCCCAGGCCGAGTACATCCTGGTTCCGTCGGCGCAAGCCAACCTGGCGCCCATCCCGGACGAGCTGTCGGACGAGCAGGTCCTCCTGCTCTCGGACATCGCCTCCACGGGCTTCAGCGGCGCGGAATCAGGCGGCGTGCGCATCGGCGACGCGGTGGTCGTCTTCGCCCAGGGCCCCATCGGCCTGTGCGCCTCCATCGGCGCGCGGCTGATGGGCGCGTCGCTCGTGGTGGGTGTGGATGGCGACGAGTCCCGGCTGAAGATGGCGCAGCGGATGGGCGTGGACGTGGTGCTCGACCACCGCCAGCAGGACGTGGTGGCCGAGGTGAAGCGGCTCACCGGCGGCGGCGCGGATGTGGCCATCGAGGCCCTGGGCACCCAGCAGACCTTCGAGAGCGCGCTGCGCTGCCTCCGCCCCGCGGGCATGCTCTCCAGCCTGGGGGTGTACTCGGGCAAGCTCCAGCTGCCCTACGATGCCTTCTCCGCCGGACTGGGCGACCACCGCATCGTCACCACCCTCTGCCCCGGGGGAAAGGAGCGCATGCGGCGACTCATGGAGGTGGTGCGGCAGAAGCGGGTCGACCTGTCACCGCTCATCACCCACCGGTTCAAGCTCGACGACATCCAGGAGGCCTACGCCCTCTTCGGGGAGCGCCGCGACGGCGTCTTCAAGGTGGCCATCCACCCCTGAGCGCTCCGGGAGGCCCCGCGGGCCGAGGCGATGCAGCGCAGTGGATGCGCGCGCCCCCGGCACGAGCCCCCGCTATCGCGCGGCGGCGGTGCTGTCGAAGAAGTCGCGCATCCGCGCCACGACCTCGGCGCGGTTCGTGAGCCAGACGTAGTGACTCGCCCCCTCCAACTGGAGGTGTCTCCAGCCGGGGTGGTTTCGCAGCCCGGCATCCACGTCCTCCTCGTGCTGGCGGAGGGCGGGCAGGAAGTCGCGGGCCTTCGCGCGGAAGTCCCCGGGCAGCGCCTCGTTCGCGCTCAGGCCCTCGACCCAGCCGGAGAAGCCCTGACCGTCGGACAGGGACAGGACGGGCCCCCGCACGCGGGTGAGGTCCATGGTGGCCGCGTCCCGGACACAGCGCTCCGTGGCCCCGGGGTGGCGGCGCTCGCGCACATAGGCGCCCGTGGTGGCATCGAACACGTATGCCTGCTCCACCTCGTGCGCCGGAAGCCCCCCGCCCAGGTCCTGCGCCAGCCGCTCCGCCACGGCCTGACGCGAGGGAAGCCCGCTCAGGTCGGAGAACGGCAGCGGCGGCAGCGGCGAGCCCTCCAGGAACGTAGCCACCTCCCCCCGGCTGTCGGTGGCATCCAGGTAGACGAGCATGTCCACGCGCTCCGGATGATGGAGCGCCAGCCACGTCAGCTCATCTCCCGCGAGGGAGTGGCCCGCGAAGGACGCCCTCGCGAGACCGAGCCCGTCGAGCAGCCCCAGGACGTCCCTACCCAGCGTGGCGGTGTCATAGCCGGTGTCGGGCCAGTCCGAGGCGCCGAAGCCCCTGCGCGTGAGCGCATAGACGTGGTGGGTCGCGCGAAACTCGAGCGCCAGCTCATCGTAGATGTGCGCGGTGTTGCCCATGCCCGCAAGGAACACCAGCGCCGGTCCCTCACCGCCATAGTCGAGCACCTCCAACTCCACCCCCTGGGCGGCCTCCACGCGCGACACCCGGTGCGGGGTGGCCGGGTCGTCAGGCGGGGGATCCGAAGGCGAGGACTCACAGGCCACCAGCAGCAGAGAGGCACCAAGGG
This sequence comes from Pseudomonadota bacterium, assembly GCA_023426545.1. Taxonomy (GTDB): domain Bacteria; phylum Myxococcota; class Myxococcia; order Myxococcales; family Myxococcaceae; genus Myxococcus. Next base: position 26,808 of record JAFAAN010000061.1, read on the forward strand.
CGAGGGTTCGCATGGGCTTGCAGCTTTCGTCTGGAATGAGCGGAAGGATTGTGACGAGCGCCTTCGCCAGACACCACCGTCCGCCAGGGATGCCCCCGTGCCACGTGGGGAGGCGTCCCCTCGAAGTGCGGTGTGGAGCCCACGCTTTTCAATTTACGACCTCTAGGTAAATCTAGATTTCCGCGATGACATTGCCATTGCTCGCGGTAGAGGCTCCCACTCGCAGTTGCCACTGGAATTCCCATGCAAACTCGTCGCAACACCCAACACTCGATGCTCGCGCTCGCGATGCTTGCCGGGTGTGGTGCCCCTGAGGCCCTGGATGCCAGTGGCGCCGCCAGCGCGGCGGCGCCGCTCGTCACCAGCTCCAAGCTGCTCCTCACCCCGGCCATGGTGCAGCCCGACGGCGCGAAGCCCGTCGCGGGCCCGTACCAGAACCTCTTCGACGAGCAGGCGCTCATCGGTGACCCGCGCTCCGCGCCTGGAGTCAAGCCGGTCACGACGTGGGGTGACGTCATCTATGACAACGCCGCCTACCCGATGGGGCTCATCATCGACCTGGGCGCTCAGTACGACATCACGGAGCTGGGCGTCTTCGACACCTATGGCGAAGGCACCGTCGACTTCGAGTTCGGCGCGCCCGGCGCCTGGACGCCGGTGTCGAGCATCCACCTGACGCTCTTCGAAGCCTGGCGGATGGCGCCCGTCGCCCAGCGCACCCGGTACGTCCACCTCACGCGGAGCCGCAACGCGGGCATGAACGAGGTCGTCATCTACGGCTCACCGGTGACGGGGGAGCCTCCGGCCAACCTCCCGCCCACGGTCTCCGCGGGAGCCGACCAGACGGTGGTGCTACCCAACACCACCGTGGCCCTCACCGGCACGGCGGCGGACAGCGACGGAGCCATCGTGGCGCAGCAGTGGACCCAGGTCGGCGGCCCCGGCACCGCGGTCCTCACGGGTGCCTCGACGCTCTCCGCGACCGCCTCCGGGCTGGCGCAGGGGCTCTACGAGTTCGAGCTGACCGTGACGGATGACGACGGCGCCACCGCCAGCGCCAGGACGAAGGTCCACGTGGTGCCCGCGTCCACGGGCCGTGGCACCACGCAGGAGGTCTACAAGTCCGCCACGACGCCGGGCGGCTATGGCTACGTCGTCTACCTACCCCCGGGCTACGAGGCGGGCTCCAACTGGCCCGTCGTCTTCTTCCTCCACGGCATGGGTCAGCAAGGCAACGGCGGCACCAGCGAGTTGAAGAAGGTCCGTGACGAGGGCCCTCACGCCTACATCGACCGGGAGGGGAAGGACTATCCCTTCATCCTCGTCTCTCCCCAGACGGCCAAGGATGGCTTCTGGAGCATGTATGAGGCCCAGCACCACCTGGACCCGTTCTTCGAGCACGTCCTCGGGAAGCTCAAGGCGGACAGGAAGCGCGTCTACCTGACGGGCCTCAGCATGGGCGGCGCGGGGACCTTCAACTACGCCTCGCTGTTCCCCTCGAAGCTCGCGGCCATCATCCCGGTCTGCAACGGCGGCTTCGGAGCAACCCCCGCGGATGCCCAGCGGATGGTCCAGGCGAACCTCCCCGTCTGGGGCTCCCACGCAGTGAACGATGACGCGGTCGTGTACACGGGGACGCGCGACTGGTTCACCTACCTGGGCCAGGCGATGGGCGGAACCGGCGGCGTCACGGACACCCATACCTTCCCGAACCGCGCGCAGACGGCGTTCTTCCGGCCCGGCACCGGGAGCTGGGAGTGGATTGATGGGCAGACGAACACGGACCCGACGGGCGCGGAGCCTGCGCGCCCGGTGCTCTTCACCCTCTTCCATGATGGCGGCCACTACATCTGGGACCGGGTCTACAAGGAGCCCAAGGTGTTCGCCTGGATGCTGGCCCAGCAGCGCCCCTGAGCGCGGCCACGCGCATCCGCGCGGGGCCCCTCAGTCCATCAACTGCCGCGTCAGGTAGACGTGGTGCAGCGCCCACCGGCGCGCGTTGAGCAGCGGGTCGGCGTCGTTGGAGTGCCCCCCGTCGGTGTTCTCGTAATAGAGGTACGGCAGCCCCATGGCCTCCAACCGGGCCGCGAACTTGCGCGCGTGCCCCGGGTGGACGCGGTCGTCCTTCGTGTTCGTGGTGATGTACGGCATGGGGTAGCGCACGCCTTCGCGCAGGTTCTGGTAGGCGGAGTACTTCGAGATGAACGCCGCGTCCTCCGGCACCTCGGGGTTGCCGTACTCGCCCACCCAGGACGCGCCCGCCGGCAGCTTGTGGTAGCGCATCATGTCGATGAGCGGGCTCTCGATGACGGCCGCGTTGAACAGCTCCGGGTGCTGCGTCATCGCCACGCTGGTGAGCACGCCGCCGTTGGAGCGGCCGTAGATGCCCATGCGGCGAGGCGAGGTCACCTTCCGCCGCACGAGGTCTCGCATCACCGCCGCGAAGTCGTCGAACGCGCGCTGGCGGTGCTCGCGCAGGGCCGTCTGGTGCCAGCGGGGACCGAACTCGCCGCCGCCCCGGATGTTGGCGACGACGTAGGCGCCGCCGCGCTCCATCCACAACTTGCCCTCCTCCGGCAGGTAGACGGGCGGCTTGGACACCTGGAAGCCGCCGTAGCCATACACCAGCGTCGGCGTGGTGCCGTCGAGCTTCCGCGCCTTCGGCCGCACCAGGAAGTACGGAATCCGCGTGCCGTCCTTCGACTGCGTCCAGTACTGGTCCACCCGGAGCTTCGAGGCATCGAAGCGCGCGGGCAGCGACTTCACCTTCTTCACCGTCGCCGCCTTCGCATCCGCCAGCCACAGCGACGTCGGTTCGAGGAACCCCTGCGTCATCACGAAGAGCCGGTCATGCGATGCGCTCGTCGCGGTGATGGCCACCGAGGCGTTCCCCGGCAGCGCCAGACGCTTGCGGCTCCAGCGGTTCTTCGACGGCGTGTAGACATCCAGCGCGCCCTTCACGTCCTCGTACAGGCTCACCAGCACCCGGCCACGCGTGGCGGCCACGGACTCGATGGCCTGACGCGGCCCGGGCTGGAAGAGGAGCGCGGGCTTCGCCGCCGCCGGGTCCTCCTTCAGCGCCGCCAGCGGGTACGCCAGCAGCGCGCCCTGCTTGAAGCGGCCCCAGTCCTCCTCGATGGTGAAGATGACCTGCCCCTCCACGAAGGCCTGGATGGAGGCCTTCCGGGGGAAGGGGAGCCGGACGGGCGCCGCGTCCCCCAGCAGGTAGAACTCCGACTCGAAGAACGTCACCGCGCGGTTGACCAGCACCGCCTGGAGCGCGCCCTCCGCGTCCCGCAAGGGGATGGGCGTCGCGGAGACGTCCGTGCGCTCACCCCGGTAGGCTTCCCGCGCCTCCGCGAGCGGCGTGCCTCGCGTCCAGCGCTTGAGCACGAACGGATAGCCCGACTCGGTGAGCGTCCCACCCCAGTCTCGCCCCACCAGCAGCGTGTCCGCGTCCAACCAGGCGGCGGACAGCTTCCCCTCGGGGACCTGGAAGCCACCTTCCACGAAGCGCTTCGCCGTGGCGTCGAACTCGCGCAGCTCGACGGCGTCCTTGCCACCATTCGACAGCGAGACGAGACACTGCCGGTCCGCCGGGGGCAGGCAGTTGCTGCCCTTCCATATCCAGTTGGCCTGCTCGGACTTCGCCAGGGCGTCCACGTCCAGCACCGTCTCCCACGGTGTCCGGGCGCCCACGTAGCCCTCCAGCGAGGCGTGCCGCCACACGCCGCGGGGGTTGCTCCGGTCCTGCCAGAAGTTGTCCACCCCACCCGCCCGGAAGCGCGGCGTGGGAATCCGGTCGGTGGAGGTGAGCATCTCGAGCGCCTCCGCGTGGAAGGTTTCGAAGCGCGGGTCCTTCTCCAGCACCGCGAGCGTCCGCGCGTTCTGGGCCTGGACCCATTCGAGCGCCCGGGCACCCTGGACCTCTTCGAGCCACAGGAAGGGGTCGGGCGCCTCCTCCGCCTTCGCCGCGGAGGTGGTCAGCAGCCCGGTCAGCAACGACGCCACGTACGCCCTTCTCATGTCCTCATCTCCCGATGCGCGAGGTGGCCCACCAACAGACCGGGCCCCCTCCCATTCCCTCGGTATTGGCGCCGGCCTCGTGAGTGCATTGCATCGGGACTGGCGGTGATGCCCCGCGAGGGAGTATGGGTCCCGCACACACGTCCCTGGGAGCGGCCGAGCTCCTCGCGCGTGAACACCAGGAGCCGAAGCAGGTGGCGACAACAGGACCCGTCGACAAGGGCGAGAAGCTGCTGCCGTGGGTGGGCGCGGCGCTCGGGGTGTTGTGGTTCCTCGCCGCGGGAGGCGGACCGACGCTCGACCCAACCCATCTGGACTGGATGGGCGCGGGGGACCCGGCGCAGCATGTGCTCGGGTGGCTCCACTTCCGGGATGCTTCGTGGGGCTTCCCCCTGGGCCGCACGCCCAGCCTCATGCACCCGCACGTCATGACGGTGGGCTTCTCCGACGCCAACCCCTGGGTGTCATTGGTGCTCAAGCCGTTCTCCCGCTGGCTGCCGCGGGACTTCCAGTTCGTCGGGCCCTGGCTGGCGCTGTGCCTGGCGCTCCAGGGCTGGATGGCCGTGAAGCTGATGGGCGTCTTCACGCGCCAGCCGCTCCAGCGCGTGCTGGGCGCGGTGTTCTTCGTCACGGCGCCGGTGCTCCTCTTCCGCTCCGGGCACGACACGCTCTGCGCGCACTGGATGCTGACCGCGATGCTCTGGCTGAACCTGCGCCCGCGAGAAGACGCCCGCGCCGCGCACCGCTCGCTGCGGTGGGCGCTGCTGCTCAACCTGCTCGCCGCGGGGACGCACCCGTACCTGACGGTCATGGTCTTCGCGCTCAGCGTGGCGCTGCTCGTCCAGGCGCGGAGGGAGGGACACCTGTCCTGGGGCGCCACCGGTGGCGTGTCCCTGGGCCTGGGCCTCGCCGTGGCCCTGCCCTTCTTCGCGTTCGGCTACCTGGGCCAGGGCGTGAGCACGGGCGCCAGCGGCTTCGGCTTCTACAGCGCGGACCTGCTCACGTTCATCAACCCCCTGGGCTGGTCCCGCCTGTTGCCTGCGCTGCCCACCGGCGCCGGCCAGTACGAGGGCTTCGGCTACCTGGGTACGGGCGCGCTCGCCCTGGGGGTCGCGGGGCTGCTCGGATGGCTGTCGGGTGGCATGCCGCGAGACTGGAACCGGGTGAAGCCCCTGCTGCCCCTGGTGCTGGTGGCGCTCGCCATGGCCGTGCTCGGCTTCTCGTCGACGATGACGGTGGCGGGCCGGACGGTGCTGACCATGCGCAAGCTGATGGAGCCCGTCATGCCGATGCTCGGAGCCTTCCGCGCGTCGGGCCGCTTCGTCTGGCCCCTCTACTACCTGCTGCTGACGGGCATCCTCGCGCTCGTCCTGTGGCGCTGGCGGCAGCGGCCCGGCGTGGCCACGGCCCTGCTGCTGGGCGCGGTGGCGCTCCAGCTCGTGGACGCTCCCGACGTGTGGGCGCGGACGCGGTTCGTGGGCGCGCCCTGGCCACGGCTGCAGGCGACAGCGTGGGAACAGCTCGACACGTCCTACCGGTACGTCACGCTGGTGCCGCCCGTCATCCACGGCTCGCAGATGCCCTGCGTGGAGAACACCTTCCCGGAGAACACCTACGTGCGCTTTGGCGACCTCGCCTACCGCCAGGGCCTGACGACCAACAGCGGCTACTCCGCCCGGCTCGACGAGCCTCGCGTGGCCCAGGTCTGCGCCACGCTCATCGACGACGTCGAGCACGGCCGCCTCGCGGAGGACACCCTCTACGTGGTCGACGCGGCGAAGCTGCCGCTCTTCCAGCGCCTGGAAGACCGCGTCACCTGCGGCGTCGTGGACGGCTACACCGTGTGCGTGGCGGCGCGGGAGGGACGCTTCCGCGAAGCCCTGAAGCTGGCGCAGCAAGTCCCCGTGCCCTCGGCGAACAACCCTCCCTGAGTCCAACCGCCATGAGCTTCCAGCCCCCCATCATCCCCGCGACCGAAGTCCCCACGGCGCTGCGCGACCGTGGCTACGCCGTGCTCAGCCGTGACGGGCTCTGCGAGCTCGCCGGGGTCGACGCCTCCGCGCTGCACGCGCTGGAGCCTTCCTGGAACGACCTGCCCCTGGACGGCTTCCTCCGGGACGGAGGCCGCTACCGCTCGCGGCGCCACTCGTGCTTCATCGTGGATGGCGCGTCGGTGACGCAAGCGCCCCACCGCGCCCACTGGCAGCCGGTGGAGTACAACGCGCTCCACGGCGGACTCGAGCGCTGGTTCGAGCCCGTGCGGCCGGACGTCGTGTCACAGCCCGCCTGGACGACGTTGATTCAAGGCCTCGCCACGTGCTGCTCCCGCCTCGCGGGCGAGCGCCCCTGGTACGTCGAGGCGCACCAGTTCCGCATCGACACCACGGATGGCATCGGCCGGCCAACGCCGGAGGGCGCGCACCGTGACGGCGTGGACTTCGTCGTGGTGGTGCTCGTGGGCCGCCAGGGCATCAAGGGCGGCGAGACGCGCGTCTTCGAGGCCGACGGTCCCACCGGGCTGCGCTTCACGCTGACCGAGCCCTGGTCCGCCCTGCTGCTCGATGACGCCCGCGTGATTCACGAGAGCACGCCCATCCAGCCGATGGACGGGCCAGGGCACCGGGACACGCTGGTGCTCACGTTCCGGGCCGGGGGATTCCAGGGCCCCGAGTAGCGCGCAGCGCGCGTCCATGCGTGCGCGCTGGGCGCCCCGCGCTCCATCCAGCAGGTCGAGCCTGACAAGCTCACTGTTCTCTAGTCGATACAGTGAGCTGCGCTGCCCACCGCGGCGACGCAGTCCCTCAACCCGGCAGAACTACGCTGTGAGGCGTGGCGACCGCCGGACGCATCCCCCTGTTCGAGAACGTGCGCGGCATCCTCATCCTCCTGGTGGTGATGGGGCATGCGCTCGAACCACTCCTGGGGCGCGAGCCGCTGGCACGGGCGCTCTATTCGGGCCTGTACCTGTTCCACATCCCCGCCTTCGCCTTTCTCTCCGGCCATCTGTCGCGCGCGGACTCGGGCCCGAAGGCGCTGGGAGCCATCGCGTGGGGGCTGCTCGCGCCGCTGGCCGTGTTCCAGGGGCTGTATGTCGCCTTCGACGCGTGGGTGCTCGGGCGCGGCTGGAGCCTGCACTGGCTGATGCAGCCGTACTGGCTGCTGTGGTTCCTGCTGAGCCTCGCGAGCTGGCGCCTGTCGCTGCCGCTGCTCCTGCGCCTGCCGAGGCCGCTGGTGTGGGCCGTGGCGCTGTCGCTCGGTGCGGGCCTGCTGCCCTGGGTGGGCTACCCGTTCAGCCTGTCGCGGACGCTCGTGTTCCTCCCCTGCTTCGTCGCGGGCCACTTGATGCCCAGGGAGTGGCTGCTGGCACCCGCCCCGGACCGCACACGGAACGGGGTGCTCGCGGCGGTCCTCGTCGTAGGACTTGGCGCCGCCGTGTGGGCGATGGCCACGGGCCTTCTGCCAGCCCCCGCCCCTCAGTGGCTTTACGGGAGCAGTGGCTATGCCCCGCTCGGGACCACCGCGCTCACCGGCATGGCGGCGCGGCTGGTGCTCCTGGGCGGCGCGCTGGCGCTGACGTGGGCGCTCTTCACGCTCAGCCCCCGCGGTGAGAGCGCGCTCACTCGGTTCGGTGGGCGGAGCCTGGTGCCCTTCCTCCTCCACGGGTTCGTCTTGCGCGGAGGCGAAGCCGCCGGCGCGTTCTCACACCTCCACGGGACGGTGGGCGTCGCCATCCTGCTCCTGGCCGGGTTGCTGCTCGCGGTGATGCTGGGCCTGCCGCGGGTGGCACAGGCCACACGTTTCTTGTGGGAGCCTCGGTCGCTCTTCCAGCGGCCCCGTGACGCCGTGCCCGGCCTGGGACACTGAACGAAGCGCGACCACCCCAGAGGCGCGAGGCAGGCGGGTGGAGCCGCCTCCTTCATGGGGGCTGGGCCTGCCCGGGCAGGGCGAGCAGCAAGGCTGCGAGCGTCCGAGCAACGCCACACAGCGGGCCCATCCCATCCCCTCCCCACCTGCACACCGCGATGGAGCCACGACGCTGGGGCTTGGGTCTGCTCTTTCCTGAAAACGCCATTGCCCTCGGGCGAGGTCCACACCCCTTGGGCAAGGAGGGACGCCGTGCGTGGGCTGCCGAAACACCCCGGGCGAGCGCATCTTTCCCCGAGGAAGAAAACCGAGGAGGGCGTCATGTGGGATCCGGGTGAGCTGCGGGAGGGCATGGCCGTGAGAGACGAGCACGGGAGGAGGCTCGGCACGGTGGTGCATATCGGCGACACGCACTTCGAGCTGGAGCAGGGCTGGCCGCCCAGCCGCGACTTCATGGTGAGCTTCCACCTGGTGGCGCGCGTGGACCATGGAGAGGTGTTCCTGCATCCCGGCCACGGCGCCTCCGTCCCCACCGAGGACGAGGAGTTCGATAGCGGCGCGTCGATATGACTAGCGCCCGGGCAGGCGCAGGTCTCGCGAGACGAAGAGCAGCCCGGACGCGGTCGCTGGCGCGAGCACGGCCACGGCGATGAGGGCCCAGTCCAGCGCGCTCCGGGCGAGCGGCACGTTGTAGGTGACGGCCTGGGCGAACGTCAGGCAGGCATCCGCCGCCGTCAGGCCCCCTAGCGCCGTGGCCAGGGAATCCCTCCAGCGGTGCACCAGGGAGAAGAGGCCCGCCGTGAGGCCCACGTCGAACAGCACCCACGCCCACTGCGCCTGGACCGAGGGAAACCAGCGCGCGGTGGCGGGCAGCGCCAGCAGTGCCGTCCACGGGACGAGCAGCGCGGCCAGCGCATGCACCAACAGCCTCGGGCGCCGCAGCAGCGTGGCGATGCCGAAGCGCAGCAGGCTTCCCTGCGCGAAGGCCCGCAGCGCGTCGTACACCGCCGCCAGTCCGCCGCGCCGTGCGGGATAGGAGAGGTGGATGGGCACCCAGGCGTCGGGGCGGAACTTCGCCTTGAAGGCACGCAGGCCCTCGAAATCGAAGAGGGGACGGCCACAGGCACGCGCCAGCCGCAGCCAGGGGCGCACGGGCCCCGCGAGGGGCGCCAGCCCCAACGTCACATAGCGCCGGCCTCCGGCGGCGGCGGTTCGCATGGCCAGGTCCACCAGCGTCTCCGCGGTGCCGTTGGGCGCCTCGGGGTCTCTGAGCAGGTCCTGAAGGAACCAGCCGTCGCGGGCGTACACGGGTGAGACGGAGAGGAAGCCCACCACCTCGCCGTTGACCTCCGCCACGAAGGCGTGGCGCTCACTCGCGAAGGCATGGGGCCGGAGCTGGACCAGGAAGCCCATGGGCGCCATGCGGCGGGAGGCGAGCCAGCGCGCCTTCAGCCGCTCCACGCCCTTGCGCGAGGGGTGCCGCGCGTCCTCCAGCTCCGCTGTTGGCGCCTCGCGTACCGTCACACCACGCGCCCGCGCGCGGCGAAGCTGCTCCCGCAGGCTGCGGCTGCCGCGCAGGACCTCTTCCCAACGCCCCGGGTCCCAGACAGGCTGCTCGCCGATGGGCAGCGACGCCATGGGCACATGCGCCAGGAAGCGCGGCTCGGTGGCGAAGAAACACACGCGCCGGCCCTCCGCGCGCGCGGCCGCATGGAAGCCCTCCGCCACCGCGGCCAGGCGCTCCGGCGGCGCGATGGGGGCCCCCGCGGCCACCCAGGCCCTTCCCGTGTCCACGTACGCCACGCACGCGTCGCCTGCCGGGTCGAACCAGTAGTCGAAGCCCGGCTGGAGCACCTGGAACGAGGTGGCGTTCCAGCCGTACAGGCGCAGCAGCGCCAGTACCCGCTCCCGCGGCTCCAGGGCCATCGCAGCCCGCTGTGATGCCAGCCCTTCCACGCGACAGGAAGGTATGTGCCGCGCGGTGTGGACCGCAAACGGGAACACCCTCTGTCATGGCCCGGACGGCGTGCCCCATACCGGGTGAATGGGTCCACACGGCGTGAGCAGGCAGGCACTCAGCAAAAAAGCGAGTGGCCCTAAGCTGCGGCGCACCCTCTCCGACTGGAGCGCGTGGCTTGAAACCTCCTCCCCTTGCTGCCTGTGTCCTGGCTGCCCTGCTCTCCCCCTCCCTCGCCGCGGCCGAAGCGGCTGGCGTGCGCACCAACACCGCGCGCTTGCTGACCACGGACGCGGCGGAGGCCATCGACGCGCCCGTGCTGGGCCTCCAGCGCACGGCGCTGCCGCTGTTCGCGGGGCTGGCGGTGGACACGTCGCTGTACGCCAACGCCTTGCTGGCTCCCAATCTGGGGCTGCGGTGGGCCCTGGCGGCCGGCCCCCACCGCTTCGTCCTGGGCGCGCGCTACACGCATTTCGTGGGCGCCTCCGTCTACTCGGACGTCGTGACGTCGGAGGCGGACACGCCGGCGCTCCAGCGCTTCGAACCCGAGCTGTCCGGCCCGTCGTTCTACGGCGTCTATGGCCTGGCGCTGGGCCGCCTGCTGGTGCAAGGCGAGGCGCGCTATGGGCACTACACGTCGGACTACCTCTCCTTCACCGGCGCCGTGGCCTTCAACTTCGCGGGCCACTGGTCCGTGGTGGGTGAGGCCGGCGTGCGCGTGAAGGGCGGCGCCACCCTGCGCGCCGCGGCCGGCCTCCGCTACGGCGGAGAGCACTTCGGCCTGGGGCTGGGCGCGTCCTACGTGGACATGAGCGACCCCGCGCTTCCCGGAGAGCGTCTCCCCGTCCTTCCCGTGCTCGACCTGTCCTGGAGCTTCCGATGATGATGCGCGCCCTGCTGCTCCCCTGTGTGCTGCTGCTGTCCGCGTGCTCGGCGGAAATCGCCATCCAGACCGAGCCCTTCGACCAGGTGGTGCCCGTCACCTCACTGCTGGAGCCCGTCTACGCGGAGGTAGCGCTCGACCTGCCGGAGGAGTCCGTCAACACGCAGAACCTGGACATCATCGTCAACGAGGTGTCCGCCAGCCTCGTCGTGGTCAACCCGTCCTCCACGCTCACCCTGCGCACGTCCGCGCGGCTGTCCCTCACCGGCAGCGCCACGCCGGACAACCCGCGGCTCTACACGGACCTCAACCGGCCGGCCTACTACGACACGGCGGCGGAAATCCTCGCCGAGCGTGACTTCCCGCCCGACAGCCGCACCCCCGTGCGAATCGAATCCCAGGCGCTCCAGCGCGCCATCGGCCGGCGGCGCGTCTGGGTCATCGTCAGCAACACCGTGGTCCGCTCCGGCCTCACCCTGCCCCAGCTTCCGGCGCGGATCCTCCTGGAAGACATCGTCTTCCAGGCCCTGCTCACCAAGCCCTTCCCCGGGCTGGGGGGCGCCCTGGAGGCCGGCGGCCTGTAGCCAGCGACCGGCACGGGTGGGAAGCTGTCCTGGACCCAGGTCCACCCGTGCCCTTCGCCTATTACGACATCCTCACGCCCGCCCAGCAGCGCGTCTACCGGATGAGCGACTCGGTGCGCGCGCTGCGCCTGCGCGAGCCCCGGACGCTGGAGCCCCTGGTGGCCGAGCTGCGTGAGGCCCTGACCCAGGGCCACCCACCGGACATCGAGCAGGCCACCGCCCGGCTGAGCGATGCCCTCTGCGGGCGGCTCGACGTGGCGACGGCGAAGGTGGAGGTGCTGGAGGTCCGCCCGTCCTCGGACACCGGCGAGCTGCACGGCATGTACACCCTGGAGCGCGGCCGCCGCCCGCGCATCCTGCTCTGGATGCGGACCGCGAAGCACGCGCGCGTGGTGGCCTTCCGCACCTACCTGCGCACCCTGCTGCACGAGCTGTGTCACCACCTGGACTTTCTTCTGCTGGAGCTGCCCGCTTCCTTCCACACGGAAGGTTTCTTCAAGCGGGAGTCCAGCCTCTTCCACCAGCTCGTGCCCCGCCCGCCCAGGCAACGGCGTTCCGGGGCCGCCAAGGGTGTGACGGCGGACACCCCCGACATAAGTCCAGGCAGGCGGCGGCGCGGAGGCTAGATTCCGCATCCCTATGGCGCACCCGACCGAAGACAAGAACTTCCGCCTGCCGACCTCCATCCGTCCCCGCCGCTACGCGGCCACGCTGACCCTGGACCTGGACGCGAAGTCCTTCTCCGGACAGCAGACGCTCGACCTGGAGCTGTCGGCGCCAGCGAAGGAAATCATCCTGCACGCCATCGCCCTGGACCTGGGCGCGGTGACGTTCCGCGCCGGAAGCGAGCAGCGCAAGCCCGCGGCCATCCAGCCCATGCCGGCGAGCGAGACGGTGGTGCTCCGCTTCGATGAAGCGCTGCCCACCGGCCCCGCGTCGCTCGACATCGCGTGGACGGGGCACTTCACGGAAGGGCTGCGCGGCCTGTACCAGGCGGGCAAGGTGGCGGCCACCCAGTTCGAGGCCGCCGACGCGCGCCGGCTCTTCCCCTGCTTCGACGAGCCCGCCTTCAAGGCGCGCTGGGCGCTCACCGTGCGCGTGCCTCCGGGGCTCACCGTGCTGAGCAACGGCCCGGTGGTGAAGGACACGCCGGCAGGCGCCCTGCGCGAGGTGACGTTCCAGGAGACGGAGGTGCTCAGCAGCTACCTCATCGCCCTGGTGGTGGGCCCGCTGGTGGGCACGGACGCGCAGGACGCGCAGGGCGTTCCGGTGCGGACCTGGGCCCTGCCGGAGAAGGCGCACCTGACGCGCTTCGGACAGGACGTGGCGCTGGCGGTGCTGCCCAAGCTCCAGGACTACTTCGGGCTGCCGTATGCCTTCACCAAGCTGGACCAGGTGGGCATCCCCGACTTCGAGGCCGGCGCCATGGAGAACGCCGGACTCATCACCTACCGCGAGGTGGCGCTGCTGCTGGACCCGGCCACCGCGCCGCTGTCGGTGAAGAAGCGCGTGGCGGAGGTGGTGACGCACGAGCTGGCGCACCAGTGGTTCGGCAACTGGGTCACCATGGTGTGGTGGGACGACCTGTGGCTGAACGAGGCCTTCGCCACGTGGATGGCCTTCAAGATTGTCGACCAGTGGCGCCCCGAGTGGCGCATGTGGCTGGACTTCGACGCGCACCGCGCCAGCGCGCTGCACCTGGACGCGCTCAAGTCCACGCACCCCATCCACGGCGAGGTGCGCAACGCGGGCGAAGCCGGTGAGAACTTCGACGCGATTACCTACGAGAAGGGCGGCGCGGTGCTGCGGATGTTCGAGGGCTTCCTCGGAGAAGGCCCCTTCCGCGAGGGCATCCGCCAGTACATGCGCAAGCACGCGCGCGCCAACACGGTGAAGGAGGACTTGTGGAACGCGCTGGGCGAGGCCGCCGGGCAGCCGGTGGAGGAGCTGGCCACCGCGTGGGTGGGCCAGAGCGGCTTCCCGCTGGTGACGGCGACGCTGGCGGGGCGCGAGCTGTCGCTGTCGCAGCGGCGCTTCTACTCCGAGCCCGGCGTACAGAGCGGCGAGACGTGGCCGGTGCCAGTGGTGCTGCGCTACGAGGACGGCACCGGCGTGCGTGAGCAGCGCGTGCTGCTGCGCGACGCCCGGGCCGCGGTGAAGCTGGAGGGCGAAGGCGAGGTGAAGTGGCTGACCGCCAACGCGGGCTCCACCGGCTTCTACCGGGTGGCCTACGACAAGCCGGGCCTGGACAGGCTGGCGGCGAACCTGAAGGCGCTGGCGCCATCCGAGCGCATCTCCCTGCTGGCGGACCAGTGGGCGCTGGTGCGCGCGGGCCAGGCGTCGGTGGCGGACCTGCTGGACCTGGCGGGCCGCTTCGGCGACGAGGAGGACGACTCCGTCCTGGACGAGCTGGTGGGACGGCTGGCCTACATCGAGGGCCGGCTGGTGGACGGCGAGGAGCAGCTGCGCTTCCGCGCCTGGGTGGAGAAGCTGCTGGGGCCGGGCCTGAAGAAGCTGGGCTGGCAGCCCGTGCCGGGCGAGGCGGACCGGGTGAAGCTGCGGCGCGCGGCGCTGGTGCGCGCGGTGGGCGGGCTGGCGCGCGGCAAGGATGCGCTCGACGAGGCGCGGCCCCGCGTGGCGCGCATGCTCAAGGGAGAGCGGGACGCGCTGGAGCCCAACCTGCTGGACGCGGCCGTGGGCATGGTGGCGCGCGCGGGCGACGCGGCGCTCTTCGACACCTTCCTCCAGAAGATTCCGTCGGAGCCCGACCCGGCCACGCAGCGCCGCTACCTCATGGCCCTCACCGCCTTCGAGGCCCCGGAGCTCACGGAGCGCGCGCGCGGGCTGCTCTACACGGACACGGTGAAGACCCAGGACGTGGCCAGCTTCGTGGCGGGGCTGCTCGGCAACCGCGTCGGCCGCGATGCGTGGTGGGAGCAGATGCGCACGCAGTGGAAGGACGTGGTGGCCCGCACCGGCGGCGCCCCCATGCTGCTGCGCCGCATCGTCGAGGCTCTGGGCATGCTGCGCACGCGCCAGCACCTGGAGCAGGTGCAGGCCCTGCTCCGGGCCCAGCCCATCGCCGAGGCCCAGCAGGCCACGGCGCAGACCCTGGAGCGGCTGTCCCAGGACGTGGCGCTGCGTGAGCGCTGCGCGCCCGAGGTCTCCGCGTGGTTGAAGCGGCAGCCGTGAAGACGACGCTGACGCTGGCGAGCCTCTCGGGCGCGCGAGAGGCCCTGCGCCAGGCCAACGAGGCCCTCCAGCGCGCCTACCCGGGTGAGTCGGCGCTGCGACAGCCGGTGCACGTGGTGTACGGCGGCGCGCACCTCTTCCGGGCGGAGACGGCCCGGAAGCTGGGCACGCTGGCGCTGGGCACGCTCCAGGAGTACGCACCGGACGCCCCCGTGCTGGCCCACGGCCTGGGGCTGCCCCAGCGCGGCCGCTTCGCCCAGCGCGTCTACTCCCGCGTGGTGGCCAAGCTCGAACGCGAGCCCGTGGAGGACCTGCGCATCGACTTCGAGGACGGCTACGGGCACCGCCCGGACGCGGAGGAGGACGGGCACGCCGTGTCCGCCGCCGAGGCACTGGCGCGCGGACTGGCCGAGGGGCTGCTGCCGCCCTTCATCGGCATCCGGGTGAAGTCCTTCACCGAGGAGCTGTTCGACCGCGCCACGCGCACGCTGGACCTGTTCCTGACCACGCTGCTGGAGCGCACGGGCGGGAAGCTGCCGCCCTCCTTCGTCGTCACGCTGCCCAAGGTGTCGCTGCCGGAGCAGGTGTCCACGCTGGCCCGCGCCCTGGAGGTGCTGGAGTCGCGCTACGGGCTGCCGCTGGGCACGGTGGGCATCGAGCTGATGGTGGAGACACCGCAGGCCCTGTTCGACGCGCAGGGCCGGCTGCACCTGCCCGCGCTGGTGGCCGCGAGCCAGGGCCGCTGCACCAGCGCCCACCTGGGCGTGTACGACTACACCGCCGCGCTGGGCGTCAGCGCGCACGCCCAGACGATGCTTCACCCGGCCTGCGACTTCCTGCGGGACTGGGTGCAGGTGTCGCTCGCGGGCACGGGCATCCGGCTGGCGGATGGCGCCACCAACATCATGCCCGTGCCCCCGCACCGGGCGCGCCAGGACGCGCCGCTGCTGCCCACCGAGCGCCGGGAGAACATGGAGGCGGTCCACCGCGCCTGGCAGGTGTCGTACCGGCACATCCGGCACTCGCTGGAGCGCGGCTGGTACCAGGGGTGGGATTTGCACCCGGGCCAGCTCCCCGTGCGCTACGCGGCGGTGTACGCGTTCTTCCTGGACGGGCTGGACGCGGCCTCGCGCAGGCTCCAGGCGTTCATGGAGAAGGCCGCGCAGGCCACGCTGGTGGGCGACGTCTTCGACGACGCGGCCACCGGCCAGGGGCTGCTCAACTTCTTCCTGCGCGGGCTGAGCTGCGGCGCCCTCACCGAGGACGAGGTGCTGGCCGCGGGCCTCACGCTGGAGGAGCTGCGCAGCCGCTCCTTCCGCGACATCGTCGCGTCACGCCGCGCCCACTCCGGCTAGCGCGCGCTCCGGACTTCACCATGCGGCGCCTCGCCATCGTTCTGTCCCTCGCCACCGCCTGCGCCGGGCCGTCCGTGACGACGGTCCGGCCAGAGCAGCCCGTATCGCAACCGCCGCCCCCCGCGAAGCCACCCTCGGCACCGCCCGCGCCGTCCGGCCATTTCGCGCGCGAGCTGGCGCCGCTGCCCAAGCAGCGCGTGACGTCCACGGAGGGCATCTTCACGGCCGAGGTCGAAGCCGCGGCGGCGCCCAAGCTGACGCGGCACGAAGGCTCCACGCGGCTGGAGATTCCCCTGGGAACGGAGGCGCCGCTGAGCTGCTTCGTGTACGAGCGCCCCATCGACGCAGCGGGCGCGGTGCTCGCGGTGGCGAAGGCGGTGCAGGGACACAAGGGCGCCACGGTGCGGAGCCTCGCGCCCTCGGACGTCTCGGTGGTCGCGGGCGCGCCGGTGATGTTCGTGGACATGGACTACGAAGTGGCCGCGCCCGGCGGCAGCGCGAACGCGGGCAGGCTGAAGCTGATGGTGAGCGCGAGCCCCGAGCTGCCCCTGCTCTGCGTGCATGACGAGCCCGGCTACGCGCGCACCTTCCAGCGAGTCACGACGGGACTGGCCGCCACGCTCCAGGTACCGGGCCCGCCTCGGGCGCCCGCGCCCATGGCGGAGCTCCGGGTGCTGAAGCTGGATGGACGGCTCGCGGGCTTCGACTGGCGCACCGAGCGGAGTCTGGACGGTGGTGCGCGACGCTCGGAAGTCACCACCAGCCTGCTGCTGCCAGGGGCCGCGAATGCCCCCCGCGCGGAGGACCGCACCGTCACCACCATCACGGACGACTCGGGCGAGCTGTTGGAGCAGCGCCACGCCTGCGCCGAGAACGGTGCCCTCACGCTCCAGGTGACACTCCGGCGCGAACCGCCCCCCAAGGCCGCAGCGGGTGCGAAGGCAGGCGCCCCCGGAACGACGTACCGCGCCGAAGGGCGCCTGGGGTCCCGCAGCCTGAAGGGCACCTTCACGTCGAAGCGAGGACTTGCCACCGAAGAGAATCTCCGCGCCGCCGTGCGCGACGAACTGCTCGCGAAGGGGACGGCAGAGGTGGTGCTCGACGTCTACCGCCCGGAGCAAGAGCCCTTGGCCCCCGTGGAGCTGCTGCTGCGCCGAACGCCCTCGGCTGGCCCGAGCGCTCTGACGCTCACCGTCGGCGCAACGACCGAGGAAGCACGCGCGGACGCGAACGGCGCGCTGGAGTGGACCACCCGCGCGCTTCCCGAGGGGCAGCTCACCTCCGAGCTCGTCTACCCCGTTCCGCCGCCCTGACGACGGCGCGTTGCAGGAGACGGAACAGCCCCCTCGCGAGGGCCGTCTCGCGGCGAAGCCCGCGTGACGCCCGCGGGCACGTCACCTCACCACAGCATGTCCTGGTCCTCGGTGACGCCAGGGACGTCGGACAGCTCCAGCGTGCGGCTGCCCACGCGCACCGTGCCGTTGAAGAAGCCCACCGGCTGCGCGAAGTGGCTCACGACGAGGCGCAGGTTCCGCTCCTCTCGGTGCACGTGGAAGGGCTGGAAGCGCAGGTCCACCGCGCCATCCACCGTCACCAACCGCCACGGCGCCATCAGCTCCTTCGCGTCGTACTCGAAGCGGGCGCGCGCCAGCGGATACAGCGTGTCGCCCAGCCACAGCGCGTTCTCGTTGGCCTCGGCCGCGCCCTCGTTGAAGCCCTCCACGAGGTTGATGCCCACCGGCGTGCCGTCCGCGAGCCGTCCCGCCGCGAAGGCCCAGCGCCACGCGGTGTGCCGCGCCAGGTACCCCTGCGTGTAGTCCATGCCGCCCACGCCCCCGTCCAGCCGGAAGCGCTTCCCACCCGCCTCCAGGCTGCCGAAGGTGAGCAGGCCGTTGCTCTTCATGGTGACGTTCACCAGCCCGTCACCCGCCACCGGCGCGACCACCGTGAGGGCGGGCGGGCCTCCAGCCACCATCAGGTCGCCCTCCCACTGGAAGGACTGGAGGCTCCCGGTGCGCAGCCGGCTGACGTCCACAGACACCCGGTAGCGCTCGTCATCCTCGCCGCGCTGCACCGACAGCCGTCCCCCAAGCGTCCGGAAGGAGGCCTTGAGGCCCTGACCAGGCTTGTCGCCCAGCTCCACCATGGGGCCCGGCGTCCCCAGGAAGCTCACGTCACACAGCGGCCGGCGCTCGCGCAGGTCCAGGGCCACCGCGAAGGCGCTGGACGTGTAGCCCAGGTCCACCACCGCGAAGAGGGCGGCGACCTCGGGCGTGGCCGCGAAGGTGTAGTGCCAGCGCTTGCGCTTGAGCAGCCGCGTGGCGCGGCGGGGGGCCCACTGCCCTTGCAGGCGGGGCAGGTCCACCTCGGGCAGCTCACCCTGGTAGGTGCCGAATCGAGGCTCTCCGCCGGAGGTGGCAACGGAGGCGGGCGCGGGAGGGAACAAGGCTTCTCGCTCTGGCTTCATCTGGCCCCATTGGAAGGCAAAAGCTCGTGGCTGTCATGACAGGCCGCCGCCCAGGTGCCACCCGCCGACAGTGGCCCCCAGGAGGTTGTGTGAAGCGTAACGCAACGAGGCCGCGTGCGGTGGCTCGTCAACTCCGGCCGAAGACGATGCGCTCCTGGGTCAACAAGCGCGTGGTGACCATCAGCGCCAGCAGCGCGAGCCCGACGCTGGACGCGCCGGCGATGAGGAAGGGCAGCGCGCCCAGCGGCTCTCCCCGCATCACCTCGCCCGCCAACAGCTCCTGCCCCAGCACGGGCACGGCGAACATCCACAGCTTCGGCTGGAGCGGCGACAGGGCCAGCACCATGCCCGGCAGCATGGGCACCACCATCAGCAGGGACAGGTACGTCTGCGCCTCCTTGAAGGAGCGTGCATAGGTGGACACCCACATCTGCACGGCCGAGGCGGCCAGGGTCAGCGGCAGCACGGCGGCGGCCATGCCCAGCGCGGCCGGCGCGTCGAAGCGGGCCTTCACCCCCAGGTCCTCCAGCGGTACGCGCCGCACCACCAGCAGGTAGGCCGCCAGGGTAATCACCACCGACGCCAGGGCCATGGCCACGGTGGCCAGCCACTTGCCCGTCACCACCGCGCCGCGCGGGGCGGGGTTGAGCAGCAGCGGCTCCAGCGAGCCGCGCTCGCGCTCACCGGCCATGGTGTCGCTGGCCACCTGCATGCCGCCCGCGAAGGCCGCGATGACCAGGAAGAGCGGCACCATGTTGAGCATGCCCGCCGCGGTGCGCTCGGGCGTGGCCAGGTCCGCCTCCTGCACCCGCACGGGGATGGCCAGCTCCGGCGCGATGCCCCGCGCATAGAGGCGCTGGGTGCCGAGCATCAGGGAGTACTCCTCCAGCAGCCGCCGCGCGCGCAGCACCGACTGGCGCGCGGACTGGCGCGAGCTGTCCACCACGAGCTGGACCTTGGCGGTGCGCCCGGCGGTGTACGACTCCGCGTAGTCGTCCGGCACCAGCAGCACCGCGTCCAGCGAGCCCGCGCGGATGCGCTCCTCGTAGTCCTCCGGTGCGTCCTCCAGCTTCGTCCCGTAGCGCTCCAGGAAGGCCATCAGGCTGGGAGCATGCTCGCGCCCCACCACGGGCAGCTCCAGCGGCCGGTCCTGCCGGTACCAGGAGGCCAGCATGTTGAACATCACCAGGAAGACGGCGGGGCCCACCAGCGGCCACATCAGCGCGGTGAGCAGCGAGCGCCGGTCCCGCATGTGGTCGCGCAGCTCCTTGCGGAAGACGGTGAAGGACAGCCGCGTCATTGCATCAACCCCTGGTCCGTGCCGATGGTGGCCACGAAGGCCTCCTCCAGGCTGTCCTTGCCGGTGCTCGCGCGCAGCGCATCCGGCGTGCCGTCCGCCACCACCCTGCCATGCGCCACCACGACGATGCGGTCGCACAGCGCGGCCACTTCCTGCATGACGTGGCTGGAGAACACCACGCAGCGGCCCTCGTCCCTCAAGCGCCGCAGCAGCGTGCGCACCGCGCGGGTGCTCATGACGTCCAGGCCGTTGGTGGGCTCGTCCAGCAGCACGTTGCGCGGCCCGTGCACCAGCGCCCGCGCCATGGCCACCTTCACGCGCTCGCCCTGGCTGAAGCCCTCGGTGCGCCGGTCGGCGATGTCCCGCATGTCGAGCAGGTCCAGCAGCTCGTCCACGCGCCTGTCCAGCGCGGCGCCGGACAGGCCGTGCAGCTCGCCGTAGTAGCGCGCGTGCTCGCGGGCCGTGAGGCGCGGGTAGAGGCCGCGCGCGTCCGGCAGCACGCCCAGCGCCCGCCGCGCCTCCTGGGGCCGCTGCACCACGTCCACGCCGTCCACCAGCGCGGTGCCCCGGTCCGGCCGCACCAGCGTGTAGAGCATGCGCATCGTCGTCGTCTTGCCCGCGCCGTTGGGCCCCAGCAAGCCGGTGATGACGCCGTCCTCCGCCGTGAAGGACACATCCTCCACCGCCGTCACCTTCGGGCCGAAGCGCTTGTGCAGGTTCCTGGCTTCAATCATGGCGGCTCCTCAGGGCACCGGGCCGGCGAAGGAGGTGACGAAGGGGGGACGGGTGAGGTTGGCGCCGCACGCGGGCGACAGCCCCTCCACGCTCCCCCGGTTCAGCAGCTCCAGCATCAGCGTGCGCGCGCAGTCCGCGCCCAACGTGTTGTGGCCCACGCCGGGCACCACCACGTGCAGGCTGTTGGAGAGCGTGCGCCGGGCCTCCTCGGCCCAGACGGGCGGCGTCACCGGGTCCAGCTCGCCCGACAGCAGCAGGGTGGGCACCGACGACACCACCGGCTCCCGGTAGCCCGGGGGCAGGGTGGCGCGCGGCCAGTCCGCGCAGACGGAGAGCATTTCCAGGCCCATGGCCGGTCCGAACCACGTCCCCCGCGACTCGCGCTCCACCGCCTCCGCGTCGAAGAAGGGCGCGTCCTCCGCGCAGACGACGGCGAAGTAGAGGCCCTGGCTCACCAGGCGCCGCATGCTGTCCGCCGAGCCCGTGCTGAGCGCGACGAAGGGGGCCCAGTCCCCCCGCGAGGCCCGCTCGAGCATCAACGGCACCAGGGAGGACGTCTCCGGTGCGTAGAGCTGGGAGAAGAGCTGCGCCATGAAGGCACGGCGCGAGAGGACGACCTCCTCCGGCACGCCGGTGCGGGGATGCGCGACCTGGACACGCGCGGGCGCGGCCTCCAGCGTCTCCAGCAGCGCCTCCGTCCGGGACCGCAGGTCCGGGTATGCCTTCGAGCACGCCGCGTCCGCCTCGCAGTTCGCCATCAGCCGCTCCAGCGCCTGCTGCGCGTCGCGGGGGGCGTACAGCGGCAGGTACAGGCCCATGGGCGCCACGCCGTCCAGAATGGCGGTGCGCACGCGCTCCGGGTACTGGCGCATGTACACGAGCGCCGCGCGCGTCCCGTAGGACACGCCCCAGAGGTTGAGCTTCTCGTAGCCCAGCGCCGCGCGCACCTCGTCCAGGTCATCCATGGCGATGGGCGTGGTGTAGTGGCGCGTGTCCGCGTCCCAACCCTCGCGGCACTTGCGCAGCGCCTCCGCCGCGCCGCCTTCCTTGAACCGCGCGGACAGCTCCGCTTCCGGCGGGTCCGTCTCGCAGTCCAGCGGGTTCGAGTCCCCGGTGCCGCGCTGGTCCACCAGGATGATGTCGCGCTTGCGGCGGAAGCGCTCCAGCGCCATCAGCACCGGCACGCGCGAGGCCGCCTGCCCCGGCCCGCCCGCCAGCAGCACCAGGGGGTCTGGCTCCGGCTGCGCCGCCAGCGCCGGCACCACCACCACGCGCAGCGACAGCTTGCGGCCCGAGCGCGCGGCCCGGTCTTCGAACACCTCGTAGCTCCCACACTGGGCCCGCGTGGCCAGCCCCTCCAGCCGACAGGGCTTCAACGTCAGCGCACGCGGCCCCGAGCCCTCCTGCCCCGCCCGCGAACAGGACACCGTCGTCGCCACCGCCAGGAGCGCCAGCGCCAGGGAACACCAGGGAGGAAAATGGAAGGAGATGTGTGCACGAACCCCGGGCAAGGACGCCTCCAGCCAGGTACGAGGGGTCTGCCACATACCACCCCACCACAGCCCCGGTACATCCACCCACCCCAGATGGAGGCGGATTGAATCCCGCGCGAAGAGGGGACGTCCGGTGATACGCCCATGCCCACCATGAAACGCGCCTTCCTCGTCCTGGCTGTCCTTGGCCTCACCACCCTCAGTGGCTGCGCCGCCCTCCAGAACCTGCTGAAGGGGGCATTCAAGAAGCCCACCCTCTCCTTCAAGACGGCCCGCCTCGCGGATGTCTCCCTCTCCGACGCCACCATCAACCTCGTCTATGAGCTGAACAACCCCAACGGCTTCGGGCTCAACCTGGCCGAGGTGGACTACGCCTTCTTCGTGGAGGGCAAGCAGGTGGTGGCCGGCAAGCCGCGCTCCGGGCTCGCGCTCAAGGCCAACGGCAGGAGCGAGCTCGTCTTCCCCGCCAACGTGAAGTTCGCGGACATCGTCCCGGTACTGGAGACGTTCCTCAACAAGGACAAGGCCGCCTTCAAGGCGCAGGGCTCGCTGGGCGTGAAGACGCCCATCGGCGTGCTGAGCTTCCCGCTGGAGAAGGAGGGCACCTTCGAGGTCCCCAAGGTCCCGACCATTGCCTTCCAGGCGCCGCGCATCAAGGACATCACCCTCTCCGGCGCCACCGTGGAGTTCCCCCTGTCCATCACCAACCGCAACAGCTTCCCGCTGCCGGTGGCCGGCATCACCGGCGCGCTGAAGGTGGCGGGCTCAGATGTGGGCACGCTCTCCACCGGCAACCTGGGCCTGCTGGACGGCAGCGGGACGAAGCAGGTCACGCTGCCGCTCACCATCAGCTTCGCCCGCGCGGCGAACGCGGCCCTGGCCCTGCGCTCAGGCAGCAATGCGCAGGTTCGCCTGGATGGCAAGCTGACCTCGGAATCCCAGAGCGTCCCCATCAGCCTCAGCCAGCTCGTCAATTTCGTTAAATGACGCCTGCCTGCACTGCGGGCAGAGGGGACTGAACACAGGGTTGTCCCAGGGCGCCCCAGACGTTACGGTGGGGCGTCCTTGCTGCCTTTCCAAGGTCCAGACACACATGCGCCGCATCCTCTTCAAGTCCAAAATCCACCGCGCCACCGTCACCCAGGCAGACCTGGACTACGAGGGGTCCGTCACCATCGACCGAGACCTGCTGCGCGCCGCGGACATCGTGGAGAACGAGAAGGTCGCGGTCTGGAACATCACCCGCGGCACGCGGCTGGAGACCTACGCGCTGGAGGGTGAGGCCGGCAGCGGCGTCATCTGCATCAACGGCGCGGCGGCGCACCTGAACCAGCCGGGCGACCTGGTCATCCTGGCCACCTTCGCGGAAGTGGAGGAGGCGGAGGTGGCGGGCTGGAAGCCCACCGTGGTGTTCGTGGACAAGGACAACCGCATCGTCCCCGGGCAGACGAAGGAGATTCCCGGCCCGCAGCGCCGCTCGGCCTGAGGTCCGGCTGCCCGTCCAGCCCTCTCCGGGCGCTTTGCCCCATCGAACGCCTTTTGCCATGCTCGCCCCTTCCTTAACGATGGGGCTGTGAGCTCCAGAGGAGTCGATACGATGAGGCGGTCGTCGCTGGGCGCGTGCGCGTTCGCACTGGTGGTTTCGGGGTGCACGGGGACGGGCGCCTTCCGTCCGGACCCGAACAACGATGACCCGCTCTATGGAGTCATCCCTATCGTGAAGGCACCGCTGAAGAACCGGTGTGAGGCGCAGGGGAGCGCCGCGGCGCGCGCCTCCTGTGAAGACGCCCTCTACCTCGCCACGGAGTACACGCGCCGCCTGTCGGTGGGCGACGAAGTCTGCATGGAGGGTGGCTATGGCGAGGAGCCGGGCGCCGCATGCAAGGCACGAGCGGCCATCATCGACACCTCGCCCAACCAGGTGAAGCTGGAGGTGCGGGGGCCCAAGCCGGACTCACGCTGGTTCAACGTGGAGATGCGGCACGCCTGGTACGAGGAAGGCGCGCTGGTGGACCTGTACCTGTCCGAGCGGGGTTATTAGGGCATGGGAATCTACGACAGCGTGGCCGAGCGGCTGGCCTTCATGAAGCGGATGACTCCGGCGGAGCTGAAGAAGCTCGGCTCGGCGCGACTGTCGGACATCGTGTTGCAAGAGGTGGCGCGCTCGCGCGTGCGCATCGTCACCTTGGAGAAGCGCTACCCGCAGGCCCCTCCCCGGGAGCTGGCCCAGCGCATCGTCGACGAGAAGAAGAACATCGCCAGCATGGTCGGCGGGGTCAGCGGGGTGTTCGGCCTGGTGGCGCTGCCGGCCGACCTGCTCTTCATGGCGTACCTGCAAATCATCCTGCTGACGGACGTCGCCACCCTCTACAAGGTGAACCTCAAGACGGAGCGGGCCCGGGGGGAGATGCTGGACCTGTTCGGCTACGCCAACGGCCTGGGCCCCCTGCACCGCGCGGGGCCCAAGGTGATGGGGAAGCTGGCCGCCATGCTGCTGGAGAAGGGCGGCATGCAGACGCTGGGGCGGGCCATGCCGCTGGTGGCCGCGCCCGTCACCGCCTACTTCAACAACCAGCACATCCAGATGGTGGGCGAGCAGGCCGTGCGCTTCTACGAGGGCTTCGACAAGGCGCATGCCAAGGCGAAGGCCCAGCGCAAGAAGGCCAGCGGCGCCTGACGCCCCCCACCCAGAGCGCTGATCCACCACCCGGGATTTTCCGCCGGGTGGGTCCGATATGCCTTCCGTGCCTGCGCGTTGATGGCCTCGGGTGGGGCGCATGCCCCCCTTGGAGACGGGCGTTCAGGGCTCCCTCGTACTGGTGGGGCCATGGCGCCCGAGAGACGGAGGCAACGGGAATGTCCGAGCTCTCGGCGGAAGTGCGCGTGCAGGTGGCGCGGCTGAAGAACCTGCTCATCGATGTAGCGCGCTGCGGCGCCTGGAACAGCCCCCTCGGTTCACTACCTCACTCCGAGCTGGACCCGATGGAGGTCCAGACCATCTGGTGGCTGAAGGCCGAGAGCCTGCTTCCCGTCAATGTCCTCGCGGAGCGGCTGGGCGGCATCGCCCCGCCCCGGCTCAGCCGGCTGCTGGACAGGCTGGAGGACGCACAGCTCGTCCAGCGCGAGCGCTCCGTGCGGTATGACCGGCGGCGAGTGCGGGTGCGACTCACCGAGAAGGGACGCGCGCTCGCGGAGCAGGCGGATACCGTCGTCCAGGAGCGCATGGCCCGGCTGCTGATGCCCCTGGAGGGAGAACAGCGCAGCGCGCTGATGGACCTGCTGGAGGGCTGGGTGGAGGCGCTGGGCGGGAAGAGTCGCGCGCCCGAGCTGGCCCCCTCGGAGGTAGCCGAGACGGATACCTCCGCCGCCAACGATGTGGAGCCCACCGCGGCGCCCAGGCCCGCCCACGCGAAGCTCGTGGCCATCACCGCCAACGCGGCCTGAGCCGCGTTCCTGCCGTGCGTGGGCGCAGCCTGAGCTGCATCCACGCACGGCATGGAGCCAGCACGGTCGGCTCGGCCGTCCTTCGGTCAAGAAGATGTCGGCGCTTGGTTCCGGCCCAGGATGCTCTGGGTCCGCTTGAGGCATGCCCTGGTGAGCGGTTACCGGCCAACCGCGCTCCGACGAGGGGCCCGCTTCAGACCATCGCCAGCCTGCGCGGTGCGAGGCTCTCCAGCGCGGAGGCGAGACGGAGGGCGGCGTCGCCGGCCTGCCTCCGCCAGGCGATTCGCCAGGGGCGCTGAAGCGGCCCGGAGACGAGCCGCTTCACGATGAGGTCTCCCTTGCCGAGGTGGGGCCCTGCAATCCACTCCGAGAGCACCGCGATGCCCAGGCCGGCGCGGGCCATGTCGAGCTGTGCCTCGGTGAGCGGAAGGCGCTCGAGCTGGAGCCGGGGCCGCTCCCGGCCAAAGACGTGGGACATGAACCAGCGCGCCTCGGCGGGCGGCGCCTGCGAGGTCAAAAGCGTGTGGGCCCGGAGGTCCTCCCGTGTGAGCGCCTTGCGGGCCGCCAGGGGATGCGACGCCGACAGGACGAAGACAATCTCGTCGCTGAAGAGCCGACGCGTCTCGAGCGTGGCCCGGGGCACGCTCGCAGTCGTGACGAGCGCGACGTCGATGTCTCCGGCCTCTAACGCAGGCACCGGGTCTTTCGTGTGCTCCACCGCCAGGACGACCTCGAGCCCGGGCAGGTTCCTGCGAAGGTCCACGAGCATCGACGGGAGCCAGTGGTAGGCCGTGTAGCACTCGCACACGAGCCGCAGGCGGATGGGGGCCGTGGCTGGCGTGAGGACGCGGCGCTCCAGGTCTCCCAACTCGACGAGCAGCCGCGTGGCCCCCTCGACGAGGTGCCGTCCTGCCTCGGTGGGCACGAGCCCACGCGGCGTGCGGTCGAAGAGGCGCACGCCGAGCCTGTCCTCCGCCGTGAGCAGGGCCCGGCTGACCGCGGGTTGCGTGAGGTGCAGCAGCGACGCGGCCTGCGCCGTGGTTCCCGCCGAGGCCAGGGCCACCACCACGCGAAAGTGCCGGAGGTCGAGGCGGGTGTCGGGTGGCGGAGCCATGTCATTCATGCATCGAGGCTATGCCAATGATGCGTTGGACGCATCCCCCGAAAGGGCAGATTGTCCCTGGCGTTCCCACGGCGGGAACCTCGTGGACTTCTCGGAGGCAAAGTCATGCAGCTCTATTTCTCGCCCCTGTCCTGCTCGATGGCGACCCGAATCTCGCTCTATGAGGCCGGCGTGGAGGCGACCTTCACCGAGGTGGACCCGAAGACCCAGCTCACGCGCGACGGCCAGGACTTCCGGAAGGTCAATCCGCTGGGGCTCGTCCCGACGGTGCAGACGGATGACGGTGAAATCCTCACCGAGAACGCCGCCATCCTTCAGCACATCGCCAACCGCTGGCCAGCGGCGAACCTCGCGCCTACGCCCATGGACAGTCGAGAGCGCGAGCGCCTCCAGCAGTGGTTGTGCTTTATCGGCACGGAGTTGCACAAGGCCCTGTTCGTGCCGCTGCTCGACAAGAAGGCCCCGGAAGGGGCGAAGTCCTATGCGCTGGAGAAAGGGGCGTCACGGCTCGACTATCTGGCGAAGTACCTGGCGGGCCGCGAGTTCTTGCTCGACCGCTTCAGCGTCGCCGACGCCTACCTGTTCACGGTGCTCAACTGGTCCGTGGCGACGCCCGTGGACCTGAAGACGTGGCCCGCGCTGATGGAATACGTCGCGCGCCTCCGCGAGCGGCCCAGCGTGGCCAAGGCCGTCCGAGAAGAGCGGACCCTCTACGCGGAGGAGCTGGCGCGGCACAAGGCCAGCGCGTGAGGGAGAGGGTGGACGCGCGCTGCGTCCGAGGAAGCGAGGGGAGCCGGCGGCATCACGGCTCCTCTTCGGCCATTCGTCGTCCAGGCAGAAGGTCGATGGCGCCTCCACTGACTGCCCATCCTCGAACATCACCTCGTGGACCTCCTCGGAGTGGCCCCGGAGGAACACGGTGGCACGAGAGCTAGAGTTGCACGTGCACCAAGCCTTCGCGCCGGCAAGACTCCGCGGCCTCACCGGACCATGGCGCATGACCGGCCGCCTCGACTTCGAGGTGCAGCGCCTGAGTCCGGACCCGCCCCAGCCGCCATCGACCTTCCGCGTCCGTGAGCCCGCGCGCGGGCGGCAGGGAGGCCACCTCGCCCCCGGCGATGACACGTGCGCCGTACACCGGGGCGCCTCCGGCCGTCACGAGCACCTCGCAGGCGGGCCCCGCCGCGGCCACTTGAACAGAGACCGCGTGCTCCCCGCCATCCTCCCCCACCTCCGCGACTGTGCTGACGTAGTGCTCGTGAGCCGAGAGCGCCACCAGCACGCGATATCTCCCTGGCTCCAGGAGGGACACCGCCACCCCACCTTCTTCCTGAAGGAAGGCATCCGCTGCTTGCGTCCGCCATCCGTCACCCTCACTCCAGCGCTGGAGCACGAACACCGGATAGGGCGCTCGCCTCGCCTCCTCCAGTTGCCCGCGCAGGAAGCCATCCACGCGGAGGACCAGCCACCGGTACGCCGTCACGTTCCATGACACCTGGGCCTCGGCCACGCCGGGCTCGGGCATGAACTCGAACGTCTGCCGCGCCACCGTTACCGGCCGGCCAGAAGCCGGTGATGCCACTTCGGCAACGAACTGCGACGGTGTCCATGATGGCAGTCCCGGCGCGACGAAACATCCATCCTGCGCGAGCGTCAGCGCCCGGCCATCCGGCCCCAGCAACGTCAGGCCCTCCGGTGGCGCGGAGGTCCCCTCCAGCACCAGCCTTCCGTGCAGCGTCACCGTTCCACGCACGCCGCCAGGAAAGAGACGGTCCACATCGAGCACCACGGACTCGACGCGGCCATCGCGCAGCGGCACCTCCACCGGTCCGCCCTCCTGCCCCGCCGCGCTCCGCAGCCACAATCGCACGTGGGGGTCCGCGGGCAGCGGCAACAGCATGAGTGGCCCGCCCTCGGGCAGCGGCAACGGCGTTCCATCCGCCAGCGCCGAGGCGACGTCCGGTGCCACATGCCGCACCACTGGCAGCACCGCGCTCGCGTGCTCGGCGTCTCGCGGGTCCAACGAAGCGGTGCGCTCCACGCGAACGGTGTATGGGCCGTGCTCGGGCCGGGCACCTGTCAGCCTCACGCGCACGCCAGTAGGCCGCCGCGCGAACAACACGCCCCCATCCAGGACACCCGAGGTGGGCACATCCTCCGGCACGATGTCTCCCCACCAGAAGGTGCCATCTGGCGCCCAGGCTACGACCTGATACCGGGGTGACGGGGGCACGGGTATCGGCCCCAGCACCCCACCTGTCGCCGAGGGCGTCACCTCCACGGACCGCCACTCCGAGACGTTGGCCAGGTCCTCCAGCCGCGCGGGCCCCGCGCCCTCACCTCCCACGCGCTTCGCTTCATCCCAGACGAGACGGTCCCTCTCGGAGATGAAGGCCGCACCCACGCGCGCCTCGCCCTGGAACGGCTGACCGCCCTCGAGCACCACGCGCAACCGCAAGCCTTCCTGCGTCGCGGGCTCGGGCGGCGGAGCCTCCACCTGCGCAGGCACCGCATCCTCGGCACGCACGACTGGCGCAGGCATGGCCCCGGGCACGCCAGCGGGCACCGGCCACAGCCACCACGCAGCCAAACCGGCCAGCAGCAACATCAGCGCGGCGGCCCATGGCCACCGCGTGCCCTGTCCCGTGGGCCTCAATCCGTGTCGTTGTTCGAGTACAGGGTCAGGTAGATGGGCGCGTGGTCCGACAGCCGGGTGACGAAGTCGCGCGTGTCCGCGATGTAGTCGCGCCCCACTGACGAGAACTCCGTCACGTAGGCAGGCTGCATCCAGAAGTGGTCATACGCGCTCACGTAGCCACCGCTGAGGTTGAGGGTGGTGGCCACGTCCAGCTTGCAAGCCACCGTAGGGGACAGTGCCACCAGGTTCGCCCACGACGACGTCGTACAGCCCATGTTGTGGTCGCCCAGCAGGATGACGTCCTGGTCGGTGGAGCTCGCGTCCTGCACTGCCTTGAACACCGCGCCGATGTGCTTCACTTCGGCGTCGCGGTCCGCAGGGGTGCCCCAGACCGTGTGCCAGTTGAGGAACGTGTAGTCCGCACCCGTGGGCGTGTGCCGGACACGGACGATTTGCGGCTCGCGCTCGAACGTGTCGCCGGTGTCCTTGTACACACTGGATGACAGCAGGGACACCGTGTCCTCACGGTACAGCACCGCATAGATTTCCTTGTACGACGAGCGCCCGATGAGCGGCGTCTGCGCATAGCGCCACGTCACTCCTGAGACGGCGTTGAGCTCCGCCACGAGGGCCGGAACCACGCTGGTGTTCATCACCTCCTGCAAGAACACCAGATCACAGCCGTTGTTCGAGTTGCTGTTCGCGCCGTACTGCCGCCAGATCTGCTCCGCGTCCTCGCGGTACGTCTGCTCCGGGGTCCACCCCTCATGGCGCAGGTTCCAACTCACCACGCGCAGATACGCACCCGCCTGGGCCAGCGTGGGAACCGCCAGGACGACCAGCACCACCACTCGCAGCAAGAAGGACGGCAATCCCATGGAATGGCCTCGGCGTGAGAGGGGCGGCCATTCGGGGCGGCCGCACGCGCGAACCCGGCGCGTTCAACGGTCCTAGTGGATGAGGTTCCTGACCGACAACCCACTCGCCCGAAACTCAAGAAGCACAGGGTCCCCCAAGACCCATGCAGAGGCGAGGCTCGAACTGCCGCGCGCACGCAATCTCTCCATCCGATTAATGAATTTTGATTGCATATGGACCTGGATGACAGGTCCTCGCGAGCATTCCTGAGATGGGGACCTGACGGGGACAGCCGAGCTCTGTCCCACGGCAAAGGAGGGGCGTAGGCCATGTTGTACGAGAAGGAGAGCCCGGAGAATCGCACCGGAAGATGACGTGCAGGCTCTGCATCAACGTGGGCGTCATCAGGATGACCACGACGATGCCTGGCGGTGAGGCTCCAGGTGCGCAGCATGGACATCACCACAGTGCCGCCATGGCTTCGCAGCACGGCCTCCAGCGACAGCTCCCGCACCAGCGCCGCCGCCCTCACTCCGCCCGCTTGCGGCGGCGTGACACGATGCGGCTCAAGGCCACCTCGGTGATGCCCAGGTAGGCCGCCACGTCACGCTGCGGCACCCGGCCTCGCAGGTGGGCGTGCTCCTGCCAGAAGCGCTCCAGGCGCTCCTCCGCGGACAGGTCGAGGAACTCCTGCTCCCGGCGCTCCTTCAGGATGTAGTGCCGCTCCGCCACCCGGCGGGCGAGCCGGGCCCAGCAGGCGTGGCCGGCCTCCAGCGCCTCCAGGTCCCGGGCCTGGAACACCAGCACGCGGCTCGGTTCGAGGGCCTCGATGGCCGTCATGGACGGCAAGCGCTGCAACATCTCCGCATAGGCGCCCACCAGCTCGCCCTCGGCGCGGAAGGCCTTGACGGACTCCTCACCCCGGGCCGACACGCGCACCGCGCGGAAGACGCCCTGGAGCACCAGCCCGAAGCGGTCCGCCGCATCCCCGGGCCGCAAGAAGAGCGCCCGCTTCTCCAGCGATTGCTCCCTCGCCAGCGCCTCGGCCTTCAGCCACTCGCTCTCGGGCAGCGGGGCGAGCGTGGCGATGTGCGCGAAGAGCTGCGGGTATCTCAAGCGGAGGTGCCTCGGGGCTTAACCCAGGTTAAGGCGGCCTCCGCCCAGGCGCCATACACCGGCGGCATGAGCATCAACGTCTACGCCTTGGCCACGCCCTTCGTCATCGTCCTGGCGCTGGGTGAATTCGCGTACTGCGTCATCCGGCGCAACGGGTACTACGCCTTCCAGGACTCCATCGCGAGCATGGGCACCGCGGTGCTCAACCAGTGCGTCAACGTGGCGGTAGCGCTGCTGGTGCTGCCGCTCTTCATCCAGCTCGGACAGTTCGCGCCCTGGAAGCTCGACGCCACGTCGCCGCTGTCACTGGTGGCCCTCTTCCTGGGCGTGGACTTCCTCTTCTACTGGTTCCACCGCTTCGGGCATCGCACCAACATCGGCTGGGCCGCGCACTCGCCTCACCACTCCACCGAGGAGCTCAACTACGCGGTGGCCCTGCGCGCGAGCGTGACGCAGCGCCTCTTCTCGTTCCTCTTCTACTGGCCCCTCGTGCTGGTGGGTTTCCCGCCCGAGGCCGTGCTGGCCATGGTGGCCTTCCACCTGGTCCTCCAGTTCATCCCCCACACGCGCGTCATCCCCAAGCTGCCCCGCTGGATTGAGTCCTGGCTCAACACGCCGTCGCACCACCGCGTGCACCACGCGCGCAACGCCGCGTACATCGACAAGAACTACGCGGGCTTCCTCATCATCTGGGACAAGCTTTTCGGCACCTTCGAAGAGGAGAAGGAGGCGTGCTCCTACGGCCTCACCTCCCCGCCCAACACCTGGGACCCGACCGTCATCAACTTCCAGACGTGGGCGAAGCTCGTCAGCGACGCGGTGGCCACCCAGAGCCACTGGGACCGGCTGCGCATCTGGGTGATGCCCACCGGCTGGCGGCCCGCGGACCTGCCCCCACGCGCCTCCCCAGGGTGGCAGAAGGACGGCGTGGAGTTGAAGTTCCAGTCCACCGAGCTGCCCGGCGTCCGAGGCTACCTCGTGTTCCAGTTGCTGGCGGCGATGCCCTTCATGCTGCTGGTCAGCCACCACGACTCGCCGCTGTCCGGCTGGCAGAAGCTGGTGCTCAGCCTGCTCTTCTGGGCCATGGCCACCGCGTGGAGCGGGATGCTGGAGTCGCGGCGCTGGAGCCTGCCGCTGGAGCTGGGGCGGGTGCTCGCCATGGGAGCGGCGGTGACGTGGTGGCTGGCGCGGTCCGCCGCGCCGCAGAGCTGGAGCGCGCTGTGCGCTGGCTGGCTGCTCGTCTCGCTCGTCTGGCTGGTGGTGGTGCGTGGCGCGGGACACAGCGCCACGCCCATTCCGCAGGGCTCGCGCTGAGCGCGCGGCGTCACGCGGTCGAAGTGCGCGCCCTCGAACCAACGGTGGGCTGCACCTCCACCACGAAGTCCACGCGCTGCGCTTTGACAGGCGGAGCAGAGCGTCGTCGCCCCCAGGCGCACCTCAACGGCGGAGGTGTCTGCGCCGTGGTGAAGTGACGCGGCGTCACGCCGTCAGCGATGCAGGCGCCCGCTCCTTCGCGTCCAGGCAGCCGCCGGATGCCCGGGCATCCGCGCGGCGGGGCAGGCAGATGCGGAAGAGGGTGCCCTCGGCTTCCGACGAGCGCGCGCTCAGGCGCCCCCGGTGCGCCTCGACCACGGCCCGGGCGATGAAGAGCCCCAGTCCCAGGCTCGCCTTGGCCCGGCCGCGCGAGTCCTCGCCCCGGCGGAAGGGCTCGAACAGGTGCGGCAGGAGCGACGAGGGAATGGGCGCGCCCTCGTTGTGGACCTCCAGGTAGACGGCATCCGGCTTCTCCCAGGTGGAGAGGCGGACGACGGAGGTCTCCGGGCTGTACTTCAGGGCGTTGTCCAGCAGGTTGGTCATCACCTGCCCCATGCGCTCCAGGTCCCAGACACCGTGCAGGCTGTCCCGCGAGAAGTCACACCGGATGATGCGGCCCGCCCGGGCCACGTGCAGCTCGTCCACCACCTCGCGGCACAGCGCGTTGAGGTCACCCGCCCGGGGGTCCACGGGGATGCCCCCGCCCAGCCGCGAGCGGGTGAAGTCCATGAGGAGGTCCACGATGTGGTGGATGCGCTCGCCACTGCGCGCCACGCGCTCGAAGGCCGTCCGCTGCTCGGGGGCCAGGTGCTGGTTGGTGAGCTGGGACTTCGCCGTGGCCAGCACGACGGACAGGGGCGTGCGGATGTCATGACCGACGATGCCCATGAGCTGCTGCTCCAGCTCCGCTGCCCGCTGCGCCGCCTCCTCGGCCCGGCGCCGCTCGGCGAGCTCCAGGGCCTGCCGCTTCACCTGCTCACCGCGCCGGTGCAGGTCCACGAAGACCTGCACCTTGGCGCGCAGGATGTCCGGGTCCACGGGCTTGAGCAGGTAGTCCACCGCGCCTTGCGCATACCCTCGCGTGACGAAGGCCGCCTCGCGGCTGAGCGCGGTGATGAACAGGATGGGCAGGTGGCGCGTCCGCTCACGGGCCCGGATGAGGCGCGCCGTCTCCAGGCCATCCAGCCCTGGCATCTGCACGTCCATGAGGATGCAGGCGAACTCACCGCGCAGCAGCTCGCGCAGCGCCTCCTCACCAGAGCGAGCCATCACCAGGTCCTGGCCGAGCGGCTCCAGGATGGCCTCCAGCGACAGCAGATTGGCGGGGGTGTCGTCCACGAGGAGGACGCGCGCGCATGGCGTGTCCTCACCCGACGTGTCTCGAAAAAGAGGAGGCGGCATCGAATCCTGGTGCGAGAGACAGCGACGTGCTCGCCGGCCGGCAGGTTCGAGCCGGACCGATGCGAGCTTCGTTCTGCCCAACACACCCCGCCGCCATCCCGTTCCGGCCCACGTCACGGGCCGCCCGCCGAGACGCGGAGGTGGCTGGCGGCAGTCGAGCCGCCAGCCCCCTCGGCCGCCCACCTCAGGCCTGCGGCGTCTCGTTCCGCCGGGCGGCGACTTCCTTGCGCACCTGCTCCATGTCCAGGGCCCGCACCTGCTTGAGGAGGTCCTCCAGCGCGGCGGCCGGCATCGCGCCGGGCTGGTCGTACAGGAGGATTCCGTCCCGGAAGACCATCAGCGTCGGAATGGAGCGAATCTCGAACGCGCCGGACAGCTCCGGCTGGGCATCCGTATCAATCTTTCCGAAGACGATGTCCGGGTGCTTGTCCGATGTCTGCTCGAAGATGGGCGCAAAGGTCCTGCATGGACCACACCACGTCGCCCACCAGTCCAGGATGACGATGCCTTCCTTGGACACCGTCTCCTTGAAATTGTCCTTGGTGATTTCCACCGCAGCCATGCAGGGCCTCGCTTTTAACGAACGTCCAGGAGCTCCACCTCGAACAGCAAGGTGGAGTTGGGAGGAATAACGGGAGGAAAGCCCCGCGCGCCATATCCCATCTCTGGCGGGATGGTGAGCTTGCGCACACCGCCCACCTTCATGCCGGCCACGCCCTTGTCCCAGCCCTCGATGACCTGCCCGGCACCCAGCCGGAAGGTGAAGCCCTGCCCCCGGTCCCGGCTGCTGTCGAACTTGGAGCCGCTGGTCAGCGTCCCCACGTAGTGCACGGTGACCGACTTGCCGGCCAGCGCCTCGGCGCCGGTGCCCACCTTCACGTCTTCCACGTTCAAACCCATCCAGCGCTCCTCTGACCGCGTGAAGGACGGCACCTTAGCGCGGCCGGCGCGCCGTTGCCGCCCCTGAAAACACGGCGGCGCGGGCCCGTCGCGCTACCGGGCCCGCGCCACCTTCGAACCATCTGGGGCCAGGGGTCTTCCGTCAGAAGGTCCCGCCGACGCTGACGGTGCCCTGGTAGCTGCCGCCTCCCCCGAAGTCCTCGCCGCCGCGTGCGATGCCCGGGGCGAAGTCCTTGTCGAAGAGGAAGTTGTAGTTGGCGCGCGCGTCCACGGTGAAGTGGCCGACGTGGCCGCGCAGCCCCACGCCCGCGGGCACGTTGCCCACGGTGTCATCGCGGTACCCCAGGGACTGACCGCCCCGGAAGTTGTAGTCGTTGATGCCGATGCCGCCCAGCAGGTACGGCTGCCACGCGGTGGGCACGAGGCCCAGCGTGAGGACGGCCTGACCACCGTTGCGGACGAGGTCCGGACCGCTCGTGCCCGTCTCCGCGTTGCGGACGTTGTTCAGCGCGCCGGTGTACGCCAACTCGAGGCCCAGCACGCTGGTCGGCTGGACGGCCGCGCGCACACCCGCGGTGGCGCCGGGGCTGAGCTGCGGGGCCAGGGCACCGGTGTAACCCTCCACACCGCCGCCCACCATCACGGAGAGGCCCTTGATCTTGTTCTTCTCCTTCTTCTCCTTGTGGTGCTTACGCTCGGCGTGCTCGGACGAGGGCTCGTAGCTGGACGGTGGCGGCGTGGTGGCGATGCCGCTGCCCCCCGTGGCGCCAGGCGCGTAGTGGGACTCCGGCTCCGGGTACACCGGCGCCGAGGACGGCTGGCCACTGCCACCCGAGCCCAGCGGAGGCGCTGGCGGCACCACGGGCTGCTCGTTGCCATGCATGCCCTTCGGCGCCGCGGAAGGCGGCGTCATGGGCTGCTGCCCGCTGCCGCCCATGCCCTGCGCCCCCACCGGCTGGCAGCGGACGGGCATGTTCATATAGACTTCGCCCTGAGCGGACGAGCCCTGCTGGCCGCTGCCGCCCATGGCCGAGCCGTCCATGCCCTGCTGGCCGCTGCCGCCAGTCCCCATGCTTCCCTGGGATTGCTGGCCGGACATGCCGGGGACGGGCTCCGTCTCCAGGATGATGGTGTCGTCCTCCTGGAGGGCATCATCCCCACCCAGGTTGTCCTGCTGCGACTGAGCCATCGCCATCCCCTGGGTGCTCGGGTTGGCGCTGGCCTGCGGGGGCGGGCAGTCGCCGTCTTCGGCAGCAGCCACGCCTCCGTACATGAGCGCCGCCATGGCGCCTGCCAGAATTTTCGCTTTCATCCATGCCTCCATCGTCGAGTGGCAGACATGAAGGTTGTTTCCCACCCCACTTCCGGCAAGGCGTGGCAACGGCACTTGCCCTCGGGGGTAAGTGCCAGGGGGGCAGCCCACCGGGCGTGGTGAGCAGCCCACACCCCTGTGATGCGAGCAGCGGACGGCGGCGTGCTACCCCGGGCGCAGCCACTCCGTGCCCGTGACGACGGGCAGTTGCAGCGCGCGCTCGCGGTCCAGGTCCAGGTTGCCGATGTGGAGCGACAGCGGAGACTGCACCCACTTGTAGATGGACTGCTGGAAGAGGCGGACGAACTTCTCCACGTAGCCGCCGAGCCGTGCGGGCTCCACCTCCGGGAACATGGCGGTGAGCGCCTGGAGGATTTCCGCGGGCGTCAGCTTCTCGCCGCCGTACAGGTAGAAGCAGGCGTCGAGGATGGGGAAGGGCATCAGCTCGTCCTCGCCCACCTGGTCGTGCGCCAGCTCCGGCCCCGCGGGCTTGGCGAGCACCTTGCGGATGCCCTCGTAGCCGGTGGTGTCCTGGAGGTAGTCGAGCAGGTACATCACCACCGTCTTCGGGACGTTGGCGATGACGGCGACCGCGCCCATGAGGTCCCCACCGATGGTGGTGTAGCCCACGGACTTCTCGCTCATGTTGCCCGTCTGCAGGAAGAGCCCGCCGCAGGAGTTGCTCCAGTTCCACATGCGCTGGGCGCGCAGGCGGGCCTGGATGTTCTGCTCGGTGATGGGCGTGACGTCCCCGCCGCCCAGCATCGCCTGGGCGACGGCGCGCTCGCGCTCGAAGGCCTCGTCGATGGACACCACCTGGAAGCTCACGCCCAGGTCGCGGGCAATCGTCTCCGCCGCGTCGCGGGTCGCGTCACTGGAGAAGCGGCTGGGCATGTAGAAGGCCTGGATGAGCGAGCCCGGGTTCTCCGGCCGCACCCGCTTCGCGTAGCGGTGCGCGATGAGCAGCGTCAGCAGCGAGTCACGGCCGCCCGACAGCGCGATGCCCAGCACCTTGAAGGCGCGTGTCTTCTCGAAGTAGTCGCCCACGCCCAGCGAGAGCGCATCCAGGATGTCCTCGCACAGCGCCTCGCGCGCGGAGCGCCGCGTGTCCGGGGCCGGCAGGAAGAAGCTGCGGTGGGCAGGCACCGGGTACGTCAGCGACTCGCGCCGCGTCCGCACCCCCTCGGTGCAGTCCAGCACGGGCACGGCGCGGCCTCCGCCCGTCAGCCACGACTCGCGGTCCACGCGCCACGTGGTGGCCTCGCCGCGCAGGCGCAGGGTGCGGTCCAGGTCCACCACCGCCGCCGCGTAGCCTTCCTGGAAGCGCGGCGTCTCCAGGACGTGGCGGCCGTTCTGGTTGATGAAGCCGCCACCGTCGAAGATGAGGCCGTCGTTGCTGCCCACCGCGTTGCAATAGGCGATGGTGCACTGGTGGTCCGCCGCGCGGGTGGCGATGAGCTCGCGGCGCGTCTCCACGAAGCCCAGCCGGAAGGGCGACGCGGACAGGTTCACCACCAGCTCTCCGCCGGAGTACGTGCGCCGCCGCATGGGGCCGTCCGCGCTCCAGATGT
This sequence comes from Pseudomonadota bacterium, assembly GCA_023426545.1. Lineage (GTDB taxonomy): Bacteria > Myxococcota > Myxococcia > Myxococcales > Myxococcaceae > Myxococcus. Next base: position 64,341 of record JAFAAN010000061.1, read on the forward strand.
CCTCGCACACCTCGGGCGCCACCACGCCGAAGTCGAAGCGGAACAGGTAGTCCCCCAGCGGCACGCCCCGGTGGACCTCCGCCATGCCGGGCTGGCCCCGGCCGAAGGTGCGCGCCTCGTAGAAGACGCTGTAGGTGGGCAGCTTCTCCTTCGGGACGAGGCCCAGGATGCGCCCGCCGGCCACGACGGCCGCGCAGTTGAGCCGCAGGCCGTGGTGCGCGATGCCCACGCCCACCACGAAGACGGTGGGCAGCGACGCCGTCTCACGCGCGAAGCGCTCCAGCTCCGGCCACTGCCGGTCCATGAAGCCCTGCCACTGCACCATGTCCTCGGCCGGATAGCCCGCGATGAGCTGCTCCTGGAAGACGCCGACCGTGACGCCGTCCGCCGCCATCCTCCCCGCCAGCGCCAGCGCCTTGTCCGTGTTCCGCGTGAAGGCCCCCACGGTGGTGTTCACGCTGGCAAGCCCGAGCTTCACGAGCCGCATGGTTGCTCCCATCCCTTTCGACGACGCGTCCGGGGCGCAGCAATGCGCGGCACGCCGCGCAAGGCAAGCGCAACCCGCGTCAGTTGAGCGGCCCCGTGGGCCGCAGGGGCTGGAGCCTGCCGATGAGCGCCCCCACCTCCTCCAGGACGGCCTCCAGGCGCCGCCTCACATCCAGCTCCGCCAGCAGCGCCTGCCGCCGCTCGGGCTCCGGAATGACGGAGGAGGCGACCACGTCCGCGAGCATGCCGCCGCGGGCCCGCGCGGCCACCGGCAGCAGGTTCTCCGCGAAGGACGGCGGCACACGGCCGGCCAGCTCGAAGACGGCCTGCCGCAGCTGCTCCTCCTCCGGGCCCTCGTACGGCAGGTCCGGCAGCACCTCCGCCCGCACCTCGCGATAGGACTTGTCCGCCGCCAGCTCGGACGTCATGCGCACGCGGCACACGCCCTGGAGCAGGATGTTGTAGCGCCCTTCCTCCACCTGCTCGTCCCAGGCGATGACGCCCGCGCACATCAGGGGCAGCATGGGCGGACGGCCCCCGTAGTTGCCCTCCCACCCCGGCTCCAGCTGGGACAGCGCCAGGACGCGGTCCCCCGCCAGCGCGTCCTGGACGAGCGCCCGGTAGCGCGGCTCGAAGATGTGCAGCGGGATGACAGTGTGGGGGAACAGCACCGCCGACGGGAGAGGGAAGACCTTCAGCGCGCTGGCGGCGCGCTCGACGCGTTCTTGAGCGTTCATGGGGGGCACCTCGAATTGATAAGCCCGGCGCCCCCCGGCTGCATTCCTGACGGGCCCTGGAATGATACGCCTCGTCTCAGCGACAGTGGGGCACGTGCGCCTCTCACCGGACACCGCGGCCCGCGCGAGCGCACACCCCTGCGGGCCGGCGAGGTGGACGGCGTCCGTCCGGAAGCGGCGCTGCCCATGCCACCAGCGAGCCCGCACCTCCCCGGGCTGGATGTCGTCCCGCGGAACACAGCCGCCAGACCGAATCCACGGATTCACCCTTCCGATTAAATCACCCTGGAAGTCAATGGGCGGACCGTAGGATGCGCGGGTGCCTCGCACCCATCTGGTGGACTTCCTCTTCGCGGGCCTGTCCCGCCGCGCCCGCCTCTTCTCGGAGGGCTGGGGTGACGAGCAGTTCCTCGAGCACGTGGTGACGGCCGCGCCCTTCCAGCACCCGCCCGCGCCCATCGTCCCCGTCTGGAGCGAGCCCCGGCGCCAGCGGGACCTCCAGGTCCGGGATGGCACCTTCCCTTCCCCGCTGGCGCGGCTGGACGAGGCGGCGCGGACGGCCCACGTCCGGTGGCTGAGCGCCGGGCGCGACAGCCCACGGGGGGCCTGTGTGGTCCTCGCAGCATCCCGCGAGGAGGGCTTCTCCCTGCGCGAGCGCCTCTATGCGCCGCTCGCGCGGGAAGGCGTCGACCTGTTCCTGCTGGAGAACCCCTACTACGGCCTGCGCCGTCCGCTGGGGCAGAAGGGCGGCGCGCTGCGCACCGTCAGCGACCACGTGTTGATGAACCTGGGGATGGTGGATGAAGCCCGCGCCCTGCTGACGTGGCTGCGCGGCGCTGGCCAGACCCGCCTGGGCGTCGCGGGCTACAGCATGGGCGGGTACATGGCGGCGCTCACGGCGGCGGTCGTCCCGGAGCCCCTCGCCGTCGCGGCGCTGGCGGCGGGCGCTTCGCCCGTGCCCGTCTTCACCCGGGGGCTGCTGTCCTGGTCCATCGCCTTCGCGCTGCTGGACGGCCCAAGGGGCGACGCGGAGCAGGCCCGGCACCGGCTGGGGCGCATCTTCGACCTCGCGAACCTCACACGCTTCCCGCCCCCGCGGCAGCCCGAGGCGGCCGTCCTGCTCGCGTGCCGGGGTGACGGCTTCGTCCCTGGCGAGGAGACGCTCGCGCTGCACGCGCACTGGCCCCAGAGCGAGCTGCGCTGGGTGGACGCCGGGCACGTCTCCGCCCTGTTCACGGAGCGAGCCGCGCTCTGTGCCGCCGTCCGTGACGCGCTCTCGCGCGTGGACGTGGCGGCGTGAGCGCGCGGACCGCACCCGCGAGACGAGCGGCGCGGGAGCACCCGCTGCGCACGCCCGGCGGCGCAACTCAGTGCCGCGTGCCGCCCAGCGCGGCCACGGTGGCCTCCGCCGCCGCGTCCCCTGCCGGCGCCTCGGGAGGTGCCGACTCCGCCAGGGCCGCGTCCACCGCGCCCATCAGCACATCCGGGCGGACGGGCTTCTCCAGCACGCGAGCGGACACGGAGTCGATGAACGCGCGTGACTCCGGCGTATAGGCCCCGCCGGAGATGAACACCACCCGCGCGGCCTGGTCCGGCGCGCGGGCACACAGGTGCTGGTAGACGGCGGCGCCATCCGTCTCCGGCATCTGCAAGTCACACAGGATGACGTCGAAGCGGTGCCCCGCGTCCACCAGCGCCAGGGCCTCGCCGCCGCGCGTGGTGGTGACGACGTCGTGATAGGGCTCCAGCAGCAGCCTCATGGACTGCGCCAGGCGAGGCTCGTCATCCACCACCAGCACCCGGCCGCGCCGCGCCCTGGCCGCTGGGGGGGCGCCGACGCGAGGCAGCGGCCGGGGCGGCGTGGGCACCTGCACACGCGCGGGTGGCAGCAACACGCTGAAGACGGAGCCCCGGCCCGGCTCGCTGCGCACCTCCAGCTCGCCTCCGTGCGCGCGGACAATCTGCTGGCAGATGGCGAGCCCCAGGCCCGTGCCCTCACCGGTGGTCTTGGTGGTGTAGAAGGCCTCGAAGATGCGCGGCAGCACGTGGGCCGGAATCCCCACGCCGCTGTCCACCACGTCCACCCGGGCCCATCCCGAGCCATCCGTGCTGGTGCGCACGCGCACCTCGTTCAGCGAGGGGTTCCCCTCCGGAATGGACTGCATCGCGTTCACCAGCAGGTTGAGCAGCACCTGCCCCAGCCGGGCCTCGTTGCCCGACACGCGCGGCACCGGACCGAACTCCTCCACCAGCCGGGCGCGGTGGCGCAGCGCATGGCTGATGATGCGCACCGCGGGCGGCACCAGCGCGTTGAGGTCCACCGCTCCCCCGTCCTGGTTCCCCTGCCGGCTGAACACCTGCAGGTCCCGGACGATGAGGCGGATGCGCTCGGCGCCCTCCAGCGCTCCCCGCACGCCGGACATCGCCTCCCGCATGCCCGGCATCCCGCCCTGCATCAGGTTGCGCTCGACGGACTCCAGGTTCAGCACCAGGTAGGCCAGCGGGTTGTTGATTTCATGGCCCACGCCAGCCGCCAGCGTGCCCACCGCGGCCACACGCTCGGCCGCCACCAGCCGCGCCTGGAGTTCCTTGGTGGTGGAGATGTCACGGTGGGTCGCCACGAAGTGGGTGATGTCCAGGCCCGTGGCGCGCACCGGGGACAGCAACACCTCGCTCCACACGAGGCCCCCATCCTTGCGCAGCAGCTGCACCTCCGCGCACACGGGCTCCCCGGCGAACAGTGACTGCCGGCTACGCCGCCGGAGCTCCGGCGCCTGCGCGCCGTAGAGTTGACACGGGTCCTGGCCGACCAGGTCCTCCAGCGAGTACCCCAGCAACGTGCACAGGGCCTCGTTGACGAACACGGTGCGCAGCGCGCCCCCGCTGCCCACCGCCGCGATGAGGACGCCCTCGTGGACGCTGCGCACCGTGGTGCCCAGCAGTTGGAGCCGCCCCACCGCTTGCTGGCGCTCCGTGCTCACCGCCGCCAGCAGCAGCCCGGTGACGGCGTTCGCGGCGATGAAGAGCTGCAGCACCAGCAGGTCCCGCGTCAGGTCGTTGGTGGCGAAGGGCCCCTGGCCCCGCGCCGTGCCCACGATGGCCGCGGCGGCGATGCACAGCGTGGCCGCCGCCGCGCCCCGGGGACCGAAGCGAAGCGCCGCCCAGGCGGACATGGGGAAGAGGAGGAAGCTGGCCGCGTGCGCCGCGCTGTGCGGCAGGTCGGGGATGAAGAAGATGGCACCGCCCAGCAGCGCGGTGAGGCCCGCCAGCGCGGCCGCCTCGGGGAAGCGCCGGGGCCACTCCCACCGACGGAACAACATCAGCGGAGGCGCCACCACCAGCACGCCCATGAGGTCGCCCACCCACCACACGCGCAGGCCCGCCGTCAGGAGCTCCCAGTGAAGCTGCCCGCCCAGCACCAGGCTCGACGCGCCCACCGTGGCGCTCACCCCCAGGCACAAGGCCCCGGCGCCCGCGCACAGCGCGACGACGTCCCGGATGCGCGCCAGGCCCGGGTCGAAGTCCAGCCGCCGCAGCAGCCACGCGCCGAGCGCCGCCGCCAGCGTGCTCCCCGTGCCCACGCCGAGCGCGGCCCCGAGCGGCGCGCCGAACGTGAACGCCATGGCCGACGCCCCGATGAAGACACCGGGCCAGCGCGACATGCCCAGCACCACCAGCGCCGCCAGCGCCACCCCCGAGGGGGGCCAGGCCGGGCTGATGTTGCCCACGGTGGCCACCTTCTGCCCCAGGCTGCCCGCCGCGAGATACACGGCGGCCAGGCCCAGCATCTCCAGCAGATGCCGGCCATGGATGCCACGCGCGCTGGCTCGGAGCAGCCCGAAGATGACCCATCCCCCCGATACCCACCCGCCGACCCGGCAGGTATCCATGGGGAGCATGCTACCCGGGGCCCCGCGGGTAATGCACCTGCCCCACGGTTGCCCGGCCTGCAACCGTCCAGGAGCCGATAGGCGCTGTGCAATGACTCCGGAACTGAGGCGTAGGGGAAGACAAGGAGGAGGTCACCCGAACGATGTCGCGTCCCGCAATCGCAGCCCTGCTGTCTTTTCTCATCCCCGGCGTGGGGCAGATCTACAACGGGGACCTCTTCCGGGGACTGTTCTGGCTCATCATCACCCCCGGCTTCTGGATTGGCACCGGCGGCTGCCTCGGCTGGGTGTGCCACATCGTCGCGGCCGTCACGGCCCACAACCGGGCGGAGGACAAGGAGAAGTACCGCGTCACCGTCGTGTAGCCCGCCTCCCGCCCGCGTGTCATGACACCGGCATGCCCAGCCCCAGGGCGCGCTCCGCCGCCCAGAAGCCCGCAAGCAGGGCAATGGCCACCGAGCCGCCCACCACCACCGCGCGGCGGTAGAGCCGCGAGTCGCGCAGGACGAAGGCCAGCGGAAGGAACGCCACCACCCAGGCGAGCTGCCCCAGTTCCACGCCCAGGTTGAAGCCCAGCAGCGCGAGCGTGAGGCTCCCCGCGGACAGCCCCCACTCCGCCAGCGCCGACGCGAAGCCGAAGCCGTGCAGCAGCCCCAGCACGAAGGCCACCGCCCAGCGCGTGCCCCGCCAGAGCGGATGGAGGTTGTCGACCGCCAGCGCCAGGAGGCTCAGCGCGATGGCGACCCCCACGAAGCGCGCCGGCAGCGACACCCACCCCAGGGTGGCCGCGGCCAGCGTCAGCGCGTGCGCCACGGTGAAGGCGGACACCCCCTTCACCAGGGTCCACAGCGCCGAAGCGAAGCCGGGTGTTGTCTCCCCCGGGCCGCCGCCCTCCCGGCGCAGCACCGACGGCAGCAGCAACGCGACGAGGAAGAGCAGGTGGTCCGCCCGCGACACGACGTGCAGCGCCCCTTCCACCACCATGCGCCCCGCCATGCGCCAGGGCGACGCGGCGCGCAGCCGCACCTGCGCGAAGTGCCGCGAGGTGGAGAAGACGAGCGGCGAACCCGTGTCCCCCGAGGCGACGCGGACGATGCCCCGGTGCTGCGGGTCGCTGTCGAAGAGCAGCGAGTAGTCCACGTCCAGCCGCGTGAAGGGCCTGGCGCAGCGCGCGTCGAAGGCCAGCACCGCGTAGGCGCCATCCGTGTACTCGACGATGCGCAGCGTGTCCCGGGTGACGAGCTCGCACGGCCGCCCGTCCGCGCCCAGCGCCAGCCGCCCGAGCACGTAGCGCCGGATGTCCGCCTCCCGCGCGCGCACCTCCCCCCAGGTGATGGCACCATCGCCGCCCACGTCCAGCCCCAGCACCTCGTCCAGGTCCAGGAGCGACACATCCCACCGGCCCGAGATGACCCGGCCTTCGTCGGACAGGTGCAGGTAGCTGTCGCTCGGCTTCTGCGCCTGGGTGGACAGCACGGCCAGCAGCAGTGACAACGCGGCCACGGAGCTCATGGCTGCACACTCCGCACGCGCTCGGCCAGCCGCACCAGCATCGGGTCCTCGCAGCCGGAGGCCCGTAGGAAGTCCAGCGCGGGCCGGGCCGCCTCCGGCTCGCCGGCGGCCAGCGCCGCTTCGAGGAGCAGCCGCACATCCCGGGGCTCACGCTGCGTCTCCCACGCGGCCAGCGCCAGGCGCAGCGCCTTCTGCGGGGCCTTCTCCACCTCGAGCGCGAAGCGGGCCTCTTCCCGCGCGAGCCCTCCGTCCCCCCGAAGGCGGCGCTCCTCGAAGCGGCGAGCCAGCGCCTGGGCGAGCTCGGGCGCCCGCGAGCTGCCGAGCGCGTTCTCGGCGAGCACGCGCCGCAGGAGCAGCCGGTCGTCCTGCGCGTGGTCGATGACGACGACGGCCGCCTCGCGCGCGCGCCCCACGTCCAGCAGCAGGTCCGCGAAGGCCGCGCGTGCGTCGGCGTCGTGGGGGTCCAGCGCGAGCGCTCGGAGGAAGAAGCGCCTCGCCCCGCTCGCATCGCCCGCGAGCGCGGCGGACTCCGCCAGCATGGCGAGCGCTCGCGTCTGGACCTCCTGACTGTGCCCTGTCCGCGCCAGGGCCTCCGCCAGCAACACGTGCGCCTGACGCGAGTGGCCCGAGAGGCTCCGCACCCGGGCCTCGCACACCGTGACTTCCAGCGGGCTCGTCAACGCGGTGAGCCGCGCGCAGCTCCGGGCCGCCTCGGCGTGCTCGCCCCGGACGCCCAGCACCTCCGCCCGCAGCAGCCAGGACGCCACGTCACCGGGGTCCTCCTTCACGGCGGCGTCGAGGTCCACCAGGGCCTGGGCGTACTCGCGCCGGGCATGGTGGAGGGTGGCGCGAATCAAGCGCACGCCCGGAGGCGGCGCGGCCAGGTCCCACCACGGCGCGAGCGCGGCCTGGGCGCGGCCCAGGTAGCGCGAATCCGCGCGCGCGCGCGCCTCCTCGATGTTGACCCGCGCCAGCTGCAAGGCCACGTCGAGCTGCCCGGCGTGGCGCGCCAGCGCCTGCCGGAGCGCCATCCGCTCGCGGGCACGCGCGTCACGGTCCACTGCCGGCACGTGTGCCAGCACCACGAACTCGGACGTGGGAACGAAGGGCGCCCCCTCCAGGGACGAAGGGGCGCGCCCACACCCCCAGCTCCACGTCATGGCCAGGACCATGGCGTGTCGCACGAGGGAACGGAGGCGGCGCGGCGGAGCTCGCATGGGGTCCGCAATGTACGCAGCGGCCTCCCGCATGGAGGGCGCGCGGCGCCATGGGTCGCCGGACCAACACACCGCCCGGCGTCGCCGCGCGCTACCCAACAGCCGGGTGAGACCGGGGACGCACGCGCAACCGCCCCGCGGGCGTCAGGGGCGCGCGTCGCGCAGCGCGGCCAGCAGCGCGACCGCGGTGTCCGCCACCGCGCGTGCCCCGTGGGCCTTCAGCTCGTCCACCTGCCGGAAGCCCCAGGAGACGCCCACGCCGTACATGCCCGCGGCGCGCGCCGTGTCCATGTCGACGGAGGTGTCGCCCACGAAAGCGCAGGCGGCGGGCGGCACGTCCAGCTCGCGGGCCAGCGCGAGCGCCGCCGTCGGGTCCGGCTTGCGTGGCAGGTCCGGCCGCTCCCCGTACACCGCCGCGAAGGGCACGCCCGGCAGCAGCCGGGCCACCAGACGCTTCACGAAGCTGTCCGACTTGTTGCTCAGCACCGCCATGCGCGTGCCCTGCCCGGCCAGCGCCATCAACATCTCCGGGATGCCCGGGTAGTGGGCGGTGCGGTCGAAGAGGTGGTCGTCGTAGTAGGCCTTGTACGTCGCCAGCACCGGCTCCAGCAGCGCCTCCTGGCCCGCGGGCACGGCCCGGCGGATCAGCTCCCGGACGCCCTCGCCCACGAAGCGCAGGTAGGCGGACTCCGGATGGGTGGGCAGGCCGTGCTGGGCCAGCGCGTGGTTCGTCGCGTCGGCGATGTCGCCCAGCGAGTCCACCAGCGTTCCATCGAGGTCGAAGATGACGGCGCGAAGCAGCATGAACACGGGTCCTTCGAAAAACGAAAACGCCCTGGCCGGGAGGCCAGGGCGTCCGGGGCCAGGGGCCCACGCATCGGGTGGCTACGGCGTGGCCTGGGCGCTGGCCTCCTTCGCGTCGCCACCGCCCTTGGTCAGCACCGCGAAGTTGATGTTGTTGTAGCCCGCCGTGGCGCAGCTGAACATCACCCGCTTGATGATGGAGTACTCCACGTCCTTGTGGGCCTGGATGTTGATGTCGCCCTTGAAGGTGTTGGCCGTGTCCTGCGCCATGGAGTGGAGGTCCTCGTACTGCTTCTTCATGTCCCGCAGCTTCTCCTCCAGCGACGGGATGTTGAGGTACTCGTCCTTGGTGAAGTCCTCCACGCGGCCGATGATGGTGCCGGAGACGCTGATCTGGTCGCCGGAGACCATCACCACCGGGTGCATCTCCACCTCCTGGACGTTGACCGCCTCGGGAAGCTCGATGTCCTTGGTCATCATCAGCACCTCGCCCGTCGCGGAGAAGTTCGCGATGAGGAAGAGCACGATGATGATGAACATGTCGACCAGCGGCGTGATGAGCAGGTCGGAGTAACCGCTCCGCTTCCCCTGCGCGCCGCCCCCGAACACCTTCGAGTGCTGGAGCCGCTTGCCGTACCGCTTGCCTGGAACCTTGATGGCCATGATGTGTCGTGAGCTCCGTGAGCGGCTAGCCCATCGCCGCGGACACCGACACCTGGGGCAGCCCGGCGCCAATGCACTCGTCGATGATCTGGACCAGGTCCTCGTAGCGGACCTTGTCCTCGGGCTGCAGGGTGATGGCGGACTGGTCCGGCAGCTGCGCCTTCAGCTCCTTGAAGCGCGCCACCAGCTTGGACAGGTCCGTCTTGCCCTTCGCGTCCTTGCTGAGGGGAATCGGGTCGAAGGCGCTCTGGTCCGCCGACAGCCGCAGCTCCGTGGGGGTGATGAGCAGGTTCAGCTGGACCGTCTTGGTCTGCTCTTCCTGCTGCTGCTCCTCCTCCGTGGAGGGGCCACCCGCCTGGGAGACCTGGAGCCGGCCGATCTGGGTCCAGACCGCCGTCATGATGAGGAAGCTGATGGTCACCGCCATCAGGTCGATGAAAGCCGTGAGGTTCACCGCGGCATCGAGCGACTTCTTGCCTTTACCTCCACCTGTGTCCATTCCGCCGGCCATGGCGTTCTTCTCCTTCGGCCGCGCTCACTGAGCGCCGGTGAGACTGTTGGGGCGCTCAGCGCACCCCCACCTTCATGGGGATGCAGACAGCGCGCCCGGACTCCGGGTTCCCGAAGGACGCCCTACTCCTCGTCGCGGGCCGGCGTGGAGACGTTCAGGTTCTTGAACTTGTCCTTGTTCGCCACGATGAGGTTGAGGACGGAGACGCTGGTCTCGTTGATGTCGTTGATGAGGCTCTGCGTGCGGCCCGTCAGCACGGAGAAGGCGACCAGCGCCGGAATGGCCGTCAACAGCCCGAAGCCGGTGCAGTTCATGGCCTCGGAGATACCGTTGGCGAGAATGGTCGCCTTGTCGGCCGGGTTCACGTTGGCCACAGCCTCGAAGCAGGCGATGAGACCGGACACCGTTCCGAGCAGACCGGCGAGCATCGCCGCGTTGCCGAGCATGGCGAGGTAGCCGGTGCGCGCTTCAATCTTCGGCGTCTCGCGGAGGCTGGCCTCGTCGAGCGCGGCCTGGACCTCGTCGTTCCCCTTCGGAACGTTCATCAGGCCGGCCTTGATGACGCTGGTCAGCGGCGTGGCCTTCTGGTTGGTCACGTAGTTGATGGCCTTGTCGAGGTCACCCGCGTAGATGTGCTTCTTGAGGCCGCGCAGGAAGGCCTCCTTGTTGATGGAGGCCTTGCCGAAGAGGATGTAGCTGCGCTCGGCCATGATGGCGAGTGCCACGATGAGGCAGGCAGCGATGGGGTACATACCCCACTGGCCGGCCTCCCAGCGCATGGCGATTTCTTCGAAGAAGCCCCGCTGAGGGCCGCCGACATTCGCCAGCACAGTCAGGTTCGTCACAGACGCCAGGTTCATCGAGTGTTGCCTCCACAGGCAGCTTGGCCCGCTCCGGCGGACCTTCCAGACCTGACGTCCCCCCGAGCGGACGGTCCACCCGGTTGGGCGGCAGGAATGGATGTTGAAAACGGTGTGCCGACTTTAGGAATGGCCGTCAGGGGTGTCAAGGCAGGGGCAGCGGCGTTAAGTGCTGAAATCTCACAGGAATTTTGCGCTGAAGCCTCTCTTGCCAGTCCATCTGGCAAGCGGCACGTGGGATGTGACAACGCGCTTGCTTCCTGGGTTTCCTCGCGCGTGCTAAGGCCGCGCTCATGGCGAGGAAGCGGATTGGCGAGCTCCTGTTGGAGCAGCGAGCGATCAGCGTCGCCCAGCTCGAAGCAGGGCTCGCGGCTCACCGGAAATCAGGACAGCGCCTGGGGGCCACCCTCATCGCGCAGGGGGCGATCACCGAAGCGACGCTCGCGGGCGCGCTGAGCCAGGCACTGGGCCTGCCGCTGGTGGACCTCGCGGCCACTCCACCGGAATGGGCGGCGGTGCACATGCTGCGCGCGCGCTTCTGTGAGCAGCACGACTTGTTCCCCATCGCGCTGGAGAACACGGGCGGGCGCAAGCAGCTCGTGGTGGCGATGAGCGACCCGCTCAACGTGACGGCGGTGGAGGAAATCGAGTTCACCACCGGTCTCAAGGTCAGCCCGCGCGTGGCGCCGCTGTCCACCGTGCGGGGCGCCATCCTCCGCTACTACCACAAGGTGCCGGTCGCGGCGCCCTCGGCGGCCCGGCCCCCTACGCCCGGCCAGCCCGCGGCGAGGCCGGTGAAGGCCGCACCGCCGGTGGCCCCGCGCCCCGCGGCGCCACCGCCCGAGGAGGACGACGAGGAGGTCATCATCGGCGAGGAGCTCCCGCCCGGTGAGATGACCCAGCGCACGTCCCTGGCGGAGCTGATTCGCGAGCGCGAGGAGCAGCACAAGGAGAAGCGCGGGCAGGGCGGCGGCGCGAAGCCCAAGCCGCAGCCCCCGGGCGGTGGCGGCGTCCTGGACGACCTGAACTATCTCTTCGGTCAGGCGCGCGAGGACCCGGACCGCGTGGAGGAGCTGGAGCGCAAGTTCTGGGCGCTGATGCGCATCATGGCGCGCAAGGGCCTGCTGACGAACGAGGAGTTCGCCCGCGAGTTGGACGAAGAGGACAAGGCCAGCGGGCCTTGAGGAGGAGTCCATGCGGATGATGGCCATCCTGGGAGCGCTGGGTGTCGTGGCCTTGCTGGGCGTGGCCGCGTGGCTGTTCCTGCCGCGCGCCGGCGTCGCCGTGGAGCTGAGCCCCTCGCCTCCAGCCGCCACGGCCGAGGCGTCGCTGCGCCTGCGCGGCCGGGTGAAGGGCGTGTCGCCCTCGCTGTCGGTGAACGGGACGCCCGTGACGCTCGCGGCGGACGGGCGCTTCGAGCACACCCTCCCGCTGGCGCTGGGCACCAACACCCTGACCCTGTCCGCCATCGGGAAGCCGAAGGAAGGCGCCCAGGAAGAGACGGTCCAAGGAGTCCACATGGTGGAGCGCCTGGAGCAGGCCGACTACGACGCCCGCTACTTCTACAGCGCCAACGGGGGCCTGAGCGGCTTCTCCCGGGGCGCGTCCAGCCTGAAGGCCGTGAGCGACACCTTCATCACCGGCGACGTGGACGTGGAGCTGAAGGCGGGAGCGCTGAGCGGCACGGTGCTGGAGAAGTACGCCAACGCCCACCGGCCCGTGAAGGGCGGCATGCCCATGCGGGTGGAGCTCTCCGTGGGCGGCGGCGCGGTGCGCGTGAGCCTCAAGCCGGAGGAGGGCCCCGTGCAGAGCGAGGTGGCCCGGCCCGGCGCCCCCGTCACCCTGCGCGGCCGCTCCGAGCTGCACCATGGCCAGTACCATGTCCGCCTGGAGGCGCTGGACGGCGACGCCACCGACGTGGCGCTGCGCGTGCGGTACTGAGGCGCGCGCCCGGCGAGCCCCGGCCCGGCTGCCTGGCGGAGAAGACGGAAAACCCTTTCGGCCTCGCGCGTACTGGTACTGGAAGAAGCCCCCCGCACGCGCGAGGACCTCCGGAGGCCGCGTCCATGCCCACCCTTCCTGCCGCTCCCACCCTGCCCCGCCTCATGCCCCTGGCGCTGCTGGCCCTCGCGGCGCTGGCCGCCTGCACCGAGGCCCGAGGCGCACTCCCTGCCGCGGATGCGGCCAGCGCTCCACCGCAACCCACCCTCCCGGTCGGACGTCCCGCGCCGGCTGACGCGTCGAAGCGGGAGACCCCGTCGCCCTTCACGGAGACGGCGCTGCTGGCGGGCGGGTGCTTCTGGGGGATGGAGGACCTGCTGCGCAAGGTCCCTGGCGTCCTCGACACGGAGGTGGGCTACACCGGCGGCTCCAGCGCCTTCTCGAGCCCCACCTACCGCGACGTGAGCTCGGGCAGGACGGGCCACGCCGAGTCCGTGCGCGTCGTGTTCGACCCCACCCGGCTGACGTACGAGGCGCTGCTGGAGAAGTGGTTCTTCCGCATGCACGACCCGACGACGCTCAACCGCCAGGGCAACGACGTGGGCACGCAGTACCGCTCCGCCATCTTCTACCTGTCCGACACGCAGAAGCGCGTGGCCGAGGCGGTGAAGGCGCGGGTGGACGCCTCCGGGAAGTGGCCCCGGCCCATCGTCACCCAGGTGGTGCCCGCGGGCCCGTTCACCCCCGCCGAGGACGCGCACCAGGACTACCTGGTGAAGAACCCGGGTGGCTACACCTGCCACTACCTGCGCGACTGAGGGCGCCGCTCACGTCTGCTGGAGCGGCAGCCGCACGATGAAGGTGGTGCCCTCGCCGATGGTGCTCTCCACCGTGAGCCGGCCCCCGTGGTTCTCCACGATGCCCTGGCAGATGGAGAGCCCCAGGCCGGTGCCCTTCCCTTCCGGCTTGGTGGTGAAGAAGGGCTCGAAGATGCGCTGCAGGTGCTTGGCGTCGATGCCCGTCCCGGTGTCGCGCACCTTCACCACCGCGTCCTGCCCGTCGCGGCCGGTGGCCAGATAGACGGCGCCCCCCGCCTGCGTGGCGTGGCAGGCGTTGGTGATGAGGTTGACGAAGACCTGCACCAGGTTCGCGCGCACGGCGGACAGGGGAGGCAGCTCCGTGTACTCGCGCTGCACGCTGACGCGCGCCTGCGTCACCACGTGCTCACAGAAGCCCACGGCCATGTCCACCACGGCGTTGAGCTGCACCCGCTCGGGCCGGTCCTGGGCCGGGCGCGCGTAGCTCACCAGGTCCCGCGTGAAGCGCAGGATGCGGTGGCTGCTCTCCAGGATCTTCCGCAGCTTCTCCTGGTCCGCGGGGTTGGCCCCCGGCGTCATGCGCGAGCGCTGGAGCAGCGCGTCCGCGTACGTGGCCACCGCCGTCATCGGGTTGTTGATTTCGTGCACCACGCTGGCGGCGAGCTGACCGATGGAGGCCAGCTTCTCCGCGTGGATGATGCGCTTCTCCAGCTCCTTCACCACCGTGATGTCCTGGCCGATGGCGATGACGCCCTCCACCTCGCCGTGCTGGGACAGCTTGGAGGACGTGGCGAAGGAGACGCGGACCTCCGCGCCGCTGCGGGTCAGCAGCCGCGTCTCGAAGCTGTGGACCGGCTCGCCGCGAATCGCCGCGCCGATGACCTGGTTCAGCCGCAGGTGCTCGCTCTCCGGGATGAGCCAGAAGAAGTCCCGGCCCAGCACCTCCTCCTTGCCGAAGCCGGTGAGCGCGCTGAGCGCCTGGTTGAAGACGACGACCTGCCTGTCCCGGTTCGCCACCAGGATGAGGGCGTTGGCCTTCTCCAGCAGGTCCTCCAGGTACTTGCGGACGAACGTCAGCTCGTCGATGAGCTTCGCGTTCTTCACCGCCACCGCCACCTGGTTGGCGAGCTGGAGGAGGACGCGCTCGTCGTGCGACACCTCCGGCGCGAAGCCCTCCGGGTACTCCATGTTGATGGCGCCGAAGAGCTGTCCGCTGGCGACCAGCGGCGCGCTCACGCCGTGGGTGCTTTCCTGGAACAGCAGGGGCACCTCGTCGCGCACCGCCACGCGGTCCACGGGCAGGGACTCGCGGTCCAGGCTCGTCTTGTCCACCGCGCGCGCCATCAACACCAGCGGCTCGTGCGCGCCCTCCTTCAGCCGGCCCTCGGCGTAGAGCGAGGTGAGGCCGCCCGTGCGCGCATCGATGATGCGGATGCAGAACGAGCGCCCGGGGAACAGCTCCTTCACGCCTCGCGCCACCGCGGCGACCAGCTCCTCCTCGCCGCCGGCCTCGGCCACGCTGCGGCCCAGGTCCAGCAGCACGCCCTCCGTGCGCGCCTGCTCCAGCAGGGCCCGCTCCGCCACCACCAGCCGGTTGCGCGACAGCTCAGGCTCGTTGCGCGCGCGCACGGCCACCACGTCGCCCCGCCGCGACAGCGTCAGCACCACGCCGGGCAGGTCGGGCAGCAGCTCCACGTCACAGCTCGCGCCGTCCGCCGGCACGCTGGCGCCGGACAGGGTGCGCGCCACCTCCTCCACGGAGGCGTTCTGGTCGGCGCAGAAGCGGCGGAAGGCGTCGTTGATGGCCATCAGCCGCAGGGTGGGGTCACACAGGGCCGCGGGGGCGTCGAGCGCCTCGAAGAGGGCCTGGAACGACTCCGGGGCAGGGCCGCCGGCGATTCGCACGGCTCGGGTCTCAGTCTTCATGGGAGGTGGCCTTGTCCAGGTCGAGAATCTGCTGTTCCCCCATGTAGGACTTCGTCTCGTAGCGGGTAATCTTGCCAATCTTCCGGACGATTTCCGCCATCCGCTCCGCCTCGCGGTAGATGATGTCCACCGGCTTCCAGGCGAAGTCGTCTTCCTTCAGCTTCCGCTTCAGCAGCTCGGCGTAGCCCATCACCGAGGTAAGTGGCTGGTTCAGCTCGTGCGCGGCGGTGCCGGCGAGCGCGACGATGACCGCGCTCTTCTCGCTCTCCTCCAGCCGCGTCTCCACGTCGGACAGCTTGCGCTCCAGCTGCATGCGCGCGCGCATGTCCGTGAAGATGCCCACGCTGAACACCTCACGGCCGCCCTCGTAGACGATGGAGGCCGTCATGTTCACCGGCACCCGCTCCCCGGAGCGGTGCACCAGCTCCTCCCGGATGAGGGACAGCCGCCCCTTGCCGCCGTGCTCGGGGGCGCGAATCATCGCCATCACCCGCTTCGCCACTCCTGGCGGATAGAGCTGGTGGACGCCGAGCCCTCCCAGCGCCTCCTGCGCGGTGTAGCCGCACAGCGCCTCCGCGCCCTTGTTGAAGAGGATGATGCGCCCTTTCAGGTCGGCCGCGATGATGGCGTCCACCGACGAGTCGATGAGCCGCTCCAGGAAGTCCTTCGTCTGGAGCAGCTCGTCCTCCAGCTTCCGGGCGTCCGTGACGTCGCGAAAGGAGAGGATGGTGGCCGCCTCCTCGTCGCGCAGCGGCGCGGCGGACATGGACAGCGTCAGGCGGCGGCCCTTGCTCGTGCACACCTCCACGTCCACGCCGGAGCGCGCCTCGCCGCGCGCGGCGGTGGTCACCAGCTCCATCAGCACGTTCTCGTCCACCGGCTGGGTGAGCTGGTGCAGGTGGCGGTTCCGCGCGTCGGAGGCGCTCACGTCCAGCATCGCCGCGCCGGACGGGTTCAGCGACAGGATGCAGGCCTTGTCGTCGAGGATGGCCACGCCTTCGCTGACGTGCGCGAAGAAGAGCTGGTACGGCTTGAACGAGGCCGCCTGCTCCTCCGCGGCCAGACGGGCCGTCTTCTCCGCCTCCGTCTGTCCGCGCACCAACTGGAGCACGGACGCGTTGCGCAGGGCCACCGCGGTGGCGTGCGCCACGGTGGTGAGGAAGTCGATCTCCCGGGGCGTGAAGGTGCGCCGCCACCCGGTGGCGCGCAGCAGCAACACGCCGCGCACCTGCCCGCGGATGGGCAGCGGCAGCGCGGCGATGGCGTGGATGCCCCGGGCCGCCACCGCGCGGCGCTCCACGTCCCCCAGCAGCGGGTGGGTGGAGGCCTCCTGCATCACCACGGTCTTTCCTGTGCGCGTCACCTCGCGAATCTCGGGGTAGCGGGACAGGTCGATGCGCAGGTTCCGCAGCGTGGGGTCGTCGCTGGTGGCGACGATGATGCCTTCATCCGCGCTGCGCCCCAGCATCACCAGCGTGGCGCGCGCGATGTCCAGCTTCTCCGCCAGCCGCCGGGTGACGCCGTGGAGCAGCGCCTCCACGTCCGATGTCTCCGCGTAGTCCGCCGTCAGCTCCAGCAGGAGCGCTAGGTCCTCCTGGCTGCGGGCCTGCTCCTCGCGCTCCACGTGGCGCTCGGCCGCCCCCTGGAGCCGCCAGGCCAGCTCGTGCAGGGCCACCGGCGCGGTGAGGACGTCCGCGGGCTTGAGCGACTGCGCCGCGGCGAAGGCCTCTTCCCCCGGCTCCGCCAGCACCACCAGCGTGAGGTGACCAGCGGGCGCGGCGCCGAGCAGGGCCTGACTCGCGGCGAGCCCTCCTGGCGCGGTGAGGTCCACCAGCGCCAGCGAGGCCTCTTCGAGCCCGGACACCACCCGAAGGCCCGCACGCGCGGCCGCCGCGGCCAGCAGCTCCCGCGCGGGTGAGTCCGGGGGCACCAGGGAGATGCCTGATACGAGTTCCAGCGAGGACGGCACGTGGGAGGTGGGGTCCTGGGCAGAAGGGGGCCCCACTCTACACGGCCCGGCGGCCCAGGGGCAGTCCGACTCGAAAGGGATGTGGGTCGCGGCGCGGAGGGCGCTCGCGAGGACGGCCGCATCCCCCCTGCCCGCCGGGACGAGGGGGGACACAGGAGGCAGGGTTTCGCGCCGCAGCGCCGCTGCACCGGCGGGTCGGCCGGGCGTACCTTGACGTCAGGAAGTGCGCACGGGATATGAGCCGCCTTGGACATCCAGGTGAGGACGACGGAGCCAGCCCTTCGCGGCGCGGGCTCCAGCTCCAGGAGGGGACTGCCATGAACGTGCTGATCACCGGGGCCACGGCCGGATTCGGACTGGCCATCGCCCGCCGCTTCATCCAGGACGGCGCTCGCGTCATCGCCACCGGGCGCCGCACCGAGCGGCTGGAGTCCCTGCGCGCCGAGTTGGGAGAGCGGCTGCTGCCCCTGACGCTCGACATCACCGACCGTGAGGCCGTGGAGCGGACCGTCCGCTCGCTGCCCGCGGACTTCGCCGAGGTGGATGTGCTGGTCAACAACGCGGGCCTGGCGCTGGGGCTGGACCTGGCGCAGTCGGCGCGCGTGGAGGACTGGGACACGATGGTGGACACCAACGTGAAGGGCCTCCTGTACTGCACGCACGCGGTGCTGCCCGGCATGGTGGCGCGCAACCGGGGCCACGTCATCAACATGGGCTCGGTGGCGGCGGAGTGGCCCTACCCGGGCGGCAACGTGTACGGCGCCACCAAGGCCTTCGTGCACCAGTTCAGCCTCAACCTGCGCGCGGACCTGCACGGCACCGCCGTGCGCGTGACGGACATCGAGCCGGGGCTGGTGGGCGGCACGGAGTTCTCCAACGTCCGCTTCAAGGGCGACGACGCGCGCGCCGCGTCCGTCTACGCCAACACCCAGGCGCTGACGCCCGAGGACATCGCGGACGCGGTGCACTGGGTGGCCACGCGGCCCGCGCACGTGAACATCAACGTCATGTCGCTGATGCCCGTGTCGCAGTCCTTCGGGCCCCTGCCGGTGAAGCGGCAGGGCTGAGGCTTGGGCGCACGTCCCGCGTGCTCACGCGGCGCGGGAGGAGGCCTCCGGAGCGACGGCGGCAGCGGGCGAGGCAATGGGCTCCCCGTCCTCGCCCAGCACCACCGGGGGGATGCCCAGCTTGCGCTCCACGAAGGCGTGCCCCAGGTAGATGAAGGGCGTCAGGCCCAACGCGACCAGCAGCTTCACCACGTAGGACGTGTAGATCATCGTCATGATGGTGGAGTTGGGCAGCACGTTCGTCCATGCCACGTACTGCACCACCGTCGTGTCGATGAGCTGTGACGCCAGCGTGGAGCCCGTCGCCCGCAGCCACAACAGCCGGTTGCGCGTCACGCGCTTGAGCGCGTTGAAGATGGAGATGTCGCAGAACTGGCCCACCAGGTACGCAATCATCGACGCGATGAGGATGCGCTGTGAGCCGTCGAAGACGTTGTTGAACGAGGACTCCACCGTGCCCGTGAAGTCCTCCGCGCGCGTCAGCGGCGCCCACGGCACCTGCACGGCGATGGCAATCACCACGAAGGCGAAGATGGCCATGAAGAAGCCCACCCACGTCACGAAGCGGGCCGCCTTCTTCCCGTAGAACTCGTTGAGGATGTCCGTGAGGAGGAACGTCACCGGGAAGGGCAGCATGCCGATGGACATGGTCGCCACCACGGGCCCCACATCCGCCTCGAACAGCTTCACGCCGATGATGTCGCCCACCACCAGCGACGTGACGAACACGCTCGCCAACACCACGAAGAGCTGTAGCCGTTTGTCGAGGAGCATTCCGTCATCCCATGAGCCGAGGCCGCGTCATACCGCGCCTCACTCCCGCAGCAGGAGCCCACCATCTAGCACCAGTTCGGAGCCGGAAAGCCAGGTCGCCCCCAGCAGGTAGCGCACCGCCTCGGCCACGTCCTCGGGGCGCCCCAGGCGCCCGAGCGGATGCAGCGCCCGCAGGCCCGTGAGCTGCGCCTCCTGACGGCGCGCGGCCTCGGCCTCGGACAGTGGCCCCTCTCCTGGCGCCCGTCGCACCTCGCGCGCCATGTCCGTCTCCACCACGCCCGGCAGCACGGCGCTGGCACGCACGCCCCGCGCCGCTCCGGCCAGCGCCAGCACCTTCATCACCTGGAGCAGGCCCGCCTTCGCCGCGCTGTACACCGCGCTGGTGAGAATCGGCCGCGTGGCCAGCGTGGAGGCGATGAACACCTGCGCCCCACCCGGCTCCAATACCTCCAGGGCCTGCTCGCCCAGCCGCAGCGGCGCGACGAGGTTGACCTCGAGCTGCGCGCGCAGCGCGTCCTCGCCGATGTGGCCGGGCGGCTCGTGCACCACCTGCCCCGCGCTGTGGACGAAGCCATCCAGGCCCCCCAGCAGCCCCGCGGCCCGGCGCAGCAGCCCCTCGCGCGCTTCGGGTGAGGCCAGGTCGCACGGCAGCGCGAAGGCCCGGCCCGGCCAGTCCCTCGCCAGCGACTCCAGCACCTCCGCGCGCCGGCCCACCACCACCACCTGACCTCCCGCGCGCAGCAGGGCCTCCGCCACGGCCCGGCCAATGCCCGTCCCGCCCCCGGTGACCAGCACCTTGCGCGTGCCCTCCTCACCCATGAGCCGCGCTCCCTGGCTCCAGGGGCCCTGGCGCTCCCGGCGCAAGGCCCCTCACACGCTCGCGCGCAGGTCCCCGCACGGCGAGGCCCAGGGACGCCGCCTCGCACGGCCCCACCGCGCTCACGGGTGGCGCTCCGCGGACGAGTCCGGCGCGGCGGGTTCGTCGAGGGGGTAATAGGACTGGCCGGCGAGGGGGGACAGGCCCGAGGGGGGCGGCGCGGTCTCCACCTCGTCCGAGGGAATGAAGCCGGGCCGGTTCACACAGAGCACCGTTTGCTCGGTGGGCGACGGGTTGTCGTAGCGGTGCACGAAGCCGTGCGGCCAGTGGAAGGCCATGCCCCGTGCCACCGGTTGGCCCTGGAGCAGCATGCCCGAGCCCAGCACCAGCTCGCTCTCCTCCATCCGTTGATGCACGTGCGAGGGGATGCAGCCCCCCGGCTTCACCCGCAGCCGGTACACGCCATAGCCCGCGCCCTCGTGGATGATGTCCACGCGGCCGAAGGGCTTCTCCTCCCGGCCGTACACCATCTCCTCCGCGGTGCGGTGGACCTGGAGCGACGGCATCGCGAGCCCGCCCAGCGCCAGCGGCTTGGTGACGCGCACCGTGGCCGCCTGGACCTGCGCGCGCGGGACGTCGTCCGTGGGCGGCGCCAGCACGTAGCGGCACACCGTCTCCACGGCGGCCTCCAGCAGCTCGAAGCGGCACGCCTCCAGCAGGAAGCGCAGCTCTCCGGCCAGCCGGCCATAGTTCACCGTGTGCGCCAGCCTGCCTCCGGCCGCGGCGGCGCGGGTGTCCAGGAAGAGGGCCACGTCCAGCCGGAGCGGCTGCGCCGCGATGCGCTCCCGGTTGAAGACCCCCACGATGCAGTCCACGGTGAGGCCGCGCAGCTCGATGATGTCCAGCGGACGCCCCCCCGGCGCCGTGACGACGGGAGGATGAAAGGCGTACTCCGCGCTCATAGCCGTGCGCTCCTGCCGCCATCGACGGCGATGACCTGCCCGGTGATGTACGGCGCCTCGCGGGCGAGGAAGACGACCGTGCGGGCGATGTCCTCGACACAGCCCTCGCACCCCATGGGGACCTGGCGCAGCACCGCCTCGCGGGCCTCGGCGTCGAAGTCCTCCGGGAAGGCCACCACGCCGGGCGACACGGCGTTGACGCGGATGTGCGGGGCCAGCTCCACCGCCAGCGCGCGGGTGAGCATGATGAGGCCCGCCTTGCTCACCGAGTAATGCGCGTAGTGGCTCACCGGCCGCTCCCCGCCGATGTCGGTGATGTGCACCACCAGCGGGTCCGTGCCGGCGCGCAGCGCGGGGAGCAGGGCCTGGGTGAGGAAGAAGGGCGCGTCCAGGTTCACCGCCAGCATGGTGCGGTACTGGTCGCGGGAGATGGCGGCGAAGTCGCGGCGCTCGTACAGGCCGGCGTTGTGGACCACCACGTCCAGCGCGGGCCAGGCCTCGCGAACCTGACCGGCCAGCGCCTCCACCGCCTCCGGTCGGCTCAGGTCGGCGCTATGGAGGGTGACGCGGCGGCCAAGCGCTCGAAGCTCCTCCGCCAGCGCGGCCAGCGGTTCGAGCGAGCGGTTCGCGTGCAGCGCCAGGTCATAGCCCGCGCGGCCGAGGGCCCGGGCCACCGCGCCGCCAATGCGGATGCCGGCCCCGGTGATGAATGCGGTCGCCATTGCGGCGCATTCACTAACAGGGCCGGCGGGGAAAGGCACTGCGGACCTGCTGCCGCAGAGCGCGCCGGGCTACCCCCGCAGCCCGGCGCGCCCCACGGCGCGGTCCCCCGAACCTCGAATCGTCAGTAGCGGCCGGCGCTGGCGACGTGCACCCGGCCCGGCGCGAAGGGCACCCAGACCCACTCCTGGACCGGCTCGTAGCGGGCCGGCACCCAGCGCTGCTCGTAGAAGCCCCCCGTGCAACGCTTCACCCGCGAGCGGCGGTGGTTCTGCTCGCGGCAGACCTCGGGGACCCACACGCGCTCGTAGCGGCCCTCCACCCAGCGGTTCACCGTCTGCAACTCGTAGCGGCCCCGGGCGTGGGGCGGCGGCAGCGGAGCCGGCCCCGGCTGGCGGCGGATGTCGACATGGACACTGACGCCGCCACCGCGGCCGTCGTTCCGGTGCTGCTGGGAGAGCCGGGACTTCTCGTGGTCATCCTTCGCGTGCGCGGCCGTAGAGCCGAGGAACAGCATTCCGAAAGCCAGCACCGCGATACCCGTCTTGAGCGCCATGTCGTCCTCCTTCCGTCGTCTTGCTTGAACCTTCTGACGGGGCCCCCGCGGGAACATTCAATGCCCGATATCCAGCGCATTTCCGGGGGAGGGGCCGGTCCGGGTGCGATACACCCGAGCGCACCATGTTCCACCACAAGGGCCCCACCCTCCGGGAGCTGGCCACCCAGGCCCTCTCCTCCGTCGAGCGCGGCTACGACCTGCTCGCGCCCAAGTTCGAGTACACGCCCTTCCGCACTCCGGACGCGGTGCTCGAAGCCGCCATCGCGCAGGTGGGGGCGCCGGGCGGCATCGGCAGCGCGCTCGACGTGTGCTGCGGCACGGGCGCGGCCATGCGCTTCCTGCGGCCGCTCGCGAGGGAGCGTGTGGTGGGCCTCGACCTCAGCCAGGGCATGCTCGACGAAGCCCGCCAGCAGCTCGCGGAGGCGCCCGGCACCGCCGCGCTGGAGTTCATCCAGGGCGACGCCCTGGCGCTCCCCTTCGAGGAGGCGTTCGACGTCGTCACCAGCTTCGGCGCCTTCGGCCACATCCTCGAAGCGGACGAGCCACGGCTGGTGCGCGGCATCGCCCGGGCGCTGCGCCCCGGGGGCCGCTTCGTCTTCGTCACCGCGCACGCGCCGTCGAAGCTCCGTCCGGGCTACTGGGTCGCCAGGGGCTTCAACGCCGCCATGCGCGTGCGCAACGCGCTGTGGAAGCCGCCCTTCGTCATGTACTACCTGACGTTCCTGGTGCCCCGCGCCCGCGCGCTGCTCGAAGCGGAGGGCTTCAGCGTCGAGGTGCGCGACGGCCTCATGCCAGAGCCCTTCTCCGCCCTGAGCACCGTCATCGCCACCCGGCGCTGAGCACGCGTCAGCGCGCCGTGTAGTCCACCGCCGTCACCGTGTATTCCACGGTGCCGCGCGGGCGCTCCACCACGACGGACTCGCCCACTTCCTTGCCCAGCAGGGCCCGGGCCAGGGGCGACTCCACGCTCAGCCGCCCCTCCTTCACGTCCGACTCATCCGGCCCGACGATGCGGTAGCGCACCTGACCGCCCTCCTCGTCCTCCAGCTCCACCCACGCGCCGAAGAAGACGCGCCCGGCCTGCGAGGCGTCGGGCTCCACCACGCGCACTTCCTCCAGCACCGCGGCGAGCTCGTGCGCGCGCCGCTCGCGCTCCTTGCGGCGCACGCCGGCCTCCAGCTCGGTCAGCGCGTCCGCCTGGGGGTCCGGCCCCCGCGCCGCCGCCAGCTCCTCCTGGAGGGCCCTGTGGCCTTCCGGGGTGATGTAGCGCTTCTCGCCCGAGAACGCGCGCGGACGGACAGGCAGTACGCCCTCGTCGCCCGCATCTTCCTTCGTGAATGCCTTCGACATGCCGGTCCTTTGTCTCCAAGCGGGCACGGCGGCAGGTTCGTGTACGCGTCCGCGAAACCGGCCGTTAAGCTGTGCCCCCTTCCAACTCCTCGCAAGGATGAAGCCATGACAGGACAGACGCAGCTCATCGGCAAGCAGGGGCAGGCACTGGCGGGTTACCTGAGCGAAGCCCCGAAGGGCGACGCCCCCGGGGCGGTGGTGCTCATTCACGAGTACTGGGGCCTCAACGCGCACACGCGCGACGTCTCGGACCGGCTCGCGCGCGAGGGCTTCACCGTCTTCGCGGTGGACCTCTACGACGGCCGCGTGACGAAGGACGCGGACGAGGCCAACGCCATGCTCAAGGCGCTGGACAGAACCAAGGCCGTCGCGGACCTGCGCGCCGCCGTCGAGGCGCTGCGCGCGCGCAAGCCCGGCACCAAGGTGGCGATCATGGGCTTCTGCATGGGCGGCGCGCTGACGCTCCTGGCCGCCGCGAACGACCCGGGGCTCGACGCCGCCGTGGCCTTCTACGGTATCCCGCCGGAGCAGGCCGCGGACGTGTCGCGCATCCGCGCGCCGGTGCTCGGCCACTTCGCCCAGAACGATGAGTGGTGCTCGCCAGAGCGGGTGGACGCGCTGGAGCAGAAGATGAAGGCGGGCGGCGTCTCGGTGGAGATCCACCGCTACGACGCCCAGCACGCCTTCTTCAACTCCACGCGCCCGGAGGTCTACTCGCCGGACAACGCCGCCACGGCGTGGAAGCGCACCATCGACTTCCTCCACGCGAAGCTCGGCTGAGCCTCGCGTGGACGGCGCCGGCTCAGTTGCCGGCTTCGGCCTCCGGGGCCTCCTCCGCCGCCGGCATCTCCGGGGCGGCGGGGGCCTCATCGGCCTCGGGCGCCTGCGCGGAACCCGCGGGCTCCGCCGCCGGCACGAACTGCAAGCGGTAGCCGGTCACGCCAGCGGGCAGCACCACCTCCACCAGCGGGTTCTCCTTCAGCATCGACTGCGACACCTCGAAGGCCACCCGGCCATCCTCGCCGGTGACGAAGGACTCGCGCGAGCGGTGGTCCTCTCCCCAAATCACCTTGGCGCCGTTCACGGGCTGGTTCGTCTCCGCGTCCAGCACGACCAGCTCCACCGGGGTCCCCGCGGCGGCCGTGGCGCCCGCGGGCTGCACGATGTCGCGGTAGAACGGGCGCTGCTGCATGCAGGCGGCCTGCAGGAAGGAGGTGGCGAGGACGAGGGTCAGCAGATTGCGGCGAAGGCTCATGGAAGGTTCCGTACGGGCAGGGATGGGGGGTGCAGCCGGGCGCGGCAGCATAGCCGGAGGCCACCGGCCGCCAAGTCCGGCGCGCATCTTTGGGGCGGATGATGCCGGTATCCAGGGACTCCGCGAGTATTCCGGACAGGAAATCCAGGGACCGGAGGGTCGCCCGCCCCCCGACGCGGCCGGCGGCCCTTCCGTTTCCCCGCCAGCGTCACAACCTCATGGTCAACAGGCACGCGTTGCCCCGCCCTCGCGGGAGGTATCCAGAGATGCCCGAGCACATCATGACGAAGGATCCGGAGAAGGCCCTCGCCGGACCGAAGACGCGCTACGAGTACGTCCGCCGGGAGATTCCCGCGGACCTGACCTTCAAGCCGGACACCATCGAGCCCGTCCACAAGCGCCTCATCGTGAGCACCGTGGTGATGGTGCTCATCAGCCTCGTCCTCGCCTTCGTGCCCATGCTCAACGGGCTGGTGGCCGGTGCCTTCGGCGGCTTCCACGCACGGGGGCCGAAGCGCGCGCTCGCCGCCGCGACCTTCTCCGCCATCGCGGTGCCGACCTTCATCGCCTTCCTCCTCTTCATCGGCTCGGCCACCCAGGGCCACCTCTTCTGGGGCCTGGGCTTCTGGGGATATACGGCCCTCTACGTCGTCGGCGTCTTCATTGGCGCGCTCACCGGAGCCTTCAGCCATCCGTTCTGGACGAGCTTCGTCATCGGCAGGCCCGCCTCCGTCAGCGGACCTCCAGTCCAAGGGCCAGCCGACGCTCCGCCGAGCCCTCCAGCCACGCCGTAGAAGCAGCGGGCGTCACCCAGCCCTCCCAGCGGACCTGGGCGCGCGGCGTGAGCAGGATGCCGAAGGGCCCCGCGCGTCCCAGCCACACCTCCATCTGGAGCGTCGCGCCCGCTTCGTGGGTGAAGTGCATGTCCCCCATGCGCCAGGTGGGCGCATAGGCCGCTTCGAGGCGCACCGCGTTGGCTCCCGAGCCGGGCAGCGCCATGCGGTGGGCCACGGAGAGGCGCGGCCCCGCGGCCGGCGTCAGCATGTCCTGGTTCCAATGAACCGCAGCCAGGCCGCCCAGCCCCACGGCGGTGTAGCGGGAGAAGCGCTCGTCCTCGTCCAACACCACCAGCGCCTCCGCCTGCACGGACGCGCGGTAGCGCAGCGTGCGCGCGTCGCTCGACGCCACGCGGGCCTCCGCGCCCCAGCCCAGCGAGTCCCAGGCGTCGTCGCGGAACTGGGGGAGCTCCCGCAGCAGCGTTCGGTAGCCCACCAGCGTCATCTCCGACGCCACCAACCGGGGCACACCCCAGCGCGGCGCCAGCAGCACCTCTCCGTCGAGCACCCGCAGCTCGCTGCTCGGCCGGAAGCCGTGGAGCCGCGCGTCCCCCAGGGACTCCGAGAGTCCCGCGGTGCGCAGGCCCACCAGGGGCCTGGTGCCTCCCGCCGCGGGGAAGTCCACGCCCCCCATCACCACCAGACGCCCCGCCCCGGAGTCCCGCAGCGCCCCCTCCGCCCAGGCGGCCTCCGCCGTCACCTTGCGGCGGCGGTCCTCGCGCAGGAAGGCCACCGGGTCCACCTCGGCCAGCGGGCCTTCGTTGAGCGCGCCCTGCACCTCGGTGGCCCGCGTGAAGGCGGCCTCGGTTCGCTCGGCCCGCACCAGCGTCCGCAGCTCCTCCGGCGTGGGCAGGCGCCGGGGCGCGGAGACCAGCGCGTCCTTCAGCAACGTGACGCGGTCCAGCACCGCGAGCCGCCGCAGGAGCGCATCCTCCGTCTCGAAGATGCGCTGCCGCTCACGTGTGCCGGCCTGAGCCGAGCCCGCCACGGCCACCTTCAGCGCGAGCAGCCGGTCGCGCTCGATTCGCAGGCGCTGCCCTTCCGCACGGTCCACCGCCGCGCGCTCCACCCGCACCGCGTGCGCCACGTAGGCGTGCAGGTGCTGGCGCACCTCTTCACGCGACGCCGTGCGCGCCGAGTGCAGCAACGCGGCCACCACGTCAGGCAGGTCGTCATACGCATGCAGCCGCGTCTGCGGCTCCGGCGATTGCAGCCGCACGTGCACGTCCCGCAGCCGCGCGAGCTCATTCGCCCCCACCTGTCCCCGCAGCGCCTCCAGCGCCTCCTGCCGCGAGGTGTGCGCGCGCACCGCGCGGTCGCCCGTGGACTCGAGGATGTCCGGGATGTGCTCCAACAGCGGCACCGGGACACCGTCAGGCCCTTCCACCTCCACCCGGGCCAGCGCGTCCAGCGTGGCGGTGGGGAGCACCCAGAGGGTTCCCGGGGGACGCACGTGGCGCCCGCCTTCCAGCGCGCCGTTGAGCAGGAAGAGGAGCGCGCTCGCGCAGTTGTCCGTGAAGAAGTAGTAGCCCATGTACCCACGGCGCTCGAGCTCCCACACCCGCTCCAGCATCCGGGAGTCCTCGCCGGGGTTGAGGCGCAGCCGGAAGCGGCGGATGGAGCGTTGCTCCAGCTCCAGGGCCTCGTGGGACAGGTCACCCAGGGTCCCCGTGAGGAACACGGTGTCGTAGGCCCCCGTCATGCCCTTCACCACGTAGGCCAGGCCCTTGGACTCCAGCCCCGTCAGCGCCACCAGCTGCACCACCCGCTCGAAGGAAGGGCCCCGTGGCACGTCGCCCTCGCGCCACACCGGGCGCAGCAGCAGGTGCCCGAAGAGCGATTCCGGCTGGCGACCCGTGGAGGCCACCAGGAGCACCTCGAAGTGCGACAGGGCCTCGCGCTCCGCCCAGGCGTCGAAGGCGGGGCAGTCTCCACGCGGTGGCAAGGTGCCCAGCCCGGACGCGGCCACCAGCTCCGCGAGCGCCCGCGCCTTGGAGAGCTCCTGACAGCGCACCTGGTCGTCCACGGGCAGCGCGTCCGCGCGCAGGGATTCCACGGGGACGAGCAGCTCCTCCGCGAAGGTGACCAGGTCCAGCGAGGCGCTGCGCTGTCCCATGGCCCGGCTGAACGCACCCGCGTAGCCGATGAGGACCTCTTCCTTCCACACGAGGGGACGTTCGAGCGGCTTCAACCAGCCCGACAGCCTGCGCCAGTCCTGGGTGTCACTCCAGCCACGTGCATCATCCCAGCGCTGCACCACCGCGTGCACCACCGCGCGGCGGCGCCACAGCCGCTCCGACTCCGCGTCCGTCAGCCGCGCCAGCCGGAGCGTGGCCCGGCGCTCATCCGACGGCGCATATCGATAGAGGTGGAAGCGCGCGCGGCCCTCCGACCAGTCCGGGCGCGCGGGTGAGCCATCCCCCAGGCCCAGCGGAGCAGGCTCCGCGTGCAGCACCAGCTCCAGGGGCCCTCCGGGAGGACGGCGCATCGCCGGAGGCAACGCGCCCAACCCCGCCTCTACCTCAGTGACCAGTGCCTCGTCGGCCGCGGCCGCGCCGCTCAGCACGATGCCCTCCGCCGCGAGCGCCTTCACGCGCTCCGCCACGTCACGCGTCCCCTCCGCCGCTGGCACCTCCGTGACGGCCGCGCCGCCATCCTCGTGCACCGCCATGCGCTCCGGATCCACACCCGCCCGCGCCTCCGCGACGTCGGCGCGCAGCACGAGGGCAAGGGCGAGGCCCGCCAGCCCCACCCAGCGCATCAATGCGCCACCACCGCGGCGCCTTCCTCGGCCGGCGCCGCCAGGAAGGCGCGACGGTCCTCATCCAGCCGCGGGTCGGCGCGTGCCAGCTCGCCCACGCGTTCCAGCCACGCGAGCGCGTGCTCCGGCGTGAGGGTGCTCGACTCCGCCAACGCGAGCAGCTCCTTCCGATTCGCGCGCAGCACCCGTCCGAAGACCCCCAGGTGCTCGCGGCGGATGCGCGCCGCCGCCGCCAGGTCCTCCACCGTCGGTCCAGCCCCCAGCGCGAGGTCCTCGCGGAGCTGATGCGTGCGCGCCCGCAGGTAGACCTGGGCCGCGCGGCCCGCCTCACCGGGCGCCACGCCCCGGCGCCGGGCCTCCGCGGCATACGCCTGCCAGATGACCACGCCGAGCCCCACCACCAGCACGGCCACCGTCACCGACGACGCCACATCGTTGTTGGCCGTATTGCTGCTGTTCCCGCTGCGCGAGCGCGAGGCCTCCCCCTCCGCCTGCTCCGTCCCGCTGGAGCCCTCACTGCTGCCCCCCTCCTCGGAGCTGCGGGACGACTCCTTACTGAGGGGGCTGTCGGACGACTCGGAGTGGCTCGACTCCCCCTCGCTGGAGCCGCTCGACTTCGAGTGACTGGAGCCTTCCTCGCTGGAGCCGCTCGATTTGGACTCACTCGACTCTCCCGAGCCTTCCGACGAGGCCTCCGATTTGGAACCGTCCGAGGAGGCCCCCGACTCGGAGCCCTCCGACGACGCCTCCGACCCGGAACCGTCCGAGGAAGCCCCCGACTCGGAGCCCTCCGACGACGCCCCTGATTCGGAGCCCTCCGAAGCGCTCATGCCACCCCCGGGCCCCAGGACTCCGGGCGTCCTGCAGCCGGAGACCGTCATCACCACCGCCATACACAGCGCTCGCTTCGCGGAGCTCTTGGTCTTCATCGCACGCATCCCCGGGTGTCCTTCCGGTCAGCAGCCTAGCCAGCGGCGTGCCGGCCGTCTGGATGGTGCGATTCCGCGCCCTTGGGCACGACACCATGCGCCATGGCGCGAAGCCCACGAACCGGACGTGCGTTACGCGCTACGCGCCCGGTGAGCACCTTTCCAGCGAACGTCCACTCGGAGTGTGGTCATGACGCTGGGGCTCGCGATTCTTGGACTCTTCACGGCGCTGCTGTCATTGGCGGCCATCTTTCCCATTCACGAGGCGAAGTGGTTCGGCTTCGGCGTCCTGGCGATAGCGCTCTGCGCATTGGGAGGCGCCTTCAGCGGCCCGCACCTGCGCACCGCCACGCCCTGGGGCGTGGGCACCGCGCTCGTCATCTGGGCGCTGGTGGCCCTGGGCACGGGAGGCGTCAGCGGCTGGCTTGGCTGGACGGCCCTGGGCCTTGGCCTGGCGTATCTCGCGCTGGGAATGCTGCACTTCATCCGCAGGGTGGTGCCCCCCGAGCGGCTGCCGCGCTTCCTGCATGCCTCATGAGGTCAGGCCATCGCGCAAAGGCAACCATCCTCGTGGGTTGGGGACGGGCGCCCAGGCGAGTGGGAAAGGAGCGGCGCACCGGGCACCCGAAACCGAGCGCCCGGCGCGCGCTCACAGTTCACCGCGGCGGCCCTCCCCCCCGGGGGCCAGCACGAGAGTGTTCCGCCACTGGCCCATCTCCGGCTATCGGGGAAAACCCCTGGGTCATTCAAAACCCTCCCTCATCGAAAGGCGAGGCGCCGCTGTGAGGGAAGTTCTGAACGTTCGAGACGCACCGCGAAGATGATCAAGGACTGGGCGCAATCCCTGACGGGCGTATACTTCACTAACCGTGATTCGTTTGAATTCCGAGGAGCAGGGCCTGCTGGCGGACCTGGA
Organism: Pseudomonadota bacterium; assembly: GCA_023426545.1. Taxonomy (GTDB): domain Bacteria; phylum Myxococcota; class Myxococcia; order Myxococcales; family Myxococcaceae; genus Myxococcus. The sequence goes on from JAFAAN010000061.1 coordinate 94,621, forward strand.
GGCGTTGCTCGTGGAGGCCGAGCCTGGGACGGAGTCCCTGCCCTTGGTGCTGAGCGCCCTCCGAGAGTCTTTGCGGGCCGAGCGCGCCGTGGCCTATGGCGTGGACGTGGGCCCGGAGCGCTACCACGCGAGCTACTCCCACTGCGCGGGCTTCCCCTTCCCTGCCGCGACCGTGCACACAGCCATCGAGAACCAGGTGTCTGCCAGGAACGAGCCCTGGGGCTGGTTCAATCCCGCACGTCCGGAGCCAGCCCAGCGCAACCGCGCGCTGCACTTCCGCTCCCTGGCGGAAACCGAGACGGCGCGGCAGATGCCATTACATGACCTGTCTGCCGTCGAGGTGGGGCGGCGGCTGGGGATGAGCGAGGACTTGCTGGAGAGCACCCGTGAGCGCATCAGCGCCCGCGCCGGCGCGATGTTCCGGCAGCTCGGCGTGGAGCACATGCAGTGGCTTCGCACGCTCGTCTGCGATGGCCCCGTGCTCCTGGGCTGGGTGGGCCTGGCCCGCGCCGAGCCCTTCACCGACCGTGAACAGCGGCTGCTCCAGGCCTTGACGCCCGCGCTGCAACGGCGGCTGACCATGGAGACGCGGCTGCGCGAGTCCGGGCTGATGTCCACGGCGCTGGCGGTGGCGATGGAGGCCCTCGGGCGCGCCGCCTGGGTGGTCAGCTCCAGTGGCCGCGTGGTGCACGCCAACAACGCCGGACGCACCCGGCTGGAGCGGCACGACCCGGAGCTGATGGAAGCGCTGCGGCGCGGCGCCCAGGGGATTCCCTGCTCCGGCCCGCTCACGATGACGCCGCTGGTCACCACCGGCCTGCCACCACATTACCTGGCCATCGACACCGGCACGGCCTCCAGCGCCGCCGCGCGCGTCCAGGCGCTGTCGGCCCGGTGGTCGCTCACGGCGCGTGAGTCCGAGGTGCTGACCCACATCATCCAGGGCGAGACGAACAAGTCCATCGCGGGGCGGCTGGGCTGCGCCGAGCGCACCGTGGAGGTCCACGTCACGCACCTGCTGAGCAAGGCGCAGGTGGAGAGCCGCTCGGCGCTCATCGCCCGCTTCTTCCAGAGTTCGTGAGCGACGCCCTCCTCCAGACCGCGCGCCGCCGCGCCCGGGAAGCGGTGGCGGCGGGGCCTCGCTCGGCCCCGCCTCGAGGTGACGCCTCCTGGCGACGGCGGCTCGTCATCGGGGACCCGCAGGCCGACCTGGACCACGTCCTGGCCATCCTCGCGCACCAGCAACTGCTGGGAGACGACGGCTGGCTCCGGCCCGGCGTGCAGCTGGTCTCCGTGGGCGACCACTTCGACTGGGGACTGCCCGGCGAGCGCGCCACCGCCGCCGCCAGTGGGCTGGCGCTGGTGGCCTGGCTGGCCGCCCACGCCTCCGACCAGGCGGTGCTGCTGCTGGGCAACCACGACCTGGGACGCGTGGGCGAGCTGGCTGGCTTCACGGATGCGAGCTTCGCGGAGGCCCAGGCCGAGGCGGACCGGGCCTACCGGGGCGGCGACACGGACGCCGCGGCCGAGCAGGCCTTCCTCGCGCGCTGGCCCCAGGTGCCCACCGCGGAGCTGGTGGCGCGCGACTTCGGCAACTTCCGCGAGGCGCAACGCACCTGGGTGGAGCACCTGCTGCGCGCGAAGCGCTTCCGCGTGGCCCATGCCGCGGGCCCGGACCTGCTGGTGTTGCACGCGGGCGTCACGCACGAGGACCTGGACGTGACTGGCCTGCCCCAGGCCCACCACGCGGACGCGCACGCGGTGGCGAGCGCGCTGAACGCGGCCCTCGACACGGCGGTGGCGGCGTGGACGCAAGGTCCGCTCGTCATCCCGGGACTGCACCAGCCCGGAGACGCGGCCCACGGCGAGGGGACGGGCATCTTCTATCAGCGGCCCAGCCTCCTTCCGGAGGACGCAGAGCGCGTGCGCCACACACCCCGGCGCCGCTTCGACCCGAGGCGGCTCCCCCTGGGGCTGACACAGGTGGTAGGCCACACGCGCGACAAGCGCAGCCGCGAGCTGCTGGGACTCCCGGCCACGGGAGCCCGGGACGGCGTGCTGCGGCACCTCGTCACCGACGGGAGTCGCGTCGACTATGCCCCCAGCGCCCCGCCCCCGGCGGCCTCCGGCGCCGCGGTGCTGATCTTCACCGACGGAGGCATGCGCACGAGCCCGGTCGAGGACTACGCGCTCTTCGACCTGGACACCCGCGCCGAGGCTACCGCGCCGAAGCCTGGAGCCCGATGAGCTTCTTCTCCAGCCCGGCCACCGTGCGCGGCGACACCTGCGAGGCGGGCAGCGTCTTCGCGAAGGTGATGGCCTCCTCCAGCGTCTTCACCGCGGACGCCGTGTCCTTGCGCGCGACGAAGATGTCCGCGCGGCCCGACAGCACGGAGAGCCGCCGCGCGCCCTGGACACGCGCCAGCGCGCGGTCGCTGGCGGCGAGCGCCTCGTCGAGCCGCCCCTCCAGACGGTACAGCGTCGCCAGCCGCGCGGGCGGGTTGTAGTCCTGGGGCAGGTCCTTCTCGCTCTGCTCGATGGCGGCAATCGCCCGTCCGGGGGTCTCCAGCTTCATCGCCGCGAGCATGCGGTGCGAGTCGAACACCGTCCGCGCCTGCGGGCTGGGCGCCTTCGCCGCCTCGGCCTCCAGGAACGCCAGCCACTCCGAGGCCAGGGCCTTCACGCCCGCCGCGTCCTCCGCCGCCTCGCGCGCCTGCACGCGCACTTCATACAGGCCGGAGCGGTCGTCCGCGGACATGTCGATGGCCGGAGGCGCCAGGGCCTCCGCCACCTTCGCCTCCATCCCCCCGCGCAGCTCCGCCGCCGCGGCATCGTCCTCCGGCAGCGCCAGCGCGCAGGCCATGCCCAGCAGGGCGCCGTTGGCCCAGGACAGCGAGCGCGGCGTCCTCGGCAGTTCGTCCAGCGCCCTGCGCGCGCACGCCTCGTACTGCTTCGCGCCGTACATCGCCGTCAGCAATGACTCCACCGCGCGGCCCCGGCGGGACCAGTCCGCGGGCGCCTCGGTCATGGCCTCCACGAGCGTCTCGGCCGCCTCGTCCGAGCGCCCTTCCGCATAGAGCGCGTCGCCGCGCGCCAGCAGGGCCTCGGCGCCGGTGATGCCGCCCTGGTACGCGCGCTCACCGTCCTCGAAGAGCTTCTCCAACTGCGCCACGGTGGCGCTCCCGGCGAAGCGCAGCAGGGCCTTCTCCTGCCGCGGGTCGATGACGTACAGCGTGGGCCAGAACTCCACCGGGTACTGCTCCTGGAACGCCGCGTTCGACGTCAGGTCGGTGTTCACCTCCAGCCACACGAAGCGGCCCGCGTGCCGGGCCAGGGCGGCGTCCGACAGGACATAGGCCTTCATCGATCGGCACGTGTGACACCAGGGCGCCCAGACATCGACGAAGAGGGGGAGCCCCTTCGCCTTCGCCTCGGCGAGCGCGCGGGCGTAGTCATCCTGGATGAAGGGCAGCGGCGACCCGGCATGCGGGGTGTCCGCCGCGGGAGCATTCGTGTTCGCGGCGGTGCAGGCGACGAGCCCCGACAGGAGCAGGCAGGCGGCGAAGAGGCGCATGGGCTCACCCTACCGCGCTCCACCGGCGCTGTCCCCCGCTGACACCTGGCGGGACAAGTGCCTGGGCACGGAGCCCTCCTGCGTGCTGTGGTGCGCGGACGACCGGTGATGAGAGACCCGTACGCCCTGCGCACCTGCCTCGCGTCCGCCCTGGACGCCCTGCCCGCCCCCGAGCGCTTTCCCAGCGCAGCGGACGCCGAGCTCGCCCGCCGTCTGGCCGAGCGCCTCCGCCGTGACTTGCTGCCCCGCCTGGGCTCGGCCGATGCGCCCCTGCTGCTGGTGGCCATCGCCGGCCCCAACAACGTGGGCAAGTCCACCCTCTTCAACGCGCTGGTGGGCGCGGCGCTGTCCCCCGCGAGGCCCGAGGGCGGGCTCACCAAGCAATGCCTGGCGGCGGCCCATCCGGAGTCCTGGAGCGGTCCGCTGAAGGACTACCTCACGCGGCGCTATGACACGGTGCCGGTGGCCTCCGGAGACGTGGCGCCCGTGGACCAGCCCGGCCCTCCGGGGCGGCTGTACCTGGTGCTGTCGGATGCCGTGCCCCGCGGGCTGCTCGTCATGGACACGCCGGACTTCGACAGCGTGTACCGCGACAACCGGGAGCGCGCGGAGGCGCTGCTCGTCACCGTGGACGTGCTCGTCTTCGTGGTGAGCCGGCAGACGTACCAGAACGCCGCGCTGGTGGACTTCCTGCGCGCGGCCGTGGGACACGGGCGGCCGTACCTGCTCGTCTACAACGAGGCCACGCGCGAGGAGGTGGCCCGAGGGCACCTGGACAAGCTCGCCGCGGACGTGGGCCACCCGGCGCTGGCCCGCTACCTGGCGCCGCACCAGCCCGATGTAGAGGCGGGGCTGAAGCCCCTGGCCACGGAGCCGCTGGACGGCAAGCCCGCCCTGGGCGCGCTGCTGGGGCAGGCCGAGCACGCGCGTGAGCTGAAGGCCCGGGCCCTGGAGGCGTCGCTCGCGGACGCGCGCGCGGAGCTGGAGTCCGTATCGCGCGCGGCATCGGAAGCATCCCGGGAGCCCGACCGGCTCCGGAAGCGGCTGCGCCACGAGTTGGACGTGGTGGGCGCGCACGCGGCCCTGAAAGCCGTGCCCGCGGACGTGCTCATCGACGCCTTCCGCGACGAGTTGGACGCGCGCAGCCACTTCCACAAATGGGTGCGCCTGCCCTTCCGGGGGCTGGCCACCGCGCTCACCTTCGTCACGCGCAAGGTGCGCCAGTCCTTCACCGCGCCCGAGGCCCCAGGCGCGGACACGCCGACGCATGCGGTGGACGAGACGCTGAAAGACGGAGTCCGGCGGCTGGTCGATGCCTTCGCCCCCGAGGTGGCCACCTGGCGCGCCGACGCGCAGACGCGGGCGAAGCTGGAGGAGTCCTTCGGCCCGGCGACGCTGGCGAAGCTGGAGGAGCCGCTGGGCTTCGAGCCCCTGCACGCGCACGCGGCGGACCGCGCCACGCTGTACGCCTACTGCCGGGAGCTGGTGGCCGCGGAGCTCCAGGGCGGCATGCAGGAGGAACTACTCCAGACCCTGACGACGCTGGTGTACTCCGTGCCGTCCGGCGCGGCGGCGGTCGTGACGGTGGCCACGGGCGGACTGGGCCACGACGCGGTGGTCTGGGCCGGCACCCTGCTGTCCACGCCGCTGATGGAGCGCTTCGTGGACCTGCTGGGCGCCCAGGTCCGGGCCCGCGTCACCCGCAAGTGGGCGGACGCCCATGGCTCCACCCTGTCGAAGGCCCTGGAGGAGCGGTACTTCTCCGACGTCCTGCAACAGCTCGATGGGCTGGCGGACGACTGGACCCGGACGGCGGCCCGGCTGGCCGAGGCCCGGGCGGGACTGGCCTGACGGCGGGCGCGGCGGGCGTGGCGTCCGCCGCTTCGTGATGCCTCGGGGAGGAGCCAGGCGCGGGTGGCCGTGGAAACTCCGTCCGTGCGTGCCCGGCTGCAATGCGCCATGCTGTGCGTCTCATGAACGGCTCTGATCCGGCCGACCTGGGCTCGTCCCCTCCTGTCCTCTCCTTCCGACACCTGCTGACCGAGGCCGTCAGCACGTTCCTGGACGAAGCACGCATGCCCTGCGCGCAGACGGCGGACGCCATCGGCGAGCTCATCGTCACCCTCTCGCGCTACCGCGAAGAGGGCGCCCCCCTCTTCCCCATGGCCTTCGTGGGGGACGACCTGGGACGAATGCTCGAACAGCTGGGCGGGCATGACCCCATCGCCATCGGCATTGGGCCTCGCTCGCGCGCCACCATCCAGCGCGCGCTCAAGCAGTGCGCGCCATTGGGCCAGGGACGCTGGTGGGCGCTCTACCTGCTGCGCGTCCCCGAGGGCTTCGCCTACGGCGTCTTCCGGACGGACCCCTTTCCCCTGGCGGAGACACCGCTGGAGCGCCTGCGCCGCGTGGATGAGGTAGGCGTCGGCATCGTCGGCGTGCTCCAGCTCGCGGACAACATCCTGGAGCTGCGCTCGGGTGGGGGGCTGTGTCGCCATGTGTACCTGTCTGGCGCGCGGGTGGAGTCCGCCTCGCCGCCGGAGGTGATGGCGGAGCTGGCGGACGCCGTGACGGACGGCATCACCACGCCCAGCCGGGAGCGGGCGCGAGGCTTCTTCCGCCGGGTGCTCTTCGAGGTGATGCAGGGCTCGCACGGCGCGCTCGTGGCGGTGCTGCCGCGGGAACGGGCGGGCTCGTCGCTGTTCGTCGACGGCATCATCCTTCCCAGGCCGCTGGACATCGTGGCGCTGCTGGAACGCTACCACTCGGACCCGACCGCCGGCGCTGGCACCGCGGTGCGAGCGACCGCGCACCTGCTGCGGGGCATGATGGCCACCGATGGCATCACCGTTCTGCGCGCGGACGGCTGCATCGTGGGCTACAACATCTTCGTGCGACACCCGGAGACGCTGGCCAGCCAGCCCTCCGTCGTCGGAGGCGCACGCCGTCGCACGTTCGATGTCCTGTGCGCGGCCCTGGGCTCCGAGCTCACCGCCGCGTTCATCCGCTCCCAGGACGGGGACGTGAGCTGCAAGCGCGCTTGAGCCAAAGCAGCGGCGTGGTGACGTATCGGGGGGAGCATGAACTTCGTTTTCGTGGGCACCAGCCTGGGTGCGCGTGGCACGGAGACGCACCTGGTGAGCATGGCGCGCGCGCTGTCACGGGCAGGCCACACGGTGGTCATCGTGGCCCACCCGCGAGGCTTCATCGCCAGGGAGCTGGTCGAGAGCGGGCTGCGCGTGGAGCCGGGCATCTTCCGCAACGCCGCGGACGTTCGCGGCGTCCGTGCCGTGCTCCGGGCCATCCGTCACTCACGGGCGGACTGGCTGGTGGGCAGCTTCGGCCATGAGTACTGGCCGCTGCTCACCGTGGCACGGATGACGGGCACGCACGTGGCGCTGTTCCGGCACCTCAACAGCCGGCTGAAGCCCGCATCACGGCTCCTCCTCCCGCGCTGGGCCGACCGATTCATCGCCGTCTCCGTGGCCATGCGCCAGGACCTCGTGCGGCAGGGTGTGCCTGATGACCGGGTCCAGCTCCTGTACAACCCCCTGGACGTGGAGCACTTCCGGCCGGATGCGGCGCTGGGAGAGGCGGCGCGCCGGGCCCTGGGCATCAACGAAGCGGAGGTGCTCGTCGGCTTCGCGGGTGCGCTGAAGCAGGAGAAAGGCGCCTTCTGTCTGGCAAGCGCCTTCAACCAGGCGATGCGCGTCCGCCCGGCGCTGCGAGCCCTCTGGGTGGGCGAAGAAGCCGCCCATGCGCGACTGCGGGAACACATCGCACCGGAGCACCAGACGCGGCACGTCCTCCTTGGGTGGACGCGCGACATGAAGCCGCTCTACGCCGCCATGGACGCGGTGGCCATTCCCTCGGAATGGCTGGAGCCCTTCGGGCGCGTCTCCATCGAGGCACAGGCCTGTGGCACGCCGGTCCTGGCGAGCCGCATCGGCGGCCTGCCGGAGTCGCTCCTGGAGGGGCAGAGTGGATTGCTCGTGCCTCCCGGCGACGAGGCGGCCTGGTGTGACGCGCTCACCACCCTGTGCGACCTGCCCCCCGCCCGACGCGAAGCCATGGGCATGGCTGGAGCCCGGTTCGTCCAGGAGCGCTTCTCCTCCGAGCGCATCGCGTCGGAGTTCATTGCGATGCTGGTGGCCCCGGCCCATGCCCCGAACATCGTGAAGGCGCGGACCGGCGCCCGCGCATGAATTTCGTGTTCTTCTGATTTGAAGCGCCCGATGGGCGACCCAACGTAGGGTGACGCAGGCAGGACCTGGGACGTTGAGGCATAGAGGAAAACCACACGCGCCGGAGGATTGCGGATGAGGGCAATCTCCGACATGCTCGCGGTGCCTTGAAATCGTCCTTGTCCCGCATCGCGCGTGCCGCGCTCACTGTCTTGTCGGTGTGCCTCGCGGCATCCCCCGCCCTGGGCCAGAAGCTCGAGGATGTCGTCATCCAAGGCCCTCCGATTGCGCCCGCCATCGCGGGTGACGGGCACGGCCTGTGCGTGGCCTCCAATGTGTGGACGCGAAGCAGGAACGAGTTCCCACAGTCACGCGGGACTTATCTCGACGGCATCAACGGGTATCTCGAAGAGCCAGCGAACAGGCAGACCCGCGTCACCACGGTGATGCGAACGTTGTTCGACCTCTCGAACAACCTCAACGACGGGCGCACGCTGAGCTACGGCGACTTCACCCTTCAGGACAACTCCCCGGGCTGCTCGGCAGGTGGATGTAGCTTCAGCGTCATCAACGACGAAGATGCATCCACCCCCTTTGTCTCCCGGTTCCGTGGCTACCTGAATGTCCCGCTGGAGCTGACGAACCAGCCGGTTCACTTCGGCTCCTATGCCGACGACGCAATCAGCCTGGTCATCTACGACCGGCTCCAATCCCACGCCGTCATCAACCGGCCACCTGAGCTCGGGGCTGCCACATGGCGGACGAGCAACAGCGTCACCTTCACCCAACCCGGGCTCTATGCGGTCGAGATGCTCTATTCGCAGATCAACGAGCATGCGGCGCTGGAGATGTCGATGCGCACCGGTTCCTTTGCAGGATTCGAGCGCCCAGCCAACCAACCCCCCGTCATCAATCTCTTCAACGAGGGGTTCCAGCTCCTGAGGCCCGCGCAGTTCTTCCAGACGGAGAACGGCCTCCCATCCTTCCCCGGTCAGCTCGACCGCTGCGAGCAGTGCAACCGCGGCAACGCGAACCTCCCCGGCAACGGCGGCTGCGGCCCCTCCTACCACTGCAACGCCGCGGCCCTCTGCGCCCCTTGCGACTCCTCGCTCTTCTGTGGCGAAGCCTGCTCTCCCTGCGGCGAGTCCACGCCCCACTGCGCCAACATCAACGGCCGCACGCAGTGCGTTCAGTGCACGGAAGACGCCCAGTGTCCGAACGGCCGCTGTGACCTCGAGACCCACCAGTGCACCGGCTGCAACGAGGACAGCGACTGCCCCAGCGGCGCCTGCGACACCAACACGTTCACGTGCGTCGAGTGCAACAACGACACCCAATGCCCCAGCGGCAAGTACTGCGCCACCGACCTCAACGAGTGCCGTGCATGCACGCAGGACGCGCACTGCCCGCAAGGCGAGTCCTGCTCCAATTACGAGTGCTCCCCCTGCGCCACCAACGACGCCTGCGCGGGCAGTTCCTGCAACTGCTGCCCCAACGGCACCCAGTGCGCGGCGCTGACGCCCGGCGCGACTCCCTCCTGCGTCGAGTGCACCACCAGCAGCCAGTGTGGCGAAGGGAAGCAGTGCGACACCCTCAACGGCCGCTGCGTGGACAGCCTGCCCACCTGCAACACCGCGGACAGCTGCGGCCCCGGCTGCGTGAAGTGCCCGGGCGAGCGCCCCTACTGTCTGGACGGCCAGGTGTGCGTGCAGTGCCGCAACGACCTCGAGTGCGGCGACGGCCAGTTCTGCCTCAGCGGCGAGTGCGCCTCCTGCACCACCAACCGCCACTGTGGCCCCCGCTGCGGCGCGTGCGAGGGCGACACGCCCTTCTGCCTCTCCAACGGCTCCGTGCAGGGGAGCACCTGCGTGGGCTGCCGCGACGACGCGGACTGCGGCAGCGGCGTGTGCGACCCGGCCACCCGCACCTGTGAGAACAGCGGCGCCTGCGCCGTGACTTGCGAGCAGGGCACCGTCTGCAACGGCACCGCCTGCGTCGAGTGCTTCGCGGATGCCCACTGCCCGTGCGGTGGCACCTGCGACGTGGCCACCAACACCTGCTCCACCTCGTGCGCGGACAGCGGAGACTGTCTCGGCGTGGAGTACTGCTCCGCGAAGACGCAGACCTGTGAGCGAGGCCGCCGCAAGCCGGGCACCGAGCCGCAAGGCGGCGCCTTCTGCTGCGGCACCACCGCCGACGCGACGCCAGCCGGAAGCACCACCCTCCTCCTGCTGCTCACCGCGGCCCTCATGTTCCTCCGCAACCGCCGCCCTGCTCGATGAAGCCCTCGCACCTGCTCTTCGTCCTGGCGCTGGGGCTGTCCACCGCCGCCACCGCGCAGCCGGACGCGCGCTTCAACGTGCAGCTCTTCCGGCCCTCCGGCGCACCGCAGGACCTGGTGGTGGTGACGCAGTCCCGCCCGCTGTCACACCTGTCCGTCTCGGCCGGCCCGTACTTCAGCTACTCCCTCAACCCGCTGACGCTGGTTCCCGAGGGCGGCGACCTGAGGAAGATCAGCCTGGTCGGCAACCGCCTCCAGTTGGATGTCATGGCCTCCGTCGGCCTCTTCGACTGGGCGGAGGTGGGCGTGGACATGCCGCTCATCCTCGCGCAGGGCGGCGCCAACCTGGAGGTCATCGGCACCGAGGGCAGCGTCGAGAGCTTCGTCCTCGGCGACCTCCGGCTCACGGGCAAGGTCGCCATCCCCGGCCTGCGGCGACCCGCGGAGGGCAAGGGCTGGGGCGGCGCGGTGACGCTCAACGTGAGCTTCCCCACCGGCGTCCAGGAGGCCTTCGCCGGTGACGGCGAGCTGACGTGGGCCCCGGGCCTGGTGCTGGACTACCGCTTCGAGAACGGCATCCTCCTGGCGCTCAACGGCGGCTTCTGGAAGCGCCCCGACCGCGTCTTCAGCAACGTGTCGGTGGGCGACATGATGCCCTTCGGCCTGGGCACCGAGGTCCCCATCCTCCGGGGCAGCGGCGTCACCGCGGTGGGCATGGTGCATGGCGCGGTGCAGTTGCAGAAGCTGCCCGGCGAGCCCCGGCAGGTGCCCGCGGAGCTGCTCATCGGCCTGCGCTGGTACAGCTCCACCGGGCTCAACTTCACGTTCGGCGGCGGCGCGGGCTGCGGGTGCTCCATCGCCTCGCCCACGCTGAGCTTCTTCACCTCCATCCTGTGGATTCCGGCGAAGACGCGGGAGTGGGAGGCCCTGGAGCGCTTCAAGGAGCCTCCGCAGCCCCTGCCGCCTCCCGTCGACCCGGACGGCGACGGCGTCATCGGCGAGGCCGACGCGTGCCCGGACATCCCCGGCCCCGTGGCCAACATGGGCTGCCCGGACACGGACCAGGACGGTGACGGCGTCGTCGACCGGCTCGACAAGTGCCCGGACCAGCCCGCGGGCAGCCGGGGCAAGGACGGGTGTCCGCTGGCGCGGCGGGATGGAAACCGGATTGTCATCCTGGAGCAGCTCAACTTCGCCACCGACCAGGACATCCTCCTCTCCGAGTCCTTCCCCATCCTGGAGGAGGTCGCCCGGGTGATGAACGAGACCCCCGCAATCGACCGGGTGCTCGTGGAGGGCCACACGGACTCGCGCGCCAGCGACGCGTACAACCTCGACCTGTCGCGCCGGCGCGCGGCCAGCGTGATGCGCTTCCTGGTGGAGAGCGGCGTGGCCGCCGAGCGCCTGTGCTCGCAGGGCTTCGGCCGCTCCCGGCCGCTGGCCGACAACGCGACGGAAGAGGGCATGGCGCTCAACCGCCGCGTCGACTTCACCATCCAGCCGCCGAGCGACGGGCCACGCCCGCCCTGCCCGGAGGAAGAGGACGGCAAGAAGCGCAAGCGCCCCGCCCGGAAGGCCCCCGCCACGCCCAAGGCGAGCTCGAAGGACTCCGCGGCGCCCAGGCCGTAGGCGCGTCGGGCGCCTACGGAACGACGAACTCCGCCGCCGTGCGCCGCCGTCCGGCGACGACGGACACCACCGCGCGCCCGGACCCCACCGCCGTCACACGCCCCTCGGGCGACACGGACACCACCGCGGAGTCCGACGTGAAGTACTCCAGCGGCACCGCGTCCAGCACGACGCCGCTGCGGTTGAAGGCCCGCGCCTGGAGCTGCACGGACTGCCCCCGCCGCTGGAAGGCGTGGTGGGTGAGGTTGAGCCCCAGGCGCGCGAAGTCCGCGGGCACCACCTGCACCGCGATGTGACGGCTCAGGTGCCCCAGCGACGCGCTCACCGTGGCCTTCCCCGGGCGCACGGCGATGAGCTGCCCGTCCTCCACGCGCACCACCGCCTCATCCGAGGTGCGGAACGTAGGAGCCGCATCCTGGAGCGACGCGCCCTGCTCGTTCCGCGCCACCACGCGCAGCTTGATGACCCGGCCCACCTCCAGGAAGTCCGCCCCCGGCGCGCGCACGTCGAGCGAGTTCAGGATGGTCAACTCCAGCGGCAGCGCCGCGCGCACCTTCCCGCCCGTGGCGCCAATGGTGGTCCGCCCGGACTTGCGCACCGTCAGGAGGCCGTCCTGGACCTGCGCCACGTCCGGCGCGGAGCTGGTCCAGCGCAGCTTCGGCTCGGACATGCGCTGCCCCTCGGCGTCGTAGACCTCGTACTCCAGCTTCACCGTCTGCCCCGGAGTGCGGAGGTACTTCGTCTCCAGCGGTTCCAGCTTCATGGTGGTGGGCGTGGGCCCGCAGGCGCTCAGCAGCCCGATGAGGACGATGAGGAGGGGGCGAAAAGGGATGCGCGGCGTCTTCACGGCTGCGCGCATTCTAGCCCCCACCCGTCGCACGGGTGGGAAAAGGGACCACGAGCGTTCAAGCCCGTATGCCCGCTCCCTCCCAAGACCCGCGGCCTCAGGCTCCGCCGGACCACTGCAAGGTCGGGATGCGCCCCTGGGGACGCGGCCCTGGGGCCAGCGACAGGGGCGGGACATAGAGCCCCAGCCGCTCGCGCTTCCACCAGATGCCCGTACGCCGCCGCTCCGCCAGGTCCGTCATCCGGTAGTCATAGAGCACCGCGCGCACCCGCCTGGGCGGCCGGCCCGGGAAGGGGTTGCCCGCCAGCAGGCCCAGCACCTCCGGTGAGCCCTCCAGCAGCCGGGCGAGGAAGGCCACGAACCACCCCGGCGGCGAGCCGAGCGCCGCGAACCACATCTGCCAGTCCAGGCGCGGCTGATGCGGCGCCACCTGCCGGGGAGGCCGCGTCAGGTCTCCCACCTTGTAGCGGAACCGGTATTCCTTCCAGTGTTCGCCGTCGTCCGAGCCCTCCACGAGGATTTCCGGGCGCTGCACCGTCATCACGCTGAAGAGGCCATAGGGGTTCACCGAGCGCAGCGGAAGCGCCTGGGACTCCAGCCACGTCATCCACGTCCCGAGCCGCGCGGGCCGGTAGCGCTGCCACCCCTCGAAGCGGCGGAGCACCTCGGAGGCGCCCAGGACCAGCAGGGGCGCGCCGACCAGCGCGGACAGCCCCGTGCGCCACCAGGGCCGGGGCCGGGCCGGCGGGCCGTCCCGCAGCGGCAGCACGCGCCGCAGCGCCGCATCGTCCAGCAGCCACAGCCCCAGCACCCACGCCTGGACATTGAAGAACCCGTAGTTGCCCGTGGCGATGATGGCCGTCTGCAACCCGCCGAGGCTCCAGAAGGCGACCTGCCGCAGCCGCCGGGGCCCGAACGCCAGGAAGGGCACGGCCGTCTCCAGGCCGAGCACCGCTGCCGTGGAGGCGCGCTGGAGCCGAGGAGGCAGATGATGGGCGTACCAGCCGCCACGCGTCGGCAGGGGCGCCGTCTCGAAGTAGTGCTCGCACGCGGTCAGCTCGCGCCAGGTCCGGTCTCCCGACTGGAGCTTGCTGAGGCCCGAGCCGAAGTAGAGGCGGAACACCAGCAGCCGGAAGAGGAACACGTCCAGCGCGGCGGGCTCGTCGCGTCCCACACCCGGCCTCAGTCCTCCGGGCGCGGTGACGGCCGCCAGCAGCCCCATCTCCAGCAGCAGCACGTCCCACTGGAAGGAGAGGAACTCACGGCCCACGGCCACGTAGGAGAGGTACAGCGCCCACAGCAGCGACACGCTGAGCCGCGGCGCCACGTTGAAGAGCAGCGCCAGGGACAGCACCTGCCCCGCCCTGCATCCGCGCGCCAGCGCACCGTCCGACGCGTCCAGCCAGAACAGCGTGGGGATGCGGCGCCAGCGCGTCAGCGCGGAGGGCTCCTCACGGCGCTCCGCGTCCAGGCGCTCCGCCACGGGCCGGATGCCGCGCGCGCCATACAGCCCCAGCACCTGCCGTCCCAGCGAGGTGAAGGCCACCAGGAACGTGCCGCCCAGCAGCCGCAGGAAGCTCCAGCGCCCCCACCGGTACTCGTGGGGCACCACCGCGCGGCCGAAGAGCCACCGGTCCACCCGGGCCGCGCGGCGCCGGTGCCGGGCCACCACCGCATAGATGCCTTGGGAGACGTGCAGCACACCGGGGAGCAGCCCCAGCCTCGCGGCCACCCGAGCGCCCCGGCGCGGCGACGCCGCGAGCGCGCGGAACAGCGCCTCCGTTCCATGCGACACATGGCCGGAGGGCTCCACCAGCTGCATGGCCTTGTGCATGTCCGCCTTCGGGATGCCCAGCAGCCAGCGACGCCACCACGTGCCCGCCCGGTAGCGGACGCGTCCCCCGGTCCGCCAGCGCCAGCGCGCCACCCAACGCCGACAGAACGCACAATCACCGTCATAGAGCACCAGGGGCCGGCTCGATACGCCGCGGGGGATTCGCGCCATCATGTAGGAACGTTGTGCCGCCGCATCGGCGCCGCCCCTTTCCCCTCGGGCGCCCGCCATGGAAGCAGCGGGGCAGCCGAGCCGTGGCCTCCCTCCCCACCTCATGACCACCGCCTGGAGGTGCCTAGCTTTCTCCGCATGAGCGAGCCCAAGGGGAAGGCGAAGCGGACAAGCGAGGTGGTGCCCGGCGTCCACCACTGGACCCTGCCCGATGACCGCATCGGCGGCACGCGCAGTGACGCGTACGCCGTGGTGGACGCGGACGGCGCCGTCGTCCTCATCGACCCGCTGCCCATCGACGAGGCGGCGCTGCGCAAGCTGGGGAACGTCTCCGCCATCGTCCTGACGGCCGGCAACCACCAGCGCTCCGCGTGGCGGCTGCGCAAGGCCTTCAAGGTTCCCGTGTGGGCGCCCGAAGGCGCGCTGACGCTGGAGGAGCAACCGGACTTCTTCTACGTCGCGGGCGACACGCTGCCCGCGGGCCTCGTCTCGTTCCACACGCCAGGGCCCACCGAGGCGATGTACACGCTGTGGATGCAGCAGCACCCTCGGAGTGTCGCGTTCATCTCCGACCTGCTCACGCATGAGGACGGGGGCACACCGGAGTTCGTCCCCAGCGAGTACCAGGATGAGCCGCTGCGCACCCGGCACAGCGTCCAGCGCATCCTGGACCACCTGCCCGTGCAGACGCTGTGCTTCGCCCACGGCGAGCCCATTGTCCGCGACGGTGCGAGCGCGCTGCGGAGGGCCCTCCAAGAGGACATGGAGTCCCCCGCGGCGCCCGCGCACTGAACCGCGTCAGCCGAGCGGGCCCTCCCGCACCAGCACCTGCCCCGCCTCCAGGGCAGGAGCGACCAGGTGCAGCACCTCCCCCGCCTCCGCGCGGTCGAGCAGCGCGCCCAGCGAGGGCAGGTCGGTGGCGGAGACGCGAAGCGTGGGTGTCAGCGGCAGCCGCCGCGCCATCGCATCGCCCATGCGCGAGAGGTCCGTCAGGTCCGACTCGTAGACGAACGAGCGCTCGCCATACTCATGGCCACCGGGCACGCGCCCCACCAGACGCAATGGCCCCAGCCGGGAGTGGACGCGGAGGCTGGGGTTCTCCCACTGGGCCACGCCGCGCAGCCTCCGCGCACGCAGCATCCGCAGCGTCAGCACCTTCACCCAGGGCGAGGCGCCCGTGCCGGGCAGCACACTCAGCAGCGACACGCCGATGAACAGCCCCGGCGTCACCGAGGGCGCCGCGTAGTAGGCCGCGCCAATGGCCGGGTCCTCGCCGGCCAGCCCCAGCCGCTCCTGAACGGTGGCCGGCAGCATCCGCGCCGGACAGCGCAGCAGGCCAATGGCGCCCGGCAGCAGGTACAGGTCCGACAGCACCCAGCGCGGCACGCCGATGCCACCGAAGGCGAGCTGGTTCAGCGCGAGGTACTGCATCGCCAGGTCCGTGTTCCGCTCCGCGGGCAGGAACGTCACCGGCACGCCCAGGGGGGACAGGTCCAGCGCGCCCGCGTGCTCGCCCGAGCCCAGCGCCACCATCGACGCGCCCGGGTGCGCCGCGAGGAAGGCCTCCGCCTGCCGGGCCAGCGCGTCCGCGTCACCCATCCGCATCGATGTCCCTCGCGACCGCCGGCAACCGGAACGCCTCCGGAATCGTCAGGACCGACGCGTCCACCTCCGCGCGCGACACGAGGCAGCGCGACGAGCCGCCGCCCTTTTCACACAGCTCGCGCATGGTGAGGGGCACGACGCGCAGGCCGAACGACTCCAGCCGCTCCCGCACCGACTGCGGCACCACCGAGGGCGCCAGCACGTCGCGCCCCATCGGCAGGCCGTTGGTGGCATAGCGGCGAATCTCCGCCTCCGTCACGACGAGCAGCCGGTGCTCGCCGAAGCGCTCGCGCAGCAGCGCGTGGGACGCCTCCGTCATCACCTCCGGGCACACCATCAGCCGGTCCGCCGCGGGCAGCGGGAGCACGGCCATGTTGCCGTGGAAGGCGGGCTCGCGGACCTCCACGCGCAGCACCTCGCCTGGGAAGTAGCGCGCGGCGGCCTCCAGGCCATCGAGCGTCGTGCGCCCGCCCCAGAACAGCAGCGTGACACCGTCGAAGGTGGCCACGTCGCCATGGGCCTCCCAGGTGCCAGCGCCGGGGTCCACCACCTCCATGCCCAGCGCCCGGGCCAGGGGCGCCCAGTGCTCGCGCTCCGCCTGCCGGTGCGCGCTCATCATGCGCGGCAACAGGAACAGGGGCGCAGCCCCCGGCCGCGGCACCACCTGCCCGCATTCGGCCGCGTAGGGCATGCCCGTCAGCAGCTCGGAGGGTGACGGCAGCGCGACCACCGTGCCGCCGCGCGCTTCGATTTCCCGAGCGAGCGCCAGCCATTCCCGCCGCGCCTGACGCGCGTCCACGGGAGGCGCCTCTCGGCTGCGGAAGTTGCTCCGGCCGCGCAGGGCCCACGTGCGGCCCGGCGGCGACATGAGGAAGAGGTCCATGGTGCCTTTGCTTCTACCCCTCCCGGGCCCCGCGCCGCCAACGCACCCGCGCCGCCTGCCCGGAGCGCCGCCTCGCCATCAAACCTGGGCGGTAGGGCGTGGTCGGCGCCAGCCCCCTGCCCTGACAACCCCACGCCCTGGCGCCCACCGGAAATGAACGCTGGCGCACCCTGGCCGCATCTTCTTCGTGGTCACCCGGGCCCAGCCGGGACAGGCTGTCCCCACGTGGACGAGACGAGCCTTCCCGAACCCGAAGCCCTGCGTTCCCTGCTGAAGACGGCCCTGGAGCTGCCCGCGCTGCGGCCGCATGCCGCCCGCCTGGAGCGGCTCGCGGACGACTACGCGCGAGGCGTGGCGCGCAAGGACGCGCCGCTGACCGTGGCGCTGGTGGGCGCCACCGGCGCGGGCAAGTCCACCCTGCTCAACGCACTGGCGGGGCAGGCCCTGTCGCGCGAAGGCGTCAACCGGCCCACCAGCACCGCCGCCACGGTGTTCGCGCCCGAGGGCACCCCCACGGACGCCCTGGCCGGCTCCGGCGCGCGGGTGGTGACGTACGCGCCCGGCCCCCAGGGCCTGTGGGGCGGACAGGTCTTCATCGACACACCGGACCTCAACAGCGTGGCCACCACCCACCGCGAGGTCGCGCGCGCGGCGCTGGAGCGCGCGGACGTCGCGCTCGTCGTCATGCACCGCGGCAGCGTGGCCGAGGCCACCCAGGTGGAGTTCCTGACGGAGTTCGCCCGCCGCCGCGCGCTCGTCTTCATCCTCAACTTCGCGGATGAGCTGTCCACCGGCTCGCGCGACACGCTCAAGGCCCAGGTGCGCCAGGTGGCGTCCGAGCAGTACGGACTGGCCCAGGAGGACGTGCCCGTCTTCGCCATCAGCGCGCTGGCGGCGAAGGACGGCCGTGACGTGTCGGGTGAGTTCGGCGCGCTCCTCTTCCACCTGCGCGGGCTGGCCACCCAGGCCGTGGCCGCGCGCGTGCGCAAGACGAATGCGCTGGGCGCGCTGGAAGAGGTGCACACGCGCGTGGAAGGCGCGCTGGAGGAGACGGAGGCGCTGCTGTCGCGCACGCGCGCCGCGCTGGGCTCCGGGCTGGAGAAGGCGGCCGAGGGCCTGTGCGCGGACTTCGATACCCGGCTGGGGCTGGCGCACGGCCATCTCGCGGCGGAGGTGCGCCGGCAGGCCGGGGGCCGCTTCTGGGGCCCCGCCGCGTGGGGCCTGCGGCTGTCCCTCTGGGGCGCTAGCGGGCTGGGCGCGGCTGCGCTGGTGGGGCGGCGCAGCCTGCCCGCGGGGTTGGCGGTGGCGGCGGCCTCCACCATGGTGGACGTGGTGCGCGGACACACCCGCGCGCGCGCCGCCGAGTCCGCGGTGGTGGAGCCCTTCGAGGACGACTTCAGCGCCGAGTCCGCGGCGCGCACGGCGCTGGCGGAGGCGCGCAGCGTGGCGCGCGCGGGCGGACTGGACCCCGCGCTGCTGGGAGTGCCCGACGTGGACACGCTGCTGGAGGAGGTGCGGGTGGCGCGCGCGGGGGCGTGGCGCTACACGGCCACCACCGGCGTGGCGGAGGCGGTGGCCAGGTGGTGGCGCACCGCGCGCTGGCTGGTGCTGCCGCTCATCAACCTGCCGCTGCTGGCCCTGCTGGGACACGTGGGCTACCGCGTGGTGCGGGCCTACGTGGAAGGCCCCCTGTTGCCGCTGGACTACTTCGTCAACGCGGGGGCCCTCTTCGCGCTGCTCGCCGGAGCGGGCGCGCTGCTGGCCTCAGCGAGTCTCGCGGGGGCCGCTCGCCGTGCGGGAGCCGCCGGCCGGGCGCGCTTCGTGGAGGCCCTGGCCACCCTGGGCGGGCGGCTGGGAGAGGCCGTCGAGGATGCGCTCCGCCCCGGCCGGGAGGCCGCGCGGCGCCTGCTGGCGCTCCGGTGACATGGACACCACCGGCTGACCCGGCGTGTGGGTGCCGCCGTTGCTCGCCATGAGCGCCTGCATGCCGTTGTCCTGGCAGAGGGGCGCGGCCACGCGGGTGTCGCGCACCGGGTCGCCATAGCCAGCGATGCGCGCGGGGACGGACGGGTTGTTCCAGCCCTTACCGCCTTCACGCGCCACCTTGAAGTGCAGGTGCGCGCCGCAGGCCCAGCCCGTGGAGCCGGAGAAGCCGATGAGCTGCCCCTCCTTCACGACGTCTCCCGGCTTCACCACCACCGCGCTGAAGTGGAGGTACTGCGTCTCCAGCCCGTCGGCGTGGGAGATGACGACGTAGTTGGCGTGCGGCGCGAACTTCTCGTCGCAGCCTCCCGTGGTGCTGTCACCGCGCGCCATGCGCACCGTGCCGTCGCGCGCGGCGACGATGGGCGTGCCGTCCGGCATGCGGAAGTCCCAGGCATGGGTGTCGTTGTGCTGGTGGCTCCCCGTGTCGTGCCCCTGGCTCACCGTGTAGATGCGGCCACAGGCGAAGGGGACGCCCACCTCGGGCATGTCGACCGCAGCGGTGACGGAGGGGGAAGGGGTCGCGGGGGCCGAAGCCAGGAGAGAACCAAGAAGAAGGGCTGAGAGGTTCATATCGGGGCGGGGCGAAAACGACGGCAAGTGGCGCCGGTATTTCCCTGCGGATTTACCCTGCGCCTGTCCGGGGGACGGCACGGAGGGCCTTGGCCAGTCCGCCCGCCCGTAGGGCTTCGCCCCAAGGTCCAGACGAGCGCCGCGCGAGCACCGGCCGGGCCCCTGCCCTCCCGCCTGCCGGGTGGCCTGGCTCGGGAGAAACGCGCGCCCTCCACTTCCGCCCACGCCCGTCCATGCACAGAGGGCAATGCCGCCAGCGCCCCCCCGCGCCAACAAAGTGACTGGTCACTTAATAAGTTCGAGATTATCCTCCAGGGTGAATGGCCGCGAAGAACACTTCATCGGACAGGCCCGCCCGGCCCGTCCGCCGCACGCAACAGGAGCGCCGGGAGACGACGCGGCGCAAGCTGCTGGACGCCACCATCCAGACGCTGGTGGAGCAGGGCTACGCCCGGCTGACGACGGTGGAGGTGTCGAAGCGGGCGGGCCTGTCGCAAGGCGCGCTCTTCACGCACTTCGACACGAAGGAGGAGCTGCTCGCCGCGGCGGTGGAGCACCTCTTCCCACGGCTCATCCAGGACTACCTGGCTGGCGTGGGCGCCCGGCCGTCGAGCAGGGACCGCATCGCGGCCGCTGTGGACATGTTGTGGGCCGCCTTCCAGCGTCCGGAGCTGCAAGCCGCCATCGAGCTATATGTCGCGGCGCGCACGGACGCGGAGCTGCGCGCCGCGCTGGCGGCGGTGGACGGGCCGCACCGGGAGAACCTGCACCGCGTGGCGCGAGAGCTGTTCCCCGAGGCCGCCGAGCACCCGGACTTCGACTCCGTCGTGGAGCTGGCGCTGGACGCGGTGCAGGGCGCCGCGGTGGGGGGCAGCGCGCGGCCGAACGACCCGGCGCACCGGCGCATGCTGGATGCGCTCACCCACTTTCTACGCAACGCCTTCCTCCCCTCGTTGGCGCGGCCTCGCCGCCGCGCGCGCACCTGAGCCCATCGCCCCGGAGGTCTCACCATGGACGCCACGCACATCCCCGACCTCATCACTCCCGCCATTCCCGTGTTCGTCATCACGGTGATTGCCGAGGCGCTCTGGGTGAAGAAGCTCCGGGACGAGGGCCGTTCCCTGGCGGGCCACACCTGGAAGGACACGGCGGCCAGCCTCTCCATGGGCCTGGGCAACGTGGCCATCAACGTCTTGTGGAAGGGCGTGGCCTTCGCCGGCTACCTGGCGCTCTACCACCTCACGCCCCTGCGCATGGGCACCGGCGTGCTGGCCTGGGTGCTGCTCTTCTTCGCGGAGGACCTCTGCTACTACGCCTTCCACCGCGTCCACCACGAGAGCCGCTTCTTCTGGGCGTCCCACGTGGTGCACCACTCCAGCCAGCACTACAACCTCTCCACGGCGCTGCGGCAGACGTGGACGCCGCCCACGGCCTTCCTCTTCTGGGCGCCGCTGGCGCTGCTCGGCTTCCACCCGGTGATGATTGTCGTGCAGCAGTCCATCAGCCTGCTCTACCAGTACTGGATTCACACCGAGGCCATCGGCCGGCTGCCGCGTCCGCTGGAGTGGGTGCTGAACACGCCGTCCCACCACCGCGTGCACCACGCGTCCAACCCGCGCTACCTCGACAAGAACTACGCGGGCATCCTCATCATCTGGGACCGGCTCTTCGGCACCTTCGAGCCGGAGGGCGAGCGCCCCGTGTACGGGCTGACGAAGAACCTGACGACGTTCAACCCCGTCCGCATCGCCTTCCACGAGTTCGCGGCCATCGCGCGCGATGTCGCGAAGCCCGGGACGCTGCGGCAGCGCCTGGGCTACGTCTTCCGAAATCCGGCCTGGACGCCCGAGGCGCCAGCGGAGCCGCGGCCCTCGGAGACACGGCCGCCGCCCGAGCCGGCCCGGCCGTCCGTGTGAGGTGTTGAGCACCCGGCCGCCCACGGCCCCGTGGACACGCATCGACACTCGCGTCCGGCTTCCCACCCGCGCACGGAGGCGCTAAGCCACCCGGCACCTCGTCCCCGAGAAACACGTGCCAGGAGGAGCCATGACCGAGCGAGATTTGTGGGAGCGGTACCAGCGTTATCTGTGCGTCGTCCCGGGCCTGGACTTCACGCTCGACGTCTCGCGCATGCGGTTCCCCGCGGACTACCTGGAGCGGATGCGCCCCCGGCTGGACGAGGCCTTCGAGGCCATGGAGGCGCTGGAGAAGGGCGCCATCGCCAACCCGGACGAGAAGCGCAAGGTGGGCCACTACTGGCTGCGCGCGCCGGAGCTGGCCCCCGAGCCCGCGCTCCAGAAGGAAATCACCGACACCGTGGCCGCCATCCACGCCTTCTCGAAGGACGTGCACGAGGGCCGGGTGAATCCGCAGAAGGCGCAGCGCTTCACGCACGTGCTGCTGGTGGGCATCGGCGGCTCGGCGCTGGGGCCGCAGCTCGTCGCGGACGCGCTGGGCACGGCGAAGGACCCGATGCAGGTGTCCTTCTTCGACAACACGGACCCGGACGGCTTCGACCGGGTGCTGGCGCAGCTCGGCGAGCGGCTGCCGGAGACGCTCACCCTGGTCATCAGCAAGTCGGGCGGCACCAAGGAGACGCGCAACGGGATGCTGGAGGCCGAGCGCGCCTATGCGGCCCGGGGCCTGGACTTCAGCCAGCACGCGGTGGCCGTCACTGGCGAGGGCAGCGAGTTGGACACGCTCGCGAAGAAGCAGGGCTGGCTGCGCACCTTCCCCATGTGGGACTGGGTTGGCGGGCGCACGTCGGTGACGTCGGCGGTGGGCCTGCTCCCCGCGCGGCTCCAGGGCCTGGACATCGACGGGCTGCTGCGCGGCGCACGGGACATGGACGCGGCGACGCGGCAGCGGGACGCGCTGAAGAACCCGGCCGCGCTGCTGGCGCTGATGTGGCACTACGCCGGTGACGGCCGGGGCCACAAGGACATGGTCATCCTGCCGTACAAGGACCGGCTGCTGCTGATGTCGCGCTACCTCCAGCAGCTCGTCATGGAGTCGCTGGGCAAGGAGACGGACCTGGACGGCCGGGTGGTGAACCAGGGCATCGCCGTCTACGGCAACAAGGGCTCCACCGACCAGCACGCCTACGTGCAGCAGCTGCGCGAGGGCGTGCTCAACTTCTTCGTCACCTTCATCGAGGTGCTGAAGGACCGCGACGGCGGCTCGATGGAGGTCGAGCCCGGCGTCACCAGCGGCGACTACCTGCTGGGCTTCCTGCTGGGCACGCGGCGCGCGCTCTACGAGAAGGACCGCGAGTCGCTCACCCTCACCGTGCCGGACGTGAGCGCGCGCACGCTGGGCGCGTTGATCGCGCTGTACGAGCGGGCGGTGGGCTTCTACGCCACGCTGGTGCACATCAACGCGTACCACCAGCCGGGCGTGGAGGCGGGCAAGAAGGCCGCGGGCGCGGTGCTGGAGCTCCAGCGCAAGCTGACGGCGCGCCTGCACGAGGCCCGCGCGGAGGCCCGCACCGCCGAGCAGCTCGCCGCGGACATCGGCCTGCCGGACGAGGTGGAGACGGTGTTCAAGGTGCTCCAGCATCTGGCCGCCAACCCGGAGCGCGGCGTGGAGCGCACCGAGGGCCCCACCCCGCCGCAGGCGCGCTTCCGGGTGAGATAGGCCCCTGTCACCGAAGCCCGCGGTCCCGACACCGGCCGCGGCGCCTCGACTCCACGGAGACCGTGACGAAGCCGTGGGGACCTGCGGGGAGCGCGGCGCCACGCCTCGCGGCCCTCCCCTCCGCACAGGACTCAACGCCCGGGCCTCATGACATGCCCGGAGCGCGCGTGGACGCTGTAGAACGTCCGCCCATGGACCTGGAGCTCAAGGGAAAGGCGGCCCTCGTCACCGGCAGCAGCCGGGGCATTGGCCGGGCCATCGCGGCGACGCTGGCCCGCGAGGGCGTGCGGGTGTGCCTCAGCGCGCGCGGCGAGGAGGCCCTGGAGGCCACCGCCGCGCAGCTTCGCGCCGAGGGCGCGCAGGTCACCACCGTGGTGGCGGACGTGGCCACCCAGGCCGGCGCGGTGGCCGCGGTCGACGCCGCCGTGCGCGCCTTCGGCACACTGGACATCCTGGTCAACAACGTGGGCGGCAGCGGCGGCGCGGGCGCGTTCCACTCGGCCACGGCCGAGCAGTGGACCAGCGTCCTGGACCGCAACCTCCTGTCCGCGGTGTGGTGCAGCCAGCGCGCCGTGGAGGTCATGCGCGAGAAGGGCGGCGGCTGCATCGTCCACCTCAACTCCATCTATGGCCGCGAGTACGCCACCAGCGCGCCCTACACCACCGCCAAGGCGGGCGTCACCGCGCTCACCAAGGAGATGGCGGTGGACCTCGCGCAGTACCGAATCCGCGTCAACGGCGTGGCCCCTGGCTCCATCCTCTTCCCCGGGGGGAGCTGGGACAAACGCCAGAAGGCGGACCCGGAGAAGGTGGCGAAGCTGGTGCGCGACGAGCTGCCCTGGGGCCGCTTCGGCACCCCCGAGGAGGTGGCGGACGTGGTCGTCTTCCTCTGCTCCGAGCGCGCACGCTGGGTGACGGGCGCCACCCTTCCCGTGGACGGGGGCCAGGGCCGCGCCTTCTGAGCCAATGGGCCCCCCGCTCCGTGCTATGCAGAGGCCCTCCGCATGAGACTCGACGCGTGCTGAAGCTCTACAAGAAGGAAGGCGACCGGCTCCGCTACTGGGAGGCGTGGGTGCACGACGACGCAATCACCGTGCACCAGGGCCTCGTGGGCGAGACGGGTGAGGACCACCAGCTCCCCCTCCCCCCAGACGAAGACCCTGACATGGTCATCGCCGAGGCGGCCGGCCCACTCGTGGACCAGGGCTACGACGAGCCCGACCCCGCCGAGATGATGACGCTCATCGTCCAGTACGCCATCGAGGGCAAGGGCACCGGCCACGACGTCGAGAAGCGCGTCGCGGTGGAGGAGCTGCTCACGGACGCGCTCGGCTGGACGGGCAATGGCGAGGTCGAGGGCGGCGAGCTGCGGGAGCCGTGGCTCCGCGTCTACTGCCGGGTGATGGACTCCCACGCGGGCGTGCGCACCGCCGTGGAGGCGCTGGACTCCGAGGACCTCCTCGAAGGCGCCACCCTCCTGCTCGCCAGGGATGACGAAGAGCCCCGGGCCGTGTGGCCCACCCAGCCCTGAAGCACACGTCTCCGGCGCCTCTCCGTGAAGGCGGGCTTCTACGTTACGTGTAGAAGATTCCGCCTCCCGCGCGTTGACAGGAGCACCGGCCAGGACGCAAAGTGCCTCGCAATTGATATTGATTAGCAAATTCACAACCGGCTCTTACTGAGCCCCTCAGACGCGCGGAGCGCCAGGGAGCCCCGGGAGCCGGCCCTGCATCGCAGAGGGTCTCCACACCCTGCCTCGCGGCGGGGGCGGGAGGGGGGCGAAGTTCAGACACCACATGAGGAGAAGGACCTTGCGCGCCGTTCATCGTGATGACGTTTCCCCCCAGTCTTCCCGTGGCCCCCGGCTTTCCGTCACGTGGAAGTGGATGGGCTCGGCCCTCCTGCTGACCATGACGCCCGCATGGGCGCAGGACGCGGCCACGCCGCCTCCCTCGGACACGGAGGCCGCCGCGCCCGAGAGCGCGCGGACCGAGGCCACGACGGAGGGCGAGGAGACGGCGCTCGAGGACAACATCTTCCAGATGGCCCCCGTGGTGGTGACGGCCACCCGCACCGAGCAGGATGTCACGTCCGCGCCCGCCTCCGTCACCGTGGTGACGCAGGAGGACCTGAAGCGGGCACCCGTGGGCGACTTGACGGACGCCGTCCGCCTGGCGCCCGGCATCAGCCTGACGGCCGGCAGCCAGGGCCGCCGCGGCATCAGCATCCGCGGCATGGATTCGAGCTACACGCTCGTCCTGGTCGACGGCAAGCGCGTGAACTCGACGGAGGCGGTGTTCCGCCACAACGACTTCGACATCGGCCTCATCCCCGCCGAGGGCATCGAGCGCATCGAGGTGGTGCGCGGCGCCATGTCCTCCCTCTACGGCTCCGAGGCCCTGGGCGGCGTCATCAACATCATCACCAAACCGGTGGCCCCCAAGTGGACGGGCGGCATTGACCTGAAGGCGCAGACGCCCACCGTCGGCGCCAACGGCGAGGAGCTGCGCACCAGCCTCTTCCTGAGCGGTCCGCTCATCCAGGACACCCTCTCCCTGAAGGTTACCGGCGGCTTCAACCACCGCCAGGCGTGGAACGGCGCGAGGAACCCGGGCTCGCCCGTGCTCGACGCCAGCGGCAACCCGGTGACGCGCGCGGACGGCAGCGTCGTCAACTTCGGTGACCTGGCCACGCTGGAGGGCCGCAATGACCACAACGGGCGGCTGTCGCTGAGCTGGACGCCCACCGCGCAGCAGACCGTCACCGCCGAGTACGGCCGCGCGTACCAGAACCGCATCGGCGAGTACTACATCGGCGGCTCCTATGGCGACGCGGACGCGGTGGTCCACCGCAACGACGCGGTGCTCGGCCACAAGGGCAAGTGGGACTGGGGCAGCTCCGAGGTCCGCGGCTACTGGGAAGGCCTGGACACCGGCGTGGACGGGCTCACCCAGAACAACATCGTCGCGGAGGCCAACGCCACCGCGTACCTGGGTATCAACACGCTGACGGTGGGCGGTGAGGCGCGCTGGGTTGACCTCAAGTCGGACGAGTTCACCAGCGGCGGCGCCAGCGTGCACCAGCAGGCGCTCTACGCGCAGGACGAGCTGGCCCTGCTGGAGAAGCTGACGCTGCTGGTGGGCGCGCGCCTGGACAACCACGAGAACTTCGGCCTCAACCTCACGCCGCGCGCCTATGCCGTCTACTCCCCGCTGGAGCACCTGACGCTGAAGGCGGGGGTGGGCACGGGCTTCAAGGCGCCGACGCTCCGCCAACTGAGCACCGAGTCCCTGGTGACGAGCTGCCGCGGCCGCTGCGCCATCATCGGCAACCCGGACCTGGAGCCGGAGAAGAGCACCAACTTCGAGGTGTCCGCCAACTGGACCCAGGCGTCGTGGGCCCTGTCGGCGGCCGTCTTCCAGAACAACATCCGCAACCTCATCGACACACCGCGCGGCACGGGCGTGGACCCGGTGGGCACCGACCCGGACACGGGCCTGCCCCTGTACGTGCCGCGCAACGTCAACCGCGCGCGCCTGCGGGGCGTCGAGGCGACGGCGAGCAAGGCCTTCGGCAACGTGGTGCGCCTCAGCGCGAACTACACCTTCCTGGAGAGCCGCGACCTGGACAACGACGTGCAGCTCGCCTACCGGCCCAAGCACACCCTCAACGGCCAGGTCGACGTGACGCCGCTGAGCGGACTCAAGGCCTTCGTGCGCGGCCAGTACGTCGGCGCGCAGCTCAGCGGCACCGAAGAGGTGGAGGCCTACGCCCTCTTCGACGCGGGCGCCAGCTACGACATCAGCAAGAACTTCGGCGTCAACGCGGGCATCCTCAACATCGCCAACACGCGCACCGAGGACGAGGAGGGCTACGTGTTCCAGGAGCGTGGCCGCACCCTCTACGCGGGCGTGAACGCGCGGTTCTGATTCAGCCCCCCGGCGCGGGCCCATTGCCGCAGACACCAAGGCCGTGCGCGGTCCACCCCACGTGGCCCCGCACGGCCTCGGTGCTTTCAGCCGCCATGCCAGCCCGTCCCGGGCTCAGGGCCCCGGGCCCGTCCCCGTGGACGGCGTGGGCATGGGCCGGAAGACGCGGAAGAAGAACACCAGCGAAGGCACGACGACGGCGATGCCCACGCCCAACGCCACCAGCAGGATGCGCTGGACGCTGGGCGCCGCGACCGCGCCGTGCAGGGTGACGTCCGGCACCACCAGGTACGGCTGCTGCGAGGCCGCCCACCCCAGGACGATGAGCCCCACCTGGACGGCCGCCGCGAGCCGGGCCCACCTGTAGCGCCGCGTCCACAGCAAGGCGAAGGCCGCCACCGCCGCCACCGCCGTGCCCACGTGCAGCACCAACGCGAAGGGCGAGCGCAGCAGCCCCTCCCAGACGCGGGGCGCCCCTTCCCTCGCCAGCAGCAGCACCGCCAGCGCCGCGGCGAAGACGGCCACGCCCGCCCCCAGCGCGCGGCGGCGGAAGTCCTCTCTCAGCGCCGTCTCGGGCGCCTCGTGGGTGAGGTACACCGCCGCCAGGAAGGCGAAGAGGCACAGCGCCAGCACGCCCACCGCCCACGAGAAGGGCGCGAGCCATGACGCGAAGAAGCCGCTCACCACCACCCGGCCCTCGACGCGAATCGTCCCGCCCACCACCGCGCCCACACACATGCCCAGCAGCAGCGGCGCGATGACGCTGGCGCCGCTGAAGACGAGCCCCCACTGCCGCTGCACCGCGTCCCCGCGCGTGTCATACGTCCGGAAGGTGAAGGCCGCGCCCCGGAACACGATGCCCAGCAGCAGCAGCGTCAGCGGCACGTGAAGCGCCACGCTCAGCACCGCGAAGGCGCGCGGGAAGCCGGCGAACAGCAGCACCACCCCGACGATGAGCCAGATGTGATTCACCTCCCACACCGGGCCGATGGCGCGGGCGATGAGCGCGCGCTGCTCCGCCTTGCGCGGCCCCGAGGCCAGCAAGTCCCAGACGCCGCCGCCGAAGTCCGCCCCGCCAAAGAGCGAATAGAGGACGAAGGTCCCCGCCACCGCGAACGCCAGGATGGCCTCAGTGGACATGGGCCTCTCCTTCCCGCGCCGCCGCGCCGCGCTCGGGCAGCGTGCCCGCCACCTGCCGCGCCAGCAGGAACACCACCGTCACACCCAGGAACAGGTACACGGTGGTGAAGGTCCAGAAGGGCGCCGCCAGATGCGGCACCGGCGTCACCGCGTCCGCGGTGCGCATGACCCCGCGCAGAATCCACGGCTGCCGCCCCCACTCGGTGACGAGCCAGCCCGCCTCCATCGCCACCACGCCGAGCGGCCCCGACAGCAGCCACGCCCACATCCACCCGCGCCCGTGTGGCCAGGCCTTCTTCCGCCACCGCCAGCCCAGCGTCGCCAGCGCCAGCAGCGCCATGGCGCTCCCCGCCCCCACCATGAGCTGGAAGGCCACGTGGACCTTCGCCACCGGCGGCCACTCATCGCGCGGGAAGGCGTTGAGGCCCTTCACCTCCGCGTCCGGGTCCGCGAAGGCGAGAATCGACAGCCCCTTGGGGATGTCCAGCGCATAGGGCACCTCGCCCGTCTCCACGTTCGGGAGCCCGCCCACTCGCAGCGGCGCGCCGCGCTCGGTCTCGAACTGGCCCTCCATCGCGGCCAGCTTCACCGGCTGCGCCTTCGCCACGTGCTTGGCGGACAGGTCCCCCACCAGCGGCTGGAGCAAGGCGGTGACACACGCCAGCGGCAACGCCACCGACAGCGCCTTCTTGTGGAAGGCCGCGCCCGGATGCCGCAGCAGCACGAAGGCGTGGATGCCCGCCATGGCGAAGGCGCTCGCCTGGTAGCAGGAGAGCAGCACGTGCGCCGTCTGGTACTGCCAGCCCGGGCTGAACATGGCCACCAGCGGCTGCACGTCCGTGGGCCCCGCCGCCGACGGCGTGAAGCCCGACGGGTCGTTCATGAAGGTGTTGACCAGCGTGACGAAGAAGGCGCTGGCGGCGCCGCTCACCGCCACCATGACGCCGGAGAACAGGTGCAGCCCCGGCGACACCCGCTCCCGCCCGTACAGGTAGATGCCCAGGAAGATGGCCTCGGTGAAGAAGGCCACCCCCTCCAGGCTGAAGGGCAGCCCGATGACCTCGCCGTACTGTCCCATGAACTCCGGCCACAGCAGGCCCAGCTCGAAGGACAGCACCGTGCCGCTCACCGCGCCCACCGCGAAGAGGATGGCCGTCCCCTTCGCCAGCTTCTGGCTCAGCCGGAGGTAGTCCGCATCCCCCGTGCGCCGCCCCTTCCAATCACTCAGCACCATGAGGACGGGGAGCGCCACTCCCGCCGCCGCGAACACGATGTGGAACGCGAGCGACAAGCCCATCTGCGCCCGCGCGTAGAGCAGGTCCGTCATGGGCATCAGAATGTTTTATGTCTGATTTTGTCGCAATTATACATTCTTATCAATCCCCTGAGCGGGGAATGGAGCGCGACGGCCGGGGACCAGCGTCACCACCGCGTTGCGGGCGACGGCGCTGGCCAGGGTGCCGGCGAAGATGAGGACGAGCTTGCGCCCCAGCTCCGCGCCCAGCGGGCGCGCCTCCGCGCTGGAGGCCACGCGGTCCGGGTGCTCCCAGGCCCGCGCCAGGGCCTTTCGGCGCTTGCGGCGCAGAATCTCCTCGCGGTGCCGAGCGCGGTAGACGGCGTAGCCCACGCCCAGGCCCACCAGCGTCAGCGCCGCGGCGCTCGCGACCATCAGCCCGGTGCGGTGCTGGCGGGCGTGGTAGCGCACGTCGAGCGCGCGCTCGCGGCGCCGGTCCAGCTCCGCCAGTGTCAGCAGCAGCTCGTCCCGGATACGGTCCGCCGTCTCCTCCACCTGCTTCCGGTCCCCCATGCCCCGGGTGATGCGGTGCTCCTCGTGACGCTCGATTTCCACGGGCTCGCCCCGGTCGCGGCCATTGCCGTTCATTGCAGCGTCTCCCGCGTGAGCTGGTAGTCCGTCTTCAGCCGCTCCTGGGTGTGCGGCAGGGGCTTCTTGGGCACGCGCTTGCCGCCCACGAAGAGCAGGCCCGCCGCGATGGCCAGCAGCACCACCCCCACCACCAGGACGCCCAGCGCCTGCGCCATGGGCAGGGCCAGCCCCAGGGCGACGAAGAGGACGGCCAGGGAGGTGAGCGCCAGGACCGCGCCAGCGCCCAGCAGGATGCCCGCGGTGCGCGCGGCCTTCAGCTCCTCACGCAGCTCCTTCTTCGCGTGCATCACCTCGGCGCGCACCAGCAGACGGGTCTCCGCCAGGGCATGCCGGATGAGCTCCGCCGTGGAGAGCGTCTCCAGTTGACTTCGCTCCAGGCGTTCCGATTCGAGGTCCACGACGTGCGCCTCCCGCGCTGGCTCCGCGGACCGCACGTGCGCTTCCATGCCTGCCTGGCATCCTTGCGGCCCGCTCCTCCGCACAAGGTGGGCAGGACGCTTCCTCCAGTGAAGCCCCGGAGGAGTGCACCTCGACGCCTGCCCGCCTGCCCGGCCTTCGCGCTCAGCGGCGGCGGCGGTGCGCCAGGGCCGTGGCCAGCGTCTCGCGGACCTGATGGGCGCGGAAGAGGCGGTCCGCCGTATCCATCAGGTTCTCCGCGTACAACACCTGCTTGCGCAGGCGCGCGGGGATGGCCCGCGTGCCCAGGTGGGCGCCCAGCAGGGCGCCCGTCAGCGCGGCGGCCACGTCCGCCTCTCCGCCGCAGCGCAGGGTGAGGGCCACCGCCTCGCGGAAGTCATGCGGCACCTTGAGGGTGGCGTACAGCGAGGTGAGCAACACTGGGACTACGTGCGGCGGCAGGCCGTCCACGCCCTTCAGCTCGCTGGGAGGCACGCCCACCTTGCGCAGCTGCGACAGCGCGCGCGCCGTGTCCCACGTCAGCAGGCGCGGCAGGTAGCGCACCTCCTCGGCCAGACCCTTGTCGTGCACGGCCGCGGCCAGCGACAGCTCCTCGCAGAAGGCCGCGGGCGTCAGCGGCTCCTGTTCCATGCCCAGCGCCGCGGCCTGCGCGAAGGCCGCCGCCGCTGCCGCGCAGACCGGGTCCTTGTGGGTGATGATGGTGAGCACGCCCGCGTCGTGAGGCAGGCGCGCGCGGTGGCCGCTCTCCAGGAGCCCCACCACCAGCGCGCGGCTGAGCACCGAGTGGCACCGCGTGCCCAGCGACGCGCCCGCGCTCATCCATGGCGCGCCGCCGGCCAGCCGCTGCAGCGCCTCCGCCAGGCTCTTGGGCGGCTGGAGGATGATGCCCTCCTGCCACAGCCACGCCAGGTGCGCCGCCGCGCTGCGCCCGTCCACCTTGCCCTCGCGGATGACGCTCTCCGCGGCAGCGAGCAGCAGCTGCGTGTCATCGCTGAACTGCCCCTTCGCGAACTTGCCGCGCGGGCGGGGCGCGAAGTCCTCGGCGAGGCCGGGCAGCCGTGCGAGGCTCGCAGGCGGGATGCCGCGCAGCGGAAAGCCTAGCGCATCACCGATGGCGAGCCCCACGAACGCCGCATGGAACCTGTCCTGGCGCTCGGCGGGAGTCAGCGACATGGGGTCGAGGAGATTACCCGAGGCTCAGGCCGAAACGGCCAGCGAGAATGGAGTGGGCCGCGTGAAACACCGGTGAGCTCGAACGGGAAGAATCATGCCGAGACTTGACGAGCGTGACTCCGCTGTCCTCGAACATCCGCACGCGTTCTTCACCGTCCATCCTCCCTCCCTCGCGTCTCGTGGATCGCAACGCGGGGTGGGGTGACTACCGCAACCAACACATGCGCGGCAAGCCTCGGGGGGTGCACGCATCCGCGCACCTGTACACGTGTCCAACTCTCGATGCTTCACGCGCGCCGCGCGGGGCGCACGAGGGACGCGCAGGTGGCACCGGCGCGCGGGTGTCAGCACACGCGCGCCGCCGCTTCACGCGCCGTCGCGCCCCAGGTTGACGACGGCTTGCAAGCGCGCCACCACCGCCTGTGCGCCCTGGTGCAGGTGCGTGCCATCCCAGAGCGCGGGCGTGGTATGTCCCCCCAGCCGGCGCCAGTCCGACTCCGCCTCCTCGAAGGCCACGTTGCGGAAGCGCACGCGGTCCTCCAGCGCGTAGTCCACGATGTAGCGCCGGGCCTGCGCGGAAGGTGCATCCGCGATGCGGTGGAACAGCTCGAGCATGCCGGACGTCATGGCGTCGAGACTGGCAGGAAGAAGTCCTGGAGCTGGGGCTGCGAGCGCTTGAGCACGTCCGCCAGCGTGTACCGGTCCAGCACCGAGAGGAAGGCCTCGCGCGCGTCCACCAGCATGCCCTTGAGGCCGCAGGCGGTAGAGATGGGACAGGTGTTGGTCTTTTGGTCGAAGCACTCCACCAGGTGGAAGTCCGGCTCCGCGGCGCGCAGCACGCTCCCCACGCAGATGTCCTCCGGCGCGCGCGCCAGCGTGACGCCTCCGGAGCGCCCCGCTCGCGCGTCCACCACCCCCTGCCCCACCAGCGTCTGCACCACGCGCACCAGGTGGTGCTTGGAGATGCCGTAGGCATCCGCCATCTCCTGCGTGGAGATGGGGCGGCCCGTGCGCGTGGCCAGATAGAGCAGCACCCGCAGCGAGTAGTCGGCGTGGAGGGTCAGGTGCATGTCGTCAGGCTCCGGCGTCGATGC
Source organism: Pseudomonadota bacterium (assembly GCA_023426545.1). Taxonomy (GTDB): domain Bacteria; phylum Myxococcota; class Myxococcia; order Myxococcales; family Myxococcaceae; genus Myxococcus. The sequence continues at coordinate 127,459 of JAFAAN010000061.1, forward strand.
CACGCTGTGCCTGGGGGACGCTCGGCAGGAAGGCATCCACGTGGAGGTCCTTCAGCGGGAGTCCAGCCAGGAACAGCTTCTTGCGAAGGGATAGCACCAATGGGCCGTCTCCGCAGAGCCACGCACGCCACCCCACCGGCCTGGGGCACTCCGCGCGGATGAGCACGTCGAGCGCGCCCTCGGCCACGTCCCGGCTCCCCCCCTCCAGCACCCCCGGGCGGTAGTGGAGCTGGGGGTAGCGCTCCGCCAGCTCCCGCAGCTCGCGGGTGAGGTAGAGCCCCTCGGGCGTCCGGGCGCCGTGGAAGAGCCAGATGGGCCCCGTGTGGCCTGCCTCCAGCGCATCCCGGACGATGCCGTAGAGCGGCGCCAGCCCGGTCCCCGTCCCCGCCAGCAGCAGGGGCTGCTCGGGCCGGCCGGGAACATAGAAGCAGCTCCCCGCGGGCCCCTGGATGTCGAGCACATCGCCGGGCCGCGCGTCGTGCGCCAGCCAGCCGCTCATGGCGCCGCCGGGGTGGAGCCGCACGTGCAGCTCCAGCGCGTCCTCGCGGGGCAGGCTCGCCAGTGAGTAGCTGCGCGTCAGCCCGTCCGCGCGCACCAGCGAGAGGTACTGCCCCGCGCGGTAGGCCAGCGGGCTGTCCGTCACCAGCGACACCTGCAGGACGCTCGGAGACAGCGCGGACAGCGAGGTGATGCGCGCGGGGACGCGCAGGGCCTCCGCGCCAGTGACCTCCAACACCGAGCCCGCCGGTGGCCGGCAGGCACAGGCCAGGAAGTAGCCCTGTGCCCGGAGCGTCTCCTTCAGCCCCACCTGCGCGGCCTCCGGGACGGTCCCCGCCATGGCCCGCATCAGGCAGGACTGGCAGGCCCCCGCCCGGCAGGAGTTCGGAACAACCACGCCCTGGCGCAGCAGCGCGTCCAACACGCTCTCCCCGGGCTCCAGTGGATACCAGCTGGACTCGTGCTTCACCTTCGCCATGGCGTGCTCCAGGGGTTAGCGTCCGAGGACGTCCGCGCGTGCGCTCTCCGCGATGGCCAGCACCCTCGCCACCAACGGCCCGGCCACGCCCAGCTCCTCCAGCGTCGCCTTCAGGTGGCCCGCCACCGCGTCGAAGTGCGAATCAGCCAGCCCGCGCTGGACCAGGTGAGCATGGCCCGCGCGCATGTCGAGGCCGCTGTAGTGGACCGGGCCTCCCGTCACCATCGTGAGGAAGGCCTTCTGCTTCGCCGCCTGGCGCTCCATGTCCACGTCCTCGAAGAAGTGGCTGATGTGCTCGTCCGCCAGCACCCTCCGGTAGAAGACCTCCACCGCCGCCGCCATCGCCGGCTCTCCCCCCAGCTCCTCGTAGACGCTCTTCTCGGCTCCAACGCTCATCGTGTCCGCTCCTCTCGCCCGGCATGGGCTAAAAGATGCATCCTAAATGCTCCTTTAAACGCACAGCGTCAACCGAATCTGGAGACGGCGGGTGCGGCTCCGGAAACGCGCGTGCGCCCCGGCATGAACCTCCAGCCCGCGCGCGCGGCGCAAAAGCGGAGCCCCGGGGAGGGGGGACGTGTGAGGCAAGGCAGCAAGCCCGCCCCGGAGGCGCAAACACCTGGTGCGCCGTCACGAGGGGACTGTCGGCGGACACCGGCTCCTCCCGAGGGGAGCCCTGGTGTCACGCCCATGCGGCCAGGCGATGGGAGGTGCCTGGCCGGTGAATCAGGGACGCGGCCTGCTCAGGCGCGCGCGGTGGAGGCGGCGCCGATGCGGGCCGCCTCGCGGCGCACCGTGGCCTGCTCCAGCTCGAAGCGCGCGTCCTCGGCGGACATGCCCTTCATGCGCTCCTGCGCCTCGGCCATGCGGCGACGGGCGCCCTCGACGTCGATGCCCGTGACGGGCTCGGCCGCGTCGGCGAGCACCAGCACCTTGTCGTTGCCCACCTCCACGAAGCCGCCCGCGACGAAGTAGGACTCGCGCCGACCCCCTTCGATCAGCGTCAGCGCGCCCGGCTCCATCAGCGACAGGAACGGGGTGTGCCCCGGCCGCACGCCGAACAGGCCCCGGCCGCCAGGGACAATCGCCTCGTCGGCCTGCACCGACAGGATGCGCTTCTCGGGGGTGACAATCTCCACAGTCAGCTTGGCCATGAGGCTCCTCGCACAACCGAATCAGAACGTGAGCTGGCGGGTCGTGCCACCCACCGGCTCCAACTCCACCACCCCGGCGTCCGTCAGCCGGGGCCCCTTGCCGGGGATGCCGAGCGTGCCCTCCAGCCACTTGAAGTGGTGGGTGAGCTGACGCACCTCGGAGAGCTGCCGCGTGGTGAGCCACTCGGTCAGCCGCTTCTCCTGGAGCCGCTGGCCGTCCCGCCCATACTGTGCCGCCACCACCACGTGCGCCCAGGCCGGAGGCCCCTTGGGCTGCTTCACCTTCGACTTCTTCTTCGGGCGCGGCGCCGGCGCGGCCTTGCCCTTCTCCACCAGCGGCCACACCACCCAGACGCGCTCACCGTCGTTGGAGACGAAGTAGAGGTCGTCCACCGTGCCCAGGCACTGCTCGAGCGCCCACACGGGGCCGCTCTCCTGCGTCACTTCAAGCCGGCACCGCCCCTGCGTCACCTCCACCATGCGCACGCTGTAGAGCCCGTTGGCGCTCACCCGAGCCCGCCCCTTGCGCTCCTCCGCCAGGGCGGGGGAGGCCAGGAGCATCAGGACCAGGGCGAGCGCTGCACGGCGCATGGTGACCTCGACGAGGAGGGTGAAGCCCGGAAGCTTAGCTCGCCGCCAGCTTCCGCGCGTTCTCGATGACCTCGTCGATGCTGCCGGTCATGTAGAAGGCGCCCTCGGGGATGTCGTCGTGCTTGCCCTCGGCGATCTCCTTGAAGCCCTGGATGGTGTCCTGGAGCTTCACGTAGCGGCCGTCCTTGCCCGTGAAGACCTTGGCCACGAAGAAGGGCTGCGACAGGAAGCGCTGAATCTTGCGCGCGCGGGCCACCACCAGCTTGTCGTCCTCGGAGAGCTCGTCCATGCCGAGGATGGCGATGATGTCCTGCAGCTCCTTGTACCGCTGGAGGATGCCCTGGACCTTGCGGGCCACGCCGTAGTGGTCCGCGCCGATGACGGCCGGGTCCAGGATGCGGCTGGTGGAGTCGAGCGGGTCCACGGCGGGGAAGATGGCCAGCTCGGCGATGGAGCGGTTGAGCACCGTCGTCGCGTCGAGGTGGGCGAAGGCCGTCGCGGGCGCCGGGTCCGTCAGGTCGTCGGCGGGCACGTAGATGGCCTGCACCGAGGTGATAGAGCCCTTCGTGGTGGAGGTGATGCGCTCCTGCAGGCCGCCCATCTCCGTGGCCAGCGTGGGCTGGTAACCCACGGCGCTGGGGATGCGGCCCAGGAGGGCGGACACCTCGGAACCGGCCTGGGTGAAGCGGAAGATGTTGTCCACGAAGAGGAGCACGTCGCGGCCTTCCACGTCGCGGAAGTACTCGGCCATGGTCAGCGCGGACAGGGCCACGCGGGCGCGGGCGCCGGGCGGCTCGTTCATCTGGCCGTACACCAGAACGGCCTGGCTGGCCTCCAGGTTGTCCGTCTGGATGACCTTGGTGTCCTGCATCTCGTGGTAGAGGTCGTTGCCTTCGCGGGTGCGCTCACCGACGCCGGCGAACACCGAGAAGCCGCCGCGCTCCACGGCCACGTTGCGGATGAGCTCCTGCAGGAGCACCGTCTTGCCCACGCCGGCGCCGCCGAACAGGCCGATCTTCCCACCGCGGGTGTAGGGCGCGAGCAGGTCGATGACCTTGATGCCCGTCTCGAACATCTGCACGCGCACGTCCTGCTCCGTGAAGGGCGGAGGCGGGCGGTGGATGGACCAGTGCTCCTGCGCCTTCACCGGGCCCATCTCGTCCACCGGCTCGCCGGTCACGTTCAGGATGCGGCCCAGGGTGGCCTTGCCCACCGGCACCTGGATGGGGGCGCCCGTGTTCGTCACCGCCATGCCGCGGCCCAGGCCCTCGGTGGAGTCCATGGCGATGGTGCGGACGGTGTTCTCGCCCAGGTGCTGCGCCACTTCGAGGGTGAGGTTGTCGGCCTCGGCGCTCAGGTTCGCGTTGGTGACCTTGAGGGCCGTGTAGACCTCGGGGAGCCCGCCGGGCGGGAACTCGACGTCGACCACCGGGCCGAGGACCTGGATGATTCTGCCTGCCGTCGGAACTTGAGCGCTCATGGAATCGTCTGCCTCGCACGGGGAGCGGACGGGCGCCGCCACCCTTGAAATTTCGGCCCGGCTGGGAGGGCGCGCCCCCTTTACCGGGGCCCCCCCCGAGGGTCAAGCCTCCCGGGCAACTGACTGGTAAGTCCGGCTTAGCGGAACCACACGCCGGGCGCCACCTCCATACTTTCCCTCCGCCCGGTGCGCCAGGGGCAGCCCGGTGTTCTGGCTGCCGACCAGGGCCTACTGGGCCACCTGGCCCCGGGCGGGCTTCCTGGCGGGGCGCCGGGCGATCAACGCGCCGGCACACCGGGGAGCCCCGGAAACGCAAAGGGCCCGCCCCGACAAGGGGGCAGGCCCGGGAGGAGCGATGCTCGCGGCGGAGGAGACGCCCTACTTCAGGGCCTCGGCGCCGGAGACGATCTCCATCAGCTCCTTGGTGATGACCGCCTGACGCGTGCGGTTGTAGGTGAGCGTCAGGCTGCCAATCATGTCCGTGGCGTTGGAGGTGGCGTTCTCCATGGCGCTCATGCGGGCGCCATGCTCGCTGGCCACGCTCTCCAGCAGGGCGCGGTAGAGCTTGATGTTGACGGCCTGGGGCACCAGGCGGTCCAGCACGGCCTGGCGGTCCGGCTCGTACTTGAAGTCCACCAGCGTCGTGGAGCCCTGGGCGGGCGCCTCCTCCGACTCGCCCAGCGTCTGCAGCGGCAGCAGCTGCGTGACGTTCACCTTCTGGGAGATGGCGGAGACGAACTCGTTGTAGACGACGTGGACCGCGTCCACCTCGCCGTTGAGGTAGCTGGCCACCAGCTCCTCGGCCACGTCCGCGGCGGCGCGGTAGCTCAGCCGCTGGTAGAGCCCGCCGAAGTCCTTGCGGATCTCCTGGCCGCGGTTGCGGAAGAAGTCATTGCCCTTGCGGCCCACCGTGGAGAGCCGGATGGACTCCAGGTGCGTGTTCTCGTACAGGAACCGGTTGGCGCGGCGGATGACGTTCGAGTTGAAGCCGCCGGCCAGGCCGCGGTCCGACGTCAGGAGCACCAGCTCCACGCGCTTCACCGGGCGCGCCGCCAGCAGCGGGTGGCTCAGGCTCTCGCCCTCGGCGCGGGCCGCCAGGTCCGCGATGATTTGATCCAACATCGTCGCGTAAGGGCGCGCGGCCAGGATGTTGTCCTGCGCCTTGCGGAGCTTCGCGGCGGAAACCATCTTCATCGCCTTGGTGATCTGCCGCGTGTTCTTCACCGAGCGGATGCGCTTGCGAATGTCGCGAAGGGACGCCATGGACCGGGGAGCTCCTGTGGGGCGTTCAACCCGCTTCGCCCGGATGGGAGGCGGGGCAGGGTAAGACGGGGCCCCCTATATAGGCGGGGCGGGAGCCGGTCAACGGATGCCTGCCGCGGCCGGGCTGGCGATCGCCAGTCCCGCCAGGAGACGACAGGCAGGCGGGCCTGCCCGGATGCCCCTCCCTTCAGTAGGAGGCAGACTTACCTTTCAGGGCATGGTGGCTCCAGTGTCATCTGCTCCTCTCCTCATCGTCGAGGACGACGCGGACATCCTCGAAGCCCTCCAGGCCTACCTGGAGCTTCACGGATACGCGGTGCGCGTGGCGCGCAACGGCCGCGAGGCGCTCGAACAGCTGGCCCTTTCCCCCCGCCCCTCGCTCATGGTTCTGGACATGGCCCTGCCCGTCATGGACGGCCACCGGGTGCTGACGACCCGCAAGACGAGTGAAGCCCTGGCCCAGGTGCCGGTCATCATCCTCTCCGCGGGCATGGTGACCATGAGCGCGCGCGACCGGGCCGTCTACGCGGCCAGCTATAACGTGGCGGCATTCCTGAAGAAGCCGGTGGAGCCCCGGCAGCTGCTGGAGGCCATCGAGCGGCTCGCCTCGAGGCCGGAAGGTGCCCAGACGGGCATGCCCCCCTGAGACAATGGCCGCGCACGGGGCTTTCGGGAGAGGAGGGCCCGGAACACAATGGCCCCTTCACGGGTGTTCTCGGAGTCCATGAAGCCAGGCGGTGCGAGACGGGGATGGGTGCGTAGGGGCCTCACGGTGCTGGCCGCGGGCGGCGTGGCCCTGTTCGCCCTCTCCCACCTCGTCCGGGCCAGCTACGAGGACCGCATCGTCCCCCTGGAACAGGCGCCCTCTGCCCCCGTCGCGCTCGTGTTCGGCGCGGGTCTGGCGCGAGGCTCGGTGCCCTCTCCCGTGCTCGCCCAGCGGCTGGATGCGGCCATCGCCCTCTGGCGGCAAGGCAAGGTGCAGTTGGTGCTCGTCAGCGGAGACCAGACCAAGCCCTTCCACCACGAGACGCGGGCCATGCGGCGCTACCTGCTGGAGCACGGCGTCCCCGAAAGCGCCGTCCAGGGCGACGAGGCGGGGCTGTCCACCTACGACAGCTGCCTGAGGGCCTCCACCGTGTTCGGCGCGAAGCGCGCGATACTCGTGACGCAGCGGTTCCACCTGACGCGGGCGCTGTTCATCGCCAACTCGGTCGGAATCGACGCATGGGGCGTGGCCGCCGACGAAGGCCGCCCGACGCCGTGGCGCTACCAGGTGCGCGAGACGCTGTCGCGCGTGCTGGCCCTGGCCATGGTGTTGCTGAAGGTGGAGCCCGTCCACCCCTCCGGCCGCGTCGCGCTCCCGGAGCGCTGAAGCACGGGCAAGCATGGCAGGCGGGCGGGCGGCGAGAATTGCCGGGGCCCCCGTGGGTTCTCATCCTTGAGACGAAGGCAGCCGACCCACCACGCTTTCCGAGGAGAGGCCATGCGATTCAAGAAGCTCGGGTCAGAGGACGTGGGCGAGTCCACCTCACTGCGCCACATGAATCCGGACACCGGCGAGGATGAAATCAACATCTCCGACCAGGACCTGGCGGCGGCTCCTCCGCTAGAGGAGGAGCCAGACTTCCGAGACATCCTCCCTGACGAGATACATGAGTTCCGCCGGGGCGATGAGGAGGGGGAAGAGGAGGAGCTGGAGCTGACGGCACAGCCGGGCTACCGCATCCGCCCCATCGACTTCGACAAGCTGCCGCTGGGCTAGACTCGAGTTGGGCCGCGACGAGGCAAGGCGCCCTGCGCGCCTTGCCCCGGCCCTGTGGCTACCGCCGGCGAGCGCCCTTCTTCGCGCCACCACGGGAGGCCACCTTCTTCGCCGTGGCCTTGCCAGTCCGCGTGGGGGGATTCTTCGCCGCAGACTTCTTCACAGCGCCCGCCTTGGCGGCGGACTTCTTCGCCGCCGGCTTCTTCACGCCACCCGCCTTGGCGGGAGTCTTCCTCGCAGCGGACTTCTTCGCCCCACCCGCCTTGGCGGGAGCCTTCTTCGCGGCGCCCGCCTGGGTGGACTTCTTCGCCGTAGGCTTCGTCGCTCCACCCGTCTTGGCGGAAGCCTTCTTCGCGGCGCCCGCCTGGGTGGACTTCTTCGCCGCTCCACCCGCCTTGGCCGTAGCCTTCTTCGCAGTTCCTGCCTTGGTGGATTTCTGCGCCGCAGGCTTCGTCGCTCCACCTGCCTTGGCGGTAGCCTTCTTCTCCGTGGCCTTCGTCGCGGCGCCCACCTTGGCGGACTTCTCTGCCGTAGGCTTCTTCCCGACCGCCGTTCTCACCGAGGCGGTCTTCGCAGCGGCCGGCTTCTCCACGCCCCCCTTCTTCAGGACGGGAGCTTCCTCCGCTTCGACCTTCACCACGGACTTCCGAGCGGGCGCCTTCTTCGCCGTGGCCTCCCGCGCTTCGGACTTCCGCGCGCGAGCCCCGCTCGCACCAGGCCCCTGTGGCGCGGCCTCCGCGACGACCGGCTCCGCGGCAGCGGGCTCACGCTCCGGCGCCTTGCTGGTGGGCGGCTTCTTCGAGAGGCGCTTCTTCTCGGGAGCGGGCTCGACCTCCACCGCCACAGTGGGGGCCTTGCGCGGCGCCCCTCTCGGGAACAGCACGCCCGCGCCTCCAATCGCGAGCGGTATCTGCTCGGCCTGAGCGGGGCGGGCCTTGCCGGGGCGGGAGGCGCGAGCGCCCTTCCTGCCCTCGTCGTGGCCGCGCGAGGCCGACGAGAACTCGTCGTATTCGTACTCGAGTTCGCGAACCTCCGCCTCCTCTTCAGCGGCCTCCTCGTCGGCCAGCTCCGCTTCCTCGAGCCGCTCCTCCTCCTCGGCCTGCGCCTCCTCTCCCTCCGCCTCCGCCTCGAGCGCTTCTTCCTTGGCCTGCGCCTCCTCCGCCTGGGCTGCTTCCTCCTCCTGCGCCTCCTCGTCGGCCTGGACGCCGGATAGCGCGCCCTGGAGGACCGCGTTCATCGCGCGGGCGAAGGTGCGCTCACCAAAGCTCTCGACCTCCGCCGGGGGGACGAGCACGTCGAGCATGTCCCTCAGCGTGCGGTACAGCCGCATCTGCCGCTTCTCGCCCTCCCAGGTGCCGTAGACCCAGTCGTCGCCTTCAAGCGCCTCGACCCAGCCGGGCAGCGGGCCGCCACCGTCCCCTTGCTCCACCATCGCGGACTTGCGCGAGGCGAAGAGGTGCCGGTGCTGCCCCTTCAAACCGATGCGCCACAGCCCCGCCGCGGGCAACCCCTCCAGCTTGAGCCGGGTCTTCTCCAGGACGCTCGGGTATCCCACCTCCCCATGCAGGGGGAAGAGACGGACCTCACCGTTGAGCTCGCCACCGTTGAACGCCTGATACAGGGAGCTGAGCTCGTCGGGGAATGGAACGCCGCACTCCGTTTCGGCTCGGCGAATCTCCTCGGGAGGGACGCCAACCGATGATGCCTTTACCGACTTGCGAAGTGCCTCCAACCACTCGTGCATGACCCCTCCACGACATCCAGTCGCCCAACCTTACGGCGGCTGTGCCCTCCTGCGCAGCGCGCGCGTTGGCTTTTGATGACACCGCGCCAGAGCTGATCCAAACCACTCCTGCTGGCAGGACGGCTCGCGCGGCGTACAGACATACCTTGAAAACCCGTGGTCCCCTCCCAAGCCATCCCTTCCCACGGAGAAGTGACGTCCCCGTGCGGGTGTAGCGCCTCCCTCGGCCGCCTCCGCGAGTCCACGCGCCAGGGCGCTCCAGGCCGTCCGCTGATCCACGTCCGCCGCATGAAGCATCTGAGCCCGAGCAGCGGCCTCCCCGCCAGACCGCCCGGGGCCCGGCCGAAATACTTGACGATACGCGGCTTCTGACTCCACGAGCAGGCTGGAAGCGGCCCCTCCTTCGAACGATACGGTGCCTTGCGCGGTGGCGCTCCAGGGTGTGCATGTGGCGGAGAGCCCGCGCCAGCGAGGCGCCAGCTACGCCTGAATGATGGCGGGCGGAGGCCTTGAGCGGCGCGCCCCATGCGCAGGTTGAAGGCGGCACACGAGCCCGTTAGGCAGGAGGCCATGGCACATCCCGTGAGCTACGAAGGGACGACGGAGAACTTCGACCAACTGGTCCTGGAGCCCAAGGGCGAGCTGGTGGTCGTGGACTTCTGGGGTGACGGCTGCCCGAACTGCGAAATCTACGCGGCGGCCGAGCCCGAACTGCTGGCGGAGCTGGACGGTGCACCGATGCGCGTCGTGAAGGTGAACGCCTACCAGCACGAGGACCTGGCGCGACGTTTCGGCCTCTTCGGCATCCCGACGTTCCTGCTCTTCCGCGAGGGCAAGCTCCTCGGGAAGATGAGCCAGTACTACGGAAAGGCGTACTTTCTGGGCGTCGTGCGCGACCACCTGCCGAAGCCCCAGGGGCGGGCCTGATGCCTCACCTCATGCACACGCCCCGGCGGGCCCTGCTGCTCAATGTCGCGCAGGGCCACGCGAGCGACGCCGATACACGGCACCCAGCTCGATAAATCGAGACGGCACCGGCCCGCGGCGCGCACACCGGCGGGCCTCCGCCGCCCCGGCTACACGCGCACGGTCCCATCCTTGCGCAGCACCTTGAACAGCTTGTCCCGGTCCAACGCCTTCGCGGCGAAGGCGCGCGACACGAAGAGCTTCTTGAGCGCCGCGTCCGAGGCGTCGAACTCGCCGTTCTCGAAGTAGTGCTTCGCCTTCACCTGGGCTTGCACGTCGTGCTCATCCGCGATGACCACGTCCGCCTTCAGCACGCCGCCCACGCGGAGCGATGCGTCGCTGCCGTGGCCCCACACCACCTGGGCCTCCAGGTCCTTGCCCACGATGAGCTCGCCGTCCGTGTCCACCCCCGTGGCGCGCAGCGTGCCGCCCACCGCGAGCATCCCCTCGCCGCCCGCGTTACGCAGCACGCCTTCCACCGTGAGGTTCCCCGTCACGAGCAGCGGTCCATCGAGGTGCACGTCGCCCTTCACCATCAGGTCCCCACGCACGAAGCGCGGCGGCTTGGACAGGCGCGGCGCCTTCTCCTCCGAGGGCAGCACGTCGCGCGCGAGCTCCACCACCGCCATGGCCGTCCAGGGCGTCGCGCCCTGGAGCGCGGCCGCGAGCTGGTCCCACGACGTGGCGCCCCGCAGCTCCAGCCCCTTCAGGACCTGCTCGACGCCGTCCACGTCCGCGTCCTCGAAGTACCAGGCCTTGAGCAGCGCCTTGCGCCGCCGCGCGAGCGCCTCCAGCAGGGGCTGCACATCGAGCGCGCCCGCCTTGCCCTTGGAAGCCTTGGCTCCCAGGAGCTGGGCCAGATGCGCCTGCTTGTGATTCAGGGCCTCCTGCGCGGGCGTCTGTCCACCTCCGTCCTTGCGCGTGGCGTCCGCCCCCGCCTGGAGCAGGACCTCGATGACAGGCCCCCGGTCCTTGAAGCGCGCGTGCTGGTGCAGCGGCGTCCAGCCCTTGCCCGCGTTGGGATGGGCCCCCGCGTCGATGAGCGCCCTGGCCACGTCGACCCGCCGCGCATTGAAGAGCGCCGTCCGTCCTGACTTGTCGAGCGCGTCCACGGGCACGCCCGCCTTCGCCAGCGGGGCGATGCAGGACACGCCGTCGTACTCGGCCGCGGCGTGGAGCGGCGTGGACTTCTCCGCGTCGACGGCGGCCGGCGACAGTCCCAGGCGGAGCAGCTCCGCCACCAGCGCCGCGTCGTCCACCATGGCGGCGAGGTGGAGCGCGCCGCGCTTGTCGGAATCCCGCGCCTCCAGGTCCGCCCCCAACGCCACCAGGGCCAGCACCCGGCCCGTGCGGCTTCTTCCTCCGAAGCCAGGGCCGAAGAACGGCTCCGCATCCAACCCCGCCGCGAGCAGGAGCGCCTCATCCAGCGCCTTGCCCTTCCGCCCCTTGGGGCGTGCCGCGGGCTTCTGCTTCCGCAGCCAGTCCAGGAAGCCCGCATCGGAGAAGGCGCCCTCCAGCCCCTGGAAGTTGAGCGGGTCGTCGTCATCCATCACGCCTTGGGCGCGCATGTCGGGAGACGCCTCCACCATGGCGAGCAACTGACGGTAGCCCTGCTCCTTCTTCCCCTGCGTCAGCGCGCGCCAGGCTTCGAGCCCCCGGCGCCCACGGGCATGGTCCGGGAGTGGCCGCAGGCTGTCGGCCTCGTCCAGCGCTGCCTCCACCTCATCGAGCTGAGCCTTCGCTGGCGTGTGCCGCACCAGGTCCTCCGCCCACTGGCTCAAGGCCAGCGAGCGCGCCCTCTGGGCGGGCGTCAACTTGCCACCGGGCCGCGTGCCTCGCGTCAGCTCGAGGATGCGGTCACGAAGCTGCCAGTGCTCGGTCTTCAGCTCGCGCGCCCAGCGATGGGGCTCCAGGCGCCGCGTCGAGTCCAGGGCCCAGTTCAGGGAGTGGAGCCCCAGCAGGTGCTCGGGGTCCGCCGCCACCACCTCGCGCAGCATTGGAATCGCCCTGTCCAGTTGCGGCGGCTCCTCGTCCAGCAGCCTGTCCGCTTTCTTCATCCATGCAGCGACATCGACCTTCTTCGGAGCCTGGTTCCGTGACATGGCGCGGAAACCTGCCACGAGACGAAGACAGGCGCGCGAGGAACCTTCCGGGCGCAGACCCCCAGCAAGCATCGGATTCTCATGCGCTCAAACGCTGGCATGCCCACTGCTTGTTCGCGGCCCTCGAAGCCAACCCCACGCACTCCTGATTCGAGGACAACGCTTCGCCGTCCGGCCCTTGACCCTCGCGACTGCGCGGCGGGCGCGCCTGACGGGCGTTCAGTCCCGGTAACCGCGCGCCTGCAAGCGGAACAGGTGCGCGTAGCGTCCGTCCTTCGCCATCAGCTCATCGTGGCTGCCCAGCTCGTCCACCTGCCCGTTGTGGAGCACGGCGATCTGGTCCGCCATGCGCACCGTGGAGAAGCGGTGTGAAATCACAATCGCGATCCGGTCCGCGGCCAGCGCCTGGAAGCGCTCGAACAGCGCGTGCTCCGCCTCGGCGTCGATGCTGGCCGTGGGCTCGTCCAGAATCAGCACCTCCGCGTCGTCGCGCATGAAGGCCCGAGCCACCGCCAGCTTCTGCCACTGGCCCGCCGACAGCTCCTGCCCCTTCTCGAACCAGCCGCCCAGCATCGTGTCGTACTGCTGCGGCAGCGCGGCAATCACGCCGCTCGCCCCGCCCTCCTCCGCCGCCTTCGAGATGCGGCCGCGGTCCTCCAGCGCCGGCACGTGCCCCAGGCCGATGTTCTCCGCCACGTTGAACTGGTAGCGCACGAAGTCCTGGAACACCGCCCCGAAGCGGCCGCGCAGGTCCTCCACGTCCATGTCCTTCAGGTTGACACCGCCGTAGAGGATGTCGCCCTCCACCGGCTCGTACAGGCGCAGGAGCAGCTTCACCAGCGTGCTCTTCCCCGCCCCGTTCTCCCCCACCAGCGCCAGCTTCTGCCCCGGCTTCAGCGTCAGCGACACGTTCCTCAGCGCCCAGGCCTCCTTCCCCGGATAGCGGAAGGACACGTCGCGCAGCTCGATGGTGCTGTCATGCCCTCGCGGGGGGGAGCGCGGCGGAAGCACGCGCGTCGCCTCGCCGCTGGTGGGGATGTCCAGGTACGCGAACAGGTTGCTCATGAAGAGCGCGTCCTCGTACATGGAGCCCACGCTGGTGAGGATGCCCTGGAACGCGGCCTGCCCCTGACGGAACACGCTCAGGTACAGCACCATGTCGCCCACGGTGATTCCCCCGCCCGCCGCGCGGCCCGCCACCAGCAGGTAGCAGCTGTAGAACGCGCCCAGTGAGAGCACCCCCAGCCCGAGCCCCCAGCCCATCCGCCGGAAGGCCAGCGCCCGGTCCTCCGCGAAGAACTTCTGGAAGAGCGTGCGGTAGCGCCCCAGCACCAGCGGCCCCAACCCGAAGAGCTTCACCTCCTTCACGTGGCTGTCCCGCGTGAGGATCCACTCCAGGTAGTTCAGCTTGCGCCCCTCCGGCGCCCGCCACGAGTAGAGCCGGAAGCCCTCCATCGCCAGCCGTGCCTCGGCGATGAAGGCCGGCACCGACGCGGCCACCAGCACCACCACGCTCCACGGCGACAGCGACACCAGCAGCGCGGCGAAGGTGCCCAGGGTGATGGTGTTCCGGACGATGGAGAACGCCTGCGTCACCAGCGACAGCGGCCGGCTGTTCGCCTCGCGCCGGGCGTTCTGCATCTTGTCGTAGGTGGCCGAGTCCTCGAAGTGGCGCAGCTCCAGCGCCAACGCCTTTTCGAGGATGCGCTCGTTGAGCAGGTTCCCCAGGTTGGCGCGCAGCAGCTCGCGCGTCAGCGTCAGCCCGCGGTCCACCAGCGCCGAGCCCAGCATCAGCCCGAACTCCAGCCCGACCAGGCCGTACACCCGCGAGCGGGCCTCCAGCGAGCCCTGCGACGCCGCCACCACCGTGTCCACGATGAGCTTGCCCACCCAGGCGATGGCCGCGGGCAGCAGCGCCGCCACCAGCGTCAGCGCGCCCAGCACCAGCGCGCCGCGGGGACTCGCCTGCCAGAAGAGCCGGAAGGTTCCAGGGAGCTGCTTGAAGAGGCTGCCCGCGTTCTGGAAGCGGGCCTTGAGCGACAACGGGGCGACGGCGACGGGGGGACGAGGAGACACGGTCCGCGTTCATAACGCGGACCGGGCACCTCCGCTCAGGATGCGGGGGGCAGGTGGCGCGACACCAGCACGTCGCACCCCGCGCGCGCCAGCACCTGCTCGGTCAGCGGCGTCCGCGCCTCCACCGCGGACATCGCCAGCGCCAGCAGGTCCGAGCGCTGCTCCGACGCCTCCGACAGGATGCCCTCGGCGGGCTCACCGCACCGCACCCGCACCTCCAGCTCGCGGCCCGTCTCGCGGTAGGGCGCGAGGAAGCGGCCCAGCGCCACCCGCGCCTGGTACTCCCGCTCCTGCCGCAGGCGCAGCCACCGCTCGGCCGGCGCGTCGGCATGGCGCAGCGCGGCCTCTTCCTCGCCCGTGTCCGCCACGTGCAACACGCCCACGGGCGCCGGCGCCGGGCACAGCCGGAGCGTCAGCTCCAGCGCCCTGCGCGACTCGCGCGAGAAGTCCACCGCCACCAGCGGCCGCCCGTAGGCCCGCACCGGATGCGGCACCACCACCAGCACGGAGGCTCCCAGCCCGCGCACCATGCGCCGCACCATGGAGTCCTCAGCCAACTCGCGCACCGGGTACGTCACGTGAGGACGGCCGAGCACCACCAGCTCGGCGCCCAGCGACCGCGACAGCGCGGACACCGCCTCCACCGGGTCGCCCGAGTGGAGCTCCTCCTGCACCTCGACATCCACCCGGTTGCGGAGCCGCCTGCACACGGAGGCCACCGCCTTGCGCAGGCAGCGCTCGCCTGACACGGAGCCGCCGGGCCCCGCCTGTCCATCCAGGGCCGGGGTCACGTGCAGCACGCAGAAGACGCTCCCGTGCGCCAGCGGCAGGCGGAGCGCGCGCGCCAGGGCGAACTCGGAGCGCAGCGAGAAGTCCGTCCCCACGACCACCCGCGAGAGCCCCCGCTGACCTCGCGCCAACCCCGCGGGCAGCAGCGGAAACGCCGTGTTCGAGAAAACCTGTGGCGACCTCATCGCAACGCCCCTTTCCTTCCGCCAGGCGCACCTTGTCAGTGAGTGTGTAGCGGTGGAGGTGATGCCTCGCCGCATCCCGGGGCGACTGGCCGCTCCGCCGCTTCGCGAGCAGAGCCACCGTCCGAGGCGGTGGCCCGCACACCACCAAGATTCGGGTGTCGTGGCGCGGGCGCCATCCGGCCCGGCGTGCCGCAACGTCCGCTGCCAGCCAGCCATCCCCCGGCGACGCTCCGCGCCTTCCGGGAAGACTTTTCGGGGGTGCGATGAAACGAGACGTTCGTCACGTCATCGGCGGGCCCTGAAAAAACTCCAGCGGCGCGACGGCCGGCTGCGCACGGGGCACGGGCGGGCAGGCGTCCTCCACGGGGCTTGGCCTGCTTGGCACGTCCAGCACCCGACAGAAACGCCTGGGGGACCCCGGCCGATACTTTGCAGAGAGGTCCGGCGGGCAGCGCCGGGTGGAGTGGGTGGCGGGTCGGGCGGAACGCTGGAGAAGGGGGACGTGCCAATGCGCGGAGTCATCACCGGACGAGAGGTGGTCGCCAACCTGGGGCTCATCTACCGGGAGTTCGGGACGGGCTGCGTGCTGCGCTGCCTGTGGGTCATGTTGAGCGGGAAGACGACGACGTTCCTCGAGGTGGCATGTCCACCGTTGGAGAAGCGGTAGCAACGACACGGGCCGCGAGGAGGTGCTCCTCGCGGCCCGAATCCTTCCTACCTCCAACGGGCCCGGCCGACGCCGGGCAGGCCGCTAGGGCTCGTCCCGGCGCGGCTTGTCGGAGTCGACCGCGTCCTTGATGGCGCGCTTGGCGTCCTCCACCTTCCCCTTGATGGCGCCCTTGGCGGAGTCACGCTTGCCCTCGGCCTCCAGCTCACGGTCGCCGCTCGCGACGCCGGCCACTTCCTTGATCTTGCCCTTGGCCTTGTCGGTCCACTCGCCCATGACGGGTCTCCTTTCACTGCAGACAGCACGTTGGAGCCAGAGTCTGGGCACGCCGCGAAGGGCCCGCAGGGAGGCCCCGCCCACCTGCCCGGGCCCCCTCCGGGCAGAACCCCGCGCCTCCGCTCCACGCAGAGGCGCCGTGCCCGGGACGCCAGTTCAAACATGCAATTCATGCTTTACATGTCAGACAATCTCATCGCGTGGCTGCATTTCCATACAGGCTGCAGGAGGCGGAGCGTGGCTGGACATTGACGGCGAGCATTTCGGGTCGCACGCTGGGGTCACCGCAACCCAGGAGCCCTGCGTCCCGATGGCCACCCCTTCGCTTCCGCCCCCTGGCGCTCTGCTGCGCCGGCTGTATCTGCTGCGGTCCGTCATCACCACGGTGGCCTTCACACCCGCGGTCTACGTCGACATGCAGTTGCTCGACCTGACGGGTACACGCGAGTTTCAAATATTTCTCGGTATTATCACCCCAGTCGTGCTCGGGCTGTGCGCGGTGGTGCAGCCGCTCGTCGTGATGCCGTGGCTGATGAAGCGCGCGCTGGCCGCGCAGGGGACGCTCCGGGTGGAGCGGCTGATTCGCATCCCCTCGACGATTGCCTTCGTGGAGATGATGGCGTCGTGGACGCTGGGCGGCATCCTCTTCAATGGCGGCGCGGTGCTGCTGCTGGACCGCTCGCCCTCGGTGGTGCTGGTGGGCGTGGCGGTGGCGGTGAGCGCGGGGCTCTTCAGCAGCCCGCTGGCGTACATGCTGTTCGAGCGGGTGATGATGCCCACCGTGCTGGACGCCTATCAGCGCGCGCCCAGCACGAAGCCCGCGGGCGAGGGCTTCGCGACGCGCCAGCTCTGGCTGCTGCCCGCGATGGTCGTCTCCGCGCTGCTCATCACCTGTCTGGCCAGCATCGTCACGCTGCACCTGCGGCTGGAGCGCGGCATGGGCGCGCTGGCGGCGGACCTCGCGGCGCAGGGGGACACCGCCGCGGCCGAGCGCGTCCAGGCCACGGTGGGCCCGCTGGAGGCGGAGCTGGTGCAGCCGGTGGTGATGCTCGGTGGCTATGCCGCGCTGGGCTCCATCCTCACCGCGGCCTGGGCGGCCCGCCGGCTGGCGCGGGGCGCGCGGGCGGTGGGGGCGTCCCTGGAGGCGCTGGTGGAGGGCCGCGCCGCGCCGCCGCAGTGGGTGTCCTCGGACGAGGTGGGTGATCTGGCCGCGTCCACCTGGCAGCTCTACCAGCAGCTCCAGGAGCTGCCGCGCTCGCTGAGCGCCTCCGCCGGAGACCTGGCCGACGCGGGGCAGCGGCTGTCGCTGGCCAGCGCCCAGCAGAACCAGACGCTGTCGCGGCAGGCCGCGGCGCTGCACCAGGCGCGCGCCACGGCGCAGGAAATCCAGCAGGCCTCCCACGTGACGCACTCCCGCGCCACCAGCATCCTCCAGGTGGCCGAGCGCGCCGCCGCCGTGGGCAAGCTGGGCGAGGAGTCCCTGGCCGGGACGGAGAAGGGCCTCACCTCCATCCGCGACATCGCGGCCGGGCTGCATGCGCAGATGCAGGACCTGGAGCAGCGCGCCCGCGAGGTGGGCCGCGTGTCGGAGGTGGTGAAGTCGCTGGCGGACCAGTCCCACATGCTGGCCATCAACGCCGCCATCGAGGCCACGCGCGCGGGTGAGCATGGCAAGGGCTTTGGCGTGGTGGCGCGGCAGATGCGCGACCTGGCGGACCAGTCCATCCGGGCCAACAACCAGGTGCGCGGCCTGCTGGAGGCCATGGCCGCTGCCACCCAGCAGGCCACGGCGATGTCGGACCAGGGCGCGGTGGGCGTGGCCGAGGCGCTGGAGCCCCTGCGCCTCAGCGGCGAGCAGCTGCGGGAGCTGGCGGGCCTGTCCAAGGAATCCGCGGCGGCGGTGCGCCAGATTACGGAGGCCGTGTCGCAGCAGCACGCGGGCGTGGACCAGCTCTTCGCCGCAGTGCGCGAGCTGGACGAGCTGACGACGGACACGCTGCGGCACCTGGACACCACGCAGCAGGCCGCCTCCGCGGTGAGCCACGCCACCGGACAGGTGTCGCAGCTGGCGCAGCGCTACGTCTGACGCGGCGCCCGGTCGGGCGCGGCGCGCGAAGCGCTACGTCCGGCGCTCCGCCGCCTCGTCCTCCTCCCGCGCGGGGAGCTTGGGCCCCAGCCGTCCTTCGGGGCTCAGCACCGGCGCCCGCAGCAGCACGGCCAGCCGCCCCACGTGCGTGGCCAGCCTGCTCAACCGCTCCCGGGGCTCGGCGCCACCCTCCTCGAAGCTGGCCGCGTCCAGGTAGGCGAGCTGCGCCGCGGCCCGGCCATGAAGCCCCGCCACCCGCTCCTCCAGCGCCACCAGCCGGCCCGCCACCGCGCCCAGCAGCGCCGTGGTTCGGGCCAGCACCGCGGCGGCCTCATCGAGCGCGCGGGCGCCCTCCTCCGGCGCGCTCGCGGCGAGCACCGCGCGGGCCGACACGACCGCGTAGAGCGGCACGCCGTCCAGCACCACCGGCGGCGCCTCCTCGTCCAGCCAGCCCCGGTCCAACCACGCCAGCACGGGCTCCAGCGCGGCCGGCGCCTCGGCGCCCGCGCCCAGCAGCGGCCAGGAGCGCTTCGTCTCACGGGAGGGAGACTCACGCAGCACGGCGCGCAGCGACTCCAGCGCCTCGCCTCCGAGCAACTCCACCTCCCGCACATGCCCCCAGCGCTCCAGCCGCTCCACCAGCGCGCGGAAGGGCACCAGCACCTCCGCGTGCGCGCGGGCCTGGAGCGCGCCATAGGAGGCCACGCGCTCGCGGACCTGGAGCCGGTCGGCCCGCAGCGCGGCCACGGCCTCGCGGTGCCGCGCCTGGGCCTCGCGCAGACGCGCGTCCTCGGGCGTGGCGGCGGCTCCCTCCGCGAGCACCTTCCGCACCCCGAGCCCCAGGGCCGTCAGCACCAGGCCACCCACCGCGAATGGGATGAAGAAGGGCATGCGCGCGACTCCCGTCCTGGAGGAGAGAGTGCCAGCTTCGCATCCACCATGCCCGTCGTATACGGGTGGCCCCTCCCCGCCCGCTGGGAGGGCACGCCGCCGGCTCACCCCACGCGAGCCCGCGAGGGAGCCTCCGGCGCCAGGGGCGGCACGTAGGGCCAGCCCGGCAGCGGCCCCTTGCCCGCCTCGCGCGTCAGGTAGTCCGCCGCGATGTTCGCGCTCTCCATGATGGTCAGCAGGCCGCTCCCCGGGTGCGTGCCGCCGCCCACGAAGTACAGCCCCTCGATGTCGCGGTTCTTCACCTTCGGCCGCAGCGGCCCCAGCTGCAACCAGGTATGAGACAGGTTGAACACCGCGCCCCGGAACACGTTGAAGTCGTCCCGCCACGTCTCCGCGGTGAAGTAGCGCGCGTCCCGGATGTGCTGCCGCACGCCCCGGAGCCCCACCTTCTCCAGCATCGTGGGGATGCGCTCGCGCAACACCGCCTGCGTCTTCCGCCAGTCCACCGGGCGGCCCGTGTTGGGCGTGGGGACCAGCACGTACAGCGTCGAGTGCCCCGCCGGCGCCCCGGATGGGTCCGTCACGCACGGGTTGCAGACGTAGAAGGGCGGGTCGTCCAGGTCGACGTGGCGGTCCTCCAGCGCGTCGCGGTCCGTGCGCCGCGCGGCCTCCGACAGATAGATGAGGTGGTGCGGCAGGTCCGCGTACACGGTGTCGATGCCGTAGTAGGCCATGAAGGTGCTGCACGAGTACTTCGCCCGCTCCAGCGCCGCGTCCGTCAGCCGGGAGCCCTCGCGCGCCTCCGCCGGAATCAGCGTCCGCGCCGCGTAGGCCAGGTCCGCGTTCACCACCACCGCGTCCGCGTCCAGCACCTCGCCGCCCGCGAGCCTCACGCCCACCGCGCGCCCCGCGTCCACGCGCACCTTCTCCACCGGCGTGCCCATGCGGAAGGTGGCGCCCAGCGCCATCGCGCAGCGCATCATGCCGCGCGCCAGCGCCCGGAAGCCGCCCTCCACGTGCCAGACGCCGAAGGCCAGCTCCAGGAACGGAATCACGCTGAACACCGACGAGCACGTCGTCGGATGCAGCCCCAGGTACTTGGACGGGTACGCCATGGCATACGTCACCCGGTCGTCGCGGAAGAAGCCGTCCAGCTGCCGGTACAGCGTCTGCCAGGGCTTGAAGCGCAGCGTGGGCGCCAGCCGCCACGGCGCGTAGTAGCCCAGGCTGTCCGCGGACGTGCAGATGAACTTCTCGTAGGCGATGCCGTACTTCTCCCGGCCATCCGCCATCCACCGGCGCAGGGCGGCGGCCTGTGCGGGTCCGAACTTCGCCAGCTCCGACTCCATGCGCTCCAGGTGCCGGCTCGTGTCCAGGTGCGTGCCGTCCCAGAAGTGCACCCGCGTGTTCACGTCCAGCGGGAGCAGCCTCACGTAGTCTTCGAGCCGCCGGCCCGCCCGCCGGAATATCTGCTCCAGCACGCCCGGGAGCTGGAGGATGGACGGCCCGGTGTCCACCGCGTATTCGCCCGCCTCCCCCAGGGTCAGCCCCTTCATCCTTCCGCCTGGCACCGCGTCCTTCTCCACCACGGTGACCTGGAAGCCCTGGCCCGCCAGGTTGATGGCGGCCGACAGGCCGCCCGGTCCCGCTCCCACGACGATGACGTGACGCACGCGCCCTCCTTCGACCCACCGGCCTACCTGAAGCCGGGGATGCCCGGTACCCGGGTGAACGTAAATCCACCCGTTCGTCCCTCTGGCGAACGCGTGAACCAGAACGACGTTACAAAGGCATGAGCCCCGTCCGGCGAAGGCCCGCTGGCCAACGCCATTCCGGCCTCCTCGCGCCACCGTGCCCTCGATGCTCGTCTCCCACCTGCGCCGCAACGCCGCCTCCTACTGCGCGGTGCTGGTGGGGTTGCTCGTCACGGTCGTGGCGGCCGGCTACGTCTGGCAGAGCCTCCAGGGGCGCCTGCAACGCCGCTTCGACGACGTCGCCGATAGCGGCACGCTGAACCTCCAGCAGGACCTGGCCCTCTACCAGACCCTGCTCCTGGGGGTGCACGGCCTGTTCGCCAGCAGCCAGTGGGTGGACCGGGGCGAGTTCCGCGCGTACGTGGAGAGCCTGGAGCTGCCCGACCGGTACCCGGGCCTGCAGGTCATCGGCTTCGCCGAGTGGCTCCAGCCCGAGGACCTCCCCCGGCGCGAAGCCGAGGTCCGCGCCTCCGGCCTGCCCGACTACCGCGTCTGGCCGGAGGGGGCGCGTGACGAATACAGCGCCATCGTCCTCCTGGAACCCCTCACCCCCCGGAACGAGCGCGCGATGGGCCACGACATGCTCTCCGAGCCACGCCGCCGGGAGGCCATGCTGCGCGCCCTGGAGACGGGCCTGCCGGCAGCGAGCAGGAAGGTGACGCTCATCCAGGACTGGGAGGACTCGCTGGGCCAGGAGGGCTTCCTCCTCTACGTGCCCGTGTACTGGTGGCCCCAGGAGGCCCTGCCCCCTCGCTCACCCCGGGAGCGACTGCGCGGCTTCGTCTTCGCCCCCATCCGGATGGCGGACCTCATGGCGCACCAGCGCTTTCCCGGCTTCCGGCAGACCATCGACCTGACGGTGTACGACGGAACGGAGGCCCGGGACGACGCGCTACTGTACTCCTCCATCCCCCCGGGCGTCCCACAGGCGCCGAAGTTCCGCCAGGAGCACTCGCTGTCCGTCGCCGGCCAGACCTGGACGCTGGTCTTCACCGCCCGCAAGGCCTACCTGGACCGCAGCACCTCCGCCCAGGTGCCCATCGTCTTCGCCAGCGGCCTGCTGGTGACGGCGTCGCTGTTCCTCATCACCCGCTCACAGGTGAAGGCCCGCGCCGCGGCCGAGGCCGCCAACGAGGAGCAACACCGGCTGACCCGCGAGGCCCGCGCCGCGGTCCAGATTCGCGACGACTTCCTGAGCGTCGCCGCGCACGAGCTGCGCACGCCGCTCACCAGCCTCAAGCTCCAGTTCCAGCTCCTGTACCGCGGCCTGCGCGGCGGGGGCCCTCCGGACCTGGAGAAGCTGGGCCAGCGGCTGGAGTCCTGTGAGCGGCAGACCTCGCGCCTGACGTCGCTGGTGGACAGCCTGCTGGACGTGTCGCGGCTGGCGCGCGGGCGGCTGGAGCTGAACCTGGAGCCGCTGTCCCTGGACGAGGTGGTGCGGGAGGCCGCCCGCCGCTTCGAGTCGGAGGCCCAGGACGCGGGCGTCCAGTTGACGGTGGACACCCCCCAGGCGGTGACGGGCCGGTGGGACCGGATGCGGCTGGAGCAGGTGCTCACCAACCTGCTGTCCAACGCGCTGAAGTACGGCCAGGGCGCCCCCGTGGACGTGCGCGTGCGCGGCGACGCGACGCACGCGACGCTGGAGGTGGAGGACCATGGCATCGGCCTCTCCTCCGACGACGCCCAGCGCATCTTCGGACGCTTTGAGCGCGCCGTCTCCAGCCGCCACTATGGCGGCCTGGGACTGGGGCTCTTCATCACCCGCCAGCTCGTGGAGGCCCTGGGAGGCCACATCACCGTGACGAGCGTGCCGGACCAGGGCTCCACGTTCACCGTGGTGCTGCCCCTGGACGGCCCCACCGCGAGCTGACGGCCCGGCCCGCCTCCCCCATTCGGCGTATCCTCCCGGACCATGACGCGGATGCCCCTTCTCCAGAGCCCCGAGCGTCTCCACGCGAGCCTCCGCGCCCACCTCCGGGAGGCGTACGGCCTGGACATCGCCAGCCTCCAGCGGCTGCACCTGGGCGCTGACGTGAACGCCGCCGTCTTCCGCGCCACCACGGACGGCGGCACGTCTTACTTCGTGAAGGTGCGCCACGGCGACTTCGACGCCATCTCCGTGACGCTCCCCGGCTTCCTCGGCCGGCAGGGCATCCCGCACCTCATCGTGCCCGTCGAGTCCCGGTCGGGGCAGGGGTGGACGCGGCTCGATGACGTCACGGTGGTCGTCCATCCCTTCGTCGCGGGGCGCAGCGGCATGGAGGCCGCGCTGTCCCAGCAGCACTGGCGCGACCTCGGGCGGGCGCTCCGCCGCATCCATGACGCGGCGCTGCCCCCCGCGCTCGCGCGAGGGCTCCGGCGGGAGACCTTCTCCCCTCATGCGCGCGACACCGTCCGGGCGTTCCTCGCGGCGCTGGACACGCAGGTGCCCGCTGGCGACGACGCCCGCCGCTTCCTGGCCTTCGTGAAGGAACACTCCGAGGACGTGCGCCAGCTCGTCAAAAGGGCGGAGGCGTTGGGACTGGCGCTAGAGCGGCGCGCGCCGGACTTCACCGTCTGCCACGCCGACCTCCACGCGGGCAACGTCCTCATCGGCGATGACGGCGGCTTCTTCATCGTCGACTGGGACCAGCCCGTCCTCGCTCCGCGCGAGCGCGACCTGATGTTCGTCGGCGGTGCCCAAGGCTTCCTCGGCCATTCCGCCGAGGAGGAGCACGCCCTGTTCCACCAGGGCTACGGGCCGGTCCAGGTCGACTGGGATGCCCTGGCCTACTACCGCCACGAGCGCATCGTTCAGGACATCGCCGAGTACTGCGAGCAGTTCGCCCTGGCGTCCGCCGGGGAGGACGGGCGGATGCCCGCGCTCCCCTATCTGCTGGGCACCTTCCTCCCAGGCGGGACGGCCGCACGGGCCCGCGCTGTGGACCCCGCCTCGCGCGGCGACGGGGAGCAGCCCCACCGCCGGGGAACGTGAACGACCGCCCGCTCCGCCCTCCCGGGCCCTCCCTGGCAGGCGGGCGCGAGGGCATGTCGGCGCGGGCGCATGTCGGGTTTCACCCGGAGCATGGGCCGGCCCGCCTGCCTCCACTGAGGACTGGTGGACACCCTGCCCCGGGGGCGGCATCAGTGTTCGACAGTGGCCACGTCCATGTCTATGTCCCAGAACATGAGCCCTGCGCCCACGGAGGTGCTGCTGTTCATGCTGAACGGCCAGCGCTACGGATTGCCCGCGCCCGACGTGCGTGAGCTGGTCCGTGCGGCGCGCCTGACGCCGCTTCCTCGTGCCCCCGCAGTGGTGGAGGGGCTGCTCGACCTGCGCGGCGAGCTGCTGCCGGTGCTGGACCTGCGCCTGCGCTTCCGCCACCCGCCTCGCGCGCTGTCGCCCCTGGACCACTTCATCGTGGCCTCCGCGGGCAGCCGCAACGTCGTGCTGCGCGTGGACCGGGCCGAGGGGCTGCGCGTCCTCTCGCCGGACGAATGGGACGCCACGCCGCGCGAGCTGCCCGGCGTGGGCTACGTGGCGGGCGCCGCGAAGCTGAAGGATGGGCTCGTCCTCGTCCACGACCTGCGCACCTTCCTGTCCGAGGCCGAGGCCCTGGAGCTGGACGCGGCGATGGCCACGCCGCTGGAGCCGGAGACCGTGTGAGCTGGGGCCCCTGGAGCCACCCGGGATATGCGGAGGTGCTCGCGCTGGTGGAGGCGCGGGCCGGGCTGGTTCCGCCCAGCTGCCCCGCGTCCGCCGAGGAAGGCGTCGCCCGGGCCATGACACGCGCGGGCGAGAACGACTTCGGCACCTACCGCTCGCGGCTCCAGGAGGACCCCGCCGCGCTGGACGACCTGCTCATGGAGCTCACCGTCGGGGAGACGTACTTCTTCCGCACGCCCGAGCACTTCGAGCACCTGCGCGGCGTCGTGCTGCCCGAGCTGCGCGAGCGCCATGGACCGGGCCACACCGCGCGCATCTGGAGCGCCGCGTGCTCCTCGGGCGAGGAGCCCTACTCCATCGCCGCGCTGCTGATGACCGAGGGCTGGGAGCAGCACATGACGGTGTACGCCACGGACGTGTCGCGTGGCGCGCTCGCCCGGGCCCGCAGGGCACAGTACGGCGACTGGTCCCTGCGCGGAGGCTGGGCGGACCGGATGCGGCCCCACCTGCGCGCCGAGGGGCGCCGCTACGTGCTGTCACCCGAGGTGCAGAAGCACGTGCGCTTCAGCTACCTCAACCTCGCGCTCGACACCTGGCCCTCGCCGGAGAGCGGCATCTGGAAGCTGGACGTCATCTTCTGTCGCAACGTCCTCATCTACTTCAACCGGCCCACCATCGAAGCCGTCGCGCGGCGGTTGCATGACGCGCTCGATGACGGCGGCTATCTCTTCACCGGCCCGTCGGACCCGCCGCTCGGAGGGCTGGCGCCGTTGGAGACCCTCCTCACCGAATGGGGCGTGCTGTACCGCCGGCCCCTGTCTGGGGCCTCGCTCTCGCGGCCCGTCCCCGCGTCGGGGGCCACGGGGAGCGAGCCGCCCGGAGCCCTCGCGGCCAAGCCTCCACCCGCCGCGCGGGCCCCCTACGCGCCGGCCATGCCCAGCGCATGGGCCTCCGGCTTCGAGCACGCGCCGGGTGCCACGCCGTCCCAGCTCACCGCTCCAGGCATCATGCCTCCCCGTCCCGGTGCTGGCACCAGCACGCCGGGCGCGCCCCCGCCCGTTAATGGGCACGGCGCCACGCCGCCGTCCCCGCTCGCCGCTCCAGGCGTCATGCCGCCTCCCCGTCCCGGTGCTGGCACCAGCACGCCCGGCGCTGCCCCGACCGTCAATGGGAACGGGGCCACGCCGCCGCCCGCGCGAGGTGGCGCCCCGCACGTCCCCGAGAACCAACCTCGTGCCCCCAGCGCGGCGGCACTGCACTCCGCGCGGCAGGCCCTGGCCCGGGGCCACTGGCGCGAGGCGGCCCAGCACCTGGGTGCCCTGGGCGACGACCCGGACACCGCCGCCCTCGCGGTGCGCACCCTGGCGAACCTGGATGCCGAGGCCGCCATCTACGCGAGCACCGAGGCCGCCGCGCGCCACCCCCTGGCCGCGGGGCTCCGCTACCTGGAGTCCCTGCTGCTCCTGGGCCAGGGCCGGGTGGCCGACGCCGAGCGCGCCGTCCGCCAGGCGCTGTACCTGGAGCCCACGCTCATCGTGGCGTGGCTCATCCTCGGGCGTGTGCTGCGCAGAAACGGCGATACGGCGGGCGCGGTGAAGGCGTGGCGCGAGGCGGAGCTGCTGTGCGCCGCGCTGCCTCCGGACGCGCCCGTCCCCCACTCGGATGGCGAGAGCGCGAGGCGGCTGGCGGAGGTCGCACGTGGTGAGCGGTCACGCATGGAGGCAGCCCTGGCTGCCAGTGAGGGGCTGAGCTGATGGCGGATTCCGGCGAAATCGACTGGGCAGCGGCCCGCGCGCGGCTGGCGCGGCTCGCCGAGCAGACCCGGGAGCAGGGCACCCTGTCGCCCGAGGAAGCCACGGCGGTGCTCGACGCGCGGGCCCGCGCGCTCGCCCGCGCCCCCACGCCGGAAGCCGAGCCCGGCACCCTGCGCGAGGTGGTCCGCTTCAAGGCCTCGGGCCAGCGCTATGCCCTGGAGTCCCGCTTCGTGCTGGAGGTGGCGCGCTCGCCGGAGCTGGTGACGCTGCCCGGCGCTCCGCCCGCGCTGCGCGGCCTCACCCTGATGCACGGCGAGGTGGTCCCGGTGGTCGAGCTGGCGCCCCTCTTCGGGCGCGCGCCCTCGGACGCGCCGGGGCCCTTGCTCGTCGTGGGCCTGAGCCGCGCCGAGCTGGGCGTGCGCACCGAGGAGGTGGAGGAAGTCACCCTGCTGGCGGGCAACACGCTGCTGGCGCCCCCCAGCGCCCTGGACGACGTGGCCGGCAACCTGGTGTCGGCCGCGGACAGAGACGGCACACTGGTCCTGGATGGCGACGCGCTCCTGGGTGACAGTCGCCTCATGTTCGATTTGTCCGGCGAAGGAACAGCATGAGCATCGGGAACCGCATCGCACTCGGATTCGGACTGTCGTTGTTGATGTTGGTGCTCGTGGCGGGCGTGTCCTTCCAGGGCGCCAACCAGCTCACGACGAGCACCGCGGGGCTGCTGAAGGCCCACGAGAACTTCCGCATCATCCGCGAGGTGCGCTCGCTGCTGATGGACGCCGAGTCCGGCCAGCGCGGCTTCATCCTCTCCGGGGACGAGGACTACCTGGCGCCCTACCGCGAGGCCGTGGCGGCCCTCCAGAGCGACCTGAGCCTGCTGCGCGAGGCCATGGCGGACCACCCCAACCAGCGGGTGCGCCTGAGCCGGATGGAGCCCATCGTCACCCAGCGGGTGAGCCGCCTGGAGGAGGGTATCCGCATCCGCCGTGAGCAGGGCCTGGAGGCCGGGGCGAAGTACATCCAGACCGGCCAGGGCCGGGAGGCCATGCTCCAGCTCAAACAGGTCATCGACGAGATGCTGGCGGCGGAGCAGGAGCGCTGGGACGAGCACGCGGCGGCCGCCCGGGAGATGGCCCAGCGCATCCTCTGGGTGCTGGGAATCTGCACCACGCTGGGCCTGCTCATCGTCGGCGTCGGCAGCTACCTCATCACCCGCGGCATCACCACCCCGCTGCGCGCGCTCATGGACGGCGCCGAGCAGCTCGGGCTCGGCAAGCTGGACTACCGCATCCCCGTGAGGGGCAGCGACGAGACGGCGGAGCTGGCGCGCGCCTTCAACAGCATGGCCGAGAAGCGCCAGCAGAACGAGGACCAGCTCGAGAAGGAGTCCGAGCAGCGCGAGCACACGCTCCGCACGGTGGCCGAGTTCGTCAACCAGCTCGCGGGCGCCAGCGCGGAGATTCTCTCCAGCACCACCGAGCAGGTCGCTGGCGCCCAGGAGCAGGGCAGCGCGGTGACGGAGACGGTGAGCACCATCGAGGAAATCACCAAGACGTCCGAGGAGGCCGCGGGCCGCGCCCGCGCGGTGAGCGACTCCGCCCGCCATGCCGAGGAGGTGGGCCGCAACGGTCGCCGCGCCGTGGAGGAGGCCGTGGGCGCCATGGGCGCGGTGCGCGAGCAGGTGGAGTCCATCGCCTCCCGCATCCTCGCCCTCGCTGAGCAGGCCCAGGCCATTGGCGACATCATCACCACCGTCAACGACATCTCCGAGCAGACGCACATGCTGGCCCTCAACGCCTCCATCGAGGCCAGCCGCGCCGGGGAGCATGGCCGGGGCTTCGCGGTGGTGGCGTCCGAGGTGAAGGCGCTGGCGGACCAGTCCAAGAAGGCCACCGGTCAGGTGCGGCAGATTCTGGGGCAGATCCAGAAGGCCACCCACGGCGCGGTGATGACCACCGAGGAGGGCACCAAGAGCGTGGCCACCGCCACCCGCGTGGTGTCCGAAGCGGGCGCCAACATCCAGACGCTGTCGGACCTGCTGGCCCAGGCCTCGCTGACGGCGGCGCAGATCGCCGCGTCCGCCAATCAGCAGGCCACCGGCATCGGCCAGATTCGCCAGGCCATGCATGACGTCAATCAGGCCACGCAGCAGGCCCTCGTGTCGTCGCGGCAGACCGAGCGCGCCATGCAGGACCTCAACGGCATGGGCCAGAAGCTCAAGGGCCTGCTGTCAGAGTACGGGCGCTGATGGACCGCGACCGGCTGGCCCAGGCACTGCTGGCCACGTTCCTCGAGGAGCTCGAGGGGCACGTCATCTCGCTCAACCGCGAGCTGCTCGCCCTGGAGCGCGAAGCGGCACCCGAGCGCGTGGCGGAGCGCGTGGCGTCCCTGCTGCGCACGCTGCACAGCGTGAAGGGCGCGGCGCGCGCGGCCAGCGCCCCCCTGGTGGAGACGGCCAGCCACCGCATGGAGGAGCTGCTCGAACACGTGCGAGACACGGGCGCGGGCGCGCCCGAGGTGTACGAGCTGTGCTTCACCACCGTGGACGCGATGGACGACGCGGGGCGGCGCCTCGCCGCGCGGCAAGACCTCACGGGCTCGCCGCTGGAGGCGCTGCTGCCCCAGTTGGAGCGCGCCGCCCGCCAGCCTGCGGCGGCGCCCACGGTCGTGGCGCCCGAGCCGGCGCAAGCCGCCACGCCACCGGCGTCCGCCAAGCCCCCCGCCACACCGGGGCCAGCGCAAGCTTCCACGCCACAGTCCACTGACTCCCTCGCCGCGTCCAAGTCGGCGCAAGGTTCCGCGCCACAGTCCACCGACTCCCCCGCCGCGTCCAAGTCGACGCAAGCCTCCACGCCACCAACGCCCGCCGCGTATGAGCCGACGCAAGCTTCCACACCACCGCAGTCCACCGAGCCCTCCGCCGCGCAGGAGCCGCACCCCGGCGTGCCCACGGGGGCCGAGGCGCTGCCCGTGCGCGTCTCCGCGCAGAAGCTGGATGCCCTGCTGGCGCGCAGCGGCGAGCTGCGCGTGGCGACGCTCCGGCTGGAGGGGCGCGCGGAGGCGCTGGACGCCGTGCGCGAAGCGCTGGCGCAAGCCCGCGAGGCGGTGCTCGGCACCCCCGGCGAGCAGGCACTGCTGCGCGCGGAGACGGAGCTGGCGCGGGTGACGCTGGAGCTGGCCGCGGACCGGCGCGCCCTGGGCGTCGTGGCCATGGGCCTGGACGACGAGGTCCGCCGCTCGCGCACCCTGTCCTTCGAGGAGGGCTGCGAGGGCCTTGAGCGTGCCGTGCGCGACGTGGCGCGCGGCATGGGCCGTCAGGCGCGGCTGGAGCTCCACGGCGGCGCGCTGGAGCTGGACCGCTCGCTGCTCCAGGGCCTGCGCGAGCCGCTCCTGCACCTGGTGCGCAACGCGGTGGCGCACGGACTGGAGTCGCCTGAAGAGCGCGAGCGCGTGGGCAAGCCGCCCGAGGGCCGCGTCACCCTGTCCGCGCGCCTCCGTGGCAGCCGCGTCGAGGTGACGGTGGACGACGACGGGCGCGGCCTGGACCTCGCCGCGCTGCGGGAGCGAGCGCGCGCCCGGGGCCTGAAGGTGCCCGAGGAGGACGAGGAGGCCGCGCGGCTGGTGTTCGAGGCCGGGCTGTCCACCGCCACCGAAGTGACGCAGGTGGCTGGCCGCGGCGTGGGCCTGGACGTGGTGCGCATGCACGTCGAGGGCCTGCGCGGCGGCGTGGAGGTGACGACGCTCCCGGGCCGGGGCACCTGCTTCACCCTGGACGTCCCCCTGACGCTGAGCACGCTGCGCGTGCTGCTGGTGTCCGCCGGCGGGCAGACGCTGGCGCTGGCCAGCGAGAGCGTGGCGCGGCTGGTGCGCCTGTCGCCGGAAGAGGTCCGCGACGTGGAGGGCCGCCCCGCGTGGGCCTCCGGAGACGCGCTGCTGCCGCTGGCGTCGCTGGCGGACGTGCTGGGGCTGCCGCCCGGCCCGCCCCGCGCGCGTCGGGGCGCGGTGGTGCTGGCGGCGGGCACGGCGCGCGCCGTGGTGGTGGTGGAC
>JAFAAN010000078.1 GCA_023426545.1 Pseudomonadota bacterium
GGGGGGGGGGGGGCGGGGGGGGGGCGCGGCGGGCGATGAGCACCGGCAGCGGCGCGAAGGCCAGGGCCAACAGCGCCAGCCGCCAGTCCAGCTTGAGCATGACGGCCACCGCGATGCACAGGTACACCGCCGCGGGGACGACGTTGAAGGTGAGCTCGGTGATGGCGCCCACGAAGCCCTGGAGCCCGCGGTCCATCCGCGTCATCAGCGCGCCCACGCCTTCCTGCCGGTGGAAGCTCAGCGGCAGCCGGTGCAGCCGGGACACGGTGGCCTCGTTGAGGGCGAAGTGCACCTGGATGCGGGTGCGCCAGGTGAGCCAGTTGGAGGCGGCGCCCAGCGCCTCGCGCAGCAGCCCCATGACCACCAGCAACCCCACGCCCAGCAGCACGGACCTCCTGGCGTCCGCGCTGCCGAGCTGGTCGAAGATGCCCTTGAGGACCAGGGGCTCCAGGGCGCTCAGGCTCGCGGACGCCAGGACAAGCAACAGGATGAAGACGATGGTTCGACGGTAGGGCCGCAGGTAGCCCAGCGCTCGCCACATCGCGCCGCGTGAGACGGGAGGTGTCTGCATTGTCGGACGGGGAACGGTGTTTCCCTCCCGGACCTTCCAACATTCCGCCGGGCACGATGCCCCCGCGTCCCGGGAGACGGGCATCCGAGTGCTTTCAGGCGTAGAGCCGGTCGAGCACCTCTGCGACGCGGACCCACTGCTCGCTCTCCCGTGTGAAGCGCTCGCCCCGCGCCAGCCGGGTGGCCCAGTCCACGGCGGCCCGCCCGCCCCAGCCATCCGGGGGACTGGCGAGCCGCTCACGCCCCGTGCCACGGAAAACCTCCGCCGTGAAGTCGTAGAATGAGCCCTCCACGTTGCGGAACGACGCGCCGCCGTCCGTCCCATAGAAGGACGCCTCGATCACCGCGTCGCAGCCCGCCGGCAGCTTCCAGGAACATGCGAGCTGGACGGCGGTGCCTCCCTCCAGCTCCAGCAAGGCGGCCGCGTAGTCTTCCACGGCCCCTTCGCGGCCCTGGAGCGGGCGCCCCCGCGAGAAGCGCTGGCTGCTCACCCGGCGGACGGCGGGGAAGTCGAGCACCCACAGCGCCAGGTCCACCAGGTGAATGCCCAGGTCCATGAGGCAACCGCCTCCAGCAAGCGCCGGCTCGTAGAACCAGGGCTTGTCCGGCCCATAGGCGTTGTGGAAGACGAGGTTGACCGCGTGCACGCGCCCCAGCGCGCCAGACTGGTGGTGCGCCCGCAGGCGGCCCAGCCCCTCCGTGAAGCGATAGCTGAAGTCCGCGCCCAGCAGCACGTCCGCCCTCCGCGCGGCCTCCACCACCCGCCGGACCTCCGGGGCCGTGCGGCCCAGCGGCTTCTGGCAGAACACCGCCACCCCGCGCTCCAGCGCCTGGATGGACTGCTCCGCGTGGACGGCGCTGGGGGTGGCGATGACCACGCCGTCCGGCTCCAACGCGAGGAGCGCGTCCAGGGACTCCACCCGCTCGCACCCCGGCGCGAGCTTCCTCGCTTCCTGGGCGGCGGCATCCGAGGGGTCCACCACCCCCACCACCTCCACGGCCGCGTCGCGGACCAGGGCCTCCATTCGGTGGCGTCCAATCCAGCCCACCCCCAGGAAGCCCAGCCGGGGCCGGCGCGGGTTCGAACCCTTCATGGCGTCACCAGGGCCTTGAGGAAGCCGTCCGGCCGCGAGCGCAGGGCCTCGAAGGCGCGGCCGAGCTCATCCAGCCGGAAGTGGTGGGTGAAGAGTGGATAGGGGTCCAGCGTCCCCGAGGCCACGGCCTCCACGGCGAGCCGGATGCCCTCCACGTAGACACGTGGGTCCCGCTCATGGGCGTTGATGACGTCCAGCCCGCGCCAGTTCCAGAGCTGCATGTTCACCTGGCGGGGACTGTCCTGGTGGTACCCGGCGATGACGAGCCGCCCGCGCTCGCGGGTGAGCTCACCGGCGAGGTCGAGCGGCCACTGCGCGCCGACGGCCTCGATGACGCGGTCACAGAAGGCGCCCCCGGTGAGGGACTTCACGCGCTCGATGATGCGGCCGTGGTCGTCCATGGGGATGCACTCGGCGGCGCCGTAGGCGCGCGCCAGCTCCAGCGCGAAGGGGCGCCGGGAGATGGCGAGCACCCGAGCCCCCGCGTTCGCCGCGAGCCGCGTCACCACCGCGCCCAGGAAGCCGATGCCAATGATGGCCACCGTCTGCCCCGCCTGGATGTCGCTTCGGCGGAAGATGTTCATCCCGCACCCCAGCGGCTCACCTGGAAATGGCTTGCCCGCGAGCGAGGGGGGAAGCACCACCGTCGACGATGCGTCCACCACGTCGTACTCCGCGAACGCGGCCGAGGAGAGCGTGGCCACCCGGTCGCCGACGCGGAGCCCCGTCACGCCGCTGCCCAGGGCATCCACCACGCCCCAGCCCTCGTGCCCTGGCGTGCCGGGCGGCAGCGGGTAGCTGAACCAGTCACGCCCCTCCCACGTGGGCAGGTTGGAGCCGCACACGCCACAGCCCTCCAGGCGCACGCGCACCGCGCCTGGGCCGGGCTCGGGCCGCGCGATGTGGTCCACCCGCGTGCTCCCGGGTCCGGTGACGACCGCCGCCCGCATCATTCCGTCCGACATCGGCTTCCTCCCACCCCAGGTGCCTCAAGGGTTCTGCGTCTCCGCCGCCTCCCGGACAACCCGCCCCGGAGGACCGCTTGGTGGCCCATGGACCGGAGAAGGCCCCTGGAGCCGCCGGGGCTTGCGGCTGACCGTGAGCCCGCTGGCCTGACGAACCCGTGAACGGACGCCGTCCCTGGCGTGGGTCTCCCTATCTTCTTCTCTGCACGACGACGCGGGCACCGCGGGGGAGGCGGCCATGCTGGGACCGATGCAGACGTGGGAGCTCAACCTCGACGCCATGACACCCACGCTCAGCGTGGGCGGCCGCTATCCCATGGAGGCCGCGGCCTACCTCTCCGGGCACCTGGGCATCCACTCCGTGGTGGACGTCCGCGTGGAAGCCTGTGACGACGAGCAGGTGCTCGGCCAGCACGGCATCACCCTGCTCCACCTGCCCACGCAGGACATGTGCGCCATCCGGCTGCCCTTGATTCTGGAGGGCGTGGCGTGGGTCCGCTCGCGCCTGGCGCAGCAGGAGAGAGTCCTCATCCACTGCGAGCACGGCATCGGCCGCAGCGCGCTGCTGGCGCTCTGTGTCCTCGTGGAGGGAGGGCTCGCGCCCCTGGAGGCCTTGTCGCTGGCGAAGAGCCGCCGGAGCCGCGTGTCTCCCAGCCCCGAGCAGCTCAGGGCGTTCATCGCCTACACGCGGGCCCTTCGCGCCTCCCGCGACGTCCCCTGGGATGTGCCGGAGCTGGATGCGCTCGCCACCATCGCCTACAGCCACCTGCGCCTGACCTGAGAGGGGTGGATGCTCGTCTACGGAAGTCCCCTGCGGGAGGTCTCTCCCCGCGAGCTCGTATCGACGCTCCGGACAAGCCTGCGTCAGTTCGCGGCGATGGGGCCCGGGCTTGCCCGGCATGTGGCCCTGACCTCCCTGTTCATCGAAGCAGGCACCCTGGCCCAGGGCGTGCTCGACCGGGACTTCGCGGACCGGCAGTGCGACGAGCCCGGGCCGCTCGGCGCCGCCTGCATCGCGCTTCCCTTCGCTCTCGCCATGGCGCTC
The DNA here is from genome assembly GCA_023426545.1 of Pseudomonadota bacterium. Lineage (GTDB taxonomy): Bacteria > Myxococcota > Myxococcia > Myxococcales > Myxococcaceae > Myxococcus. Next base: position 3,675 of record JAFAAN010000078.1, read on the forward strand.
CAGCGCTCCTGGGAGTCGGGCTTCACCCGCGTGCCCCCGGTGCCCACCGCCGCGCTCGACGCACTGGACCGCCTGCGGCTGCCGGAGCACGTGACCGCCTCCGCGCCAGAAGGCTACGCGTACCACGCGCTCTATCCAGAGCAGTACCTGGAGGCCGCGAAGGCGCTGCGGCCACGGTGCACACGCCTGGTGGTGGGCGTCCGAGGCATCGGCGCGAGCCTGGCGTGTGCCGTCGCGGCGGCGGCGAGGGCGGCAGCGCCCATCACGGTGCGCCCCACGGGACATCCCTTCCAGCGCGCCTGCCGCCTGGGCCCGGTCCTGGAGCATGAGCTGCTCGCCCGCGCCACGGAGGTCCGCGAGGTGGCCATCGTGGATGAAGGGCCCGGCCTGTCTGGAAGCTCCCTGGGCGCGGTGGCGGACCTCCTGGAGGACCGGGGCGTGCCTCCGGAGCGCCTTTGCTTCTTTCCGAGCCACCCAGGAGGACTGGGGCCCATGGCCAGCGAGCGGCACCGGGCCCGCTGGTCGGACGCGCGTCGGCACGTGGCGGACTTCGATGCCCTGTTCATCCATCCCGGCGATGCCCGGGCGCCCCTGGCCCGCTGGTGCGAGGACCTCACGGGCCCCGCGGTGGGCCGCCTCGAAGACCTGGGCGCGGGGTCCTGGCGGCGCGTGGTGTTTCCCGGGCTGGGCAGTTGGCCCGCCGTGCACGTGCAGCAGGAGCGGCGCAAGTACCGGCTCACCACGCCGCGCGGCAGGTTCCTGCTCAAGTTCGCGGGCCTGGGACACTTCGGGACACACCGGCTGCACCGGGCCCGGCAACTGGCGGACGCCGGACTCGTCCCCCCGGTGGAGGGACTTCGTCACGGGTTCCTCGTGCAACAGTGGCTCGAAGACGCTCGCCCCCTGTCCCTGGTGCCGGAGCGTGAGCGCCCGCGGTGGACCCGCCACGTCGGCGACTATCTCGGCTTCCGGGCCCGCCACTTTCCGGTGGACACTCCGGACCGCGGCGCCTCCGTGCAGGTGTTGCTGGAGATGGCGCGGTACAACGCCTCGCAGGCGCTGAGCGGTGCCGAGGCCGAGCTTCCCCAGCGGCTCGACGCCTGGACCCGGCACCTGGAGGCGCTCGCGCGCAAGGTGCGCCGCGTGGAGACGGACAACAAGCTGCACGCCTGGGAGTGGCTGGTGCTGGATGACGGGCGGCTCCTCAAGGCGGACGCGGTGGACCACCATGACGGGCATGACCTGATTGGCTGCCAGGACGTGGCCTGGGACGTGGTGGGGGCCGCGGTGGAGCTGGGGCTCGGCCCTGTCGAGGAGGCGCGGCTCGCCGCGCGCGTCGCGCAGGTAAGCGGCCGTCCCGTCAGCGCCGCGCTCCGGTGCTTCTACCGGCCCTGCTATCTGGCGTTCCAGGCCGGGCATCAGTTCCTGGCGGCCACCGCGCTGGATGCGGCGGCCCCCGAGGAAGCTCTGCGGCTCCGCGAAGCCGCCAAGCGCTACACGGCGCGGCTGCGAGACGCCCTGCGCACGGCGCCCCTGGTCAGCGGATGACCCGCCTCACCGCGCGTACCGGCGCGTCATCCGCGCGCAGAAGTCCGCGAACTCCTCCACCTGAAGGGGCGGGCTCGTGTGGTGGTCCTTGAGCCCCCGGGAGCCCGGGGTGAAGCAGTACGTCACCGTCACCTCGAAGCCGTCCAGCGCCCGCATCTGCCGGTCGAACCACGCCTCGGCGCCGGGCCGGTGGCTGTCCGCCCAGCTCAAGCCGGTGCGCAGCTTGCGGACCCCCATCTTCCGGAGCCAGGACACGGCGTCTTCCAGGCGGGGGTCCTCGAAGTGGAACCACTGACAGATGCCCAGCTGGGGCGTGTAGTCCGCGAAGTGGCGCATCGCGCGCTTGGGCGAGCCGTCCTCGCGCAGCAGGCCCATGTAGAAGTGGCGGTAGTACGACGAGCCCTCCGCCTCCCGGTGGCGTGTGGTCGCCGGCCAGGCCTTGGGCAGGTCATAGAGGCTGTACCAGTGCACGCGCTCCACGTTGTCCAGCAGGAGCTCCGCGGTGCGGCGCAGCCCGAACTCCTGCACCTCCTCCGCGCCGAAGGTGGAGACCCCCACCTCCGTCACCCAGACAGGGTGGCGCGACACGGCGCGAATCTCCGCGAGGCGCTGGGGCCACTCGTCCAGTTGCCAGTGGTTCCAGTCGAGCGGAAACCCATGCACCGCGACGATGTCCACCTCGTCCAGGGCCCCCTGCGCCTCCATCCGCCGCAGGAACGCGGCGTCGATGGGCGCCATGCCGCCCAGCACCCGCGGAAGCCGTGGGCTCTCCGCGCGCACCGCCGCCCCCGCCACCCGCACCATGCGCGAGAAGATGCGCCAGTCCGCGTCGAGCCCGAAGTCCCAATGCGACATGTTGTTGGGCTCGTTCCACAGCTTCACCGCCTCAATCATGAATGGACCTCCGGGCGCGTGCTTCGCCGGCACAGATAGATTTCCCGCGCGGGCCGTTCGAGCACCTCGAAGCCGGCGGAGCGGAGCATGGCCTCCGTGCACGCGGCATTGGGGACCCACCAGTTGGTCGGGTCCCCCGCGTACCGGTGCTCGATGAAGTGCAGCTTCGGGAAGTCCGGCCGCTCGAAGATGGACCGCTCGTTGATGGGGTAATCGTCCGCCACCGGGCCCGCCTGCGTGCTGCCGCGCTCCATCGTCTGGAAGATGAGCAGGTCCTTCACGACATGCTCGTGCAGCAGGTCCAGTGCGAGCAGCGGGTGGCGCAGGTGATAGAGGACGCCCATGAACAGCACGACGTCGAACTTCTCGCCCAGCGCGCCCGCGTCGTACACGTCGAGCTGGTGCAGCTCCACGTCCACGCCCAGGACCTGGGTGGCGAAGCGGGCCTGCGCCAGGTAGCGCGCGTCACTGTCGATGCCCACCACGCGGGCCGCGCCGCGCCGCTTCATCTCGATGCTGTAGAAGCCCCCGTTGCAGCCGATGTCGAGGACGGACCTTCCCCTCAGGTCCGAGGGGAAGGCCCTCTGGAAGGTCCTCCAGAACACCGAGGGGAAGTCCCCCAGGGGATGCCGGGGCGCCGTCTGCACGCCATGCAGGTCGAGGTTGTGGAACCATTCCCCCAGCGAATGCACCTGATGTCGAAGCTGCTCGGCCGTCAACCCGGACGGGGTCATGGCGCCTCCGTCATGCAGTGGGAATCCATGACGAGGGTGCGCAGCTCGCAGGAACTTTCCAAGTAGGACCGGGCGAACGGCCCGCCGCCCGGCACTGCCCACTCGTGGCCTGCACTACCTTTGGCCATGTCCCTGCGGCAACTCCTGTTCGGCAGGCCCATCCCCAGCGAGCAGGCGGAAGAAGAGAAGATTGGCTCGCTGACGGGCATCCCCGTGCTCGGGCTCGACGCGCTGGCCTCCGCGGCATACGGCCCCGAGGCCGCGCTCACCGCGATGCTCGTCCTGGGCAACGGAGCGCCGCGCTACATCGGATTCCTCACCAGCGTCATCGTGGCGCTGCTGCTGGTGGTCCAGTTCTCCTACCGGCAGACCATCGCCGCGTACCCCGACGGCGGCGGCTCGTTCTCCGTGGCCCGGGCGAACCTGGGGGTGAAGCCGGCGCTGCTGGCCGCCTCCGCGCTGGCCCTGGACTACGTGCTCAACGTCGCGGTGGCGATTTCAGCCGGCGTGGGAGCACTCGTCTCCGCGGTCCCCAGCCTCTTCCCCTATACCTTGCCGCTGTGTCTGCTCCTGCTGGGCTTCCTCATGGTGATGAACCTTCGCGGCGTCCGCGCCGCGGGCACCGCCTTCATGCTGCCCACCTACCTCTTCGTCGGCTGCCTGGGCATCACCTTGCTCATCGGCGCCTGGAAGGTGCTGAGTTCTGGAGGCAGCCCCGCGCCCGTCACGGGGCCGCCCCCGCTCCCCGCGAGCACCGCCACCGCGAGCCTGTGGCTGCTGATGCACGCCTTCGCGAACGGCTGCACGGCGATGACAGGCATCGAGGCTGTCAGCAACGGCGTCCCCATCTTCCGCGAGCCCCGCGTGCGCAACGCCCGGCGGACCCTGATGGGCATCGTCGGCATCCTGGTGCTGCTGCTCTGCGGAGTCGCGTGGATGAGCCATGCCTACGGGATTGGAGCGACCCCGCCAGGCCAGGCGGGCTACCAGAGCGTGCTCTCCCAGGTCGTCGCCGCCGTCGCTGGCCGCGGCGTCTTCTATTACGTGACGCTGGCGTCCATCGTCTGTGTGCTGTGCCTGTCCGCCAACACGAGCTTCGCGGACTTCCCCCGCCTGTGCAGGGCACTGGCGCTCGACAACAACCTGCCCTCCGCCTTCGCGCACGTGGGCCAGCGGCTCGTGTACTCCACGGGCATCATCACCCTCTCGCTGCTGGCCGCCGCGCTGCTGGTGGTCTTCAATGGCGTGACGGACCACCTCATCCCCCTGTTCGCGGTGGGGGCCCTGTCAGCCTTCACGCTGTCCCAGCTCGGCATGGTGGTGCACTGGCGCCGCATGCGTGGGCCTTCCGTGCGCCGGTTCCAGTGGATCAACGGCGTGGGCGCGGTCTGCACGGCCACGGCCCTGAGCGTGGTGGCGACGGCCAAGTTCCTGGAGGGCGCCTGGCTGACCGTCATCTTCATTCCCCTGGCCTACGCGCTGCTGCGGACGAACCGCCGCCACACGGAGCGCGTCCACGCCGCCACGGCGACGCACCACCCCATCCCCGTACGCCCGCTCGCCGCGCCCGTGGTGGTGGTGCCCCTGCGGAGCCTGGACCTGGTGGCACAGAAGGGGCTGCGCCTGGCGCTGTCCATGTCCCCGGACGTGTACGCCGTCCAGGTGCGGGGGCAACCGGATGCGTCGGACGAGCTACAGCAGCGCTGGGAGTGGCAGGTGGCCGCTCCGCTCCGCGAGGCGGGGCTCCCGGTGCCTCGGCTGGACGTGCTCGTGCCGTCATACCGGCAGCTCGTGGACCCCTTGCTGGGCTATGTCCAGCGGCTCGCCGCGGAGCATCCACACCGATATGTCGCGGTGCTCGTGCCGGAGCTCGTCGAGCGCCGCTGGCATCACTTCTTCATTCCCAGCCACACCGCAACGCTCTTGAAGATGATGTTCCTGCTCCGCGGCGGCCCCCACATCATCATCATCAACACGCCCTGGTACCTGAGCGTCCTGCGGCGGAAGCATGCGCCCGAGCATTGACCCGCGCGAGCACGCACCGCCGCGGCGGGGGCTTGCTCAGGCGAGGTTCTTCATGCGGACGACGAGGTTCTTGTCGCCGCTGCCCAGCGTGCTCGCATCGTCGGTGGGGATGACGTAGCCCTCATCCGCCCCCACGTGCTTCCGGTAGAAGTCCACGACGCTGGCGTCCTGGACGTTGGACGTGGTGCTCTTCTTGATGCCGTATGCGGAGCCATCCGCGTTGCGCGCCTTGATGGCGTCCGGCGCGGAGGCCAGCAGGTCGTCGTGCGTGCCCGACACCCGCCCGCCCTCCTCCGGCTGAATGGTCATCGACGCGTTGTGGCCCTCGATGTAGCTCACGTCGTAGTACGTCTTGCCGAAGCCGCCGTCGAACTTGACCTCGCCCAGCGTGGCCGCGCTGCCATCCCCCGCCGTGCTCCGGAAGTTGCCGGACCAGTTCTCCGGGAACTGCACCGTCCGCGTCTTGCCCGGCTCCAAGGTGATGGAGTCCAGCGTCTTCTCCCCCGCGTTGGGCGTGAACTGGATGGTCATGGGCGACTTGCCATCGTTGGAGAAGGTGATGGTGTTGCCCTCCTTCGACACACCCGGCGCGGCCGAAGCGGCGGCGGGCTCGGGCTGGTCCACGCCCTGCGGTGCAGGCGCGGCGCCCGCACCGTCCAGGGCCGCCGCTGGCCGCGCGCCGCCCTGTGGCGCCTGGACGCCTTCACCGCCCAGGACGCGGGAGACGTCGGTCAACATCCGCGCCAGCCCGGTGAGACGCTGCGCCAGCGCCTCCACGCCGTGCCCCTTCGCCGCGCCGCCCGGCGCATCGAACCCATCGCTCTGGAGCAGCTGACGCAGCGGCTCGAGCTGGCGCATTCCGGTGATGGCCGGCCGCGGATTCGCGGGGCGCTCGATTCCGGAGGCGCTCGAGAGGGAGGGGCTGGAAACGCACGAACGGGAAACGGGGGAGAGCGCCATGAGAGGGGTCCTCGGCTCGGGGTGGATGCCGAGGCGTAAAGCAGGCGTCGTGCCATTCCCCACATACGCACCGGGGCTCCGACAACCTGCTGAAATCGCTCGGACGCACTCGCCCCATCCCCCTGGAGCGCAACGCCTGGAACGGCGTCCTCCTGGTGACTGCGCTCCCGCCTGATGTCTCCAGTCACCACCTTCGCGCCACGCGCCTCTGCCACCAGCCCACTGGAATGCCACACGGCGCCCACGGTTGACTGGAGCCCCTGCTCACGGAGGCTCCACCTCATGCGCCGTCTGACCGCCACTCCCCTGCTCACGCTCCTGGGTTGTGGCTACGTGCAGGTTGGAGTGCCTGGCGGAACCGTCGACCTGGGGCGCCCTCGGGATGCGACCATCGGTGTCTGGGTGTCGCCCCCACGGGCTGGGACGCTGGAGGAAGCGCCGGAGCGCGAGCACCAGACACCGGCCGATGACGACGCGGCGAAGCCCTGAGGCAGGGGCCTACAGCAGCCGCTGCCCCAGCACGTCGAACGCCTCCAGGAGGCTGGCGGCGGCGGGACTGGCCGGGTACTCCTCCGCCAGCAACGTCCAGAGCATGGTGTCGCGGTAATCGCCGTCAGGTGCCAGCAAGCGTTTGCGCAACGTGCCCTCATGCGTGAAGCCGAGCTTGCGGGCCACCGCGGCGCTCCGGACATTGCGTGGGTCACAGTGAATCTCCACACGGCGGACGCCCTCCAGCTCGAATGCGACTCGCGTGAGCGCCGCCGCGACTTCGGTCGCCAGCCCCTGTCCGATGTGCTCGGCCGCAATCCAATAGCCAATCTCCCGAGCGCCCTCCCCCCCGCGAGTATGCAGGCCGGAGCCGCCCAGGACCTCCCTGCCGCTGCGGTCGAGCACGGCATAGGTGAAGTCCTGTCCCAGGTCGAAGAGGCCGCGGAAGCGCCGGAAGACGGCGGCCTGCTGCGTCACGCTCATCGGGTAGTGCCGCGCCCACTCCATCCAGGGGCGCAGGTGTTCGAGGCTCGATTCGATGGCGCGGAGCGCGCGTGCTGCGTCCGCGGGTGACCAGCAGCGAATCAGCGTTCGCGGGGTCTGAAGGGTGTACGCGGGCCCGTTGAGAGTCGGAGTCATGATGAACTGGGGGAGGCGCTGGCAATGCGAACGGACATAGGAGCGGGGAATGGAGCACGCGGACAAGCTCCACCGCGATTGTGCCGAGAGAACAGCGTGACCGGCGCCACATGCGCCATCAGCCGCGCGTCCTCACAGCGCTTCACCAGCGACTCGCCGTCGACGCAGGACAGCTCCGCCGAGGTGTGCCGACAGGGAAGCACCTGGGGAGATGGAGGAGGATGGGCGGGGTCTCCACACCCCGGCGGCAAGCCCGCCACCACGCGTTTCCTCCCCAGCCCCGGGGCGTTCGATGGCCTCTTCATCTCGCGTCTCCGCACGTGGAGCGTGTGGCAAACCAGCCCGCGTGACGCCAGCGACAGGGCTTTATTCAAGGCGCTGGCGTTTTCGCTCCTCCGACCCGAAGCGCGCAGCCCGGAAGCATGCCCCCGGGCGGATGAAGGTCGTCTCGTCGTTGGCCCTCGGTGGCGCGCCGGCCCAAGCCTACGGCCCGGCCACCACCTCGTGCGACTGGGACGCCCTCACTCCATCGCCCGACACATGCACCTCTAGAGTGCCCGTCCGCGCGGCGCGGAAGTAGAACACGGCTTCCTGCTGTGGCCCCTCCAGCGACAGCATGCCGAGCTGCGCCAGGGGCTGCGTACACGCCGCATCCCTGAAGAACGTCACCGCTCCCTCCGAGCCCTGAGTCTCCAGTCTCAGCATGGCGGAGGCCAGGGCGGCGAGGTTGCCCAGCGGGTCCTGGCTCTGCACCACCAGGGCCTCCGAGCAGGCGCCCGCGGCCACCACCTGCGGCGGCGTCAGGAACGCCACCCGCTCCGCCGCGCCCGCTTCCACGACCACGTCGAAGGTAGCCCCCGGGAGCGTGGCTGGGTCATACCCCATGCCGCTGATGTGATTGCGGCTGATGATGTTGCCGCCGCCCAGGTCGGAGATGGCCGCCTGATAGGGGGCGCCGTTGGCCACCGCGCCGTGGTGCAACGTGTTCTCCACCACGACCAGCCCCGTGGACCGGGAGAGCGGACCGCCGCCCGCCTCCTCCTGCACCAGGTCGATGCCGATGTCGTTCGACTCCAGCGTGTTGCCTCGGATGAGGATGCCCTCGCACAGCGGGATGCCATACTCCGGCCCGCCGTAGACCAGGATGCCAGCGGCCACATAGCCGGGCCCCGAGTAGGCGTTGCCGCTCACCACGTTCCCCACCAGCTGCCCCGTGGCGCCCGCGCTCAGGAAGACGCCGTTCCTCGCGATATGCGCCACCGGCCCGCCCCCCTCCACCACGTTGTCCTCCACGGCCATCACCACCCTGCCCGAGCCCATGATGCCGATCTTCTGATAGCCGGCGACGTGGTTGCGGCGGACCTCCACCTGCGTCGCCTGGGCCGCGTCCTCGGCATTCCGCACATCGATGGCCACGCCCTCCTGACAGGTCCCCAGCTCCCCGTTCTGGCGCACGTCCCATACACGGCTGTCGGTGATGGAGCCGCTCGCCCCGACGAAGCGGATGCCTCCCAGCAGTTGCTCGCCGTCATCGCATGCGACGTCCGTGAGTCCGCGCGCCTCCACCGTCACGTCGCGGACATGGGCCGTATCGCCCCGGTTGCGCAGCACGGCGCCCTGGAAGCGGCCCCCCTCCGGGTCCACCGCCGTCACCACGTGCCCCGCACCATCGAAGGTGTACCCATCCGGGACGTACACCGTGCCTTCGGTGGTGCAGTCGGCCGTCAACGTCACCCGTGTTTCATCCAGGCGGGCGGAGCAGGGAGGAAAGGCTCCACATTCCCGGCCCGCCCATTGGACCTGGTAGGTGTGCATCGCGCTCATCCCCGAGGCGTTGGTGACGGTGAGCCGCACGGAGGGCGCCCGCTCCGGCGGGACGCAGGACGGCTCGGACCAGCGCACCTCCCCTTGCGTGCCTTGCTGGAACGACGCCCCCAAGAGGCCCGTGTTAGCCGTCCAAGCGAAGGTGAGCGGCTCGCCGCGAGGGTCCTCCGCCACCGCGTGGAGCAGGACCACGTCCCCGCTCACGGCCTCGGTCCGTGACTGGGACACGGAGACGATGATGGGCGGCAGCCGCTGCACCACACACAGGTCCACCACGCCCTCCCGCGCACCTCCCCAGCCGTCGCTCACCACGACACGCAGCTGGCACGCCCCGCAGGCCCCCACTGGCGGCGAGGCCGGCGTGAAGCGCGGCGACGCGGCGCTCGCGTCGTCAAAGTCGCCGTCACAGCTCGCCGTCCATGCGTACGAAAGCGCGTCTCCATCATCGTCCCAGCCCTGCGAATGGAGCTGGACGGAGCTGCCGTAGGGGACCTCCGCGGCGGGCTGAGAACCGAGCTCCACCAGCAGGGGCCAGCGGTTGAGGTGGCTTACCGCGTCCTCACCGAAGCCATGGTCCGTGGCCACCCGCACGGGGACGTCCAGCACCGAGGCCACGCCCTCCGAGTTCGTCACCTGGAGCGTCAACGTGACAAGCCCTGACTCGCCGGGCGCCGTCCAAACGGGTGCCGCGCTCCGCGGGTCGCTGAAGCTCCCGGCCGGGGCGCGCCAGTCGAATGTCAACGGCTCACCCCGAGCGGCGTCCTCCGCCACGGCCCGGAGCGCCACCTGCCGCCCCGGCCGCACCTCCGCGACCGACGCCAGGACCGCGTCGATGATGGGCGCCACATGCGTCGGTGGGTGACCGGGCGTGGAGGGCCTGGGCACCAGAACGGCCAGGGCCGTCCGATGAGCCGCCAATGCGATGTCCGCGAGCTCGACCTGCGCCACGACACCGCCGCCCTCCCCCACCACCGTGGCGCGCACGCGGGCCTCATCTCCGGAGGCAATCCCCCGCATCAGCCCCTGCCACAGGCCGCCCTCGCCACCGAGCACGGCGTCAACCGCGCTGCCACTTCCAGGCGTGACGGCGGCTCGCACCTCCGTGACGGGTGTGGCTTCCATCGAGCGAGGCAGCACCACCAGCACCCGCACCGACGCGGAGGGCTCCAAGCCGATGGGCGGCGAATCCTCCAGGCGGCAGCCCGTCGCGGCCAGCAACAACACGCCCGCCAGGCGGAGCAGGTGCAGCGTGTCCACAGGCTTCATGGCGGCATCCTCCAATCGGACACAGAGACAGAAAACCGGACAGGGGTGCCCCCAGGCACCAGGAGCCTGGCATCCATGCAACGCGTCAGCGGGTCTTCCGGCGAGCCCCCCCGCAGTGCAACGCCCCGTCGACTGCACAACGGGCGCTCCGCGCTCCTCCTCAGACTACCAGGACTTACCTCGCGGACACGCTCTCCCCACCCATGGCCCGCACCGAGCGGCTATCCACATTGAGCGACAGCACCACCCGAAACGCCCATGTTGTCCTGCACGGCCACACACGCCATGCCCTTTCAGTCGGGCTCGGCTGCAGCAACGGCATCACGTCTCTCACCGATGCAACCTGCGACGTTCCGGTTGACGCGAAGCGGCGCGGCGTCACAAGCGGGCCCGTGAGAACATGCAACGAAAAAACAAATACAACCCAATCTCACTCAATCCCAACCAAACAGTGCCACGGCCGTGGCGCTCCGCAAGCCCCGACGGAGCGAGTGCACGAATTCCACCGCTTTCCACGCCCTGGAGACGCCCCGCTGAGAGAGAGGCAGCGCGTCCAGACTGTTGGATTGCAAGTGATTGAGACGACCTTGGGGAGGGCTGTGCCGCGAAGGGCTTCTTCCCCAGGTTGCCCGAGGCTCGTCAATCTCAGTCAGGCTGCCGGCCGCTGTAACACGGCTCGAACAGTGTGAGCGATTGATTCCAGCGAGCCTCGACAGGAGAGGCGAATGAACCGGTTGGTTGTATGGTTGGTTTCGTGGTTGGCCATGGCCATGGCCACGGGTGGGAACGCAGCACTGGCTGCCCAGGTCGAAGCGCGCGCTCCCGACCTGGTGGCGGGCGCGGAGGAGCAGGCTCCAGCAGAGCTCGCTCCCGTCACGACGAGCTGGATCTACCGGGACGCCATGGAGACGCCGTGGCAGGACTACTCCTGGGCGCCGCACTCGCTCACCAACACCTCGCCGGTGGCGGCGGGCCGCTACTCCATCTCCACGACGATGCGCGCCTGGGAGGCGCTGTATTTCAATACGTCTCCGCTCGTAGCGAACCCCGGCGCGTTGCTCACCCTGCGCGTGCATGGCGGGACGGCGGGAGACAACGTCGTCATCCTGGCCAGGGCCGTGGTGAATGGTGTCCTCACCCCTGGCACCGAGCTGGGGCCCTACTGCACCGGTGGCCGCGTGCGCGCCAACACCTGGGTGACGTGCGACGTCCCCATCTCCGTGCTCGTTCCCCAGGGGAAGGCGTTAACGGGGCTGGTGCTCCAAGAGGGGCGTGGGTTGAGCCTGCCCACGCTCTATTTCGACGACCTGGGCGTGCGCGGCCTGTCCCCCCCACCTCCACCAGTGGAGGTGGCCATCAACCCGACTTCCGTCACGCTCCCCGCCGGGGGCACGCGGACCTTCACGGCCACCGTGACGGGCACCACGAACACGGCGGTGACGTGGTCCGTGCAGGAGGGCGCGGCGGGTGGAACCATCACCCAGGCTGGCCTCTACACCGCGCCCTCGAACGCTGGGACGTATCACGTGGTCGTGACGAGCCAGGCCGCGCCCTCGCAGTCCGCCGTGGCCTCCGTCACCGTGGCGAGCACGCCACCGCCGCCGAGCGGCAAGTGGGTGTCGGGCTACTACACGGGCTGGAACGCCGACCTGTACCCGCCGGAGAAGGTGGACTTCTCCGCGCTGACCCACATCCTCGTCGGCCGTGTCACGCCCAATCCAGATGGGACGGTGAACACCCAGTTCGACAACTCGAACGGACCCGCCATCGCACGGACGCTGGCCACGCGAGCCCACGCCGCGGGCCGCAAGGCCCTCTTCATGGTGGGCGGCGCGGGCGAACATGACGGCTGGGTGGGCGCCGCCTCCAACGCGAACCGCGCGCGCTTCGTCCAGAACCTCCTCAGCGCGATGGACGCCTTTGGTTACGACGGGCTGGACATCGACTGGGAGCCGGTGGAGTCCGCGGACAAGCCCTCCCTGCTCGCGCTGGTGCAGGCGCTCCGCGCGGCGCGTCCGCAGATGCTGCTCACCATGCCCATCGGCTGGGTGAACAGCAATTTTCCGGAGGACGCGGACCCCTGGTACACCAACCTGGCCCCCTACCTGGACCAGATGAACGTCATGACCTACGAGATGACCGGCCCCTGGGGCGGCTGGCTCTCCTGGTACACCTCCGCGCTGACGGGTGAGTCGGGCTACCAGCCCACGTCCGTCTCCTCCAGCCTCAATGCCTGGGCGAACGCGGGGCTGCCGAAGGCCAAGCTCGGCATGGGCATTCCCTTCTATGGCATGGCCTGGCGACACATCACCGGCCCGTATCAGCCGTATACCGACTGGTCCGACTACGTCGGCAGCGACAACTCCTTCACGTACCGAAAGATTCTCCAGTTGTCGGCCACGGGCACCTACCACTGGGACACCGCGGCGCAGGCCAGCTATGTCACCTTCTCCACCCCGGTAGAGGACGGCACCGTGCGGTGGATCTCGTATGACTCACCGCAAGCCATTGCCGCCAAGGGCGCCTTCGCCCATGACAACGGGTTTGGCGGCACCATCATCTGGACCATCAACCAGGGTTGCACGGACCCTGCCACGGGTGCCAATCCGCTGCTCGACGCGGTGAAGCAAGCCTTCCTCCCGTGAGCGGCTCCGGACAGACACATCGGGTCCGCCGTTGCGTGGCACCGCGCTGCCCAGGCAGCGCGGCCCGCCATGCCACGAGGAGGCTCGGGCGGCTGCCGCTGACTCACGGCCGCGCCGGGTGCTGGAGCGCCCCATGCGCACCAACGCCGGAGGCCTCAGGCCAGGAGCACGTCCGGACGCAGGGCGTTCGCCAGCTCCCGCACCAGCTGCTGCGCCACCTCGGGCGAGGGCAGGCCCGCCACTCGGGCCACGTCCCCGGGCAATGTGCTCCGCGCGGCGTCCTGCTCCAGCGCGGCCCATGCCGCCTGCCGGGCTGCGTCCACCCGGGCGCGCGCCTCGGGCGAGAGCTGGCTCAGCGCCCACGCATCGATGGCCCAGGACAGCTCCGCGTGCCGCAGCTCGTCCGGCGCGATGGTGGCCAGCGCCTGCCGCACGTCCGCGTCCTCCGCGCCGCGCGCCTGCCAGCCGGCGAGCAGCGCGCCAAACGTCTCACGCACGCAGCCCTCCACGGCATTCTCCGTGGCGAGCGCTTCCAGCGAGCGGACATCCCCGAACGGCGCCACCACCACCTCCGGCAACCCCGCTCCGTGACGCTCCGCCAGCGTGGTCATCCGCCGGGCGTGGCGGACTTCCTCCAGGGCCGCACGGCGGGCGGCACGCACCAGGCGCGCTGGCGCGCCATGCGCGGCCAGCTCCTCCGCGAGCCGCTCGAAGGCGGGCACGGACGCGGCTTCCAGGTGCGCCATCTTCGCGAAGAGGGCGCCCAGGACAGGGACTGTCCGCGCCACCGCGCCGTCGCTGCACAGTCCCTCCGGCCGCCGCCCCTCGCAGATGGCGTCCATCTCGCACTGGACCTGGTCGGGCTGGCCAGCCCCCACCGGCGCCACGAACTCACAGGCTCCGGTGGCCCCCGCCAGGGTCTCGCAGAGCGCCTCGCAGGGCATGTCCGCCGTGGGGGTGCCGCCGTCCGGCAGCAGCAGGTCCGCGATGCGGACGGTCTGCTCGAAGGTGCCGGCCTTGCAGTCCGCCGTCGAGGAGAAGGCGCAGCCCATGCCCGTGGAGACGGGCGCGAGCAGGAGCAGCCGGGAGAGGGTGCGGCGGAGCTTCCGTTGGGACTGGGACATGGAACAACCCTTTCGAACCACGGTCCTGCCGGCCCCAGGTGCGGCAGAGCGTGCCACGCCGCGGTCCGCAACAGCAACCCGGGCCCTCAGAGAGCCTCAAGTCTCCAGACACCACCTCCGTGGAACCGGGGGTCTTCAGCTTCGCCTTGAGCGCGGAGCGCTTCGCCTGGGTGCCACCCTTGGCATGGAGCGACGCACTCTTGAGCAGGTTCGCGAGCACAGACATGGGCGCTCGTCCATGCATGCTGCCCCCGGACACTCAAGCCTCCAGATGAAGGCCG
>JAFAAN010000112.1 GCA_023426545.1 Pseudomonadota bacterium
CCCCGCGGTGATGGGCCTCAGGCCTCGTCCGCGGGGGCGCTTTCGTCGGGGGGGGCAGGGGCGGGCTCGAAGCGGAGCAGGGCGTGCAGCGGCACGAAGACCTCGTGTCCCTCTTCGCCGAGCAGCAGGTCGAACCGGCCCACGCGCAGCAGGGGAAGCTGCAGGGTGATGCCGTTGCGCAGCACCATCCGCGGCGACGTGCCGATGTGGTCCAGGAAGGCGCGTGGATCCGAATGCGGGCGCTTGTCCGGCTGGCGCGCCACCGCGGCTGGCTTCTGCGTCAGCTTCGCGTCCCGCTCCAGGCCGGGCAGCAGCCGCTCCCAGTCCGCGCGCCGGGCCAGCAGCACCACCTGCAGCTTCTCCAGCCGGCCCGTGCGCTCCAGCGTGAAGGCGATGGGCTCCTCGAGTTGCAGCGTATCGAGGAGCGAGCGCTCCGCCAGCACCACGGAGACCTCCGCCTTGTCGCGGATGAGGCTGGCCAGGAACTCCGCCACCACGGCGTTCTCCACCTCACCGCGCGCCTGCTTGATGGCCGCCTTCCGCTGCGTGCGCTCCTTGCGGGCCATGAACTCGGCCACCGTCATGCCGCTCTGGAGCACGCCGAAGGCGTCGCCCAGGGACAGGCTCGGCGTCTGGCCCATCAGGTCGTACACCTGGTCGAAGCGCTTCGCCTCCTCGGCGTGCAGCTTGCGCCAGATGCGGCACTTCATCTTCCCTTCCAGCTCGCCCTTCGCGATGCGGGCGGGGACGCGCTCTCGCACCGCCAGGGCCTGAATCTGCTCGGGCGTGGGGGGCGGCCGGGGCGTGGAGGGCCGGAAGCCGCCGGGCCGTCCGCCCGGGCCGCCGGGCGGCCTTCCTGGTGCCGGAGCCCCGCCGCCCGTTCCGGTGGGGCGGGGCGCGAGCGGCCGGGGGCTGGGCGCCATGCCCGTGGGGCGCGGCGTGGGTGCCACACCCGTGGGCGTGGGACGGGGCGTAGGCAGGGGGGCCACACCCGTGGGGCGCGGCGTGGGCGCCACGCTGGTGGGGCGCGGGGTGGGCGTGGGGCGCGGCGTGGGCGCTGGAGTCGGCGTCGGAGCGGCCGTGCCGGGCGTCGATGCCGGGCGCCGGATGACTTCGACCGCGGGCATGACCCGCCGTGTCTTCCTGTCGTTCACAGTCGTACGTTACCTGATGCGAGTTTCCCGGGCATACCCGGCTTCACGGCTGGAGGGATGCTGAAAGGTCGACCTTCCATCCGGAGGGCTCTCGGACCATCCGGACCTCGTGGGAGCTTCCTGCCGCGCGCACGAGCACTGTCGCTTCGTCTCCCTCCTCCCGAACCAGCGAGACCTCCGTAACATCCGGAGGCGGAGGGACATTCGCGAAGAAGAGGGCCATGGGCTCTGGTTTCTCTTCTCCGCCGGAGGCCTCGCCCACCACCTTCGCCCGCTGAGCCAGCGCGTCCTGGGTGGGCTTGGACAGCACCCCCCAGGCCTGCTGCAGCTCCCCCCGCTTCACGAGCCGATGGAAGGACGTGTAGGCATCCTGCGGAGTGCCGAAGCGGGGCCGGTTGCAGCCACCCAGGCCCAGCAGGACCAGGGCTACCAGCCAGGGCATCGTCGCGGAGAGGCGCATGGGACACGGGTTTAGGTCAAAGCGCCGCCGGGGAAAAGCCCGAGGTGCGCGCATGTCACGCGGCGTGCTGATGGACGCGATTGCGGCCCGCTTCCTTGGCCGCGTAGAGGCTCATATCGGCCGCCCGCAGCAGCGCCTCCGCGCTCGGCAGGTCCCCCGACGGGACGGTCGCCACGCCCAATGACGCGGTCAGCCGCACGTCCTGGGGTTGGCCGTCCCCGCCCACATGCACCAGCTCCAGCGCGGCGATGGCGTCCCGCATCCGCTCGCAGACCCGGAGCGCGTCTCCAGGCCCCGTCTCCGGGAGCAGGGCGATGAACTCCTCGCCGCCATAGCGCGCCAGCAGGTCCACCTCCCGCAGCCGCGCGCGCGCCGTCTGGGCCACGGCCTTCAGCACCTGGTCGCCGAAGGGGTGCCCGAAGCTGTCGTTGATGCGCTTGAAGTGGTCGATGTCGAGCATCACCAGCGACAGCGGGGCACCATAGCGGCGCGAGCGGGCGAACTCCTCGTGCAGCCGCTCCTCGAAGGCACGCCGGTTGGACAGGCCGGTGAGCGCGTCGGTGCGGGTGAGCGCCAGCAGCTCCTCGCGCCGCGCCGCCAGCTCCTTGTTGGCGCGGTCCAGCTCGCGGTTCTTCTCCACCAGCGCGTCCTGCAGCGCCTTGAGGCGCAGCATGGACTTCACGCGGGCGGACAGCTCGAGCATGTCGAAGGGCTTCACCAGGTAGTCGTCCGCGCCCAGCTCCAGCCCCTCCACCTTCCCCGCGGCCTGCCGCGCCGTCATGAGAATCACCGGGATGAAGCCGAAGCCGTCCTCGCCCGCGTTCGCCTTGACGATGCGGCACACCTCCACGCCGCCCAGGCCCGGCATCTCCACGTCCATGAGGATGAGGTCGGGGCGGGACTCCCGGATGGCGGACAGCGCCTGGGCGCCGTCGTGGGCTTCCGCGAAGACATAGCCGTGCGGGGACAGGCCGTCGCGCACGTGCCGGACATGGGCCGGGTCATCGTCCACGATGAGCACCGTGCGGCCCCCCAGCGTGCCTCCGGGAGCGTTACGGCGAACGACCTCCAGCGTCCTCTTCCGTTCGCCATCCGCCATGAAGTCGCGCCCCCGGTGCAATCATCCCGCAGTGCGGGCTTGGGCGCCATTCTCATGGCCCGCACCCGGGATGCAAGGGGCGGGGCGCTCCCCGTCCGGGGCGGCGTCAGGCAGGCTTCAGTAGGCGCGCCCGGTACACGGGCTCGCCACTGGCGAGGTACCGACGCTCTCGCGTGGAAGGCGCCTCTTCCGGATCATAGGGGTGGAAAACACCTGAACCCAGGGGGTTCACGAAACCAGCGGATTCCAGGACGGCGAGCATCGTCTCCGCGCGGTCCTGGACGTCGGTGCGCATATCGAAGAGGCCGCCCGGTGCGAGCTTGCCGTACAGAAGCTCGGCGAAGGCGGGCTGAATTACGGCGCGCTTGGCGTGGGAGCGCTTCCACCACGGGTCGGGGAACTGGAGGTGGATGGCGGCGAGCGAGCCGGGCGCGAAGATGCGGGGCACGACGAAGCGGGCATCGGCTTCGATGACGCGCAGGTTTCGCAGGCCGGCCTTGTTGGCGCGGTCCTGGGTGTCTCGCGCGTACTTCTTGCGCCACTCGAAGGCGACGTAGCGGACCTCGGGGTGGCGGCGGCAGTACTCCAGGGCGTGGCCACCGGCGCCGGAGCCGATCTCCAGCTCGAGCGGGCCCCCGAAGCCGAACTCCGCGTCCCAGTCGGGCGGGGTCTCCAGGGTGACGAACTTGAGTCCGGCGGGCTCGGGCAGCAGGCGGGGACGAGACATGTGCGGGGGGCCACCAACCATGGAGGCAGCGGGTTTGGCCAGGGAAAAACGCGGGGGCTGGAGTATACCGGGCGCCCATGAAGGTCTTCCCTGCGGTGGCGGACGCGGGCGGAGCGCTGGCAGGACAGGCGCTCGCGCTGGGCAACTTCGATGGTGTGCACGTGGGCCACCAGGCCCTCTTCGCGGAGGCGCGCAGACACGGCAGGGCCGCGGCCTTCACCTTCCATCCCCACCCGGGCAAGGTGCTCCAGCCAGAGCTGGCGCCGAAGCTCATCACCCTGCTGCCGCGCAAGCTGGAGCTGTTCGAGCAGTGCGGCCTGGACGCCGCGGTGGTGCAGTCCTTCACCCGCGAGTACGCGCGCACGCCGCCGTCCGACTTCGAGGCCGTGCTGTTCGACACGCTCGGCGTGGCGCACGTCGTGGTGGGCAGCGACTTCACCTACGGCGCGGCCCGCCGGGGCACCGTGGACACCCTGCGTGAGGCGGCTTCCCGGCGCGGGGCCGCCGTGCACGTGGTGCCTCCTGTCACGGTGGACGGCGTGGTGGCCTCGTCGTCGCGGGTGCGCGAGTACATCCTGGAGGGGCGCGTGTCCGCCGCGCGGCGGCTGCTGGGGCGCCCCTTCGACCTGGATGGCACGGTGGTGGCCGGTGCGGGGCGGGGGCGCGGCATCGGCTTCCCCACCGCGAACGTGGACACCCAGAACGAGCTCCGGCCGGCCCCGGGCGTCTATGCGATCCGCGTCCACCTGACGGGCGAGTCAAAAGGCACCTGGCATGGCGGGGCCGCGAACATCGGCGTGAAGCCCACCTTTGGCGGCACGGAGGTCACCATCGAGGCGCACCTGCTCGACTTCAGCGGGGACCTGTACGGCAAGGAGCTGCGCGTGCAGTTCCTGGAGCGCCTGCGCCCCGAGCAGCGCTTCGGCTCGGTGGCCGAGCTGACGGGGCAGATCAAGCGTGATGTGGAGGCCGCGCGCCCCCCGGATTGGCGCCCCGCCCGG
>JAFAAN010000019.1 GCA_023426545.1 Pseudomonadota bacterium
GGGGGGGGGGGGGGGGGGGTGGGGGCCCCCCGCCCCCGCGGCGTGAAGGCTCAACCCAGCTCGCCACCGTCGATGGCGTACGCGGAGCCGGTGATGCCGCCGGCCGCATCCGACGCCAGGAAGAGGCACAGAGCCGCGACCTCCTCCGGGGTGATGATGCGCCCCATGGCGTTCATGGACGCCAGCGCCTCGCGCGCCTGCTCCGCGCTGCGGCTCGTCGTCGCGCTGATGGCCGACGTGGCGCCGGTGAACATGTCCGTCTCCACCCAGCCCGGGTTCACGATGTTCACCGTCACATGCTTCTTGGCGTACTCCGTCGCGAGCGCGCGCGTGAGCCCCAGCAGCGCGTGCTTGGAGGCGCAGTACGCGGACGTGTACTTCACGCCCCGCACCGCGGCCATGGAGCCGATGTTGATGACCCGGCCGCCGCCGGCCTTGGCCATGGCGGGCATCAGCTCACGGCAGAGGAGGAAGGGCGCGGTGACGTTGACAGCCATCACCCGGGCGAGGTCCTCGGTGCGCGTCTTCGTCAGCGGCGCGGAGACGGTGATGCCCGCGTTGTTCACCAGCACCTGCGGGGTGCTCTCCGCGAGGATTCGCTGGCTCGCGGCGATGAGCGCGGCCTCGTCCGCTACGTCCACCGCGTGCGTCCGGATGCGCTCGCCGCCCTCCTTCCGGAGCGACTCCAGCGCGTCCGCCGAGCGCGCCAGCGCCCACACGTCATGGCCGTCCTTCGCGAAGGCCAGCGCCACGGCACGGCCGATGCCCCGGCTCGCGCCCGTCACCACCACCGTCTTCTGGGTCGTCGTCATGGCGCCAGCCTAACGCCCGGGCTCCAGGGTGGCCTTCTCGAAGCGCTCGGGAACCCACGCCTTCGCCGGGCCCGTCGCCGGTCGGCGAGGGGCATCGCAGGGCGAGTTGGGGATGTCCCCGTCCACCGGGCACCTGGATGCGGGCGGACCGGATGGCGGGGGGCAGCGTCCCCCTCCCCCGCATCGCTGCGGAAGGGGAGGGGGCGCCTGGATTCGGGTCAGCCGTTCTGGGCTTCGTGGGTGCTGGCGTCCGTCGCGGCGGCCTCGCCCTCGGCCGGGGCCTCGGCGGCCTCGTCGCCTTCGGGCTCGTCGGGCGTCTCGGTCGCGGTGCCCGCCGCCTCGGCGTCCTGCTGCGCCTTGATCTCCTCGTCGTTCATGAAGCCGACGGGGTTCTCCTTGCGGTTCAGGAAGCGCACGGCCTTCTTCGACAGCGCGAACATCTGCTCGGCCGTCGCCGCGGGCACCAGCGAGTGCTCGATTTGAGCGGGCTCGGGCCGCTCCACCACGCCGAGCTCGCCCTCCTCGAGCTGCTTCGCCTGGGCAGGGCTGAGCTCCAGCCGCCGCAGCTTGCCCTTACGGGTCATGAAGTAGAACGCCGTCTCACCCGGCTCGATGGTCAGCTGGGCGCCCAGCACCAGCTCGCGCAGGGCCCGGTCCAGCTCCACCTGCCGCTTGGACTCGGCGCGCTGGTAGGCCTTGGAGCCCGGCATGGGGGGCAGCCTGGGGATGGCCCGCTCCACCGGCCGGCCCTGCTGGGGTCCACCGCCATGACGGGGTGCGCCAAAGCCGCCGCCCGTGGGACGGCCACCGCCCTCGCGTCGGCCCGCGTCGCGGCCGCCCGTGGGACGGCCACCGCCCTCGCCTCGGGGGGCGCCACCCTGTGTCGGGTTGGCGTCACGGCGGGGGGGAGGACGGTACGCGCCTGGACGGCCGCCCTCCTGGGGACCGGGCCGCCGGGCTTCCGCCTGGCTCGGCTTCGTCTCCACCTTCTTGGCCTGTTCCTCGGTGACGAGGCCCGCCTTCAGTAACTTGTCGCGCAGGTTCTGCATGAGTTGGGCGTTCTATCCCTTGCACGGCCGCACGCAAGCCACTGCTTGCCGCTCGTGTATGCCCCACGTAACTTGCCGGCCCTGTCGTACCCTCCCGGAGGAGTCGTGAGCCTTCTGAATAAGTCCGCCTTCACCCTTGCCGTGGCGCTGGCCGCCGCGGGCTGCTCGGACCCGGTCGACAAGGCGGCCAAGGCACGCATCTTCTCGCCGGAGGACCCGCCCAAGGTGGTGGCGTCCGCGAAACAGAAGCTGCCCCCCGAGGACGTCGCGGACAACCCCCAGGTGGCGCGCCGCATCCTGGGCATGGACGCCGCCGAGGTGACCGAGCGGCTGGGCCCCCACCGCTACCAGGCGACGGTCGGATACGAGTGGACCTCCGAGGCCTCCATCCCCGTGAAGCTCACCGAGACGCGCACCTTCCGCGCGGGCCCTGGCGGGGTGAGCGGGGACTTCCACGGCGTGCTGGAGAACTCCCGGGACCAGGGCCTGGAGGTCATGCGCGTGGGGGGGCAGGTGTTCGCCCGCAACCGGTATGGCCCGTACCGCCAGCGCCTGCGCGACCGCGGCATGGCCGAGCGCACCCGCGCGGAGCTGACGGGCGCCATCCGCGACTTCGACAGCCTCTTCCAGGGCCGCCTCAAGCTGACGCCGGAGGGCACCGTCACCTACGAGGGCCGCACCGCCTGGCGCTACGTGGTGACGCTCGGGCCTGCCTCGCAGGCGGGGGACTCCCGGCCGCTGCCGCCCATGCCCCAGCCGAAGAAGGGCGCGGACGAGACGACCGTCCGCCGGGCCAACTTCTTCACCCACCGCCTGCCTCGCTCCCTGGACGGCGAGGTGCTGGTGGACGCCGCCACGTCCGTGGTCCTCAAGGCCCGCCTGGACGGGCGCATCGGCGTGCCCGGGGAGAAGACGCCCGAGGCCGCCGAGCTGCGCATGACGCTGGAGGCGGCGCTGACCGAGGTAGGCCAGGACCCCATGCTCCGTCCGCCCGAGGACTTCCTCCCGGACGCGGACAAGCCCCAGGGCATCGCGGACGCGCTCGACACGTTCGGCCTCAAGCACAGGAAGCCCGCGGACGGGGCCGACGCCGAGGGCGCCCCCGAGCCCGAGGACGAAGAGGGCACCTGACGCGGTCCGGGGGGCGCCTTCCCCCTCTTCCGGGCGAGCCGTTCCCGGGTGAACGGCTGGCTGGGACTCCGGGGTATCCCAGCGGGTGCGGAAGGGTGGCCGCGCTACATCTCGGCAGCGGCCTGTGGAAGAAAATTTGCGCGGACCCTTGCGTCCTCTACAATCCTCGACGGTTGCGGCCCGGACGCGTCCGACATGCTCGGATGTTCAGTGGGGCTTCACAGCAAGGGAGCGGCGATGGAGCGCAAGGTCGGAAGTAGCACGGTGACGGCCAAGGAGGTCAAAGCGGCGCTGGAGAAGGCGCGCACGCTGTCGGCCGAAGAGGAGAAGGTTCTGCGCATGCGCCATGGTGCTGGCGCTTCCAGCACCCGTGCGCCTCTGCCCCGCGCCGCGGGTGACAACCAGGAGCTGGCGGACGAGCTGCTCCTCATCGAGATGCAGCTGATGAAGGCGATGCGCGCTCGCGCGGGCGGCAAGCCCGTGGCCAGCGCCAGCAAGCCCGTCGCCACGCGCGCCCGGGATGCCGCCGCCAACCCCACCAAGGACAAGATTGTCCGGGCGCTCCGCAAGAAGAAGTAGTCGTCTTGCGGAGTCCCACTAGCGGTTGAGGATGGCCACGAGGCGCTCCCCGGCCTCGGGCAACGCCAATGGCGTGCCTGACGTCTCCGTGGCCAGTCCTTCCGCGTCGTCTGTTCCTCCTCGCGCGTACAGTCCCTTCAACCAGGTGGCTGCCGCGGGGTTCCTCCAATAGTCCTCGTTGAACCGCTCGGTGAGGCGCGCGGTGAGCTGGGTCTCCAGGGCCCAGGACCGCAGGTAGTGCGCCACGTAGAGCTGCGGGTCCACGTCGTGGAGGAAGAAGCCGGGGTGGGGCTCGACGAAGAGGGCGTGCCGCTGGCCGTCCGCGTATTCGTCCGCGCGTTCCGTCGAGGCGCCTCGCCGCGACAGTGACAGCTCGTAGGACAGCTTCGCGGCGTGACGCCGCAGCAGCGTCAGCGCCTGGAACGCGGCCAGCCGCACCGTGTCGCGCGCAGTGGCGGTGGGCAGCCCCAGGTAGCGCTTCAGCCACTCGGGGGAGAGGAGCAGCCGCTCGAAGACGGCGGCGTGGGCCTCCGTCACGGAGGCGTCGCCCAGCCGGCGCAGCTCCATGGGCAGCGTGTCCGAGACGTGGGCGCGGTGCTGCGCGTGGCCCATCTCGTGGAGGAGGCTGGCGAGGCCGTCCAGGCCGCCGCGCGGCTGGAGCACCAGGCGGATGTCCTCCGGCACTCGCACCACGGCGACGAAGGGGCGCGGCGACTTGCCGGGCCGGTCCTCGTCGTCGATGCGGATGCGGCCTCCGGCGTTGGGCGTCAGGCCCCACTCGCCCAGCCAGCGCACCACGGCGGGGAAGGCGTCCTCGCGCCGGAAGAAGCCCTCCATCCAGGGGGCCTGGAGCGCGGCCTGGAGGTCATGCCGGCGCGCCTCACCCGCGGGCAGCGGGCGCAGCAGCGGGTCCACCTTCTTGAGGACGTAGGCGAGCACGTCGCGGTAGGCGTCCTCCGTGCGCGCGAGGAGCTGCTGCGCGGACTCGGCCAGCTTGCCGTAGTCGATGCCGGTGACGTCCTGGCGCAGGGTGGGGTAGTCCTTCGCCCCCAGCTGCTCCGCGGCCTGGAGCGCGGCCTCGCGCCGGGCGCCGTAGCGGGTGCGGTGTTGCCAGAGGAACTCGCCGGTGGCGCGTTCCAGCAGGGCGCGGCGGCCCCGGGACGGCTCGTGCGGAATCCGGGCCAGCGCTTCCCCGAAGGCGTAGGTCTGGTCGTCCACCGTCAGCCGGGCCTGGGCCTCCAGCTCGGCGATGGCCTCCACGTGCCGGGCGGCGAGCGCGTCCTCCACCTGGGAGGCCACCAGCTCGCGCACCAGCATGATGCGGCGGACGGTGAGGGGCGCGTCCTTCGAGCGCGCCTTGGCCAGCGCCTCGTTGGCGGCGGAGAAGGTGTCCGGTGAGGACAGCTGGGGGAAGGAGGCGTGGAGCTGCGCGGGGGAGGACTCTCGCGGGAGCCCGGCGCCGTGCCGATAGTGCAGGGTGGCGAGCTCGGCGAGGAAGTCGTCCAGCCGCGTACGCACGGAGTGCAGGGGACGGTCCATGGGGGCGCGGAAGGTAACAGGAAGTGGGCGGCGCGGAAGGGCCATGCGCGCGTAGAGTGCCGCCGCATGACATCTGTGCCTGACATGGGGATGGGGGCGTCCACGGGCGCGCCGGGAGCGGCGCGGTGGGGCCAGGGGGGGGCGGCCAGCCGGGCAGGGGTGGCGCCGGGCGTGGGGGCGGCATGAAACGGCGGACGTTCCGGGTGGAAGGGGCGCTGGTGGGAAGGGCGGTGGTGGCGGCGGTGGCCTCCGAGCTGGGGCTCCCGGAGCCCCGGGCCCTGGAGCTGGTGGAGGTGGGGGCCGTTTACGTTGCGGGGAAGCGGAGCCGCGACGCGAAGGCACGGCTCGCCTCGGGGCAGGTGGTGACGGTGGTGCTGGAGGAAGGTGGGCAGAGCCCCCTGACCGAGGCGCCTCCCGCGCCCGAGCTGCGCGTGCTCTACGAGGACGCGGACGTCATCGCCGTGGACAAGCCGGCGGGCGTGGCCGCCCAGCCCACCGAGGGGCGCGTGGGCGGCAGTCTGGTGGACCTGGTGAGCGCGAAGTTGGGGCGCCCCGCGGGCCTGGTGCATCGCCTGGACCGGGAGACCTCCGGGGTGACGGTGTTCGGGAAGACGGCGGAGGCCACGTCGGCGCTGGCGGCCGAGTTCCGGGAGGGGGGGGCGCGGAAGCGGTACGTCGCGGCCACGGGGCCGGGGCTGCCGTCTTCCGGCACCGTGGACCTGCCGTTGTCGAAGGACCCTTCGCGCCCCGGACGTTGGCGGGCGACCCGAGCGGCCAATGGCGTGCCGGCGCTGACGGACTTCCACACGCTGTCTTCGGGTCCGGCGTTCTGCGTCGTGGAGCTGCTGCCGCGCACGGGCCGCACGCACCAGCTCCGGGCGCACCTGACGGCGCTCGGCGCTCCGATTCTCGGGGACGCGCGCTACGGTGGGTTGCCCCGGGCCGGAGGCGTGGAGGCGGCGCGGTGCCTGCTGCATGCACAGGCGCTGGAGCTGGGACACCCTCGGACGGGCAAGGTGCTCCGCGTGGAGGCGCCAGTGCCGGAGGACCTGATGCGGTTCTTCGCGGCGGCAGGCGTCGAGGCGCCCTCGGGTCCCATCCGCGCCGGGCACCCGGGAGTGGCCTGAGGCCTCACGCGGCGCAGGTGAAGTCGCGCCCTTCCACCCAGCCCCAGCCGCGCAGCTCCTCGCGAATCTCCGCGCGCGCCCAGCGGACGCCCACGCAGACCAGCAGGTGTCCACGCCCGGGGGCACCGAGCGCCTGTGGCGACACCACCGGGATGCCGTGGATGTGCGTGCCCACCTTGCGCGGGTGCACATCCACGTAGCGTTCCACGCGGGCACCTGCCTCGTGGAGGAAGGCCGTCAGCGCCTTGCCTGTGGGACCCGCGCCCCACACCGTGCACGGGCGGCCGTCCACGAGTGGCCCTCGGCCTCGCGTCAGATATCGCGCCTTCACCCACAGGAAGCGCTTGAGGGCGTAACGTGGGTCTGTCCGGGTCATCCGCCCCTTGCTGTCGCGCCAGCGGAACAGCACTTCGGGGAGGTTCCGCAAGGCAAACCCGTGGTCGAGCAGCTCGAGCCAGAGCGCGTAGTCCTCGGGGAAGTCTCCCTCCTTCCATCCGCCCACGGCGACCAGCGCGTCCCGGCGTAGGCAGACCGAGGGGTGGCACAGCGGACTTTCGATGAAGCGCTCGCGGTCCAGCCGCTCGGCGGAGGTCAGTCCGTTGAGCCAGTCGGCATAGGTCTGGAGCGAGGGGCTGACGGGCCGGTCATCGCGGAACAGCTCCACGGCGGTGCCTACGCCCGCCAGGGTGGGGTCGGCCTCCAGCGCGGCGAGGCTGGCCTCCAGCCGGCGGGGCAGGGACTCGTCGTCCGCATCCATCCGGGCCACGAAGGGGGAGGCCGAATGCCCGAGCGCCAGGTTCAGCGCCGCCACCAGGCCTCGGCCGCCGCCGTCAAGGACTTCCACTCGGGCGTCCTCGGCCGCGAGGTCGAGCAGCACCTGCCGCGTCCCGTCCGTCGAGCCGTCATCCACCGCGAGCACCCGGAGGTCGCCCAGCGTCCCCGTCAGGAGGCTTCGGACGGCGCGAGCCACGGTGGCCTCGGCGTTTCGAGCGGGGAGCAGGACAGTAACAGCCGGGACGCGCATCGTTGTGTAGACTGCCGCACCCATGGGTGGCGTGAGAAACGGCAAGAGCGCCGGCACGCCGGAGCCCGCGGCCGTCCGACAGGAGGCGCTGCGGCCCGGCGCTACCGGCGGCATGGCCGCGGTGGATACGAGCGATGCGTTGAGTGAGCACTTCCGGGTGGCTGCCCGGCTATTGCGCGACGGCTCCGCGGCTCGTGCGTTCGGAGAGCTCGCCCGGGCCAGCCGCATCCTGCCGATGACGCCGCGTCTGGCCGCCGGCATCGTGCGCATGGCGCTTCGGGCTGGCACCGAGGCGGCCGCCATCATCTTGCTCGAATCGGCGCTCTCGACGGCATCCAGCCGGCGCGCCGTTCAGCGTCAGCTCGCGAGGGTCCTGCGGCGCGTGAACCAGCTCCCACGCGCCATCGCCGCGCTGGAGATGCTCCTGGCGGAGTGGCCCGAGGACCGGCGTGCTCAGCGGGTGCTTCAAGTCCTCCGCGCGCGTGTCTCGACGGCCGGAGAGGCTTCCGGGCCGGAGGCGGCCGCGCCGTCGCGGGATGTGCTGGCGAAGCTCCCAGCCTTGAAGGACGGCACGCAGGACGCGGCGACGTGGGAGTACGACGACCGCATCTACCTCATCGAAACAGTGGTCGGGCCGCCGCTGGCCGCGGCGACTCCGTCCTCGACGGTGACGACGCCGGGCGATGCGATGGAGCAAGGGCCGCGGTCGCAATCCCAGGCCGAGGCACTGCCGTCCCCGGAGGGCGAAGTCCGCGCGAGCGAGGCCCATGTCGCGCAGACGTCCGGGCCTCGTGAGAGCGCAGGAGAGACCCATGCCGCGCAAGCGTCCGGGGCTCGCGAGAGCGCGGGAGAGCTGTCTGCCGTCGACGTTGCGTCCAAACCGCCGGGCGCGTCTCCGGTCATGCCAGGGCTGCCTGTGGATGGGGCGTCGTCCACGTCGCCTACGCATGAGCATCGGGCGGAGCGGGTGAACGGAGCTGCGCCATCCATGTCGGAGGCTCCATCGGCGGAGGGAGTGAGCGAAGCGTCCGCACCGGAGCACGTGAGCGGGGCCCCTGCCGATTCAGCGCGCAAGAGCGTGGCGGAGCTGCCGGCCATCGGTCCTTCACCCATGCGCCCCGCCGACAACGAGCGACTGCCGGCCAGGGAGGTCTCACTCCCCGCGGCAGCGGTGGATGCACACAAGACCGTGCTGGAACTGCCGGTGGCGGTGGTGTCCTCCACACCGGTCTCCACGGACTCCGCGTCCAAGGGTGCGGCGAACGGGGCCATACCCGAATCACCCAAGGCCGTCGCGAGTGGCCCCGGCGTGGAATCCTTCCCCTGGGCACCGGTCGTCGATGTGCCGCCAAAGAAGAGCGCCGTGAGCGAACCTGCCGTGGGAGCACGCCCCGTGGCAGTCGCGGGCGACGTGGCCGGGGCCGTTGCGGGTGTGAGCGGGAAGGCAGTCCCAGGTGCTCCCGGTGCGGTCGAGCCAGCCAGGACGATTCTGGAGCTTCCGGCGGTCGCGGTTCCTTCCACTGAGCCGGTCGCCGACGCGCCCAGGACGTTGGTGGAGATGCCCGTGGTCGCCGAGCCGCCTCGTGCCTCGGATTTCGAAGCGCGCAGGACCGAGGTGGAGATGCCCGCCGTGGACGCGGGCGCGCCGTCTCCTGGTTCCGGAGCGGTCCGTGAGTTCGTTCCCCGCCGGGAGTCGCCGTCCGTGCCCTGGGTGGATATTCCCGAGGAAGGCGCGCGTGTGCCGTCTCCCGCCACCCGGCAGGGGGCGCATCGGCGCGACCTGGCGCGCCGCGACGATGCCGACGCGGAGGAGGTCACCTCGGAGGCTCAACCCTTCCTCGCAGGTGAGGGGGCCTTGCCTGCACCGCCGAGAGTGCCCGCACCCGCGAAGGTGGGGCGGCGGAAGACGCCGGCACCCGCGGAGGCACTGCCGCCCGCAGGTGTGGCCAAGGGTGGGGCGGCTTCCGATGCACGCTCGGGAACCATGGAAGTTTCCCTGGAGGAGCTGCAGGCCGCGCTCTCCGGAGGTACCTCACGGCCAGAGGGCCGCGCCGACGCCGCGCGCCCGGGAGGGCATGGCGAGGATGCCGAGGCGCTGAACCGCTCGCGGAAGGCGGAGGCCCAGCTCATCGCCCGGCGGGCGTGGGCCGAGCTGGCCCAGCTCTACCTGGAGCGCGCGGACGCGGCGAAGGACGCGGCCCTTCGCGCCGATGCGTTGGCCCGCCTCGCGGAGTTGATGGAGAACGAGCTCCACGACCCCGCAGGTGCCGCGCGCATGTACCGGGAAATCGTCGACCTGACGGGCGACCGCGCCGCGCTTCGCGACCAGGTGCGGCTGCTCGCCGCGCGAGGTGATGCGTCCCTGGTGCGGCGCGCGCTCGATGAGGCCATCCGCCGTGCGCCCACTAGTCGGGCGCGTGCGGGGGCGCTGCTCACGCGTGGGGAGCGCTGGCTCCACATGGGCGAGCTACAGAAGGCGCGCGCCGATTTCGAGGCGGCAGAGGCGCTCGCACCGGGGCTGCTCCCGGTGCTCGCGGGGCTCCTCCACTGTGTGCCCGGCGCGGAGCGCTCGGCCATCGCGGAGCGGCTCCGGGGCCTGCTGGCGGCCACGCCTCGCCGTGCGCCCGACCGCGCCGAAGCCCTGCGCGCGCTGGCCGAGGTCGCGGAGGAGGCGCTGAACAACCCACGGCTCGCGCAGTGGGCCTGGAGCGAGGTGCTCGCGGAGAGCCCCGACAGCGAGCAGGCGCGCGCGCAGCTCACCGCGCTGGCGCGGAGGCTCGGGGATACGACGGTCCTCGGAAAGCTCCTGCGTGCGCAGCTCGCTCGGGAGTCGCGAGGACCCGCCGCGCGTCAGGCCCGGCTGGAGCTGGTGGCCACGCTGGAGGCGCGAGGCAACGCGGAGGCCGCGCTCGACGAGCTTCGGCAGGCGGTGCGTTACGAGCCGGGCCACAAGGAGGCCTGGCTGATGCTCGTGGAGCGGCTGCTCCAGCGTGAGCAACTGAGCGAGGCGGCCTGGGCATTGGAGCACGCGGCCACCGCCACCGAGGACGAGGAGGAGCGGGAGCGGACGTGGGACCGACTCGCGCGTCTGTGGCGCGAGGTGATGGGCAACCCCGAGCGTGCGCGCATCTATGCCCGCCGGGCCGAGGGAATCCGGCAGGCGCGTGAAGCGAATGACGCACTTCCTCCCGAGCCGCCGCGTTCCGCGTCTCCGCGCAGGGAGCCGAGTGGCCCCCGCGCTTCGCTCGCCCCGGCGCCTTCGGTGCAGGCCCAGTCGTCGGTGAACAGCGGGCCGCTTGCCGGAGAGGCCACGTCGACCACCGACCCTGGAGCTGTGGCCCCAGCGCAGGTGCCACCGGCGCCCGCGAGCAGGAAGGTGGCGTCCGACGGTGCGGCATCGAGGACGGCTGCCCCGGCTGCCGCGGCGCCGGCTTCCCCGGCGCGAAAGGGTCGGCGCGGGCGGAGCGCGGACCGAGCGGTGCCCTCCGAAGCCGATGCGAAGGAGGGCGCGCAGCGGAGCGGGCATTCCAAGGCATCGCGAGACGATGCACGAGGCGCCGCCTCTGTGCCGGGGACGGCGGCCGTGCCCGCGCCCCGCGCTCCCGCGACGGCGGATGACACCCAGGACGCAGCCGCCTTCCCCAAGGCGCCGCAGGGCTCCGCGCCCGGCGGCAAGAGCAGGGCCGCGGCTCGCGCGGCGGCCTCGGGGCGCGGCGCCGAGCCAGCGCCGGCACCTCCAGACGAGGAGGCTCGCGGCCCGCGTTCCGGGGCCACGGACCTCATCACGGGCGAGCTCATGGACCTCGGCGCGTCGCCGGTTCCGGAGACGCGCGTCATCTCCTGGGAGGCGCCGCCCGGGCGCATGGACCCCGTGCGCCGCGTGGTGCGCGCGCGTCCCGAAGGGACGGTCTCCGCTCCCGCGCCCGGCCGCACGTTCGTCGCGAAGCCCCCCGCGGCGCCCGAACCCCGGCCCGCACCCGGCGCCGCGGAGACGCGCGAGTCGCCTGTCGCCGCGTACTCGCCCCCACAGGACACCGAGCCCGATGCCTTCCGTCACATCCGCGAGCGTCCGCTCGACGCGAAGCCGTACCGCTTGCTCGCGGAGTACTTCGAGCAGCGGGGAGACCCCGCGCGCGCCTCGCTCATGCGGGAGATTGCCGACGCGCTCGATGGGCTCGAGACGCCCGCGCCGCGGGGGCAGCGTCCGCCGCTGACCTCCGATGAGCGTGCCGGCCTGCGCCATCCCGGCTTGCGGACACCCTCCGGGGAGCTGCTGGCCTGCACCGGCATCGCGCTCTGTCGCCTGTTCCCGGCGGAGGGCCGTGCCGCGGGCTCTTCGGAGCCCCTGCGCGCCACTGCGGGGCCGGCGGCGCCAGCCGTGCTCGACGCGCTCCACTCGGCCGCGCGGATGCTGGACGTCCACCTGCCCGAGCTGGTGCTCGCGGAGGATGACGGCCCTCCCTTCACCGCCGTGCACGCGGGGCACCCGCGTCTCCTCGTGGGCCGGCTCCTGCTGCGGGAGTCCATGCCCGCGGCGGAGCTGCGCTTCCACGCGGGGCGCGCGCTGCTGTCGCTCTCTCCGGACCTGCTCGCGCTCCGCGCCCTCAAGGGCGGCCAGCTCCTCCGCGCCCTGGCGCTGCTGTCCACCGTGTTGAAGGACCCACGTGCCTCCGGCGACGAGGCCCGCGTGGTCCGCGAGTCGCTCTCCCCACGCGCCCTGGAGCGGGCCATGGCCCTCCTGGAGCCTGGCACCCGCGACTTCAAGGCCTCCGCGCTCGCGGACGCCGCGCGTGACTCCGCCAACCGAGCGGGGCTCGTGGCGTGTGGCAGCGTGGGGCCCGCGCTGACCGTGCTGCGCGCGCGCAGGGGCAACGAGGCGGAGCTGGTGGAGCTGCTCCGCTTCGCCGCCTCCGAGCGCTACCTGCCGCTCCGGGCGCCGCGCTGACTCAGTTCATGTTCAGCTTGATGGTGAGCGCCAGCAGCCGCCCCTTGGGGCCGCCGAGGTCATGGCGGTACGCGATGTCCAACCCACCGCCGCCCTCAGACATGAAGCCGAGCCCCGTGCTGATCTGCGAAGTGCGGTTGAAGCCGTCATACGAATAGCCCGCACGCACCGGGAACACCTGCCCGAGGATGTACTCCAGGCCGCTGTTGTACGTGAACGTCGTCGTGTCGTTCGTCGTGAAGTCCGCGCGCACGTCGCCAGCGACCGTCAGCAGGCCCGCCATCACACCCAGGTGCGCCGAGTAGTAGCGCGTCAGCTCCTCGTTGCCGGTGTCGACGATGTTGTGCGCGGAGACGCCCGCCACCAGGGACTGGGACAGCCGCAGGAGGAGCCCGGCATCGCCGGTGACGGAGTTGGCGAACCGCGACTGGCCGCTCATCCGCAGGTAGCGCACCGTGGCGCCGAGCATCAGCATCTCGCTGACGGGGATGCCCACACCCAGCGCGCTCAGGTGGGCGCTGGACCGCGCGCCTCCACGGCCCACGCTCACCCAGTGATAGTCGAGCCCCATCCCCAGGCGGCTGGTGGCCGAGTCGACGATGGAGACCCCGAGCAGGCCTTCCTTCCGCTGCTTGTCCCACGCGCCGGTGCCCTCGATGCGGTAGGCGGGGAAGAGCACCATGGCGGCGGGGTTGCCCAGCATGGCGTCCGCGCCCAGGCCCAGGGCCCGGTAGGCGCCGCCCATGGCATAGGCGCGTGCGCTCATCACATCTCGGAGGTCCTCCGCGGGCTGCGCCAGCGAGGTAGTGGACACACAGAGGGCCATCAGCACCAGGGCGCGCAGCGACATGACACGAGCATCCTATCCGGCTTGATGGGGTCAGGGGCCATCAATAGATTCGCAGCCCTCATGGCCTCCAAAACCCCGAAGGTAGAGCCCCTCATCCGCAAGTGTGTCATCCCGGCAGCCGGCCTGGGCACGCGGTTCCTGCCTGCGACCAAGGCGGTTCCCAAGGAGATGCTGCCCATCGTCGATACCCCGACGCTCCAGTACATCGTGGAGGAGGCGGTATCCGCGGGCATCGAGGATGTCGTCCTCATCAATGGCCGGGGCAAGAACGCCATCGAGGACCACTTCGACATCGCTTTCGAGCTGGAGACCACGCTGCGTGCGCGTGGCAAGGAGGCGGAGGCGGACAAGCTGCGCGCCATCGCGGACCTCGTCCGCGTCGTGAGCCTCCGTCAGAAGGAGCCCAAGGGCCTGGGCCACGCGGTGCTGTGCGCCAAGAGCGCCATCGGTGACGAGCCCTTCGGCGTGTTGCTGGGCGACGACATGATTGACGCCGAGGAGCCGGGAATCCGGCAGCTCGCCCGTGTGTACCGCCAGTACAACCAGGCGGTCATCGCGCTCATGGAGGTGCCCGACGACGAGACGCACATGTACGGCATCGCCGCGGGCACGGACCTGGGCGACGGGGTCATGCGCATCGAGCGCATCGTGGAGAAGCCGAAGAAGGGCACCGCGCCCTCCAATCTCGCCGTCATCGGCCGCTATGTGCTGCCGCCCGCCATCTTCCCCATCCTGGAGAAGCAGACGCCGGGTGTGGGCGGCGAAATCCAGCTCACCGACGCGCTGGCCACCCTCCAGCAGCAGCAGGGCCTCCTGGGCTACCGCTTCAAGGGCCAGCGGTATGACGCCGGTGACAAGGTGGGTTACCTGAAGGCCAACATCGCCTACGCGCTCAAGCGCCCCGAGCTGCGGGCCGGGCTGCTCGAGTTCCTGCATGAAGTCGTGAAGACGGAGAAGCCGTGAAGCGCACCGTTGCCCTCCTCGCAGTCCTGGTCTCCTTCGCCGCGGGCGCCTACGTGCTGCCCGGAAGCTCCATCATCCGCCGCATGTCGGCGGAGCGCGCCGAGCTCAGGCTGTCCACGCTGCGTGTGGAGGGCTCCCTCAGCTTCGGCGGGTCGGCCGTCAAGGAGGCCGGAGCCGCGCTCGGGACGCCCACGGACCGCCCGGAGGTGCAGGGGGATGGCGTGCTGTCCATCCGCGTGCCCGGACGCTGCCGCTTCGAGGCCTCGGTGCCCGACGGCAACACCCAGGCCGTGGTCATCCAGTCCGGAGGCCGCCGCCGCGCGCAGGGCACCGAGATTCCCGCCATGTCGGTGCTCGTCTCGCAGGTGTGCCCGCTGCTCGCCACTGGCAGCGGCAACGTGCAGGACCAGAAGGAGGCGGTGCTCCGGCACCTTCAGGGCCTGGGCGTCGAGACGGGGCGCACCGGGCTGGCGCGCTTCGGCGGCGAGGTGGCCTACGTCCTCGGCGACATGGCGGAGGGCCGCCCCCAGTTCTGGGTGTACAAGGACTCCTTCCGCCCGGCGCGCCTGCGCTACTCGGACGCCTCCGGGACGGCGTGGGACGTGCGCTTCCTGGACTACAGCTCGCCCGCCACCGGTGAGTGGATGCCGCGCACCATCGAGGTCTGGCGCGGCGGCCAGCGCAACCTGCGCTTCACAGCGCTGAAGGGTGACAACCGGGCCAGCGTGCCCGACGCGCTCTTCGCCCTGTAGGCCGTCAGGTGGCACTTTCCCGAATTCCTTGCGGAGCCGGGGGCGGCCATGAAGATTGTGTCCCCGCCTGGCCGGGATTTCCCCCGGCCCGCCGCACAGAGGAAATTCACATGAAAGTGTACGGCCACCCCATGAGCACGGCCACGCGCATGGTCCTCACCACCCTGGCGGAGAAGGGCCGCGAGGCGGAGCTCGTCCTCGTCGACCTCACGAAGGGCGAGCACAAGCACCCCGCGCACCTGGAGCGTCACCCCTTCGGCGTCATCCCCGTGCTGGAGGACGACGGCCTCCAGCTCTATGAGTCGCGCGCCATCGTCCGCTATCTGGACCGCAAGCTGGCGGGCACCGCGCTCACGCCGTCCGACGCGCAGGCCTACGGGCGCATGGAGCAGTACATCAGCGTGGAGCACTCCTACTTCACGCCCGCGGCGATGAAGGTCATCTGGGAGCGCCTCTTCAAGGCCATCCTGGGCGGCGGCGCGCCGGACGAGGCCCGCATCGAAGAGGGCCTGAAGGGCGTCGAGCGCGTCTTCGGCATCATCGACCCGGTGCTGGGCAAGCAGCCGTACCTCGCGGGCGAAGCCTTCTCGCTCGCGGAGGTCTGCTGGATGCCCTACATGGACTTCTTCGTCTCCGCGGGCGGCGGAGCGCTCCTGGGCGACCACAAGAACGTGGCCGCCTGGTGGGAGCGCGTCCGCACCCGGCCCTCGTGGAAGAAGGTCACCGGCGCCTGAGCCCACGGCGCGGTGCCCTGACGTCCTGGCGGCTCCGTCTCACGGCGGAGCCCACCGGGGATGTCAGACCCTCCCTGCACTGTGGACCCCGGTAGCAGGACGGATGGGGTCGGGGTGGCGGTTGAAGGGAGCGTCATGGAACAGCGACTCTTGTGGAGCGGGGCGGACGTGGCGCCGCCGGAGGTCCCCCCGACGCGGGGTTCCAGGTCGGTGCGCACCTCGGGTGTGAAAAGCCGACGGGAACTGTCCGTGCCCGCCGCCGCCGCTACAGTGCGCGCCGAAGTGAGCGCTCCCGTCCTGGCCTCCATCGCCGTTGGCCGCCCCGTCCGGGGCGAGTTCACCTACGTCCTGCCGGACGAGCTGGCTGGCCGCCTGGAGCCGGGCCAGCGCGTGCTGGTGCCCTTCGGCCGCGGCACCGCGCTGGGCTTCTACCTGGGGCCCGCGTCTCCGCCGCCCGGGGAGAAGGTGAAGCTCAAGGCCGTCCAGCGCGTGCTGGAGGACTCGCCGTCCCTGCCCAGGGACCTCATCGGGCTGCTGCGCTTCGCGGCCGTTCACTACCGCTACCCGCTGGGAGAGGTGATTCGCGGCGCGCTCCCGCCCGGCTTGTCGAAGGCGGTGGAGGAGAAGGAAGCGAAGCCGGACGTGCAGCACTTCGCGGTGGCGCTCGTGGACGAGGTCCCCCCAGCGCTGTCGCGCGCGCCCGCGCAGTCCGCCGCGCTCGCCTACCTGCTGGCCGTAGGGGGCAGGGCGCCGCTGGAGGAGGTGGCCCACGCGATTCCCGGCGCCCGCGAGACGCTGAAGAAGCTGGCCGCACGGGGCCTCGCCCGCCTGGAGGAGAAGACGGTGGAGGCGGGGGTGAAGGAGGGCTTGATTCAGGGCCGCCCGGACCACCTCACGCCGGAGCAGGCGGCGGCGGGGGTGGAGCTGCGCGCGGCCCTGGACGCGGGCGCCTTCCAGCCCTTCCTCCTGCATGGCGTTACCGGCAGCGGGAAGACGGAGGTGTACCTGCGCGCGGCGGAGCATGCGCTGTCGCTGGGGAAGGGCAGCCTCATCCTCGTGCCGGAGATTGCGCTGACGCCGCAGCTCGTGGGCCGCTTCCGCAGCCGCTTCGGCGCGGAGGTGGCGGTGCTGCACTCGGCGCTGAAGGACCGCGAGCGGCTCTTTCACTGGCAGGCGCTGAAGCGCGGCGACGTGAAGATTGCCGTGGGCGTGCGCTCGGCCGTGTTCGCGCCGGTGGACAACCTGGGCCTCATCGTCGTGGACGAGGAGCACGACCCCTCCTTCAAGCAGGAGGAGAAGCTGCGCTACCAGGCGCGCGACCTCGCCGTGGTGCGTGGCAAGCAGGCCAGCGCGGTGGTGGTGCTGGGCTCGGCCACGCCCGCCCTGGAGACGCTGGAGAACGTCAACCGCGGGCGCTACCGGCTCCTGGAGCTGAAGCACCGCGTGGACGACCGGCCCATGCCCACTATCGAGATGGTGGACCTGCGCGTGGAGCGCCCCCGCGAGGGCGTGGTGACGGAAGAGGCGCCCATCCTCAGCCCGCCGCTGCTGGCCGCGATGGAGGAGACGATTGGCCGGGGCCAGCAGGTCATCCTCTTCCTCAACCGCCGCGGCCACAGCACCGTGCTCCTGTGCGAGGTGTGTGGCCTGTCGCTCAAGTGCAGCGAGTGCGACGTGTGTCTCACGCACCACCGCTCGCAGAGCCGGGTGGTGTGCCACTACTGCGGCCTGGCCATGCCGGTGCCGGAGCAGTGCCTGGAGTGTACGGGCCCCATGCTCAAGCTGGGCATCGGCACCGAGCGCGTGGAGGCGGAAGTCCTGGAGCGCATCCCCACCGCGCGCGTCGCCCGGCTGGACCGGGACTCGGCAAGCAGCGCGGAGCGGCTGACAGAGATGCTGGCCTCGTTCGCCCGCCGGGAGCTGGACATCCTGGTGGGGACGCAGATGGTGGCGAAGGGACACGACTTTCCGGGCGTGACGCTGGTGTGCGTCGTCATGGCGGACACGTCGCTGTCCATCCCGGACTTCCGCGCCGCCGAGCGCACCTTCCACCTGCTCACCCAGGTCTCCGGCCGCGCCGGCCGGGGCAAGGACCCGGGACGGGTGCTGATCCAGACGTACAACCCGGATGCCGAGCCGGTGCGGCGCGTGCTGGCCCATGACTTCAGCGGCTTCGCGTCGCAGGAATTGGAGTGGCGCAAGGCGCTGGCCTACCCTCCCTACTCGCGCATGGCCGCCATCCGCCTGGAGGGGGAGCACCCCGAGCAGACCGCCAGCGTGGCGCGCTCCCTGGGCAACCTCGTCTCCCGGCACATGCCGCCCGCGTCCGCCGGGGTCCGCCTGCTGGGGCCGGCGCTGGCCCCCATCTCCCGAATCCGGGGCAAGACGCGCTGGCAGCTCCTCCTGAAGGGGCCAACGCACACGGCGCTCGCCCCGCTGCTCGCCCGGGTGGAAGCGGCCCTGGCCGAGCTCCCTTCCGCGGTGAAGGTCGTGATCGACGTGGATCCGGGGGCCATGCTGTAGACTCGGTGCCCCCCCATGGGCGCACCGGTCCTTCTCGTCCACGACGACATCGCCAATATCGCCGCCGTGCGGCGCCTGCTCACGCGAGACGGGTACGAGGTCATCCTCGCCACCTCCGCCGCGGATGCCCTCATTGCGTACGGGCACCACCTGCCCGTGCTGCTCGTGCTCGCGCCCGGCGTGGAGAGTGGCCGGGGCCACCTGGTGCTGGAGGAGTTGCTCCAGCATCCCGACGGCAAGGCGGCCCGGGTGTTGCTCCTGGGCGAGTCCATCCCCGGCTTCAGCGCCCCCGTGGCGCAGCTGCCGCTGGAGGGCGCGGCCTTCATGGAGTTGGTGGATTCGCTCGTCCGGGCGCCCGCGGACGCGGATGCCTGGCACGTGGTGGAGAACCGGGAGCTGCCCGCGTCCCCAGGGGGCAGCGCGTCCCCCGGTGGGGCCGACGTCGAGACCTGGCACGCGACGCCTCCTCCCGCGGTGGCGGGGGACCCCGCGCTGGCGAACGCGCTCTTTGGTGACCTGGCGCCGCTGCACCAGACGGACTGGGAGCTGGCGGCCATGACGGACGCGGAGCGCATCGCCCACGAGGCGGAGCAGCAACGCGAGCTGCAGGGAGCGCCGGGCGTGGGGGCTGCCGTGGAGCGGCCGTCCCTGGAGGTGGAAGCGCAGGAGATGGCGGCGCCGGCCCAGGACGACGCGGCGGATGGGTGGGGCGAGCCCACGCGGAGCGAGGACTGGGGCTCGGCGGTGGGCGGTGAGGCGCTGCACGCCGAGGCGGAGCGTTCTGAGGAACTCGACGACGCGCCGGCACCGCCCGAGGAAGAGGCGCCTCCGGTGGGGCAGCTGGCGTGGACGGAGGAGCCCGTCGCGCAGCCCTCGCTGCGCACGGCGTCCCTGGCGCCGCGGTTGGGAGACGAAGGCTTCTTCGATGTCGATACACCGGCGCCGTCCTCGGGGGATGCCCTCGCCGAGGCCGAAGCGGAGCTGGCCGCCATGCGCGGCGAGCGCTCGTTCGAGCCCGCCGGCCTGGAGGGCTCTCCGTGGACGGAGCTACCTCCCGACCCGGAGCTGGAGTACGCCGGCCGGTCGCTGGATTCCTGGGACGGCGCGGCGGCGTCGCCCGGTGAGGCACTGTCCTCCGAGCCCGCGCAGGCGAAGGTGCCGGAGCCGGACGTCTCGGACTCGGATGATTCGTGGGGCACGGAGGACGCGCTCGGCGGGTCCGCGGAGACGCCGGTGCCGGAGGACGCCTCCGGGGAGCAGGACGCGGCGGCCGTATCGGCATCCAACTGGGAGCTGCTGGAGGCCGAGCTGCAAGCCACGGCGGCGCAGGCTCATGCGGACGTCTCGGAGACCTCGCGAGAGGAGGCTCCGACGGCCAGCGTGGGTGACGACTGGTTCGACACGGCGGAGGAGCCTGAACCTCCAGCGCCTGCGTCCACCGCGGGTGAGGATTGGTTCGACTCGGAGCCGGAGGAGGCGGGCTCGGCGGCCTCCGGTGCCGAGCCGGTCGAGAGTGCTGCCGCCGCGCCCCAACCAGGAGGCTTCGCCGTCCCCGCGCTGATGGCGCAGTGGCAGGCCCAGCAGGAGGAGGCAGAGCGCCAGCTCGAGGAGGCTCACGCGCGCGTGAGTGCCGCTACCTCCGCGCTGGAGCAGGAGACCGCGCGGCGGCACGAACTGGAGCAGCAACTCCAGGTGCTCCAGGGGCGGCTGGCGGAGGAGGAAGAGGAACACTCGCGCGAGGCGCTGCTCCGCGCCGAGGCCGAGGCGGAGCTGGAAGCGCTCCGCCTGCGGGGGGCTTCCGCCGCGTCCATGGACTCCGCGGCCCAGGCTGTCCTGAGCCGAATCGAGCAGGCGTCTGGCGATGTCGACGCGCTCTCGGCGCTGCGCGCGGAGCTGGAGTCGCAAATCAGCCTTCGTGCGGAAGCGGAGACGCTCGCGGCCGAAGTCGAGGCCCAGGCGCGGCAGGCCGAGGACGCGCGAGCCGAGGCAGAGCTCCGGGCCATCGACGCGGAAGCCCGTGCGGAGGCCGAGGCAGCGGCACGGGAAGCGGCGGAACTTCAGGCCGAGGCGAGCACTCTGGCCTTGAAGGCGCTCGAAGCGCGCTTGGAGGCGGAGGCAGCTGGGCGTGTCGACTCCGAGGCCCGTGCTGAATCTGAATCGAAGGCGCTGGAGTTGGCGGAGCGCCGGGTCGAGTCCTCCAGGGCACTGACCGTCGAGTCGGTGGCGCGCATCGATGAAGAGACGCGCGCTCGCGAGGCCGCGGAAGCCCGTGCCGACGCGGAGTCGACGGCGAGGCTCGACGCCGAGGCCCGCGTGCGGCAGCTGACGCAGTCCCTCGCGGAGGCCGAGGCTCGCGCGGAACGGTCCGCCCAGGAGTTGGCCGAGGCACAGGCGCTGGCGGAGATTGAGTCCGTCGCCCGTGCGGACGCCGAAGCGCGCCTGGAGTCGGCGGCGACGGCCCTTGCCGAAGCGGAAGCAAGGGTCCAGGCGGAGGCAGAGGCAAGGGCCGACGTCGAAGCGCGCCTGGAGTCGGCGGCGACGGCGCTCGCCGAGGCGCAGGCGTTGGTCGAGATTGAGTCTGCTGCCCGTGTGGACGCGGAAGCGCGTTTGGAGTCGGTGGCCACGGCACTGGCCGAGGCGCAGGCTCGGGCCGAGATGGGGGCCGCGACGCATGCTGACGTGGAAGCGCGTCTGGCATCCGCGGCGGCGGAACTGGCCGGGGCGCAGGCTCGGGTAGAGCTTGAGTCCGCGGCCCGCGCGGACGCTGAGGCTCGCGCGGAGGCTGAAGCCCTTGCTCGTGCCGAGCTGGAGGCTCGTCTCGACATCGAGGCCGCGGCTCGCGTTGAAGCCGTCGCTCGCGCGGAGGCTGAAGCCGCCGCTCGCGCGGAGGCGGAGGCTCGCGCCGAGAGCGAAGCTGCCACCCGTGTCGAAGCCGAGCGCCGTGCCGAGCACGTGGCGCACACGAGCGACGATGCAGTCGCCAACGCAGAGCGCGAGTCGAAGGCGCGGCTCGACGCGGAAGCCCGCGCCGAGCGCGAGATGGAAGCCCGCGCCGAAGCCGAGCGCCGTGTCGAGCAAGAGGCCCGGCTCCGTGCGGCCATGGAGGTTCGTGCGGAGGGCGAGGCGACGGCCCGGGCGAACGCGGAAGCCCGCGCAGAGCGCGAAGCTCAGGCCCGCGCGGAGGCGGAAGCCCGTGCCGAGCGCGAGGCCGCGGCCCGCGCCGAGATAGAGGCCCGTGTCGCCGCCGAGGCGAATGCCCGTGCCGAGCTGGAGGCTCGTGTCGCCGCCGAAGC
This sequence comes from Pseudomonadota bacterium, assembly GCA_023426545.1. Taxonomy (GTDB): domain Bacteria; phylum Myxococcota; class Myxococcia; order Myxococcales; family Myxococcaceae; genus Myxococcus. The sequence goes on from JAFAAN010000019.1 coordinate 21,322, forward strand.
AGACGCTCGCGCGGAGGCAGAGGCGCGTGCCGAGCGCGAGGCCGCGGTTCGCGCGGAGGCAGAGGCGCGTGCCGCCGCCGAGGCCGCGCGACGAGCCGAGGCGGAAGCGCGCGCGGAGCGCGAGGCCGAAGCCCGAGCCGCGGCCGAGACCAGGGCCGCCGAGGAAGCCCGGCAGCGCGCCGAAGCAGAGGCGCTCGCCGGCAAGGAGGCCGAGCAGCACGCAGCGGAGAAGGCCCGCGCCGAGGCGGAGGAAGCGCACCGCGCCAGCACTGCCGCCCAGGCCGAAGCCGAGTCACTGAAGCGCGCCGAGTTGGAGGCTCGCCTGGAGGCCGAAGCACTCAAGCGCTCGGAGGCTGAGGCCCAGGCAGCCGAAGCCGTCCGGCAGCGCGCCGAGGCCGAGGCGCGCGCCGAGGCCGCGATGAAGGCCGTCTCGGAGGCCCAGGCCCGCGCCGACGCCGAAGCCACGTGCCGCGCGGAGGCCGAGGCGCAGGCCCAGCAGTCGGCCCAGGCTCAGGCCGAAGCCGCCGCTCGCGCGAAGGCGGAGAGCCGTCATCGCACCGCGCTGGAAGTGCGCCTGGACGCCGAGGCGCAGCAGCGTGCGGCGCTGGAAACGAAGCTCGAAGATGAGTCCCGGGCACGCACCGAGTCCGAGTCGCGGCTCCTCGCGGAGAATACGCGCGCCTCCGACGCGCTCGCGGAGGTCCGCCTCGAACTCCAGCAAGTGCGTGAGACCTTGGAGAAGGAGCGGGAGACGCGCGAGTCCGTCGAGCAGGCCCTGGCGTCCCTGCGAGAGGAGAAGGCCCGCATCGAAGCCGAGTCGGCCGAGCAGCGTGAGCGCTCCGAGCGCGAGCGCCTGGAGCTGGAGGAGCGCGCGCTGCGGGACGCCGAGGAGGCCGCCGCGCAGGCGCGCGCCGCCCTCCTGCCCTTGGAGGCGCCCCCGGGCAGGCCGGAGCTGGCCGTGGCCCGAAGCGGCAGCGTCACCCAGGACGGCCTGACGAAGCTGGTGCTCCGCCTGTGTGAAGCCCGCATGGAGATGCGCGTGGAGCTGAAGGTGATGAACGCCCTGCGCGTCCTCTGGCTGAGGGATGGCGCGCTGGTGGGCGCCGTCTCCTCCGCGCCGGGCGAGTCGCTCATCGACCGGGCCCGCGCGGATGGGCTCATCGACGCGAGGCAGGAAGGGGAGCTGCGGCTGGTGCGCGGCGCCACCACCGCCGCGCTGCTGGACGCCTTGCGCGGCCGGGGCTACCTGCGGGAGTCCGAGGCCGTGCCCCTGGTCCAGCGCTACACCGAGCAGGTGTTCCTGGACGCCCTGGCGGAGCCCTCGACGCTGTACCGCCTGGTGGCAGAGCCGGCGCCGCATGAGGTGGCGCTCGCCGCCGCCACGCGCCCGCCGCTCCACCTGCTGGCCGAGGCCCTTCGCAACACGCTCACCTCCGAGTCCCTGCTGGAGTCCGCCGGGAGCCTGCGCGCACGCGTCACCCGGGGCGACCTCCACCTGGCCCCGGACGACTTCGGCCTGGCGCCGCGCGACCTCCAGCTCCTGTCCCAGGTGGACGGCGAGCACACGCTGGAGGCGCTGCTCCTGGGCGCGGGGCTCCCCCAGGACGCGGCCTTGAAGTCGCTCGCGGTGGCGCGGACGCTGGGCCTCATCTCGCTGGCGCCCGTCGGTGAGGAAGACGAGGCGGGGGACCTGCCGCCGGAGCTGGACGTGCGGCGGCTGGAGGCCAAGTTCGAGGAGATTCAGGACGCGGACTACTTCACGGTGCTGGGGCTGGCCCGCTCGGCGGGGGGCGAGGAGGTCAAGCGCGCCTACGAGCTGCTCTCCGCCGAGTTCCATCCCCTGCGCTTCGCCGGGCACCCCGACCCGGCACTCCTGCACCGCGCCCAGCAGATTCGCAGTGTGCTGGCCGAGGCCGCGCAGGCGCTGGGCGACGACCGGCTGCGCGCGGAATACGCCCGGAGCCTGCTGGACTGACGCCCACCGGACGGACGTCCGCATCGGGAAGAAGGAAGACCTACCTGGGGCGGTTGCCCGTCCGCGCCGGTGGGATTATGACGGCGCCCATGGTCCGCGAGATCCTCATCTGGCCCGACCCTGTCCTGAAGCAGAAGGCCAAGCCGGTGGTGAAGGTGGATGACTCCACCCGCACGCTGGTGAAGGACATGTTCGAAACGATGTACTCCGCCGAAGGCGTGGGGCTGGCTGCCCCGCAAATTGGCGTGCTCCAGCGCGTCATCGTCCTGGACACCACGCACAGCCAGCCGGAGCTGAAGCCCGTGGCGATGATCAACCCGGAGATCATCGCCATGGAGGGCGACACCACCTACAACGAGGGGTGCCTGTCCATCCCCGGCGAGTCCGCGGACATCGACCGGGCCGCCGTCATCACGGTGAAGTTCCTCGACCCGGAGGGGCAGGAGCAGACGATGCGCTGCGAGGGCCTGCTGGCCATCGCCGTGCAGCACGAGTCGGACCACCTCAACGGCACCGTCTTCGTGGACCACATCTCCTCGCTGAAGCGGGAGTTCATCCGCAAGCGGATGAAGCGCCTCAAGTCCTCGCGCGAGCGGGAGTCGGGCGCGCCGGCTTCTCCGTAGCCTCCGTCGTCGGCCGGGCCTTGACGCCCTTCTTCGGGCACAGGTCCGCGACGACGCAGCGCTCACAGGCGGGCGAGCGGGCGAAGCACGTCCGCCGCCCGTGCCACACCAGGAGCTGGTGGCCCAGCGTCCACCGCTCCGGGGGCAGCAGGGCCTGCATGTCGGCCTCGACCTTGTCCGGGTCCTCCTTCGTGGTGAAGCCGAGCCGGTAGGCGAGCCGCTTCACGTGTGTGTCCACCGGGAAGGCCGAATCGCCCCCCAGGTGGATGCACACCACCCCCGCCGTCTTGCGCCCCACGCCCGGGAGCTTCTCCAGCATGTCCCGCCGCGTGGGCACCTGCCCGGCGTGCTCCTGCACCAGCGCCCGGGCGGCCGCGACGATGTTCTTCGCCTTGGCGCGGTACAGGCCACAGGTGCGGATGAAGAACTCCACGTCCGAGGGCTCCGCCTCCGCATAGGCCTGGGCGTCGGGGAATCGCTGGAAGAGGGCCGGCGTCACCATGTTGACGCGCTTGTCCGTGCACTGCGCGGAGAGGATGACGGCCACCAGCAGCTCCAGGGGCGTCCGGAAGTCCAGCTCGATGCGGGCATCCGGCATGTCCGCGGCCAGCCGGTCCAGCACCGCCGGCGCGCGCCTCCGCTTCTCCGCGACTGTCTCACGTCCAGGCACGGCGCCGTTGTATGTCACACCGGCCGAGAGCCCAAGCACCGGTTGGAGCGCGGCCATTCGGGGAGATTCATGAAGCGCATCGACTTCCGTTCCGACACCGTCACCCGGCCCACGGCCGCCATGCGTCGCGCCATCGCTGAAGCCGAGGTAGGGGACGACGTCTACGGCGAGGACCCCACCGTGCTCCGCCTGGAGGCGCGCGTCGCCGAGCGGCTCGGCCTGGAGGCCGCCGTGTTCGTGCCCTCGGGGACCCAGGCGAACCAGCTCGCCATCGGCGCGCATTGCAGGCCGGGTGACGAGGTGCTCACCGAGGCCGGCAGCCACATCCTCCACTACGAAGGGGCCGCGGTGCCCGCCTTGTGGGGCGTGCAGCCGCAGCCGCTGCCGGGACAGCGCGGCCTGCTGTCCCCCGAGGACGTGAGCGCGGCCGTTCGCGAGGAGAACGTCCACAACCCCCGCACGCGCCTGCTGTCCCTGGAGAACACGCACAACCGGGGTGGCGGCGCGGTGTGGCCGGTGGAGCGCTTCCGAGCCGTCGTCGAGGCGGCGCGCAAGGCGGGCCTGGCCGTCCACCTGGATGGAGCGCGGCTCTTCAACGCCAGCGTCGCGCTGGGCGTGCCCGTCTCCGCGTGGGCGGCGCTGACGGACTCCACGTCCGTGTGCTTCTCCAAGGGGCTGGGCGCTCCGGTGGGCTCGGTGCTGGCGGGCCGCGCGGACGTGATTCGCGAGGCGCGGCGCCTGCGCAAGCGCCTGGGGGGCGGAATGCGGCAGGCGGGCATCCTGGCCGCGGCGGCGCTGTATGCGCTGGAGCACCACGTGGAGCGGCTGGCGGATGACCATGCGAATGCCCGCCGCCTCGCGGCCGGGCTGGCCGGCGTGCCCGGCGTGAAGGTGGACCCCGCGAGCGTGGAGACCAACATGGTCTTCGCCGAGTTCCCACGCCCCGCGTCGGAGGTCGTCGCGCTGCTGGAGCAGCATGGGGTGCTGACCAATCCAGCCGGGGCGCCGCGCATGCTGCGGCTCGTCACGCACCTGGACGTGTCCGCTGGCGACATCGATGAAGCCCTGGCGCGCATCCGCCGCGCCGTTGCCTGAGTCGGCGGCCCCGCGACGTTGGGCTGCTGGACAGCCACCGGGGCTCACGTCGGGTGAAAAGCGTGTCGGGGACCACCTGGGCACGGACGCGCTGCGTGTGAGGAGCATGCCGGGACGGGCATGGTAGGCTCGTGCTGCCGTGCGTCGCCTGAGCCTCCTCGCCCTCATCAGTGCCTGCGCCTGCGCCAGTCGTGGCGCGGAGCCGAAGATGAGCTTCGAGGAGTTCTACGGCACCTCCGCGCGTGCCCGTGGCGCTGACGTGGGGGCCACCGGGCCTCGGGGGGACCATGAGGTGCCCGAGTCAGCCCCAGCGCTCCACGCCGCGCTGGCCACCTTCGCGTCCCAGGCGCAGGCCCATCGGGGACAGGTGGCGCGCGGCGGGCCGATGCCTCCGGCGCAGGTGGAGAACTGGGAGCGGATGAACCACGCGCTGGATGGCTTTCTCCAGCGCCGGGTGGCGCGACTGGACTCCAGCGACCTGCTGCGCGCCCAGAGCCTCCTGGAGACCGAGCTGGAGCGGGACGGCTTCACCTACGGCGACATTCCCGCGCCGCTCGCGGAGGCCGTGGTGCTGCGCGTGGGCCGGCTGGCCGTCCGCACCGCGGAGCTGCGCCGCCTGGAGCAGCCGCCCGAGGTCGTCGATGACGACGCGCCCCCGCGCTTCTCCTGGCCACTGGAGCCGGTCTCCATCACCAGCCTCTACGGCTACCGTTGGCACCCGGTGACGGGCGTGCGTCGGCGCCACCTGGGCATCGACCTGGCCGCCACGCAGGGGCAGGCCATCTTCACGGCGGACAAGGGCGTCGTCCTGCGCGCCGGCCGCAACGGCGACCATGGCCTGCAGGTGGAGGTCCGGCACGAGGGGCGCTGGGTGACGCGCTACAGCCACCTGTCCCGGCTGCTGGTGGAGCCTGGAGAGGTGCTGGAGCGCGGCCATGCGGTGGGGCTGGCCGGGGAGACCGGGCTCGCCACCGGCGTCCACCTCCACTTCGAGCTGTGGCGCGACGGCGAGCCCATGGACCCGCTGGAGGCGCTGGGTGACGCGGAGCCGTCTCCGGCCCCGCGGCCGCCCATGGCCCAGGTGCCCGAGCGCGTCATCCCCGCAAAGCATCAGGGGCGCCCCCCTCGTGGGTGAGCGCCCCTGAGTGAGCCCTGCGTCTGCTGGGAGACTCAGAGCGAGTTCTTCAGCTCCTTGGCGGGCCGGAAACCGATGGTCTTCGACGCCTTGAGCTTCATCATCTCGTTCGTCTGGGGGTTGCGAATCTTGCGCGCCTTGCGCGAGCGAACCGACCAGGTCCCAAAGCCGGGATAGCTGAAGCGAGCGTCCTTCTTCACCGCCTTGCCAATGTTGGTGAAGACGATGTCGAGAATCTGCGCCGCCGACTTCTTGGTGAGACGTGTCTGCGCCGCCACCACCTCGACGAGTTCTGCCTTGGTCATAACGCCCCTCCGTCCGTTGTCTGGCCTTGAAGTGCTTTAACCCGGCCGGTGGTAACAAATCGCTCTTTTCCCTGTCAATGCCGGCCGAGGTTTGGAGCCGGAAAATCGGCCTCCAGATGAAAAGTTGGCCCTCTGAAACAGAGGGCGTAGGAAGAGCGTGGCGCGCCTCTTCCGATACATCGACGCAAGCCACTCACAGTGAATTGGAAAAAGCTGTGTGTGATCGCGATTTTTGGAAAGTCTTTGAGAAATTGATCATTTGCGGGCGGGTTCTGATCGCGCGCGCATGCTCGCGTGCGGGAAGCCGCTAGGATGGCTGCTTGCGTGCGTTTTCGAACCTCCCTGCCGCTGATCCTGCTGCTCTCCTGCGCCTGCCGGAATCCTCCGCTTCACAAGGGCCCGCCGACCGTCTGTGGTCGCACCCTGATCTGGGTGGACCCGGCAGGGGAGGGGTCTGGGGATGGCTCGCGCGCCCGCCCGTTGGTGTCGCTCACGGAAGCACTGGCCCGTCCGGGGCCCCTGACGGTGCGGCTGGCACCGGGGCGCTACGTGGGGCCCTTCATGCTGCCGCCGGGGGCCTGCCTGGAAGGCGAGGGCGCTGGCGTGGTGCTGGAGGGACTGGCGCCGGACGGCCTGGTCCTCCGGGTCGGCCAGGGTGCGTCAGTGTCGGATGTGGTGGTCAAGGGCGGCGGTTGGGGGCTGGACATGGCCAGCGGGGCGCAGGTGCGCCTGACGCGGGTGGGCTTCTGGGGGCAGCACTCGGGCGCCGTGAGGGTGCGTGCCGGGCGCCTGGACGTGGAGGGGGGCCAGTTCGAGGCGCCTTCGCCAGCGGCGGTGGGCATCTGGGTTGAAAGCGAGCAGGCGCCTCGGGGAGCCGTCAGCACGCTGCCTGACGGCGGGCCGGTGGCCTCCGCGGAGGTTCGGATCCGCAAGAGCGTCTTCAGGGGGCCCTATCGCCGGGCCGTGCGTGTTCGTGGCGCTGGCGGCGTGGCGCTCGTGGAGGACACCCGCTTCTCGGGGCCCGCGACGGCGGTGGGCGTGGACGGTGCGCACGCGGAGGTTCGCCGGTCCAGGTCGGAGGGCGGGGACGCCGCGGGCTTCTCGGTGATGGACGGTACGCTCCTCTTGGAGCACGTGGAGGTGACGGGCCATGAGTACGGTGTGTCCGCGATGAGGGCACGCGGGCTCGACGTCCATCACTTCACTTCGACTCGTGCGGTGAGGGCGGGCATGGGGCTGTCCATGTCGCGAGCCAGGCTTCGGGACATCGTCGTGCGCGACAGCGGTGCGTATGGGGGGCTCCAGTTCGTGGGTGGGGACCTGGACGTCCAGCGCATCCAACTGGAAGGGAGCGCGGAGTACGGAGTGATGGCGCTGCGAGGGAAGCTGCGGCTGCGCGACGCGAGCATCACCGGAGTCCGCACGGCGGATGGAGTCGGAGGCGATGCCTTGCACCTGCGCCAACTCGAAGCGGACGTGAAAGGCGTCGTGGTGCGCGGCGCGCAAGGGGCCTGTGTGCTGGCGGCCCAGGATGCTCGGGTGTCCTTGCGCGACGCGGACCTGGAGTCCTGCGGCCACGTGGGACTGCTGACGGACACGCTCGCGAGGATGGACGCCAAGGATGTGCGGATACGCGGGGCGGCGACGGCGCTGGGCGCCCTGGGCGACGGCGAGCTCCGCGTCGATGGGCTCACCGCGACAGGCCTGCTGGACGGGCTCGTCCACGCGGGGTGCGGAGGGGCCACTCAGGTCCTACTGGGAGCGATACGCTCGGACGACACGCGAGGAGTGTCCGCGGCCTGCGTCCACCGCGACACGCAGCACCCCAGCCCTTCGCCGTGAGGCCCGCCTTCAGGGAACGGAGCGCTCTGGTTCCCGAGGCATCTCCTCCACCGGATGGGGCGAGGGCTCGGTGACGGCCGCGGGAAGGACCGTGGCATGCCGCTCCAGCCACTCCCGGATGACGGGGTAGACCTCCGTCGGCGCACCTGTGCCGAAGATGAGGTCCCCATGTCCGTAGTTCATCTTGTCGCCATGCTCCGTGCCGAAGATGTGCAGCGTCCGGTCGGGCGCGGTGGCGAGTGAGAACTGGGCCTCCACGTTGGCGGACGTGGCCAGCCGGTCCGAGCTTCCCCCCATGATGAGCAGCGGGAGCTGGAGCCGGGCGATTCCCGCGCGCCAGTCCTGCGTTCGGTCGAACGAGCGGAACGCATCGTGCTCGATCCAATCCTGGAACTGGAGCAGCACCTTGCGGCTCATCGACGACATCATGTTCGCGTAGACCTGTCGCTGGATGCGCGGGGGGATGTGCTCGGGGTTCACCAGCAGGTCGGACAGGGGCAGCGTGACGTAGCCCAGGAAGGGGGCGAGGCTGGCGCTCATCCACTCTTGACGGAAGCGCGCGGGCCAGGCGGCGCGCACGCCCATGGAGATGAGCGTGCGGAGGAAGGGCTCTGACTTGAAGTGCACGGGCGCGCCCAGCGTGAGCAGTCCCGCGAGCTTCCCGCCATGAGGCCCCTGGGCGACGCCGTAACCCACCAGTCCTCCCAGCGAATGACCCAGCCAGAACGCCCGCTTCGCCCCAGTCTCCTTCAGGGCCAGCGCCAGCAGCGCCGGGCCGTCCTGGAGGACGTGGTCATCGATAGTGAAGTCCGTATATCGCCGTCCCGGGGGAGGCTGGCGCGAGTGACCGGTGCCGCGCCACTCCACGCTGAAGCAGTCGAAGCCCGCTTCGGAGAGATAGTGCGCGACGGAGTAGGGCGGCTCGAAGTCGAAGGTGAACCGGTTCGCCGCGAGCCCGTGACACAGCAGCACCGGCTCCTCGAAGCGGCGCACCGGGGCGCGACGGGCGTGAACCACCAGCTCCCAGCCGTCGTCGCAGCGGGCGCGCAGGACCTGGGGCAACTCCGCGCGCGGGCGATACCAACGCCGCACGGCCGCGACCCATAGGACGTTCCACAGTACGAGTGCGACCCCGGCGACCAGTACCCACACTACCCACCGCGAAGCGTCCATGCAGCCTCCATTTCCAAAATAAAACCCTGCTAAGGTCGGTTCACCCGCCGTCCTGCCGCTGGGAAGTCACGGCCATCAGAGGAAGTCGAGGGAATGATGAAGTTGCGGAAACTGATGTTCGTGCTCCCGAATCTCTTCACCGTCACGTCCATTTTCTGCGGCTTCTACGCCATCACGCTTTGCACGGGGGACGTGGGCCCGGTGCAGCTGTACCAGGCCGCGCTGGCCATCTTCTTCGCCATGTTCTTCGACGGCTTCGACGGCCGGGTGGCCCGGCTGACGAAGACGCAGAGCGACTTCGGCGTGCAGCTCGACAGCCTGGCGGACGTCATCTCCTTCGGCGCTGCGCCTGCCTTGCTGGTGTACAAGTGGGCCCTCGAACCCCTGGGGTTCGTGGGGCTGTTCATCGCGTTCTCCTTCGCGGCATGCGGCGCGCTGCGTCTGGCGCGCTTCAACGTGCTGGCGGCACGCAACCCCCATGGTGGCGGTGGGAGCTTCTTCGTCGGCCTGCCCATTCCCGTGGCGGCTGGCATGCTGGTGTCGGTCATCATCTCGCACCATGCGGCGACGCAGGGCGAGCCCCTGGCGGAAGGCGCCGTGGTGCCCATGGCGGTGGCGGTGGCGGGCCTCGCGCTGCTGATGGTGTCGACGGTGCGCTACCGGACCTTCAAGGACACGCGGCCCAACCGCAAGAGCGCGCTGGCCTTCATGTTGGTGGTGCTCGGCGGGACGGTCATCGCTACGCAGCTCCACCCGGCCTGGGTGTTGGTGGCGTGCTGTGGCGCGTACCTCGCCCTGGGGCTGGTGGAGTCCGCGGTGCTGGTTCGTAGCCGGCTGTCCGCCCGGAAGGTCGCCGCGCCCTGTGCGGTGGCGGCGGTCGCGGTGGCCGCGGTCATCGACGACGAGGACGAGGAGGACGCCGACCAGGGCCAGGGCTCCGACGGCCCCGCGTACCTCTGACGCAGGTGCCGCTGCTCCCTGCCCGGCCCCCGTCCGGACCGGGGGGCGCCGGGGTTCCTTTCCGCTTCGGGCCGTGCCGAGGCGTCCGGCTGCCGCTAGGATGCGCGGCCCATGCGCGTCGAGCTGCTGTGCACCGGTGACGAGCTCGTCACCGGGCTGATAACGGACACGAACAGTGCGTTCCTGGAGGCCCGCCTCTTCGACCTTGGCGTCAAGGTGGAGCGCGTGGTGGTGGTCGGGGACGTACGGCAGGACATCACCCAGGCGCTGAAGGAAGCCGCTGCGCGTGCGGACGTGGTGATGGTGTCGGGTGGCCTGGGCCCCACGGCGGATGACTTCACACTGGAGTGCGCAGCCGAGGCCGCTGGCGTCCCTCTGGAGGAAGACGCTCAGGTGCTGGGCTGGCTTCGAGAGCGCTACGCGGCGCGCGGCCAGGCTCCGAACCCAAGCGCCCTGCGCATGGCGCGGGTTCCACGGGGCGCTCAGCCCGTGAGGAATCCCGAGGGCGCCGCGCCGCTCGTCCTGATGAAGCTGGGCGGGGCCCAGCTCTACTTCCTTCCTGGCGTGCCCAGTGAGTTCCGCGCTCTCCTGGAGGGAGAGGTGCTGCCGCGTGTGCGCGCCGCGCTGGATGCGCGGCCAGGGCGCGTGTACCGCGCCTTCCGGCTGCTGCGCGCGGTGGGCATTCCCGAATCGGAGCTCGACCTGGCGGTGGCGCCCGTGGCGCGGCGGCACCCCCGCGTCGTGTTCGGGTTCCGCACCCATGCTCCGGAGAATCACCTCAAGCTGATGGCGGAGGGCACCTCGCAGGCGGAGGCGGACGCAGCCCTCGCCGCCGCGGAGGTGGAATGTCGCCAGGTGCTCGGGCCTCGAGTCTTCGGCGCGGACGCGGACGACTACGCCGCGGTGCTCCTCGAAATGCTCCGCAAGGCGGACGCAACGCTGGCGGTGGCGGAGAGCTGCACGGGCGGCCTCATCGCCCAGCAGCTGACGGCCGTGCCGGGCTCCAGCAGCGTCTTCATCGGCGGCGCGGTGGTGTACTCGGAGAAGATGAAGTCCGCGTGGGTGGCGGTGCCGGCACAGGTGCTCGAGCGGCATACCGCCGTGTCGCGTGAGACGGCCATGGCCATGGCGGATGGGGTCCGCGCCGCTTGTGACACCACCTACGGCCTTTCCGTCACTGGGTACGCGGGACCGGCGGGAGGTACGCCAGAGGACCCGGTGGGTACCGTGTACTGCGCGTTGTCCGCGCCGGGCGTACCCACCCGTTGTGAGCGCATCTCCGTGCCGGGTGACCGCGACCGGGTGCGCCTGTTCGCCGCTTCCCACTCGCTGGAAATGCTGCGGCAGCATCTGCTTGCCGCATCCCCCCTCCCATGAGCCGTTCCAAGTCCAAGCGACCCCGTTCACCCTCCGCTGAGCTCGCAGCTCCTGGCCCGGTCGCCACGGAAGAAGCCCGCGCAGCGCCCACCGCCCCCGAGCCCGAGGCCGCTGCCATGAGCGAGGGGACATCCTCCCCGGTATCCGAGCCCACCGCCTCCCCGGTCCCCGCGGGCTCACCGGCCCCTCCCGCGTCGGGGAGCGTGCCGTTCAACGCCTTGCGCGTGTGGCTGGCCGCCTACCGTGTCGAAGTGGTGCTGTTCCTGGTCGCTTTCGTGGTGCTGGCCAGCTTCAGCTCGCAGCGCTTCCTGCGGCAGAGCGCGGCGCCTCATTTTGTCTACCAGGCCCAGGCCTGGCTGGAGGGCCGGCTGGATGTGGACCCCCAGGTGCTGCCCAACATGGAGGACTGGGCCTGCGTCCGGGTGGTGAAGGGAGAGAAGGTCCGCTGTGCAGGGCGGCCGCTCCCGACGGACCGCTGGTTCGTGAGCTTCCCGTCCTTCCCCGCCGTGGCGATGCTGCCCTTCGTCGCGCTGCACGGCTATCAGTTCAATGACACGTCGTTCGGCGTCATTGTCGGCGCGCTGGCGGTGGCGCTCTTCTATTCGCTGCTGCGCTTCCTGACGAAGGAGGGGGAGACAGCGCGCAACCGCAACGAGAACATCGCGCTGGCGCTCATCCTCGCCTTCGGCACGTTGTTCTTCTATTGCGCCATTCGAGGAGAGGTCTGGTTCAGCGCCGAGGTCATGGGCGTGGCACTCACCTGCCTCTACGTGCGCAACGCCGTCCGTGCCCATCGTCCGCTGCTCGCGGGTCTGTTCTTCTCCATGGCGACGCTCACGCGGACGCCGCTGGTCTTCACAGGGCTGTTCTTCGTCCTGGAAGCGCTTTGTCCCGGTCCGGAGCCCCGGCTGGCGCAGCTCAAGGCCCTGGCCGGGAACTGGAAGCCCGCCGCCAGGAAGCTGGGGCTGTTCACCCTGGGCGCCGCGCCCCTGGCCGCGCTCGCTGCCGCCTACAACGTCTATCGCTACGGCCGGTTGAGTGAGTTCGGGCACGCCTACCTCTTCAACAACCGCGTCAATGCGGACATCGATCGCGCGGGGCTCTTCAATTGGGAGTATCTGCCTCGAAACCTGGAGGCAGCCTTCTTCAAGCTGCCCACGGTGTCCTTGTCGCCGTTGAAGCTCGGCTATGACCCGCATGGCTTGACGCTGCTGCTGACGTTGCCGCTGCTCGTCTTCCTGCTGGTGCCGAAGGTGCGCCCGCGACTGCACTGGCCGGTGTGGCTCACCGTGGCGGTCTGCGCGCTGCCTGGGCTCTTCTACCAGAACACCGGCTACATGCAGTTCGGCTTCCGGTTCAGCCTCGACTACACGCCCTACCTCCTGATGCTCTTCGCGTTGGGGGGCTGGTCCCTGCGGAACCGCGCGGTGCTGGCCGCGGTGACTCTGGGCGTGCTGGTGAACTTCTGGGGCGCCGTCGCCTTCCGCGGCTACACGGAGCTTGTCCGGAATTGGTAGTCGCCTCGACCTCACGGGCTTGAATCCGCCTGGCCCCACGCGCAGATAAGGGACGTCATGCAACCACCCACCGGTCAGCCTCCTCCTGGCAAGCGCTGGCATACCCGCGAAGACAGCGGCATCCGCCTCGACGCCGCCCTGCGCTGGTGGCACGACGATGAGCCCATCCTCCATCCCAAAATCATCGAGCTCTTCAACACCTCGCTCGTCCTGGACGAGACCGGCCGCTACCAGCTCCGCGTCGGCAGCGACTGGTGCTTCATCCAGGTGGACGGCGCGGCGTACGAGGTGCGGACGGTGGATGTCACGCCCGACGAGCGGGTGTCCGTGCGGCTGAGTGATCGCACCGCCGAGGCCCTGGAGCCGTCGAGCCTCCACCTGGACGCCGAGGGTGTGCTGTCCTGCCATGTGAAGCAGGGGAGAGCCCGGGCGCGCTTCTCCCGCGACGCCCAGTATCAGCTCGGACTGCTTCTGGAAGAAGGTGAGGGAGGAGGGCTCGTCCTGTGTGCCGGCCAGCGCAAGGTGGGGCTACCCGTCGCGCTGGGCGGCATGGCGTCGTCCTCCTAGGTTAGGCCGCCGCCTCCACCGGCGCGGACGCGGCGGTGGAGAGGGGCGCTCCCGCGAGCTCCTTGCCGAGTGCGTCCAGCACCTCGGGATGCTCGCGCAGCCACTCGGTGGCGCGCTCGCGTCCCTGTCCGATGCGCTCGCCGCGCAGGCTGAAGTGGCTACCCGACTTCTCGATGATGCCCGTGGCCACGCCCAGGTCGAGCACTTCCCCCGCACGGTGGACGCCGCTGCCGTACAGCAGGTCGAACTCGGCCTCCTGGAAGGGCGGGGCTACCTTGTTCTTCACCACCTTCACCCGCGCCCTCGAGCCCACCACCGCGTCCCCATCCTTGATGTTGCCCGTGCGGCGAATCTCCATGCGCACGGATGAGTAGAACTTCAGGGCATTGCCGCCGGTGGTCGTCTCCGGATTGCCGAACATCACCCCAATCTTCATTCGAATCTGGTTGATGAAGATGATGCACGTGCCCGAGCGGCTCACCGCGCCCGTGAGCTTGCGCAGCGCCTGGCTCATCAGCCTCGCCTGCACGCCCATGTGCGCATCGCCCATCTCCCCCTCGATTTCCGCCCGAGGCACCAGGGCCGCCACCGAGTCGACGACGATGAGGTCCACCGCGCCCGAGCGCACGAGCTGCTCGGTGATTTCCAGCGCCTGCTCACCGGTGTCGGGCTGCGAGACGAGCAGCTCCTCCACGCGGACGCCCAGCTTCCGCGCGTAGGACACGTCCAGCGCATGCTCCGCGTCGATGAAGGCCGCCACGCCCCCCGCGGCCTGCACCTGTGCAATCGCGTGGAGGGTGAGCGTCGTCTTTCCTGAAGACTCGTTCCCGAAAATCTCCACCACCCGTCCCCGCGGGTAGCCGCCCACGCCCAGGGCGCGATCCACACCCACCGAGCCCGAGGGAATGACCGCCACCTTCTGTTCACGCGCGTCCCCGCCAAGCGTCATCACCGAGCCCCGGCCGAACTGCTTCTCGATGCTCGCCACCGCCGCCGCCACTGCCTTCAGCTTCTCCGTCAGCTTGCTCATTGTGTCTGCCGCTCCGTCGCCGCCCTGCCTGGGTTGAGTGCTGCGTCCTGCTTGTCGCGTCGAAGTGACGGGCAGGTGCAGCGGGCAAGCAGGTGAGCAACGGCCGTGCCGCAGGGGTTCCCCTTGAGCGAGCACCCTGGCGCGCGTGAACAGGCGTCCAGATGCGTGGCTGTGCGTCCCGAGCGGTGGAATGTGAGGGGGACGCTCCAGCAGTCGCATGAGAAGCATGCATGGGAGCCCATGCCAGGCCGCATGACGTCTGGCGCTTTGCGTTGAAGTTGGAAGGGACCGGCATGACCTTCCTCGCGTGAGCCCGAAATCAAAGCGCGAAGATCTGCCTCATGTGGTCGTCGTCGGCGGTGGTTTTGCCGGCCTCCATGCCACCCGCCACCTCTACAAGGCGCCCGTGCGCATCACGGTGGTGGACCGGCACAACCATCACCTGTTCCAGCCACTGCTCTACCAGGTGGCCACGGCGACGCTCAGTCCCAGTGAGATTGCGGCTCCGCTCCGGGCCGTGCTCGGCCACCGGAAGGTGGAGGTCGTGCTGGCGGAAGTGACCGGAGTGGATACGGCTGGCAAGCGTGTGCTGCTCGCGGATGGGGAGCTGAAGTACGACTACCTCGTCATCGCCACGGGAGCCACGCACTCCTACTTCGGCAACGATGCGTGGGCGCAATTCGCCCCCGGGCTGAAGTCCATCGAGGACGCGGTGGAGATTCGCCGCCGCATCCTCGTGGCCTTCGAGCTGGCGGAGCGTGAGCAGGACCCGGTGCTTCGCCGCGCGCTGCTCAACTTCGTCATCATCGGCGCGGGCCCCACGGGCGTGGAGTTGGCGGGCTCGCTGGCGGAAATCAGCCGTCACTCGCTTCCCGGGGACTTCCGTCACATCGACCCAAGCGAGGCGCGCATCATCCTCATCGAGGGGATGGACCGGGTGCTGCCCGTCTATCCCGAGGACCTGTCGCTCAAGGCCCAGCGCACGCTGGAGAAGCTGGGTGTGGAGGTCCACACGGGGGCTCGGGTCACCAACATCAACGAGCAGGGGATCTTCATTGGCGCCGATTTCATCCCGGCGCGGACGGTGCTGTGGGCCGCGGGCGTCGCGGCCTCGCCCGTGGCGCGCTCCCTCGGCGTCAAGCTCGACCGGGCGGGCCGGGTGCTCGTCACACCCGAGCTGACCGTGCCTGGCTGCGACGACGTCTTCGTCGTCGGCGACCTGGCGTCGCTCAAGGGCGCGGATGGGAAGCCGGTGCCTGGCCTCGCCCCGGCTGCGATGCAGGAGGGCAAGCACGCCGCCCACAACATCTGTCTCCGGCTACGGGGAAAGCCCATGGAGCCCTTCTCGTATTGGGACCGAGGCTCGTACGCCGTGATTGGCCGTGGGCACGCGGTGGGGATTGCGTTCCGGCGATTCAAGCAGTGGGGCTTCGGTGCCTGGATGGCGTGGCTGCTCATCCACATCACCTTCCTCATCGGCTTCCGGAGCCGCCTGGTCGTGCTGCTCGACTGGGCCTACTCGTATCTGACGTTTGGCAAATCGGCGCGCATCATCACCGGTCCGACGCCCCGGCTGGACCGGCTGCCGGCATCCCCTGCGCTCCCCGAGGGCGGTGAGGAGTCGGCGATACCGGAGTCCCGCTTCCAGGCCACGGCTTCGCAAGCAGCGCCGCCGACGCCTGTCCCGCAGTGAGGTCCATGGCGGGAGCCTCAACCGTCGAGGTCCCCCTGGAGCGGGCTGTCCCCCTCCGGGGCCGCGAGGTTGCGCCACGCGGCGTCCTCCCGCTGGCGGCCGGGGAGGGGCCCCTGGCGTTTACTCGCGGCCCAATCCCGCCGGTCCAGCATCCGGCAGTTGATGGCGAGCTGCATGTCCACGTCCTCGATGCGGCCATGGCCTTCGAGGTCCGCCCGCGTCAATGCCAGCTTCATGATGCGGTCATGGGCCCTCGCCGACAGCCCGAATCGCTTCACTGCTTGTTGCAGCATGCTCTCGGCGCGCTCGCTCATGACACAGTGCCGCCGCAGCAGGTGCGCGGGGAGCTGCGCGTTGCAGTGGACCCCCGGCTCATCCCGGTAACGGGCGCGCTGGCGCTCGCGCGCGGCCTGGGCGCGCTCCCGGTAGTACTGGCTGGACGGCTCATGGGGCATTGATTGGGCCATGTGGTGGTACTCCACCGGACGCGTCTGCAGGCTGATGTCGATTCGGTCCAGCAGAGGTCCACTGACGCGCGTGAGGTAGTCGAAGACGCGCTGCTCGCCGCAGGTGCAGGGGCGGTTCGGGACGTTGTGGTAGCCACATGGGCACGGGTTCATGGCCGCCACCAGCATGACCCGGCAGGGATAGCTGATGTGCTGGCTGGCCCGTGCCAGGTGGATGACGCCCTCTTCCATGGGCTGGCGCAGCACCTCGAGCACGTTTCGCCGGAACTCTGGAAGCTCGTCGAGGAACAAAACGCCGTTGTGCGCGAGGGAGAGCTCACCCGGGCGCGCAGAGGGGCCGCCGCCGACGAGGCCCGCGTCGGAGAGGGTGTGGTGCGGCGCGCGAAAGGGACGCTCGCGCATCAAGGTGTGCCCTTCGCCGAGCAGCCCGAGGACCGAGTAGACCTTCGTCACTTCGAGGGCCTCGGCGATGGTCATCTCCGGGAGGATTCCGGGCAGCCGCCGGGCCAGCATCGTCTTGCCCGAGCCGGGAGGGCCGGACATCAGGATGTTGTGTCCGCCAGCCGCTGCGATTTCCAGCGCGAGCTTCAAGTCGGCCTGGCCTCGGACATCGGACATGTCCGGAGCGTGTCCGCGGGATTCGACGGCGCCCGGGGCATCGTCCCGCGCATAGGGGAGGATGGGGCGCACGCCGGTCAGGTGGTCCACCGCCTCTCGAAGAGTGTGGACGGGATAGACGTGCAGTCCTTCCACCAGGGAGGCCTCCGCGGCATTGGCCGCGGGCACCATGACGCCCTGGAAACCGCCGCTGTGCGCCGCCACGGCCAGGGGCAGCACGCCCTTGATGGGGCGAACGGCGCCGTCCAGGGACAGCTCTCCGCCGAAGAGGAGCCGCTCCAGTGGGGCTTCATCCAACAGCCTCGCCGCAGCCAGGACGCCCAGCGCGATGGGGAGCTCGAAGGTCGCTCCCTCCTTTTTCAGATCCGCGGGCGCCAGATTCACGGTGATGCGCTTCTGCGGCAGCTCGAAGCCCGTGTTCTTCAGCGCCGAGATGACCCGGACCTTCGATTCCCGGACCGCGCCCTCCGCCTGCCCGACGACGCTGAAGTAGGGCAGGCCGAGCGCCATGTCGACCTCGCACTCCACCACCACCACGTCGATGCCCATCAACGCCCCAGACCGCACCTTCGCCAGCATGTCCCGCCCTCCGCCGTGTCGCGTGGGCCTGCTCAGCAATGGGTGTACCGAAGCCCACCCCAGGCGAGGGGTTGGGTGCGCCAATCCCACACGGTGGATGCCCGTCCCGGGCACCAGAAATCAGATTTCAGCAGGGGCGCATTTGTGAAGCAGGGGCTAGCCAGGGCCCTGAGGAGTCCGGTAGCGTTCCGCCTACCTTGGGGGACACGATGGGGGCAAAGGTCGCAGTGGAATCGGGGGACGTGCGTCAGCGCCGGCAGGTTCGTATTCGCAGGGCGGACATCAAGCGTGGCCAGCGGATGAAGGTGGCCTTCGGAGTGTTCCGCTTCTGCCTCTACGGCATGGTGGGGCTCAGCTCCGAAATCTTCTTCTACAACCTGGTGCGGGTTGCCCGGCATGTGCCGCTGCTGGAGGCGCTCTTCCGCTTCCAGTGGCGCGTGGATGACCGGCTGGGGCTCAACGGCATCTGGGATACGCCCGTCGTCACCGCGTACGGGCAGTGCTCGCTGTGGATGTTCGCCATCTACGGCGTGGCGTGCTTCTGCTTCATCGAGCCGCTGTATCGCTGGATGCTGTACCAGCACACGGCCCTGCGCGCGGCCGTGTATGGGGTGGTCATCCTGCTCTTCGAGGGCTTCATCGGTGTGCTGCTGGAGCGGCTCACGGGCTTCCGCATCTGGTACTACGCGGATGAAGGCGCCATCCTCTGGCAGATGACCTCGCTCTACATCCTGCCCATCTGGATGGTGACGGGCCTGCTCGCGGAGTTCATCTACAGGGAGCTGATGGACCCGGACCTCCTGGCGGCCTTGGAGTCCCCGCTGCCTGCCACGCCGGAGGAGACCGAGGCCTCGTTCCAGTTGATGCGGTAGGTGCAGGCGTGGCCGTCGTAGCCGGACATCTCGATGGCGATGTCCTGCGCGCCGGCCACGCGCAGCCCTGCGTGGATGATGCCTTCGGTGAAGGCAGGGTAGGGGCCCACCTCGTTCATCCAAAGCTCGAACTGGCTGGGGCCGAGCTCACGCAGCTTGGATTCGGTGTAGTTGTTGCCGGCGCGGAAGTTCTGCGTGGCCCGCATCAGCGTCCGCCGAGGGCCCAGGACGCGCAGCAGCGAGAGGACGGCGCGTCCGAGCATCGTCTCGCGGAAGCCCTCGATATAGGCCTCACCCAGCTTCCAGGTGCCCTGTTCGAGTGGAAGCTGGGGGTAGAGCTCCTCGGCGGTGATGCGGAGGAACGTCATCCAAGCGTCGAACGCGTAGGCCGGCCGGAGCTTCTGGTCCACATCGAGCCCGGCCTGGCGCAGCCGCGCCTTGCACTCGGGCGTCAATCGGCCGTGCAAGGCGCGCAGGAACAGGGCTTCGATGGTCTGCTCGAAAATGAGAAGCTCGTCGGCCATGAGGAGTGAACTCTAGCCGACGAGCTTCTCGATGTGAACCGCGTACCCACCTGGAGCGTAGGCTCCGGGGGACGCTCAGGGCTCTGGCGGCGTCGGCGTGTCGACGGAGGTGCCCTGGATGACGGCGTTCTGCGGGAGCTCCGTGGCCATGCCGAGCACCTTCGCGCCCGCGGCCTTCGCACCATCCAGCGCGGTGATGAGCCGGCCGTAGTTGGTGGCGTCATCCGCCATGAAGAAGACGACCTTGTCGTCCGCCTTCTTTGCCGCGAGCATGCGCTTGAGGCGATTCACATAGTCTGCGGGCGAGATCTTCTCCGTGTTGATGGAGTAGCCGCCGTCCTTGTCGAGCTGCACCACCAGCTGCTGGTCGTCCGGATCCGGAGGCGTCGGGTCCTGCTCCACCTCGGTGTCGGGCACGCGCACCACGATGTCCTTCTCGAGGAGTGGGGTGACGACCATGAAGATGATGAGGAGCACCAACACCACGTCCACCAGCGGCGTGACGTTGATCTCCGAGTTCGGCTGGGCCTGGGGCTTGACCCACTGACGTTGCTTGCGGCCGGCCATTACTTCTTCTCCTCGACGCCGAGGGAGATCTGCTTCGCCTTCGACTTGCGAGCGACGTCCAGCACCTTGCGCACATCGCCGACGCTGAGCGCGTTGTCACCCTTGAGCAGGATCTTCTTGCCCGGATTCTTCACCATCTCCTCGGTGAGCTTCTCCTGGAGCCCCTGCTCATCCACTTGGTCGTTCTCCACGAACACCTTCTTGTCCGGGGTGATGGAGAGGATGACCGGATCGGAATCCGTCTTTCCTTCCTTCTCGATTTCGGTGGCCTTCGGGAGCTCCACGGACTTGCCACGCTGGAGCATCGGGGTGACGACCATGAAGATGATGAGGAGTACCAGCACCACGTCGACCAGCGGCGTGACGTTGATGTCGCTCTTGACGCCCCCTTTGGGGCCTGCTGACATTCCCATGTCTTTACCTGTTTCCTGGTATGGAGGTGCCCGCCTTCACGGAGCGTCTCCAGCCCCCGAAGAAGAGCTGGAGACGTGCACACGGGAAGGGCATCGGGTCGTCCCCGTCCTCGCCCGTGACGGCTCAGGCCGCGTGCGAGGATTGCGCACCACCACCCAGGTGGCGGGCCACGACGTCCAGGAACTCGTTGGACGACTCGGAGATGTCCACCGAGCGCGCGTCCACCCAGCCCTGCAGGAAGTTGTACGCCATCACGGCGGGGATGGCCACGAGCAGGCCGAAGGCGGTGGTGATGAGCGCCTCGGCGATACCGGCGGAGATGGTGCCCAGACCGCCAGAGCCGGCCGCGGCCATCAGCTGGAAGGCGTTGACGATACCCATCGTGGTGCCGAGCAGACCGACGAACGGCGCCGTGGAGCCGACCGTGGCCAGGAGGCCGAGGCCGCGCTTCATGCTCTGCACCTCACGCTGAGCCTGGCGCTCAAGCGCGCGCGCCACCGACTCCACCGCCACGTCCTTGTTGTTGGGGCTGATGCGGTACGCCGTCAGGCCGGAGTTGATCACGCGGCCCAGGTGGCCCACGTCCTTGCCCAGGTTCGTGTTGGCCGCCGTGGTCAGGTCGCCCTTGGCCAGGATGGCACCCATCTTCGCGGCGAAGTTGCGGCTGTCGGACCGCGTCTTGCGGAAGACGATCATGCGCTCCGCCATCACGACCAGCGAGGCGATGGACATGATGGCCAGGGTGAAGATGACCGAACGGGCGAAGAGGCCCGTGTGCTCCCAGATTTCTACGAGAGTGAATTGCATAGTTGGATTGAGCGCTCCTCCTCACGAGCGCGGGGTTGTCGGCGGTACGGCCTTAAACGACGCGCCCGGAGTCAGCGCGGCAGCTTGAAGTTCAGGGTGAAGGTGTAGTCCACCTGCACGGGGCGGCCCTGGAACGTGACGGGCTTGTAGCGCGACGACGACAGCGCGTCCAGGACGGTCCGGTCCATGTGGGGCAGGGGCTTGATGATCCGGCAGTTCACCACTCGACCTTCCACGGTGACGGTGCACTTGACGATCATCGTCCCCTGGACTCGGGCCTCGAGGGCCTCACGCGAATACTCAGGGGTTGGACCTGACAGCTTCTCCGGGCGCGTCATTCCCGCGCCGAAGGGGAGCACGTCGGTGCCCGTTCCGCCGAGCTGGCCGCCCACCACACCACCAATCACACCACCGACAACGCCGCCCACGACACCGCCGACCACACCACCTTCCACGCCGCCTTCCACGGCCTCTTCACTGGCCTCTTCCGGCTCGGCGGCAGGTGCCTCGGACGGCTCCACCTCCTTGGGGACCTCCTTCGGAATCTCCTTCGGCTGAACGATGGCGTCCGGCTTCTTGGGCTTCTTCGGCTGCGTCTTCGGCTTGCTCGACGACGCGGGCGGAGGCGGCGGAGGCGGGGGCGGTGGAGGCGGTGCCATGGTCGCCTTCAGCGTGACCTCAATCTCCTTCTCCTCCGCCGGGGGCGGACGCGTCGACAGCCAGAGGGCCAGGCCGAACAGCGCCACATGGAGGATAACCGAGACAGTAGCCCCGACGCCGAACCGCGACCTGGGCCCCTGACCACGGTCAAGGACTGAATCGAACATGCACTAGACTCCTCTTCACCAGTGGACACCCATCGACGTCGCACTGCCCGGAAGAAAGGGCGCGCTACCATACAGAAACGCGTTCCGGGTTCAAGCAAGCATGGTCGACGGTAGCAGCCTGATCGGCCAATTGCCCCAGTGGTAACCAAAAAGCAACGGTCTATTGACAACTGCTAGACCTCGGATATTTTCCCGGGTCATTTTCACTTGCAGCCCACCTTGGAGGGGTCTGGTATGCACTTGAACCGAGTGCTCCGGGAAACCGGAGTTGTTGTCGCCGCAGGTCTGCTGTACGGATCGGCGGCTTTCGCACAGTCGAGCACGATCATCGGTACTGTGATCGACGCTCAGAGCCGGCAGCCTGCCGCTGACGTCGTGGTGACCGCGACCTCGCCCAACCTTCAGGGTGAGCAGACGGTCGTCACCGACGCGCAGGGTAACTACCGCATCCCCCAGCTGCCGCCCGGCGACTATACGCTGCGGTTCGAGAAGGAGCAGTTCAAGCCGTACGCGCGCTCCGCCATCCAGCTGCGCCTGAACCGGACGATCCGCGTCAACGTCGAGCTGCTCCCCGAGGCGCTCGGTGAGGTGGTCGAGATCGTCGGCGCGCCCCCGACCATCGACGTGGGCTCCACGACGATGGGCGTGAACGTCGATCAGGAGTTCATCAAGCGCATCGCCGTGGCGCGTCCGGGCGGTAAGGGCGGCGCGACCCGCTCCTTCGAGTCCCTGGCCGAGCTCGCGCCGGGTGCCCAGAACGACAACTACGGCGTGTCCATCAACGGCTCGACCTCGCCCGAGAACGGCTACGTGGTCGACGGTCTGTCCACGAACGACCCGGCCTTCGGCGTGAACGCCAGCCCGCTGAGCATCGAGTTCGTGCAGGACGTGAACATCATCACCGGCGGTTACATGCCGGAGTTCGGCCGGTCCACCGGCGGCGTCATCAACGCGGTCACCCGGTCGGGCTCCAACGAGTTCCACGGCTCCGTGTTCGCGAACTGGACGCCGGGCACGCTCGAGGGCACGCGCAAGCAGGTTCGTGAAGAGGGCACGGTCATCACCGGCCAGAACAAGCTGCAGAACCTGGGCGACTTCGGCGCCACCCTCGGTGGTCCGATCCTCAAGGACAAGCTGTGGTTCTTCGCCGGCTTCGCGCCGTCGTTCACCCGCTACCAGCACACCCGCACGCTCAACGCGCTGCGCCTGGGTGACGATGGCGAGCCGCTCATGGACGAGGCGGGGTTCACGGTGGCGGACGCCATCCCTGGCTCCTCCAGGAACTACTACGCCGACTCCCGTACCATCCAGTACATGGGCAAGTTGACGTACCTCATCAACCAGGACCACAACGTGTCGTTTGCCCTGAACGGCACCCCGTCTTCGTCGGGTGGCATGGGCAAGCTGATCATCAACCCGCAGACGGGTGGTATGCCGGCCGTGCTGGCCTCCCGTCCGGGCGACTTCGGTATCACCGAGAGCAACGCCAACACCACGTCGCTGGCCCTGAAGTACGCGGGTGCCTTCGCGGACAAGAAGGTCCTCGTCGACGCCAACCTCGGTTGGTTCCATCAGACGGCGTCCACGCTGCCCGCCGACGGCAGCAAGCTGGGTGACCGGACGGGTCTGGCCGGCTATTCGCGCATGGCGTACATCAACCCCCGCCCGCTGACCCTGTTCGAGTCCCTCCCCGAGGGACAGGAAGGCGCCTGCGGCAGCACGCCGGAGGAGCAACTCGCCCGCTGCCCTGTGACGGGCTACACGGTGGGTGGCCCTGCCTTCATGAGCGATCAGAAGCTGGACCGCTACCAGATCAACGCGAAGGCGACGTACCTGCTGAACGCCCTGGGCACCCACGTGTTCAAGGCCGGTGTCGACACGGAGTTCCTCGTGTTCGACCAGGTCAAGGCGTACGGCGGCGGTGTGTACTTCCAGGAGGGTGGCTCGTGGAGCCCTGCGACGCAGGGGCCCGTCGCGGTTCACGACGCCCGGCGCTACGGCTACCAGACGGGGCCTGACTCCGCGGTGACCCAGTTCACGCAGGTCGCCAAGACGACCAGCACCACGGTGGGTGGTTTCCTCCAGGACTCGTGGTCCATCGCGAACCGGGTCACCCTGAACCTGGGGGTGCGGTACGACGTGCAGGCGCTCTACGGCGGTAACGGCGACCTCGCGCTGATCATGGGGAACCAGTGGTCGCCGCGTATCGGCGCCATCGTGGACCCGTTCGCCAACGGCCGCGCCAAGGTGTTCGTGAACTTCGCTCGCTACTACGAGCAGGTTCCGCTCAACCTGATGGACCGTGCGTTCCCGGGTGAGAACCGCATTGGTGCGCGCCGCTACCTCGCTGAGCCGGGGGAGGGGTCCGCGACCGCGTGCGACCCGTCCTCGTTCGAGAGCCAGCAGGCGACGTGCCAGAGCAACGACAGCCTGCAGGCGATTCCCGAGAGCAGCCGCAACGTGAACCGCTTCTACACGGGCGGCACGGTCACTGGGACGCCGGTCGATCCGGACATCAAGGCGCAGTCCTCTGACGAAATCGTCGTTGGTGCCGAGTACGAAGTGCTGGCGAACACCCGCCTGGGTGCGAGCTATACACACAAGAACATGAACTCGGTCATCGAGGACATGAGCCGCGACGGTGGCAACACGTACTTCCTCGGTAACCCTGGCAGCGGCTTTGCCAAGGAATTCCCGACGCCGGTTCGTAACTACGACAACGTCACGGTCTACCTGAACCGTACGTTCTCCGATGGCTGGCTCGCCCAGGCCAACTACACCTGGTCGCGCCTGTACGGTAACTACCCCGGTCTGTTCCGCCCGGAGACGGGTCAGCTCGACCCGAACATCCTGTCGGACTTCGACCTCATTGAGCTGCTCGAGAACCGCACGGGCCTGCTGCCGTTCGACCGTACCCACTCGATCAAGGTCTTCGGTGCGAAGGAGTTCAACATCTCCAACGCGCTGTCGGCGAGCGTCGGTGTCTCCTACCGCGGCAACTCCGGTACGCCGATCAACTACTGGGGCAGCCACCACGCCTACGGTCCGGATGAGTCCTTCGTCCTTCCCCGTGGCGCCGGCGGTCGTACGCCGTGGATCAACACCATCGACTCCAACGTTGGCGTGAACTACCGCGTCAGCAAGGACAGCATGGTGACGTTCACCCTGGACGTGTTCAACCTCTTCAACTTCCAGGGCGTGAGCTTGGTCGACCAGTCGTACACCCCGCGTGACATCAAGCCCATCCCGGGTGGTACTCCCGCAGACCTGGAGAACCTCCCCGGCCGCGTGGAGTTCCAGGACGAGGCGCCGCGCGACGAGCCGTTCGGCAGCGTCGACGGCGACGTGAACAAGAACTTCAAGAACCCGAGACAGTACCAGGCGCCCCGTCAGGTCCGCTTCGGCATCCGGTACACGTTCTAATCCCAGGCCCAATCACGGAATCGGAACATCAGTCAAATGACCAAGAACATCGTCAAAACTGCGTTGGTTCTCGTGGGCACGGGAAGCCTGCTGACGGGCTGCAACTTCGACCAGCCCGAGGCCGGATGCTTCGTGCAGGAGTCGCCTCACTGGGCCGTGAAGTACGAGCTGGTCGAGGCCGCTAAGGATGCCAATGGGGCTCCTTGCGAGGCCGTTGCTCCCACTGCGGAGATGGTGGGTGTCTACAAGTACGTGAACCCCGAGACCGGAGCCTCGCGTCTGGCGCTTCGTCCTCAGGGCCTTGCGAGCCGTGGCACGGCGGATAATTCGACGGACCAGAGCGAGCAGACCGCTCTGGGCGACCTGGCCACGGAGCGCGACGGCGACGACTTCTGCGCCGCGAGCAACTTCCCGGCGGCCCGTGTCAACATCGCCGTGGAGAATGGCACCGACAGCATCGTGTACGAGTACTCCAATGTTCGCGTGTACTCGGCGCCTTCGGCTCCGGGCACCCAGTTGACGGGGGAGCTGCGCTACACGAAGCGCGTAGGCGCTGTGGAATGCACCTCGACCTACGTGATGAGCGCCATCTGGCCGGCCGTCGGCTGCGACCCGGAGTCTGATTCTCCGGCCGACAACTGCGGCGAGGGCTCCGGTCTGAATCCGGACTTCGCGGCCACGTGCATCACCACGGCGGACTGCGCCATCTACGGTGGCGAGACCAACTGCTGCGTGCCGTCCAAGCCCATCCCGTCGTTCAAGTAGTCGAACAAGTCGTCTGCTGAACCGCGCCACCCGGCCTGGGTGGCGCACCTCGGCCCCGGCGGTCTCTCCCGACATGGGAGTGGCTGACCGGGGCCGCGGTGTTTAAATGGCTGGACCTGTCTGGAGGCACATGGAGGGCCGTTACTCACTCATCGAGCGCGTTCGCACCCTGCTGGCGGACGAAGAGGGCACGCTGCACAAGGCGGCGCCCTACCGGGTGGCCCTCTGCTACCCGAGCCCCTACCACGTGGGCATGAGCTCGCTTGGCTACCAGGCCATCTACCGGGAGATTCATTCGCACCCTGGCGCCACCGCCGAGCGCGTCTTCCTTCCGGACGATGTCGAGGCCTTCAAGCGCACCCGGACGCCGCTCTTCACGTGGGAGTCGCAGACGGCGGTTGCCGACTTCGACATGCTGGCCTTCTCGGTGGCATACGAGCTGGAGCTCAGCGGACTCTTCTCCATGCTGGAGCTGGCGGGGGTGCCCCTGCTCGCGGAGGAGCGCAGGGGCGGTCGCTATCCGCTCGTGGTGGGCGGCGGCCCCCTGACCTTCTCCAACCCCGACCCGCTCGAGCCCTTCGTGGACGTCCTCGTCCAGGGGGAGGCCGATGACCTCATCCACGTCCTGGTGGACGCGGCGGCCTCCATGGAGCGCGAGGCGCTGCTGGCGCACCTGGCCCGCATTCCGGGCTTCCGGGTCCCGGGGATGGGTGGGGCGCGCTATCACGTGGCCAAGGCGACGGACTCCCGGCTGCCTGCTCGCTCGCAAATCGTTACCCCGCATACCGAGCTGCGCTCGATGTTCCTCATCGAGCCGGAGCGGGGGTGCTCGCGTGGCTGTCACTACTGCGTCATGCGGCGCACCACGAATGGCGGGATGCGCACGGTGCCGCCCGAGCGGGTGTTGTCCTTGATTCCCGAGCATGCCCGGCGCGTGGGGCTGGTGGGCGCGGCGGTGACCGACCACCCCCGCATCGTCGAGCTGCTCCGGACGATTGTCGACACGGGCCGCGAGGTGGGGGTGTCCTCACTGCGCGCGGACCGGCTGACCCAGGAGCTGGTGGATCAGCTCCGGCGCGGTGGCGCCACCAACCTCACAGTGGCGGCGGATGGGCCTTCGCAGCGGCTGCGGGACATGGTCGACCGGAAGCACTCGGAGGAGCAGATTGTCCGGGCCGCGAACTTCGCCCGTGCCGCGGGGATGAAGCAGCTCAAGGTCTACAACGTCGTAGGGCTGCCGACGGAAGAGGACGCGGACATCGACGAGCTGATCCGCTTCACCGCCGAGCTCTCGCGCATCCTCCCGGTGGCGCTGGGCGTGGCGCCGTTCGTGGCCAAGCGGAACACCCCGTTGGATGGCGCGCCCTTCGCCGGTATCCGTGAAGTGGAGGGGCGGCTGGAGCGACTGCGCAAGGGCCTCCGGGGCCGGGCCGAGGTGCGCCCCACGTCCGCGCGCTGGGCGTGGGTGGAGTACATGCTGGCCCAGTGCGGCCCGGAGGCGGGGCTGGCGGCGATGGATGCCTGGAGGGCCGGCGGCGGCTTCGCGGCTTGGAAGCGGGCCTTCGCGGCCCGGGAGTGTGAGCCGTATCTGGCTCGCAGGGTGGAGGACGGCCGGCGCAACCCCGTCCTATGGCCGACCGTGCCTCGGGTCGCGCCGCCGGCGTCCGCCGCCTGACGCGAAGCTGCACGGGGCAGTGCACGTCCGCCCCGGCTTCCGCTAGAAGTCCGCTGGCGCGCCGATGGCCGGCGTCCAGGGCAGCGGAGAATCAGGTGAGCACGCAGCGAGTGGACAAGTCGTGGCAACAGAAGGGCCTGAAGGAGTACTCGACGGAGGCCCTGCTCGGGACGCTCGGCCACTACGGCATTGCGGTGGGCGAGGACGACTTCCGCAAGCTGGCGGAGACGTCCTTCCCGCTCGGAATTGCCCAGCAGTGGCGGCCGCAGTGGAAGGGCACCGGGCCCTTCAAGGACTTCGCCGTGGCGGCGGCGGTGGAGCTGTGGAGCCGGTGGCTTCCGGACCGTGTGGCCCCCATGGAGATGGCCGACACCCTGGCGAACCTGATGCAGCAGCTGGCCTTCCTCCTGGATGGCAGGCAGGACGCGCAGGTGGACGCTGCCTTCGAGAAGATGAACGCCGTGCGCGGGAAGATGCCGCTCGACGAGAAGGGCGCGCCGCAGGAGCGCTTCATGCGTGAGGCGCTGGCGCCCTTCACGGAGAAGCAGGCGGAGGTCTTCGACAGCCTCGCCGAGGCCCTGGCGGCCGCGGGCCACATGGCCCACGCGGAGGCCTTCGCGGACCTGGAGGAGTTCCTCCTGCCAGAGCGCCGAGGCATCTCGCGCTCCATCGTCCGCGCCGCGCGCGGCGAGCTGGAGCCCGCCATCGCGGACATGGTGAAGCTCACCGAGGACACCGAGCGCTCGCCCATCGCTCGCCTGCTGGCGGTGGATGGCCTCATCCACGTCAAGGCGCATGGTCAGGCGGCGGCCGCGGCCCGGACCCTGCTTGCGTCGGCGGAGCAGGGCGGTGATCTGCACCTCGCGCTGGACCTCGTCCCGCGCCTCGAGCACGTCTACAAGGCGCAGAACGACCGCGCCTCGCTGCAGGAGTTGATGGGCATCGCCGAGCGGCTGGAGGAGGCCCACGACAAGATTCACCCCGGCCACCGGCGTCACCGCCACGGGCACTGATTCACCCATGTGAGGGGCCTGGGCCCATGTGCGGGCCCACCCTCACCTGGTGGGGCCTTCCTCCCGTGAGGCGGGCCCGCGCGCCGGGCATGCGCCGCCTGCTCAGCTCTACGCGCTGGTCTCTTCCTTCTGGGGGGCCTCGCCGGCGGCATCCCTGGCGCCGCCTCGGCGCTTCAGGGGGACGCGAAGCACGCCGGGGACACCTTCCGCCACGTCTCGCACGGGCACCACCGCGCCCACGGTGGTGTAGCGGATGGCGCCCGTCTGCGTGAAGGCGTGCTTGAGCGAGTAGGACTTCGCCCGGGGAAGGAACCACTCGCGCGCGGCCTTCAGGGGCACGACGTGCAGCTCCCCCTGCGAGAGGAAGACGTACACCAGCAGGTCCGCGCCGCTGTAGAGGAAGCAGCCGGGCGTGTCCTTCTCCAGGTTGGACACCAGCTCGAAGAAGTAGCGGCGGCGGGTGGCGTTGCGGTCGCCCTTCACCTCGATGCCGCGCACCTCTCCCGAGGGGAGCTCCCAGAGCAGGTCCACGCCGCGGTGCTGGAAGCGCGGGTCCAACTGCACGTCATGCACGCGCGAGCCCGGCTCCGTCTCCAACATCCACGCGCGGGCGTGCTGGACGGCGCGGTCGGCCGCGCTCTGCACGCCCCGCATGCTGAAGCTTCGTGCCATGTCGTCAGCGGCGCAGCTCGACGCCCGTGGCCACCAACTGCACCTCGCGCGGCTTCCCGTCGGCGCCGCGGGGGACGATGGCGCCTTCGGACTCGTAGTGCTGGGCGCGGCTCTCGCTCAGCTCGGCTACCTGCACCACGCCCTCCACGCGTGCCTGCGCGCCCGCGGAGTCCAGGGGAACGAAGAAGCCGTAGTCCTTGAACGTCACCCGCACGCCCGGGCCCTTGTCCTGGCCGTCCGCGGCCAGCTCCATCCAGCAGCCCTTGCGCTCACAGGCCTTGCGGACCCGTCCCTCGACGAGCACCGTCTTGCCGTCATGCGTCTGGGGCTTGGCCAGCACGTCCGCGAGCTTCACCGCCTTGGCGCCCTTGAGGGGCTCGCCGCGGGTGAGCTTCCAGCCCTCGTTCGCGGGAGACGCCGCGGAGGCTTCACCGGCCTTGGCCGAGGCCTGCGGCGCGGGCGGGTGGTGGCAGTCGGCCTCGGCGGCCTTGCCCGCCTTGGCGGAGGTCTTGTCACCCGCGAGGGCGACCAGGGGAACGGCGACCAGCAGCATCAGGGACGTGCGGAGCGTGTTCATACCCTGCCCGCTTAGCCAAAAGTCTTTGCGCCAGCAAGGCGACGCCCGTACTAAAGTCCGTCCACCCGCACACGCCGACGAGGTGCGCTTGAAGGTCATCATTCCTCCCCGCAACCGCCGTTTCGGCACCGTGGACGCGTTGGGGCTCGCCGGTGTCCTGGGGTTGCTCGTGGCGCGCTATGTCCCGGTGGCCCGCATCATCCCCTTCTGGGGCTGTGTGCTCCGTGAGCAGACGGGCTGGCCGTGTCTGGGGTGTGGCCTGACGCGCGTGGCGGACCGGGTGTCGCACTTCAACTTCGCCGGTGCATGGGAAGCCAATCCCCTGGGGACGGTGGCGGCCCTCCTGTTCGCCCTGGCGGGGGTGGCCATGGTGCTGCACCTGGTGTTCGCGATGCCCATCCCCCAGGTCGAGCTGTCCCCCCGCGAGTGGAGCGTCCTGGGCGTCCTGGCGCCCATCATCATTCTCGTCAACTATGCCTACGTGGTGGTGAAGACGCGCTTCCCCCACCTCCTCCTGTAGCCTCTGCTTCGTGACCTCCGCGCTCGTCCTGCTGGGCTACCTCGCCGGCTCCATTCCCTTCGGTGTGTTGCTGACGCGGTGGCTGCGTGGCGTGGACGTGCGAAAGGGGGGCAGTGGCAACATCGGCGCCACCAACGTCACGCGCGTCGCGGGCAAGAAGCTGGGCGCGGTGGTGCTGCTGCTGGACGCGCTCAAGGGGGCGCTGCCGGTGATGCTGGCGGTGCGGTGGGTGCCGGACGCGCCCGTCGTGCACGTGGCGGTGGGCCTGGCCGCGGTGCTGGGGCACATCTTCCCGGTGTGGTTGAAGCTCCAGGGCGGCAAGGGCGTGGCCACCGCGCTGGGCGTGCTGCTCGTGCTGGTGCCGCAGGCGGCGCTCGCGGGCGCGGTGATGTACGTCGCCGTGTTCGCCATCGGGCGGGTGAGCTCTCTGGGCTCGCTGGCGGCGGGCGCCACGGCGGTCGGCACGTCGGCGCTCACCGCCCGGGCCACGGAGTACGCGGGCCTCTCAGCCCTCCTCTTCGCCCTCATGCTGTGGACGCACCGGGGCAACATTGGCCGGCTCGCGCGGCGCACCGAGCGGCGCTTCTGAGCTGTCTTCGGTGGCGCCGCGGGCGCTGCCACCATCCACGGGCCGGTAGCCCAGCAGCGTGCAGGGGATGGGGCCGTTCCAGAGGTCCCGCTTCGCGGAGGGGCGGGCGTGGAAGGCGCTCTCGAAGGCGGGGTTGCCGCAGAGCACCCACACGCGCCAGCCCGGCGGACGCAGCGAGTCGCCCAGCTTGAAGTAGAAGCTCTTCATGCCCTTCTGGCCGCCCGTGCCGAGCCGGTCTCCATAGGGCGGGTTGGTGATGAGCAGCCCACCGGGGCCCGGCAGCGGCGGCAGCCGGGTCGCGTCGCCCTCGGCGAGCTGGATTTCCTCCGACAGCCGCGCGGCCCGGACGTTGCGGCTCGCGGCCTCCAGCGCCTCCGGGTCCTTGTCGAAGCCAAGCAGGGGGACTTCCACCTTGCGCTCGTTGCGGCGGGCGTCCGCGCGCAGGTCCGCGAGCAGCTCGCGCGCCCGCGAGCCCAGCTCTGGCCAGCGCTCCACGGCGAAGTCCCGGTTCAGGCCGGGCGCCCGGCGCCGGGCGATGAGACCCGCTTCGATGAGGAGCGTGCCGGAGCCGCACATCGGGTCCACCAGCGCCTCCGTGCCGGTGTAGTTCGCGGCGCGCAGCACCGCCGCGGCGAGCGTCTCCTTCAGCGGCGCGGGCGTGGGGCGCACGCGGTAGCCCCGCCGGTGCAGCGGCTCGCCGCACAAGTCGAGGGACAGTGACAGTGTGTCGCGCGAGAGGTGCGCCACCACGCGGACGTCCGGGTCGCGCGTGTTCACGTCCGGCCGGGCGCCTTGCGTGTCGCGGAGGCGGTCGACGATGGCGTCCTTCACCTTGAGGGCCACGAAGCCCGAGTGGCTGTGCTCGCTGTCCTTCAGCGTGGCATCCACGGCGAAGGTGTGCTCGGGCGTGAGGTGCTCCTCCCAGGGGATGCTGGCCGCGGCCTCATAGAGGCCCTCGGCGCCGTGCGCCTCGAAGGCGCCCAGCGGGTAGAGCACGCGCATGGCGATGCGGGACCAGAGCGCCACCCGGAGCGCCTCGTCGAGCGTGGCCATGAAGCGGACGCCGCCGCGGTCCTGGCGGATGCGGCGGGCGCCGAGCTCCTTCAGCTCATCGGCCAGGAGGTCCTCGGTTCCGCGGGCAGTGGTGGCGAAGAGGGCAATGCGTTCAGCCATGGGACACCGCCCATAGACGACGCGGGGCCGCTTGGGAACCGGCATCGCGTTTCATGTGCCCACCCCCTCGTCGGGGGCGAAGGTGGCGTCCTCCTGCCCGGCGCCCGTCTCCCAGGCCCGCCGGAAGTCCTTGGGCTGACAAGTGGCCCGCTCGAAGGCGCGAAGCACCTTCCAGCTCGGAGAAGCCGGGACCGCCAGCCACCGCCGGAGGGCGGGCCTGGATGCGGTCAGCCTCCTCGGGCGCTGGGCGGGCGACGGGCATGTGTGGGCCTCGCTTGAAAACAGTGAGGGCGTCCGGGCTGAGCCAGGACGCCCCCGTGAAGTGGAACCGCCAGGGCCGCCGTCTCCCATCCCAGGTGGGGGAGCCCGGCGGCGGCGCGGGCCTTACATCGCCCCGGCGCCAGGCATATCGCCCAGGCCCCGGATGAGCACCTCGCGGGGCTTGGCACCATCGGCGGGGCCCACCACGCCGTCGCGCTCCATCCGCTCAATCATGCGGGCCGCGCGGTTGTAGCCGATGCGCATCTTGCGCTGGAGCATGGAGATGGAGACGGCGCGCATCTCGCTGACCGTGGCGAGCGCCTGGTCGTACAGCTCGTCGGACAGCTCGTCCTCCTCGCCGCCACCTTCGACGTCCTCGTCGCGCGGCTTGAGGATGGACTCGTCGTAGACGGGCTTGCCCTGGGCCTTGAGGTGGTCCACCGCCTTCTTGATTTCGTTCTCCGACACGAAGGCGCCGTGAACGCGCTGCAGGTGCGCGCTGGTGGGCGGCATGATGAGCATGTCGCCCATGCCGAGCAGGGCCTCGGCGCCCACCGTGCCCAGAATCGTCATCGAGTCCGGCTTCGAGCGCAGCATGAAGCTGACGCGCGTGGGGAAGTTGGCCTTGATGACGCCGGTGACGACGTCCGTGGACGGGCGCTGCGTGGCGACCATCAGGTGGATGCCGGCGGCGCGGGCCATCTGCGCCAGGCGGGCCACGTAGGTCTCCACCTCGCGGCTGGCCACCATCATCAGGTCGGCGAGCTCGTCGATGATGACCACGATGTAGGGCAGCTTCTGGAGCTGCTTCTTCTCCGGCGTGGCCGCTTCGCTGGCCTCCAGCGCCTCGGTGTCCTCGGCCTCCGCCTCCACCTCGGGCGTCTCGGGGACCTCCTCGGACGCCTGCGCGTCGAGCACGTCGTCCTCGTCGTCCCTAGGCGCCGCGACGCCCAGGCTCTCGCCTCCCGCGGGCATGGAGGACCTGGGGCTCTCCCCGTCGAGCACCAGCACGTTCTTCGGCCTGGCCTTCTTCTTCGGCGGCTCGGAGACGTTCTTCACCTCCACCGCGGTGCTCTCCACCAGCTTGTTGAAGCCGGCGATGTTGCGCACGCCTGCCTCGGACAGCAGCTGGTAGCGGCGCTCCATCTCCTCCACGGCCCAGCGCAGCGCGAGCGCGGCCTTCTTCGGGTCCGTCACCACGGGCAGCAGCAGGTGGGGGATGCCCTCGTAGACGGAGAGCTCCAGCATCTTCGGGTCCACCATGATGAAGCGGACCTCCTCGGGCGTGGCCTTGAGGAGGATGCTCATGATCATGGAGTTCACCGCCACCGACTTACCGGAGCCGGTGGTGCCGGCGATGAGCAGGTGGGGCGCCTTGGCCAGGTCGAGGACGTACGGCATGCCCTCGATGTCCTTGCCCACGCACATGGTCAGCTTGCTGGCGCCCTTCATGAAGGCGTCCTGCTCGGCGATTTCCTTGAGGTAGACCGTCTCGCGGTCCTTGTTCGGCACCTCGATGCCGACCACTCCCTTGCCGGGGATGGGGGCGACGATGCGCACACGCATGGCTTCCATCGCCATGGCGAGGTCATCCGCGAGCGCGGCAATCTTGCTCACCTTGATGCCGGGCCCCGGGAGGAACTCGTACATGGTGACGACGGGGCCGGGGCGAATCTCCACCACCTCGCCAACGATGCCGAAGTCCGCCAGCTTCGCGCGCAGCTTCTCCGCCGTGGACAGGTACACGTCCTTGTCCAGCGCGGAGCGCTCCTTCGTGTCGCACTCGAGCACGTCGAGCGGCGGCAGCGAGAAGCTCTTGCGGTCGCCCACGAACTCGAACTGGTCCTGGGTCCGCTTGGCGGTGGGCTTGGGCGGGGCCTTGGGCTCCACGATGAGCGGCATGCGCGCCAGCGCGGACTGCGTCGCCGGGGCGGCCTCGGCCGGGCTGGCGGCGGCAGGAGCAGGCGCCTGGGCCACCGGGGCCACGAGGGCGGGCACGGCGGGCTCGGGCTCCGAGGTGTCGGCCACGGAGGGGGTGGGGCCCGTGACGATGTTTGGCTTGCGGCGCGAGCGCGGCGGCTCGGACGCCTCGGTGTCCTCGGCGGCCACGGGGTGTGGCGTGGGAGCGAGGAAGGACGCGGCCCAGGCCGGGTCGGCCCCCGGTGCCGGGCGCTTCTCCACCTTCGCGGGCGCCTTCTCCGGCAGGGCCAGCACGGGGGCCGGGACGGGCGGCAGGGACTCGGACTCGCTGGCCAGCAGCTTCTTCTCCAGCTTCTCCGCCTTCTCGCGCTCGCGGGTCTCCTTGAGGGCCAGCTTGGCGGCGGCCGCCTGCTCCTTCTCCTGCTGCTTCGCCAGCCGGAAGGCCTCCTCGGCCATGGCCTCGGCCTCCGCGGCCTCGGCCTCTTCGGCCAGGCGCTCGGCCTCGGCGAGCTCCTCCTCGTCCGCTTCGAGCTGGGCGAGGAACGCGGCCTCCTCCAGCTTCTCCTGGGCCACGCGCTCCTGCCGCTCCTTGTAGGCGACCTTCTGTGCTTCCCAGAAGGTGTTTGCGGACTCCTGGAAGCGGCGGCCCAGCACGCACAGCCCGGCCCAGGCCAGCGAGCACAGCTTGATGAAGGTGTACTGGGTGCCGACGATGAGGGCGGCGGCGCTGATGGCCGTCACCAGGATGACGGTGCCCACGGTGGAGAACAGGCCGGCCATGAGGCCGCCCAGGCTGGCGCCCAGCGCGCCTCCTGGCGGATGGGCCCAGCCCTTGTCTCCGGCGAACATGAGCTGCGCCAGCACGGACACGCTGACGGTCAGCAGCGCGAGGCTGATGATTTGAGGCCCGCGCTTGCGGTCGCGGCTGCCCACGAAGAGCACCATGGCCGTGTAGAGGCCACCCACGGGGATGAGGTAGGCGCACACGCCCAGCAGGCCGCGCAGGGACTCGGCGATGAGGTGCCCCATGGGGCCCACCGCGTTGTTGAAGCCCGGGCCCACCCGGTCCTTCGCATCGAAGGTGGCGACCGCCAGCAGGGCAATCAGCGACGCGGCCAGGATGAATACGCCGGTGATGGCGCGGGTGGTCACATCGCCGCCCTTGCCGGCCTTCATCCGCTTGTCCGCCAGCGCCCTGCGGCGCGTCGCGATTTCCTGCCGGGACAGGACCGCCTTCTCCGCCCGACCCTTCTTCGCCGTCATGTCCGTCTTCCCTCTGCGCGTCTCAGCCGCGTAGCGGGCTGTAGCAATGCCCGCAGCGAGTGTAGGGAGGGAGGGGGACCGGTCAATTTTCCAGCCCTGGACGGGGGACCTACATTTCGGCCGCGGCACCTCCCGGAGGGGGTATGGTGCCGACCAACATCGCCGCCCGGACGCGCGCGACGCGCGGCGGCGGGACTTCGTGGAGGAACAACACAATGGCCGACGCCCGAACCGACAAGCCGTCATCCACCGAGGAGGAGTACTTCGCCCGGGAGGAGATTGAGATGAAGCGCAAGCTGGCCCTGGAGCAGGCCGCGGAGAAGGCCGCCAAGCAGCGTGAGGAGCTGAAGCAGCTCCACTGGATGAAGTGCCCCAAGTGCGGCATGGACCTGCAGACGCTGAAGCAGGGCAACGTCGAAATCGAGACCTGCTTCAACTGCCACGGCATCTTCCTGGACGCGGGGGAGCTGGACCAGCTCGTCGCCCAGCACGGCCATGAGGGCAGCGGCAAGGTGATGGGCGCCATCCTCAACCTCTTCAAGAAGAAGTAGGCCCCATGGCCCTCACGCTCGAGCAGGTGCGCCACGTGGCCACGCTGGCCCGGCTGTCGCTGACTCCGGACGAGGAGCAGCGGTTCACCACGCAGCTGTCCGCGGTGCTGGACGCGGTGGAGCAGCTCCAGGCGCTCGACGTGGAGGCCGTGGAGCCCACCTCCCACGCCACGCTCACGTCCTCACGGCTCCGCGAGGACGTGACGCGGCCCTCGTTGCCGCCAGAGAAGTCCCTGGCCAACGCGCCGGCGAAGTCGGGCACTTCGTTCGCCGTGCCGCGAATCATCGAGTAGCCCCGGAGGCCCCACGCCATGCAGCTCACGGACCTCACGATGATGGAGCTGGCGGCGAAGCTGTCCGCCAGGGAGGTCTCCTCCGAGGAGGCCACCCGCGCGAGCCTCGCGCGCATCCAACAGGTGGACCCGAAGGTGCGCGCCTTCCTGCGCGTGGACGAGGCCGGCGCCCTGGCCGCCGCGCGCGCCAGCGATGCGCGCCGCGCGGCGGGCAGCCCCGCCAGCGCCCTGGACGGCGTGCCGCTGGGGCTCAAGGACCTCTTCCTCACCGAGGGGGTGGAGACCACGGCCGGCTCGCGCATCCTGGAGGGCTTCGTCCCGCCCTATGACGCCACGGTGGTGCGCCTGCTGAAGGAGGCGGGCCTGCCGCTGGTGGGCAAGCTGAACATGGACGAGTTCGCGATGGGCTCATCCAACGAGTCCAGCGCCTTCTTCCCCAGCCACAACCCATGGGACGTGTCGCGCACGCCGGGCGGCTCGTCGGGTGGCTCGGCCGCGGCGGTGGCGGCGCGCGAGGTGTTCGGCGCGCTGGGCACCGACACCGGCGGCTCCATCCGCCAGCCCGCGGCCCTCACCAACACCGTGGGGCTGAAGCCCACCTACGGCCGGGTGTCGCGCTACGGCGTCATCGCGTTCGCCTCGTCGTTGGACCAGCCAGGCCCCATGACGCGCACGGTGGCGGACGCGGCGGCGCTGCTCCAGGTGATTGCCCGCCCGGATGCGCAGGACGCCACGTCGTCCGACGTGCCGGTGCCGGACTACTCGGCGGACCTGGAGGGCGGGGTGCGGGGCCTGAAGCTGGGCGTGCCACGCGAGTACTTCACCGAGGGCATGGACCCGGAGGTGGAGGCCGCGGTGCGCGAGGCCCTGCGCGAGTACGAGCGGCTGGGCGCGACGCTGGTGGACGTGTCACTGCCCCACACGAAGTACGCGCTGGCCACGTACTACCTCATCGCGCCGGCGGAGGCGTCCAGCAACCTGGCCCGCTATGACGGCGTGCGCTTCGGCCTGCGGGCCCAGGACGCGCGCAACCTGCGCGAGGTGTACACGCTGACGCGCGAGCAGGGCTTCGGCGCCGAGGTGAAGCGCCGCATCATGCTGGGCACCTACGCGCTGTCCTCCGGTTACTACGACGCCTACTACCTGCGCGCGCAGAAGGTCCGCACGCTCATCCGCGAGGACTTCACGCGGGCCTTCCAGCAGGTGGACGCGCTGCTGTCACCCACCTCGCCGGTGCCGGCCTTCAAGCTGGGCGAGAAGGTGGAGGACCCGCTGTCCATGTACCTCATGGACATCTACACCCTGCCTTGCAACCTGGCGGGCCTGCCGGGCCTGTCGGTGCCCTGCGGCTTCACGAAGGCGGGCCTGCCGGTGGGCCTCCAGGTCCTGGGGCGGCCCTTCGACGAGGCCGGCCTGCTGCGCATCGCCCGCGCCTACGAGCGCGAGCACGACTACTTCCGCCGCTCCGCGCCCCTGTAGGGGCGCCCCGAGCGCACGCACTGGTGACACCGCCATGCCCGTGAGCGATTTCCAGCCCGTCATCGGCCTCGAGGTCCACGCGCAGCTCCTCACGCAGTCCAAGATTTTCTGTGGCTGCTCCACCGCGTTCGGCGCCGAGCCCAACCGCAACACCTGCCCGGTGTGCCTGGGCATGCCCGGCGTGCTGCCGGTGCTGAACCAGCGCGTGGTGGAGTTCGCCGTGCGCACGGGCCTGGCGCTGGAGTGCACCATCCGCCCGACGAGCGTCTGGAGCCGGAAGAACTACTTCTATCCGGACCTGCCCAAGGGCTACCAGATTACGCAGTACGACCGGCCCATCTGCGAGCACGGGCGGCTCGTCATCGACACGCCGCAGGGCGAGAAGACCATCCGCATCCTCCGCATCCACATGGAGGAGG
The DNA here is from genome assembly GCA_023426545.1 of Pseudomonadota bacterium. Taxonomy (GTDB): domain Bacteria; phylum Myxococcota; class Myxococcia; order Myxococcales; family Myxococcaceae; genus Myxococcus. Next base: position 59,552 of record JAFAAN010000019.1, read on the forward strand.
ACGCGGGCAAGAGCGTGCATGACGCGGGCGACGGCCAGAGCCTGGTGGACCTCAACCGCGCGGGGGTGCCGCTGCTCGAAATCGTCAGCCAGCCGGACCTGCGCGACGCGGATGAGGCGGTGGAGTACCTCAAGGCGATGCGGGACGTGCTCGTCTACCTGGGCGTCAACGACGGCAACCTGGAGGAGGGTAGCTTTCGCTGCGACGCCAACGTGTCGGTGATGCCGAAGGGCTCCACGACGTTCGGCCAGCGCTGCGAGCTGAAGAACCTCAACTCGTTCCGCTTCCTCAAGCAGGCCATCGAGTACGAGATTGCCCGGCAGGTGGACGTCATCGAGTCCGGCGGCAAGGTGGAGCAGGAGACGCGCCTGTGGGACGTGAGCAAGGGCGTCACCCGCTCCATGCGCAGCAAGGAGGAGGCGCACGACTACCGGTACTTCCCGGAGCCGGACCTGCCGCCGCTGCACGTGAGCGCGGAGGCCATCGACGCCGCGGCGAAGGCGCTGCCGGAGCTGCCGCGCGCGAAGCTCCAGCGCTTCATCAGTCAGTACGGGCTGCCCGCGTATGACGCCCGCATCCTCACCGCCGAGCGCCCGCTGGCCGACTACTTCGAGACCTGCGCCGGGCACTACAAGGACTACAAGAAGCTCTCCAACTGGTTCCTGGGCGAGCTGATGCGCCTGCTGAAGGAGGAGGGCACGCCGCTGACCGCGCTTCGCTTCACGCCGGCGCAGCTCGGGGAGCTGCTGAGCGCAGTGGACCAGGGCACGGTGTCCGCCAACGCGGGCAAGGACGTGCTCGGGGAGATGTTCCGCACCGGCAAGGCGCCAGCGGACATCATCGCGGAGAAGGGCCTGGCGCAGGTGAGCGACGCCGGCGCCATCGAGGCGGTGGTGGACGACATCCTCGCGAAGAACGCGGGGGAGGCGGAGAAGTATCGCGCCGGCAAGAAGCAGGTGTTCGGCTTCTTCGTGGGGCAGGTGATGCGGGCCATGAAGGGCAAGGGCAACCCGGCCCTGGTGAACGAGTTGCTGAAGAAGAAGCTCGGCGACTAACGCGGGGCGGGCGTCACCGCGGGGACGGTGACGTGTACCACGTCGTCCTCTTGTAGCGTCCGGGCCTGGGCGAGCACTCGCACCTCGCCCCGCGTCGTGCGCTCCAGGATGTGCGAGGGCGCCTCGAAGTCGGCGTCGAGCGGGCCGCCCGCGAGGTGCGAGGCCACGACGTAGCGCACGTGCTCGAACGTACCGAGCTGGGCCGCGAGGCCCTCATCGCGGCACTGCTCGCCAGGGCACTGGGACGACCCTTCCGCGCTGAACGCCCAGGATGCATCCCAAGGCCAGGGATGCGCGGAGGGATGCGCGAGGATGTCCACGCCCAGCGCGTCGAGGTACTGCGCGCAGGGGACGAACCAGGGCTCCTTGTCGGTGAGGGGCTTGCGGGAGCCGTCGTAGCCGATGAGCGTCCCCAGCTTGCCGAAGGGCGTTTGCAGTACGGGCAGCTCCTCTGGGCGGCCAGGACTGAGGTGAAGCACGTCCTCCCGCCCGGGCACCAGGTTCACCTTCCGCGCAAGGGCCACGCAGCGCCCCTCGGGCGAGAAGGTGTAGCTGGTGTTGTAGGTGCGCGCGCCAGCGGGCTCGAAGCCGGGCGTGTCCTGGCTTCTTCGTCCAGCGGGCAGCAGCGCGCTGCCAGCCACCACCCACAGGCCGAAGTCCCGGGCGATGCCGGAGAAGGTCTCCCACAGAGTCCTGTGGATGCGGGGCGAGCGCGCGGCATACAGACACTCCCGCAGCGTCGGCGGATGGTGGGCCTGCCACATCTTCCAGACGCCCCAGGCCTCGGCGAGGAGCAGGCGATTCCAGGTGCCCTGGAGCGTCTTGCCGCGGCGCACCTGGGAGACATGGCCCATGAAGAGCAGGGGCCAGCCCACCGACTCCGGCCACACCACGAGGGCGGGGTGGCAGGGCTGCCCCGACGCATCCCGGGCACGCAGGGCGTCCACCCGGGCCGCCAGCGCCCGGTGTCTCGCGGCGAAGGTGGCGGGCGAGGTGTAGTCCTCCAGCGCGATGCGGGGCTGGACGGCGAACAGCTCGACGCGGTCGATGGCGTTCGGCACGAGACGTTACTTGAGCAGGCCATTCTCCCGCAGGCGCTGCTTGAGGAAGGCATCCGCGGTGATGGGGGCGTGGCGCTCAGGGGTGTCGGGCGTCCGCGTGCAGGGCAGGGCCTGGAGCACGCAGTCCGCGTAGGGGTGGACGAAGAAGGGCATCGAGTAGCGCACCGTGTCCTCGTCCTGGCTGCGCGGGTTCACCACGCGGTGGGTGGTGGCGGGGATGATGTCGTTCGTCACGCGGCTGAGCATGTCGCCCGAGTCGACGACAATCTGCCCGCGCAGCGTGTCCACCGGCAGCCACTCGCCGTCGCGGGTGAGCAGCTCCAGGCCGGACGCGGTGCCTTCGCACAGCAGGGTGAGGAGGTTGATGTCCTCGTGCTCGGCGGCGCGGACGCCTCCGGGGATGAAGCGCTCCTTCAGCGGCGGGTAGTGGATGAGCCGCAGCACGGAGTTGCCGTCCGTGGCCATGCCGCTGAAGGTGTCGCGTGCCACGCCGAAGTACTCGGCGAGCGCGTGGAGCATCTCCGCCGCCGCGCCGTCCAGCGCGTTGAAGAGCGAGAGGGTGTGCTCGCGGAAGGTGGGCACCTCGGTGGGCCACACATTGGAGCCATAGAGCTGGTGGTACTTGTGGCCGGGCGGCAGCTCGCGGCCCACGTGCCAGAACTCCTTCAGGTCGCCCACCGCGCGGTTCTTCGCGTGCTCCTGGCCATAGCCGATGTAGCCGCGCTGACCGCCGTGCCCGGCCTGGGCGTACCGCGCCTTGGCGCTCTCCGGCAGCGCGAAGAAGCGCTCCACGTCGCCGTAGGTGTTGCGGATGAGCCCGTCGTCGATTCCGTGGCCCTCCACCGTGACGAAGCCGAACTCCTTCAAGCCGTCGCCGAAGACCTGGACGAAGCGGGCGCGCTCCTGCGGCGTACCGGTGCGGTAGTGGGACAGGTTGACGACGGGGATGCGGCGCTGGGTTGGCATGGCGCCGCACTCTATCCACCCTGATGGATTGTCGGCACGCACAACGTCCGCCAGAGGACCCTGACCTGCGACGGTGGCTCCAGGGGTGCGGTGGCAGATGACATCCGCACTCATTGTCAGTGGAAGCCCGCGCTCCCGGATTCCATGGTGCGCCGGCAGGTTGGGGGGAGGCGGATGCCCGAAGTGAGTTGCGGTGGAGTGTGTGGGACGCGTGGCCAGCGGCATGGGGTGGATGACATGTGCTCGACGCTGGTGCGCGCGGACGCGGGGAGCGGGGGAGCGCCGCGACCCCGGTGTGCTCCGACGGTGGAGGCGGAGGACCCTTTGGTGGGCGCACGGTGTGGCAGCTTCCGGCTGGTCAAGCGCCTGGGGCGCGGCGGCATGGGGTCCGTCTATCTGGGCGAGCATGTGTCGATTGGCAGCCGGGTCGCCGTGAAGGTGCTGCACGCGCACCTCACGATGTACCCGGAGCTGGTCCAGCGCTTCCACGCGGAGGCGCGGGCGGTGAATCTCATCGGCCACGAGAACATCGTCAGCATCTTCGACATGGATGCGGCCCCGCCGCGCCCCTACCTCATCATGGAGCTCCTGGACGGCGCGCCGCTGTCCTCGTGGGTGGGGACTCCGCTGGCCGCGGGCGCGGTCGTCTCTGTGCTGTCCCAGGTGTGTGACGCGCTCGAGGCCGCGCATGCGCGGGGCATCGTTCATCGCGACCTCAAGCCGGACAACATCTTCGTGGTGCGGCGCAAGCGGGGGATGCCCTTCGTCAAGGTGCTCGACTTCGGCATCGCCAAGCTGGGGGACGCGCAGATGCCCCAGACGCACGCGGGCATCATCGTCGGGACGCCCGAGTACATGGCGCCGGAGCAGTCCCTGGGGCGTGCCGTGGATGGCCGCGCGGACCTGTACGCGCTGGGCGTCATCGCCTATCAGCTCCTCACCGGGCGGCTGCCCTTCACCGATGAGGGGATGACCGCGCAGCTCGTGGCCCATCAGCTGAGGCAGCCCCCGCCCCTCAGCATGGTGTATCCGCTCGTCTCGGCCGCGCTGGAGCACGTCATCCTGCGGGCCTTGGCCAAGAAGCCCGAGGACCGCTATCCCACCATCGAGGCCTTCCGGCACGCGCTGCAGGTGGCCGTCGCCAAGGCGGGTCGCGGTGGGGCTCGGCAGGAGGGGGCGCCCTCGTCCTGGGTGACCGCCATGCCGCTCGCCGCTTCGGAGACGGCCTCCGTGGGAGCGGAGTGGGCGCGGCTCCCGGCGGGCTCACGGGCAGGGCCGCCCGCGGTGAGCCTATCGCGGAGGCACCTGATCCAGGCCGTGGCGACTCGGGACTCTGGCGTGGCGTTGCCGGTGCAGGTCGTCCTGCGACCGGGGGAGGGCCCGGTGCGGCTGCTGGGCAGTGGCCTGTCCCGGGGCGGCCTGTTCCTCCACGGGGGGCATGTCCTCCCGCCGCTCTGCACGCGGCTGCCCGTGGTGCTGGAGCTGGAATCCGGGCCGCTGTCGGTGCTGTGCGAGGTGGTTCGGCTCGTTCCACCGGCGCACGCGCGTGCCTGGGGGATGCCAACGGGCTTCAGCGTGCAGTTCGTGGAGGCCACCACCGTGCTCAAGGCCGCGGTGGATGCGTTGATCGAGAAGCGGGCTCGTGCCCCCCTCGCACCGACACGCCAGACGGTCGAGGATCCGGCGGTGGTACGAGCGCTGGAGATGTGGCGGCGGCGCTTGGCGGGAGATGCGTATGCCGTGCTGGCGCTGGCGCCGGACTCGGACATGGGGACAGTGCGGCTGCGCACGCGGGAGGCCTGGCGCTCGCTGGAGTCCCTGGAGCGCAAGACCCTGACGCCTCCGCAGCGGGCCCAGGTGGCGGCGCTGCGCATCCGCATCCGGGAGGCGGCGGAGGCACTGGGAGCGACGGCGCAGCGCGCCCTCTACGATGCCTGGCGGGGCAATCATCGCGGGGTCGCGAAGTGCCTGGAGGCGGGACTCACCGCCGAGCAGCTGGAGTCCCTGCGGCGCGAGTTCCTCGCTCGAAGGCCCCAGGCCATGGGCTCGGCTCGCGTCCACTTTCAGTCCGGCGGTGCGCTGGAGCGCGACGGCCGTCTCTCACAGGCCCTGGAGCAGTACGAGCGGGGGTTGAAGCTCGCGCCTCTGGAGGTGGACATGCTCCAGCGCTACCGGCGGCTCCGCCGGGTGCTGGGCGGGCGGGGGGGCGCTGTGTCCGGACATGACAAGGCCCGGCCTCCTTGAATGCAGGAGTCGGGCCCTGGGGCTCTATTGGCCAGAGTCGGCCGCGCGCGTCACGGCTCCTCGTCGTCCGTGTCAAACGCGTTGCTGCACTTATCGCTGACCGCGGCGACCTGGAAGGCGCAAGCGAGCATCTGCCCGAAGTACTGGCTCTCGTTGCCTGGCGTGCACGCCTTCACCTTGTCGAGGCACTCGATGCTGCTCTCGATGATCTCCTTATCCTTATCGCTGCAGTTGCTGATCGCCTTCTTGCACTGAGCGACAGCGGCCTTCTTGTCGGAGTCCGGCGTGGGATCCGAGCCGCAGGCTTCACCCTTCTTGGCCACCTTCTGGAGGCCGCTGTAGAAGTCTTCGCACAGGTCTTCGTCGCTGCTGCCACAGCCCGTGCCAAAGACGAGAGCGCTGGTTGCCACGAGGCCGAACAGGAACTTCTTCATGGTGATTCCCCCTCGATTCAAGGTTGGCGGGCCGGCCCACGGAAGGGCGGCCAGAGGCCCGCTTTCCGAGTTATCATCGCTTGAGGGGGTGAGTAAACGGCCTGGGAGTGGCGGTCTGATCCTTCAACCACCTTGACTCCCCAGGGTATCTCCCGTAAATCCCGCCGCCTTTGGCGCGATTGGATGGTCCACCCGTCCGAAATGCGCGGTCGATTCCACGGGTTGACCCAACCCGACAGATGACAGGGGTTTGACGATGTACGCAGTGATTCGCACGGGCGGGAAGCAGTACCGCGTCGCCGAGGGCGATGTGGTCCGGATCGAGAAGATCGCGGGCGACGTCGGCGCCGAGGTGACCTTCTCGGAAGTCCTGATGCTCGGTGGTTCGGACAGCCCGAAGGTGGGCCAGCCGACCGTCTCGGGCGCCAAGGTGGTGGGCAAGGTCCTCGCGCAGGACAAGCACCGCAAGGTCCTCCACTTCCGGAAGGAGAAGGAGGGCTGGACCCGTCGCCGCGGTCACCGTCAGCCGTACACCGAGGTGAAGGTCACCTCCATCGCCGGTTAGGCCGGACGGTTTCACCTCAAACTTCCAGGAGCAAGGTGTCATGGCTCATAAAAAGGGACAGGGTTCTTCGCGCAACGGTCGCGATTCCAACCCGCAGTATCGTGGCGTGAAGGTGTACGGCGGTGAGACGGTGTCGGCGGGCAGCATCCTCGTCCGCCAGCTGGGCACGGTCATCCACGCCGGCGCGAACGTGAAGCTCGGCCGCGACTACACCCTCTACTCGGTGGTGGACGGCGTGGTGAAGTACGAGCGCCTGGGCCGCGACCGCAAGAAGGTCTCGGTCTACCCGGCCGCCGCAGAGCAGGCGAGCGCCTGACGGCTGGCTGGCTCCTGAGGCCAGCAACCGTGCGGTACCCACGAGCGGGTCGCTTCTCCAGTCCACGCGCCCTTCCGGCAGCGGGATGCGGGGGCGGCCCGCTTTTCGTTTATCCAGGAGTCCCAGATGAAGTTCGTCGACGAGGTCCGCATCTTCGTGAAGGCGGGGGATGGCGGCAACGGAGCCGTCGCATTCCGTCGGGAGAAGTACATCGATCGCGGTGGCCCCAACGGGGGAGACGGCGGCAACGGCGGCTCGGTCATCTTCGTGGCGGATCCGCAGCTCACCACGCTGCTCGACTACCGCTACCAGCAGCACCACCGCGCCAGGAATGGCGAGCACGGCATGGGCAGCGACTGTAACGGTCGCGCCGCCGAGGACCTGGTGCTCAAGGTGCCCGTGGGCACCCTGGTGAAGGACGCCACCACCGGCGAGTTCCTGGTGGACCTGAGCGAGGCCGGCCAGCGCTGGGTGGGGGCGAAGGGAGGGCGCGGGGGCCTGGGCAACATGAACTTCGCGACGTCCACCCGGCAGACGCCGCGCTTCGCCCAGGATGGGACGAAGGGCGAGGAGCTGACGCTCCGCCTGGAGCTGAAGCTGCTGGCGGACGTGGGCCTGCTGGGCTTCCCCAACGCGGGCAAGAGCACCTTCATCTCGCGCGTGAGCCGGGCGCGGCCAAAGGTTGCTGACTACCCCTTCACCACGCTGGTGCCCAACCTGGGCATGGTCCAGTACAAGGACGGCCTGTCCTTCGTCATGGCGGACATCCCCGGCATCATCGAGGGCGCCAGCGAGGGCGTCGGCCTGGGCCACCAGTTCCTGCGCCACGTGGAGCGGTGCAAGGTGCTGATCCACCTGATCGACATGGGGGCGGAAGGCGAGGGGCGCTCGCCCCTGCACGACTTCGACGTGCTCAACGCGGAGCTGGCCAAGTACAGCCCGGAGCTGGGGGCCAAGCCTCAGGTGGTGGCGGCCAACAAGCAGGATCTGCCAGATGCCCAGGCCCGACTCGAGCCCTTCGCCCAGGCGCTGCGTGAGCGTGGCATTCGCGTCTACCCCGTGTCCTGTGCCACGGGCGAGGGCATGCAGGCGCTGATGGACACCGTGGCGGAGGTGCTGTTCACGGGCCGTATGGACAAGCTCCATGTGGCGCTTCCCGAAAAGGCCGCCCGCGCCCGGAAGGCGGAAACGGGTGGTGCGGCCTCCGCGAAGAAGGCTTCCGCGCGTAAGCCGGCGACTGCGGTGAAGAAGGCACCGGCGCGGCAGTCGGGCGCTGATGCGAAGAAGGCGCTGGCGCATAAGCCGAAGGCTGCTGCGAAGAAGGCATCGGTGCGCAAGCCGAAGGTTGCCGCTGCGAAGAAGGCTGTCTCCGCGCGCAAGCCGGGCGCTGCTGCGGTGAAGAAGGCTGCTCCCGCTCGCAAGCCGGGCGCTGCTGCGGCGAAGAAGGCAGCTCCCGCTCGTAAGTCGAGCGCTGCTGCGGTGAAGAAGGCTGCTCTCGCTCGCAAGTCGGGCGCTGGTGCGGTGAAGAAGGCGTCCACGCGCAAGGCCGCGTCGAAGAAGCCCGTCACCACCAAGAAGTCTCCGGCGCGCAAGCCGGCCGGCAGGAGGAGCTGACGCCATGTCGGGCGGTGGTGCGCGCTATGAGCGCTATGAGCGGGAGGCCTTCGAGCCGGAGAAATTCCTGCTCGACGTGCGCAAGGAGAAGATTGATCGCGTCGTCAGTCATCGCACGCGCAACTTCACCGTGGTCCTCGACCGGCTGGAGGACAGCTTCAACATGGCCGCGGTGCTCCGCACCTGCGAGTCCATGGGCGTTCAAGAGGTCCATATCGTCATCAACCCGGAGGCCCCCTTCGTCCCCAACTCGAGGGTGGCCCAGGGCTGTGACAAGTGGCTGGACGTGAAGCTGTACAAGACGTTCGCCGAGTGCCGCGAGCACCTGAAGTCACGCGGCTTCTCCCTGTACGCCTCCGCCATCCAGGACGGCGCCGCCAGCCTCTACACGCTGCGCTTCGACGGGAAGATGGCGCTCGTGTTCGGCAACGAGCGGCACGGGGTGAGCGAGGACGTGCTGGCCGGGGTGGATGGGACGTTCTGGGTGCCCATGAAGGGCTTCAGCCAGAGCCTCAACATCTCCGCCGCGGCCTCCGCCTGCATCAGCCGGGCGATTGCCTGGCGGGACGAGCACCTGGGCCAGTCGGGAGACCTGTCCCCCGAGGATGCCCAGGCCCTGCGAGAGCGCTTCTACGTGCTGGCCATCAAACAGAGGAAGCGCCTCTTCAAGAAGGCCCCGTGAATGCCGGGGCCCAGGCCCCGTCGGGATGGTTTAGATGGACACTGCGGGCCCCCCGGGCCTGCCTGGAGATGCACGCCATGTTTCTCGAAGCCCTGCTCGCCACGCTCCTGTCCGCTTCCGCCACGTCCGCCGCCGAGCCGGTGAAGCCCGCTCCCGCGGCGCAGGCAGCCCCGGCTCCCGCTCCCGCGAAGCCCGCGATGACGCCAGAGGTGAAGTCGTTGGTGGACCGGATGCAGGCCTTCTACGAGAAGACCGGCGACTTCCGTTCGAGCTTCCGGCAGGACTACAAGTACAAGACCTTCCGCCGCACGCAGACCTCCGAGGGCGTCGTCACGTACAAGAAGCCCGGCCTGATGCGCTGGGAGTACCAGACGCCCTCGCCGCGCACCTTCGTGCTGGCGGGTAACAAGGTGTACGCGTACGACCCGGCCGCGCAGAGCCTCACCGTGGGCAGCGTGGACACCAGCCAGCTCTCCGCGTCGGTGACGTTCCTCTTCGGACAGGGGAAGCTGGCGGACGAGTTCGCCATCACCAAGGGGGCCTGCAAGGACTGCAAGGGCACGCTGCTGGTGCTGGATCCGCTGAAGAACGAGCCGCGGTTCCGCCAGGTGCGGCTGGAGGTGGACCCCTCCACGGCCCAGGTGCTGAAGAGCACGGTGGTGGACCCGGACGGCAGCGAGAACACCATCTCCTTCCTCAACCTGAAGACGAACGTGGGCATCGACGCGGACAGCTTCAAGCTGGACGTGCCCGACGACACCCGCGTGGATGACTTCACCAAGACCAAGAAGCAGTAACCTGCGGAACGTGCGTCGCGCGTTCCTGCTGGTGGGGTTCTTGGGGCTGGCCGGGGCCGGGTGCCACCGGGAGCCCGCCCCGGGGGCCTCGCGTCCCCGGGTTTTTCACGGGCAGACCTTGCCGCTGCTGGCCTCGCCCGCGTTGCGGCTCACCGTGGCCGGCCGTCTGGGGAAGCGCCCGGTGCCGGTGGTGCTGGATGTGGCGAGGCCGCTCTCGCTCGTGGCGCGTGGCTGCTTCGAGGGCGCGCCGCCCGCGCCCGAGGGCACCATCCGCGCGCCCGAGCCCGCGGGAGGCTTCCGCACGTGGCCCGTGGTGCCGCTGCCCGTCTTCTCCGTGGGGCCCGTCCCGTCGCCCGTGCGCACGGCGGGGCTGTCCGGTGAGAAGACCTGTGCGGTGACGCTGGGCGCGGACGTCCTGGAGGCCTACGCGCTCACCGTGGACCCGCTGCGGCGGGAGGTCACCTTCAGCGCCTCACGCCCTCGCGCGGACTACGCCGCGGAAGCGGCCGCGCCGGAGGCTTCACGTGAGGTCCACGTCGTGGCGCTCAGCCGCGAGCCGCTGGGGGACTGGCCTCTGCTGGCCGCGCGGATGACGCAAGGGGGCGCGGAGCTCACCGGCCCCTTCGTGCTCGGCTCACGTGAGCCCTTCTCCCGGGTGTCGGTGCGGCTCGCGGAGGCGCAGGGCCTGCAACCGCTGGAGACGGCGGCGAACCTGCCGCCGCGAACCTTCGCCCTGGATGCGGTGGAGGTGGCCGAAGGCGTGGGGGCTCGCCCGCTGGTGGTGGAGGCGGCCGGGCGCTGGGACTCGCCGAGCAGCCTGGGCCGCCTGGGGCCGGACGTCTGGGGCCGCTTCACCGCGACGCTCGACGTGAAGGGGGGCGCCCTGGTGCTGCGGCGTCCCCGGCTGGAGCCGGCGGGGGATTCCACCCCGAGGCACTGCGCCGCGCTCGATGGCGCCTTCAGCGAAGAGGCGTGTTACGGCCTGCACGTGCGTCGCGAGCCCGACGGCAGCCTGTCCGTCAGCGGTGGGGTGTTCAGGGACTTGCCTGAGGGCGGGCGGCTCCACCTCGAGCCGCTGGGGCCGGATGGGCAGAAGCTCGCCATGGGGTGTGGCGTGGGGCTCAGCTTTCCCGCCACCAGCCGTGGGTTGACCACGCAGCACCGCGTGCCCTGGCGCTCGCTCGCGCAGACGCTGCCGGCCTGCCATGCGGCGTTGTCCTCTGCCCGCGGCTTCACCCTGGCCCTGTTCGAGGAGGGCCGCCAGCCCGAGTGCCCGACGGCGTGCGCGTTCGTCACGGAGGCGGCGTCACGCCGCACCGTCTGTGAGTGCCAGCCCACGCCACTGGGTGAGGGCGTGGCGGCGCCGTCGCGTGGCGCTTCCTCGCGTGAGCCCCCTCCGGAGGAGCGGGAGCTGGAGCCCGAGGACCCACGTTAGCGTTGCCTGGACAGGGGACGGGGAGCTGCGTTCTCCTCTGCCCACATGCGACCGTCTCCCACCGAGTTCGACCACCAGTACACCGAACAGCGCCGCTCCATCGAGCTGGCCCGCCGCTACCTGGAGAAGGAGGGCGTCACGCGAATGTACGACGCGCTCACGAAGGACGTGGAGCGTGGCCGCTTGTCGGTGCAGGACGCGAGTGGCGCCATCCGCTTCGGGCTGCTGGCCATCATCGAGCGTGTCGCGGAGCGTGTGGGCCACACGCGCTACGTCGACATGTTGAAGGACCCGGAGATGCTGGACGCGCTCCGCTTCATGCTGGATGACATCTGCCGCCGCAAGGGCGTGGACACCTTCGAGTTCCGCCAGCAATGGGCGCAGACCAACCTCCAGGCCGTGCTGCGCGACTGGCACCTGGTGGTGCACGAGGAGCGGGGCCGCCACCGCTACGTGGTGGCCGCGGACCTGGCCCGGCGCCTGGTGAGCGAGACACCCGGAAGCCTCCTGGCCGAAGCGCTGAAGCTGCCGATGGACGCGTTCGTGCTGCGGGTGTCGCCCGAGGCGGGGCTCGTGGGCCAGGGGCCGGATGGCGCGCCCGCGCCCATCACCGAAATCTACGCCGTGGAGTCCCCCGCGCCCGAGGGGAAGGCCTGGTACCTGTGGCTCAGCATGCGGGACTCGGCGAACCGCGCGGCCCGGGCGCTCGTCAACGTGTACCTGCAGGATGGGCGGACGCTGGATGATGCCATCGCCTTCACCCGGGAGCAGGGCGGGCCGCAACAGGACGCGGGTTGGGAGGATTGCTGCCGGCTGCTCGCGGGCATCTCGCGGCACGTGGCCGAAGGCGGGCCGGTGCGCGAGGACTGGTACGACGCCACCGCGCGCGAGCTGCACGAGAAGCTGGCGGCGACGCCCAAGTCGGCGAAGGCCGACCGGGAGAAGCTGCGCGAGCGCCTGCGCGCCGTCAGCCCGGGGCGCACCCTGGTGCTGGAGGAGCCCTCGCGCTGAGGGCTCCCGCGGCGTCCGGTGGCTTCGCGCCTACTCCGCGCGAGGCGCCGGGCGCTGCAGCTGCGACAGCGGCACAGGGGCCGGATGCGCGTCGCGCGCGGTGTGCGCGCGCTGCTTCGGGTCCGGGCGCTCCACCACGCGGGCGACCAGGTCGTAGTCGTGGGCCTCCGTCACCTCCACGGTGACGAGCTCGCCCGGGTACGCCAGGCCGTCGTTGATGTAGACCATGCCGTCGATGTCCGGCGCCTGGCCCTGGTGGCGGCCCACCAGCAGGTGCTCCGTCTCCGGCGCAGGGCCTTCCACCAGCACCTCCAGCCGCGCGCCGACGAGCTTCTTGTTCTGCTCGCGGTTGATGCGCTTCTGGATGGCCATGATTTCGCGCCAGCGGCGCTCGATGAGCTTCTGCGGCACCTTGTCCGGCAGGTTGTAGGCCGCGGTGCCCTCTTCGTCGGAGTACTGGAAGACGCCCAGGCGCTCGAAGCGCTGCGTCTTCACGAACTCCTTCAGCATCTCGAAATCCTCTTCCGTCTCACCCGGCAGGCCGACGATGAGCGAGGTGCGCATCACCAGCCCGGGCACGCGCTCGCGCAGCTTGGTCAGCAGGCCCTTGAGGAACTCCGAGTTGCGGCCGCGCTTCATGGACAGCAGCAGCTTGTCGCTGACGTGCTGCACGGGCATGTCCAGGTAGCGGGCAATCTTCGGCTCCGACGCCATCACCTCGATGAGCTCGTCCGGGAACACGCGCGGGTAGGCGTAGTGGAGGCGGATCCACTTCACGTCCACCTGGACCAGCGCCTTGAGCAGGTCATGCAGCTTCGGCTTGCCGGGCAGGTCATGCCCGTAGGCCGTCAGGTCCTGCGCGACGAGGTTCAGCTCCTGCACGCCGCTGTCCGCCAACTGCTTCGCCTCGGTGACGATGTCGTCGATGGTCCGCGAGCGCTGCCCGCCGCGCAGCGTGGGGATGATGCAGAAGGCGCAGGCGTTGTCGCAGCCCTCGGAAATCTTGAGGTACGCCGTGTACTTCGGCATCGAGTTGATGCGCGGCGTGTTGGCGTCGTGGATGTAGTCGGGGTCCGGAATCACCTGACGCGGCGACGCCTCGGCGGCCAGCAGGTCGCCAATCTGGGCGTAGGCGCTGGTGCCCAGGAAGTGGTCGACCTCCGGCATCTCCTTGGCCAGCTCTTCGCCGTATCGCTGGGACAGGCAGCCCGTCACCACCAGCGTCTGGCAGGCCCCGGACTTCTTCAGCTCGGCCATCTCCAGGATGGAGTCGACCGATTCCTGCTTGGCGGGGCCGATGAAGGCGCACGTGTTGACGACGATGACCTGGGCGTCGGAGGGCTCCTGCACCAGCGTGTAGCCGCGGTGCCGCAGCGTGCCCAGCATCACCTCGGAGTCCACCCGGTTCTTCGGGCAGCCGAGGGTCATCATGTACAGGCTCTTGGTGGTTTCCACTGCGTCTACCGCTTTCCGAGTTCGGTTCGCGAGAAGTGCGTCCCACTCCAGGCGAAGTTCATGGACGTGCCGTTCGAGTAACGGATGGACAGCACGCCCTCTTCATCCAACTCCACCGACGACGTGCGTCCCAGCGCGCAGGTCGCGGCCGGCCACTCGAGCACCCGCTGGGCCGTCTTTCCGGCGACCAGGTAGAAGCCCAGCCGCAGCTCATCGTCGGCGTCACATTGACCCGCGACGGCGTAGGGGTTCTTCCCAGTCACCACCGTGACGATGCGCCCATCGTCCGGCAGGCTGAGCGTGTCCGGCACGTTCAAATCGGCGGTCGACGGGATGATGGCCTGGGGCGCCACCAGGGTGCGCAGGGAGGCGGGCGTCAGCTCGTCGTCGGCCTGGGCCCAGGCCGGATGGCTCATGTAGTCCCAGCCCAGCCAGCCGTCCTGATGGGGCTCGAGCGAGGTCACGTTCTCCGGTGGCTTCAGCTTGAGGCCCTTGCGGAGCTCCTCCGGCAGCCGCAGCGCGTCGCCCACCATGTTGCCGCTCTGGCAGTTGGAGATGGAGGCCACCTGGGAGTCGGCGCTGTCGCGGTCCTCGTAGGTGAGGCACAGCTCCATCGCCAGCGGGTCCACCGCGGGGAAGCGGGGGAAGGCGCGCACGGGCACGGACGCCATCAGCAGCAGCGTGTTGCCCTGGCGCTGCACGGCCGCCGTCACCAGGTCCTGGGCGAACCGTGGAGTGCCGCTGTTCGCTTCCGAGGCGCGCTTGCCGTCGAACGCGAAGCGCCACGTGTAGCCGGTGGACGTGGGGCCGGTGCCCGGGAAGTAGAGGGACAGGGTGAGCAGGTCCCCGGCCTGGAGCTGGTCGTCGGTGGCTTCCACGCCCACGTAGAGCGTGTCCTTGCGCGCGCCCACCTTGGCGGTGAAGGCCGCGGTGGCGCCCTCGGCGGCGACGGGCTTGAGCACCATCGGCGAGGCGAAGGCCTTCAGGCCCCCCTGGATGCGCGGGGGCTTGGCGAGGGTGGGAACCGCCTTGGTGGGACGGTCCGCCTGGGCGGACGCCACGCTCGGGGCGCAGAACAGGAGGCAGAAGGACAGGGCGGCAGCGCGCATGGGCCTCTTCAATCGCGGAAGTTGATGAACTGCATGTCCAGCTTCAGCCGGTCCTGCTCCTTGCGGAACAGGGCGATGGCCGCCTGGAGGTCATCCCGGTTCTTGCCGGTGACGCGAAGCTGGTCGGCCTGGATGGAGCCCTGGACCTTCATCTTCGACTCCTTCAGCAGCTTCACCAGCTCCTTGGACTTCTCCACCGGGATGCCCTGCTGGAGCTTGATGACCTGCTTCACGTTGTGCAGGCCCGTCTTCTCGACGGGGCCGTACTCCAGCGCGAACAGGCTGATGTTGCGCTTGGCCAGCTTGGCCAGGAGGACCTCCTTGGCGGCCTGGACGCGGTCCTCGCTGTTGGCCTTCACGGTGATGGAGGTATGGTCCGGGGCCAGCACCACGTCGGCGTGGCTGCCCTGGAAGTCGTAGCGGGTGCTGATCTCCTTCTTGGTCTGGTTGACCGCGTTGTCGAGCTCAGCGAGGTCGATTTTCGAGACGACGTCGAAGGATGGCATGGGCAGCGGCCCTTACCATACCTACACCCGGACGACCAAGGGCACCACCAGGGGGCGTTTGGTGGTGTGCGCCTTGAAGGCCCGGCGCACGGCCCGGGTGAGTTCCTCTCTCACCAGGGCATCGTCGCCCCGCAGGGTGGGGGACAGTTCCTCGAAGAGCACCCGCGCGTCCTGGGCCACCCGGGAGAGCAGCACCTGTTCGTCCAGGGAGAGCCCCTGGCCGGACAGCTGGGGCCCCGCCACCACCTTCTGGGACTCCCGCTGGAGGACCACCACCGCGGCCACCACGCCCGTCTCCGACAGGCGGATGCGCTCCTGGAGGGTGTCCGGCGTCACCAGCCCACTGCCGAAGCGGTCCTTGAGGATGCGGCCCGCGGGCACGCTGCCCGTGAAGCGGCCCCGGCCCTCCTCGAACGTGACGATGTCGCCGTCCTGCGCCAGCAGGCACTGGGCGGGCTCCAGGCCGGCCTCGCGCGCGGTGAGCAGGTGCTTGTGCAGGTGGCGGCCCTCGCCGTGGACGGGGATGAAGTGGGCCGGGCGCACCAGGTCCAGCACGCGCCGCTGCTGCGGTTGGCTGGCGTGGCCGGAGACGTGGACGCCCGGCTCCAACTGGGCATAGGCCACGCGCGCGCCACGCCACTGGAGGGCGTCGATGAGCGCGCCCACGGAACGCTCGTTGCCGGGGATGGGGCGCGAGCTGAGCACCACCAGGTCCCCGGGGCCGAGGCGCACCGGCCCTTCACCCGATGCGAGCTGGGACAGCCCGGCCCGGGGCTCTCCCTGGGCGCCGGTGGTCAGCAGCAGCACGCGCTGCGCGGGCAGCATCGGCACCGTGTCCAGGTGGACGAAGAGGGAGTCGGGCACGTCGAGGTAGCCCATCTCCCGCGCCATCTCCACGTTGCGAATCATGCTGCGGCCCTGGAGGGCCACCCTGCGGCCCAGCCGCTCGGCCAGGGCGAGGAGGTGCCGCACGCGGTGCAGGTTGGAGGAGAAGAGGGCGACGACGATGCGCCCGGTGGCGTCCTGGAAGAGGCGCTCGAAGGTCTGCTCCACCACGCGCTCGCTGCCCGTCTCCTCCGTCACTTCGGAGTTGGTGGAGTCGGAGAGGAGGCACAGCACGCCTTCCTCGCCGGCCTCGCCCCAGCGCTCCAGGTCCGTGCGCAGCCCGTCGATGGGGTCCGGATCCAGCTTGAAGTCCCCGGTGTGGATGAGGGTGCCCTCGGGCGTGCGCAGGATGTAGCCCACCGCGTCCGGCACCGTGTGCGTGACGCGGCTGGCCTCCACGCGGAAGGCGGTGCCGACGGAGAAGGGCTCGCGCGGCTCGATTTCGCGCAGGTCCGCCTCCAGCCCCAGCTCCTCCAGCCGGTGGCGCGCCATGGCCAGCGTGAAGCGCGTGCCGTAGACGGGGACCGGGACCTCGTTGAGCAGGTAGGGCAGCGCGCCCACGTGGTCTTCATGGCCGTGCGTCAGCAGTACGCCCTGGAGCTGCGCGGCGTTCTGCTTCAGGTAGCTGAAGTCCGGAATGATGATGTCCACGCCGGGCATCCCCGAGGAGGGGAACATCAACCCGGCGTCGATGAGCAGCATCTCCCCACGGCAGGCGACGACCATGGAGTTGAGGCCAATTTCGCCCAGGCCGCCCAGGGGGATGACGTGAAGCATTGGGCGAAGTCTAAGGACTCACTCCGTCGGCTGCGTCAGAAAGTGACGGCGGCCCGCCCGGTTGGCGGCTTCAGCGGGCTCGGGTGGGCTGCAGCCGGAGGGGGCGGGAGCCATCGCGGGCGGGTGGGGCCGGCCTGCGCGAGGTGCCCCGGGGCGCGCATAGTCATGTGCGCAGGTGTGGTTCAGCGGAGTGTGGGCGCGTCCCGGCATGGCGCGGGCCTCGTGGTTCTTCTCCTCCGTGTAACGCTCCTGGACGTGCGAGGTGCTGGCCGTGCTTCCCGGGAAGCCGCGTACGTGCTGCCATGGGGCTCGTCTGACTGCGTCATCCCGGAGCCTCAACGTGTCCCACACTCCGTCGTCGCTCGAGCTGTCCAAGCCCCCCCTGCTTGCAAGGGAGCTGCTGCGTGCCGCCGTGGCGCGCAGGCCCTCGCGTCCGGGGGAGGTGCCCCGGCTGGACGTGCGCCTGCGAGGCTTCACGCCCGACTCCAGACAGCTCGCGCGCTACCGGGAGGTGTGTGGCTTTCCGGAGGACGGCGCGCTGCCGCTGACCTTTCCGCAGGTGCTCGCGATGCCGTTGCACCTGAGCTTGCTCAACCACCCGGACTTTCCCTACCGGCTATTGGGCATGGTGCATGTGCGCAATCACATCCACCAGCGCCGGCGCCTGTCGGAGGGTGCTCGCTTCTCCGTACACGCCTGGGTCGAGGGCCAGCGCGAGGCCCGACAGGGGCGCGAGCTGGATCTACACACCGAGGTCGAGGAGGACGGCGTCCTGGTGTGGAGCGCCGTCACCACCATGCTCCGCCGCCTTCCCGGTATGGGGGAGCGTCCCCGAGAGGCGGGGCGTGCGCCCTCCACGGATGAAGCGCAGCGCTTCGCGAACAGCCGCCCGGCGAGCTGGTCCGTTCCGGAGAACGCCGGACGCCGATATGCCCGGGCTTCGGGAGACTACAATCCCATCCACCTGTACGGCCTCACGGCGAGGTTGTTTGGCTTCCCTCGCGCCATCGCTCACGGCATGTGGACCGTGGGCCGCTGTGTGGCGGAGATGGGCGAGGCCGCCGACGCGTCCGCGCTCACGCTCACGTCGGAGTTCCGCCGTCCGCTCCTGCTGCCCTCGCGCGTCGTCTTCCAGACCGCGCCCCAGTCCGAGGGTGGCGTCGCCTACCGGGTGATGGCGGAGGACGGGCAGCCGCACCTCCTCGGCCTCCTGTCGCCCGCGCAGGCCACGCCCGCTCGATGACAGGCGTGGGGCGCGAAGGAGCCACGCCGCGCTCAGTGGGGCACGAGCGCCACGTCATCCAGGTACATCACCGGCTGGTCCGTGCCGGAGTCGTCCTGGAAGTAGAGGTCGCGCAGCGTGCCCGTGGTCGCGCCCATGCTGGCGAGGGGAATGCTCACCTGCTGCCAGGTGCCTGGGGCAATGGGGCCACCGAGCGCGGTGTCCAGGCGGGTGGTGCCCAGCACCTGGGCCCCGTCGTGGAGCACGAGCCGCACGGCCTGCCCGCCCGCCGTTCCGCCGTGGACCCAGAAGCGGATGGACCGGTACTGCGCCAGGTCCAGCCCGTGGTGGTGGAAGAGCAACCCGTTCCAGGTGTCCGGCTCGAAGCGGATGGCGGACGCGCCCGAATGCACCACGCCCGTCTCGTCCAGCGAGTGGTCCGCCCAGCTCCAGTTGGCGAAGCCGTTCTGGAGCGCGTCGGTGTAGATGGAGAGCCCCAACGACAGGTCCGGCTCGGTGCGCCGCTCCGTCAGGGCCAGACCCTCGGCCAGCGTGACGGTGCGCACGCCGCGCGTCTGCACGTAGTCGAGGATGTTCGCGAAGTCGGACGTCTTGTACTGGGTCTCTCGCGTCGGCGTCCCGTTCACGAACTCGTGGAAGACGAGGATGAGCCAGCTCTTCTCCGCGATGGCCTGCTCCACCCAGCCCTGGACGGTGCTGACGGGGACGGGCCGGGCCACGTCGTTGGCGCGCAGCTCGTAGATGACGGAGTCGCGGTAGTTGCGGCCCGCGTTCACCGTGCGGCTGCTGGCGTAATGCTGGCGGATGACGTCGAGGACCGGCCCGTTCTGGATGCCGTAGGGCACCACGAGGTTCGGGACGGCGGGCAGCCCCAGCGCGCTCTCCAGCCACGCGCGGGAGTCCTGCAACTCGGCCAGGAGCTGAGCGGGGGCGAGCGTTGTCAGGTCCTGGTGGGTCAGGGTGTGGCTGGCGATGTCATTGCCCTCGGCGACGAGCGTCTGGGCCTGGGCCACGTTCATGTAGCCAGTCCATCCCTCGTCGATGGCCAGGGTGACGAGGCTGTAGGTGGCGGGGATGCTCCGCGCGTTGAGCTCGGGACGCGCCAGCGTGTATTGCGTGGCCCAGCCGTCATCCAGGGTGATGGTGACCATCCCCTCGTCGAAGGGCGTCGCGGCGGACGCAGGGGCCGCGAGCATGAGGAGCAGCAGCGCGACGACGCTTCGACATCCCCTGGGCGACATGAACATGGATTCCCCCAACCGCATCCAGGCAGCTCCGAGCGGTATGAGAAGTCCGATAGCAGACGTGCTGGACGCCGGGCAACCAGCCGGGCCTGCCCGGGGCGCGCGGTCCACCCACCAGGAGGGCCGTTGTGACACCACATCGTGTCAGGGGATTCGAATATGACTCCCCCGTGTTCGTCCGAGCCACCGCAGGCTCAGGAAAAGGAACCCGCTGCATGAAGAAACTCGCCGTGCTCGCATGTCTGATGGGCCTGCTGGGAGCGATTCCCGCCCAGGCCGCCGAGCTGAAAGACGTCTTCGACCGTGCTGTCCCGGTCGGGAAGGGCCGTCCCACGCTGGTGCTGTACGCCAACCGGGGCTCCCGGGACGAGCTGCGCCAGCACGCCTACTCGTTCATCTATGACTTGCGCGCGGAGAAGCCCATCGTCCTGATCCACGTGGACCTGCGGGACGTGCCGGGGCTCTTCAAGGGGATGGCCCGGCGTGAAATCAAGAAGAGCCACCGCGAGTCCATCGAGCACATGAAGAACGTCTTTCTCCAGCATGGAGAGGCGCCCCCGCCCGAGCTGGAGTCTTCGCTCTACATGGTGGCGGACGCCAACGGCCAGCCGCACCAGTCCATGGGACTGAAGAAGGGGTTCGACCACGTGGTCGCCCAGGTGCTGAGCCCCTCTGGGCATGAGGTGGCGCGGGGGCCCTTCCCGGAGAGCGCCGGGCGGCTCGGGCAGTCCATGGCCTCCAACTCGGAGCGCCTTTCGACGCTCCGAATCGTGGACATGGCTCGCTGAAGTCCATTCCTTCGCCCGTCAGTTGCCGGGCGACGGAGTCTCCGCGGGAGGCCGTGAAATCCACGCGGCGATGAAGACATCCAGCTCGCCGCGCAGCACGTCCTTGACGCGGGGCGTGCCCGCGCCGGTGCGAGGGTCCTCCACGCGAGGACTTCTTCCTACGTAGTAGCGCCGCGCCTCGTCCGTGTTGCTGCCCTGCCCGGACACGACGCGCGCGGCGATGTCCTTCAGCTCCTCCACCTCGGCCGCGCCGGTGAGGGTGAGCACGCGCCCGGAGGACTCGTCCTTCACCGTGACCTCGGTGCGTACGCGCTGGAGGTAGGCGCCCTCGTGGCTCTTCATCGGGCGGCCCTGGACTTCCAGCAGCTCCAGCTCCTCCAGAGGTATCGAGCCGCCGCGGTGGACGCGCACGTAGGCGCGCTGGCGCTTCTCGTCTTCCAGCCGCCGGTGCAGGCCCGCCTCGCCCGCGAGGAAGCCATAGGCGCCAGGGCCCGCGATGCGCACGACGACGCGCGCGGGCTCCTCGGCCTCGGCGACCGCGACGGCCTCGTAGCCGCGCCGCTGGGCCCATCCCAGGTACATGGTGGCCAGCTCCTGGACCCAGGTGTCCTGGGCCTCCACCGAGTCGCTGGCGCAGATGTCCACCAGCGCCTCCGTGTCCTGGGTGGTGGCGCCCGAGGCGTGGAGCGCCTCCGCCATCTGCACCTCGCGCGCCACGTCCTCCACCTGCCTCGCGGCGGAGGCGAGCTGCACCTCGTTCTTCGCCTCGCGAACCAGCCGGCGCGCGAAGAGGCACGCGGCTTCCAGCCGCTCCTGCTCGTTGATGTGCGCCTCCACGGTGCGGAAGGCGCGGATGACCTCGGCCGCGTGCGTGGGGTCATCCCAGAGGTTGGGCGCCTGGGTCTCCGCCAGCAGGGCCGCGCGACGGGCCTCCAGCTCGGGTCGGCCCGCGGACTCCGCCAGGGCCCGTGTCTTGCCCACCAGCCGGTCCATCTCGAACAGGAGGGACTTCTTGTCGAGCCGCCGCTTCACCGGCGCCGCGCGGGCGGACGGCAGCAGGAGCTGCGCGGTGGGGGAGGGAGGCGGCGCCGCGGGCTCCGCGACGGCGGTGACGCGGCTGCCCGCTCGGGCCTCGACGCGGACGGGCGTGCCTGGCGGCAGCGGCCTGCGGGCAATCTCCACCGCCAGCGCGGCGGTGAGCGTCTTCTCGATTTCGCGCTGCAGGTAGCGCGCGCCGAACTGCGGCGAGTAACCCCGCTCCACCAGCAGGTCCACCACCGCGGGCGTCACCTCTACGTCCAGGGCCCGCGCGCGGATGCCTTCGCGCTGGAGGACGCGGCCGACCTCGCGCTGGGCAATCTTCCGGATGTCCACCTTGGACAGCGGGCGGAAGTGGCAGATGGCGTCGAAGCGGTTGAGGAACTCCGGGCGGAAGGCCTCGCTGATGCGCCGGTCCACCTCAGGGACCATCTCCTCGGCGCGGCGGGTGCCCGTGAAGCCCAGGCCGGACTCTCGGTACACCTCGGCGCCCACGTTGGACGTGGCGACGATGAGCGTGTTGTTGCACGACACCGTCTCCCCGGCGCCATTGACGAATGTGCCCTCGTCGAAGAGTTGGAGGAAGCGGTCGTGGACACTGCGCGCCGCCTTCTCGAACTCGTCGAGCAGCAGCACGGTGAACACCTTGCCGTCCAGCAGCGCGCTCAGCTCGCCCCGCCGCGTCTCCAGGGCCGGGGCCCAGGACGCGCCGAACGGGACGCTCTCGTCGCCGTCGTTGGGGTAGTCCGCCATGTTGAGGCGCACCAGCCTGTCCGCCGAGCCGAAGAGGTACTCCGCCAGCAGCTTGGCCAGCTGCGTCTTCCCCACGCCCGTGGGCCCCGCGAAGAGGAACACGCCCAGGGGGCGGCGCGGGTCGTTGAGGCCGGCCTTGAGCAGCGCCACCGAGCGCAGCACCGCGCCCACTGCGTCCGTCTGTCCCAGCAGGCGCTCGCCGAAGAAGCGCTCCGTTTCGTCCAGGTCCAGCGGCATCGCGTCGTCCACGACGAAGCGGGGCAGGCGCGTGGCCGCGCAGAAGCGGCTCAGCACGTCCTCCGGGCCCACGTGGTCCTTGGCCGCGCTCGCCGCCTCGGCCGCTGTCTCCTTGAGCAGCTCGATGGCCTTGCGCGGCATGCGCTGCGCGAGCAGGAACTTGAACGACAGTCGCAGCGCCAGGTCGCACGCCGCCGGGTCGATGGGCAGGCGCAGCTCGCGCTCCAGCTCCTCGGCGACGCGGCCCAGCACCCAGCGCGCCTTCTCCGCCGGGGGCTCGTGCAGGAGGAGCAGGTGGAGCCGCTCGGCGAGCGCCTCGTCGGAGCGAAGCAGTTCCTGCACGCGCTTGGGCTCGGTCTCGAAGATGAAGCGCAGGCCGCCGGTGCGCAGGCCTCGCACGGCGACGGGCGCCAGGGGGCCCCCGAGGGCGGCGGGCAGGTCCCGGATGTAGACGATGGGGCAGGGGTGCCGGGCCAGGTAGGCAAGCAGCTCCTCGAAGCTCTCCGCGGCCTGGCGCTGGGTGCTGCGTGCCAGGATGTTGGCGACGGAGACCTCCACCAGCCGGGCGTTCGCCAGCCCGGCGTCCACGCGGCCCTCGGCGATGCGCCGTGCCACCTCCTGCACCAGGGCGCTCTTCCCCACGCCGGGCTCACCCGCCAGGAGCGGGTGCTTGCCCCCTCGCGTGAGCAGGCCGAGCACCTCCGTCACCGCGGCGTCCACGCCGTGCGCGGCCGGCAACTTCCCCTCCCGCGCCACCGCGGTGAGGTCGCGGTCGATGAGCCGCTCCTGGTCCTCGCTTTTCCTCGTCGCCATGTCTTTTCAGCCGCCCCCTCGCCGGAGCGCACTCTAACCCCGCTGAACCGCCGAGGTGAGCGCACAATCCCGGTCGAATGCATGCCACGAGGAGGGGCGGCCGCGGGCGCCTCGCTCAGGGGGGCGGCGGCGGGGCCATCCCCGGCTGGGCGGGAGGAATGGCCCGGAGGTATTCGTAGACGGCCTTCAAGTCCTGGTCGCGCATCTTCGCATAGGTGGGCCAGGGCATCACCGGGAGGATGATGCCTCGGTCATGCCCTGTCCGAATCACCGCGAGGAACTGCTCGTAGGTTTTTCCACCTGGGAGGCCCTGCGCATTCGGGGTGATGTTGAAGGAGACGATGCCCGGCCCGAAGGGCCTCCCTCCCGCGAGGAAGTTCGTGGTGTTGATCTGCTCGGGCTGCCCCTGGAACGGGTCGCCACCGGGGGCATAGCCCGGCTGGGTGTGACAGTCGGTGCAGCCGGCCTGGGCATTCGCGATGTAGCTGCCCAGCCCCACGAGGTTCCGGTCCAGGCCCTCCATCTTCAAGGGCACGGGCGAGATCTTCAGCCCGATGTCGATGCGCTCCTGGTCCTCGGCGCCCACGGGGACCTGGGCCAGCGGGCCCTCGGGAGACTCTTGCTGCACAGGGCTGTCCGACCCACAGCCGGCGCCGATGCCACCCGCGACTCCGAGGAGGACCCCTCCCGCCGCCGCCCAACGCCCCATCCGCGCGTGCTTCATGTGTGCGTCCCCTTGCCAGTCCATCCGTCCTGGTGGCGGGGAGCGTAGGAACGCCTGCGGGCGCTGCCATGCTGCGTGCCGGTGTCGCAGCACGTCTCACCGGACACAGTCCCGATGGACTCCGGGCCCGGTGGAAAAGACACAGCGGAACCGGGTGCAAGCACCCGTTGAGCCTTCGGAAAACGCCAGCAGTGACATCCCGCCTGCTGGCGCGCGGGGAGCCGTCCGGGGTGGGAGCCGCCTCTGGCGGACTCCCGGACCTCCGGAAGTGCCCGCCACCGGGGCGGAACACTCTGGAGGCGGGGGCCACCTCGGGTGGCCCCGCTTTCCCCTTCAGCTCTATTCCTCCAACTCCACGTGCCAGTAGGCGACGTCCCTGAGGAACTTCGCCCAGGACATGGGCATGCCCTTCTCGAACATGAACGTCAGGTGCATCGACCCGGGCAGCTTCCGGGGCTTCGCCGGCGTGGAGCGCAGGGCCATGCGGGCCTGCTCCGGCGTGCGGTTGCCCTTGCGTTGGTTGCAGGGCACACACGCGATGACGATGTTCTCCCAACTCGTCTTGCCGCCCTGGGCGCGCGGAAGGACGTGGTCATACGTGGCTTCCGGGCGCGTCACCTTGAGGCCGCAGTACTGGCAGCGGCAGTTGTCTCGCAGGTAGACGTTCTCCCGGCTGAACTTCACGCCCTTGGGACGCCGACGAAGGCCGCGGATGAATCGGATGACGGAGGGCATGCGAATCGCCACCGTCACCGAGCGCACGAGACGGTCCTCGTACTCCTCGACGACCTCGACCTTGCCCTGGAAGATGAGCATGACCGCGCGCTGCCAGGGGACTCGCGCAACGGGCTCGAACGATTGACTCAGGACCAGCGTCTCCATGACACCGTGCCTCTTGGGGATGTGCCGGAGGCGGGAGTCGAACCCGCAACCCCCAGGTTCTGAACCTGGTGCCTCTACCGATTTGGGCTACCCCGGCGGGGTGCTGTGAAGAACTGCCAACGTGGTGTTGCGTGCTGCGTTTCCGGGATTTGTATCGGCGGCGGGATGTGCGCCGCTCTTATCGGTTGGCAGAAGGCCAACTTGCGTCGTGGTGCGTGTGCCCTGGACGCATGGAGAGGTCACCGCCTGACGGGTGACTTCGCTCATTGGCCTGGGCGCCGATTGGCGTTGCCCCCGTCAAACTCAAGGACGGGGTGCTGTGTCAGACAGCTTCACGCATCATCGATGCGTGTGGCCGGCCTTCCCTCAACGAGAGCCGCGGCCTCTGCACGCTGGGTGCAAAGGTCGACCAGCTTGTCGCGCAGGGTCCGGCCGACAGCGCCGAGCTCCGAGCGGGCGTAGAGAGCAAGCTCGAGCCCGCCCACGGCAGGAAAGCCATTCTCCTCGCCCAGCACACGGTGGCCGGACTGCACGCAGCTCGCAGGCAACAGGCTGATGCCGAGCCCGGCGCTCACCGCCGCGCAGAGGCTCGCGAGGCTGGCACTCGAGTAGCCAATCCGCCAGGCACGCCCGCGGCTCTCCAGCGCGTGAATCATCTCCTGTCGATAGAGCGCCCCCACGGGGAACGCCACCAGTGGCAGCGCTTCCGTGCCGCCCTCGTACCTTGCTGTCACCGGCTGCGCCTCGCTGTCGATCCAGCACAGGGACTCCGTCCAGCGTGCATGGGCGTCGCTGTCGGCGCCCCACTGCTTGACCAGCAGCAGGTCGAGTTCGCCGTTGCGGTAGAGGCGCAAGAGGTGGTGGCTCAACCCGCACTCGACCTCCAGGCGCAGGCGAGGTCGCTCTGCTGCGAAGCGCGTAAGCAGCGGCATCAGCGCCTCGCCCGCGAGATCCTCGGGCACGCCCAAGCGCAACACTTCGTCGCTGCCGCTGGGGTTCAACGCAACGGTGGCCTCCTCGGCCAGGCGAAGGAGCCGCTGCGCATAACCCAGCAAGCGCTCGCCCTCTTCCGTGGGCACGACGTGACGCTGGCTGCGGTTCAGCAGTCGGCAGCCCAGGTTCTGCTCAAGGCGAATGAGCTGCTGGCTGACCGTCGACTGGGTCAGGTGCAGGCGCTCGCCGGCTCGGGTGAAATTGCCCGCTTCAACGACCGCGACGAAGCTTCTCAGCAAGACGAGATCGATCATCCGGGTGTCTCCACACAGGGCTCGCAGCCAAACTATTCAGAACTCCACTAGTAATCATTCTGGCATTTTGTTTCCGCATGAAATGGCCGGGGATTAGAGCACCTCGTCAGGAGGTGGAGTCGTGCACCTGGCGAACGTCTGGAGGGTGATGCTCATGACGCTGTTCACGATGGCCTGCTCAGCTTCTGCGGGAGCGGGGGACGGTGGCGCTCCCGTGCCGCCAGAGGCGCTCTTGCGGGCTGCTGAGAAGGGCGATGCGGCGACGGTGTCCGAGCTGCTGCGCCAGGGGGCGGCCGTAGACGCCCGGGACTCCGCGGGCAACACGTCGCTCTTGCTGGCGACTGACGGCAATCACGTGGCTGCCGCTCGTGCCCTCATCGAGGCAGGAGCGAACGTGAACCTTCAGAACCGCCAGCTCGACAGCGCCTACCTCCTCTCCGGAGCGCGGGGGTACCTGGAGATCCTGCGCCTGACCTTGAAGAACGGCGCCGACCTGAAGAGCACCAACCGTTACGGCGGCACCGCGCTCATTCCGGCCTGCGAACGCGGCCACGTGGAGGTCGTGAAAACGTTGCTGCAAGCCGGCGTCGATCCGGACCACGTCAACCGCCTGGGCTGGACTGGGCTGCTTGAGGCAATCCTGCTCAGCGACGGCGGGCCACGCCACCAGGCGATCGTACGTCTCCTGATTGACGGTGGCGCCGACGTCAACCTGGCGGATGGAAACGGCGTCACGCCGCTCCAGCACGCCCGCGAGCGCAAACAAGATGCGATTGCCAAGATGCTCGTTGCCGCGGGAGGTCGCTGATGGAGAGGTCCGCCGAAGAATTCATGCGCGAGGCCATCGCCCTGGCCCGCACCAACGTCGAGTCCGGTGGCCGTCCGTTCGGGGCCTTGCTCGTGCGCGACGGTCGGGTGCTCGCGCGCGCGGTCAACGAGGTCAATCAGACGAAGGACCCCACCGCCCACGCCGAGCTTCTGGCCATCCGCAAAGCGAGCCAGAGCCTCGGTAGCGCCAGCCTGAGCGGCTGCGTCGTCTACGCCAGCGGTCATCCCTGCCCGATGTGTCTGGCCGCCATGTACCTGTGTGGGATCCAGGGTGCCTATTTCGCTTACTCCAACGAGGAGGGCGAACCCTTCGGTCTCTCCACAGCGCCAATCTACGCGCAGTTGGCCCGCGAGCCCCAAGCCCGGTCCCTCGCCTTGCGGCCTCTGCGCCCGGCAGGCGAGCACGGACTGTACGACGAGTGGAGGCGCAATCAGGGATGACCGAAAAGGAGCTACAGATGCGTCAGTCCGCCGACTCCTCCCGTACGTCCACTCCTGTCGAGCTGGTGAACGTAACCCTTCCTGACGGCCGCCGCGCGGACGTCCTCCTTCGCGACGGACGCATCGCGTCGATCGACGAACATCGGCCGGACATGGGCAAGAGCGCTCACCGCGAAGAGACGTCCATTCAACTCGATGGCGCATTGCTGCTCCCCGCGTTGGTGGACGGCCACTGCCATCTCGACAAGACCTTTTTCGGAGCGACGTGGCAGCCGCATCGCGCGGCGGGTTCAATTCGGCAGCGGGCCGCGGACGAGCGCGCTCTGCGCAACGAAGTCGGTGTCTCGGTCGCGCAGCGGGCCACGGCCCTCGCCAACCGCATGGTGTCCCTCGGCACCGGACACATCCGCTCCCATGTCGACATCGACCCGGTTGGAAAGCTCGATGACTTGCACGCGCTCTTCGAGGTGCGTGAAGCTTTTCGTGATCGGCTTGGTATCCAGTTGGTCGCGTTCCCACAAAGCGGCATCGTCACCGCGAAAGGAGTCGCCGACCTGCTCGACGCCGCCCTCTCGGAGGGCGCCGACCTGATTGGCGGACTCGACCCTGCCAGTTTCGACGGCGACGTCGACGGTCAGCTCGATGTCGTCTTCGGGCTCGCCGTCCGGCACGGCTCGGGAATCGACATCCACCTTCATGACGGCGGGGAGGCCGGTACCCAGCAACTACGCGCCATTGCCGAACGCACGAAGGCGTTGGGGCTCAGCGGCAAGGTCGCGGTCAGCCATGCCTACGCGCTCGGACAGGTTGACGAGCACGAGCTCGCACGAACGGCCGCCGCTCTCGGCGCAGCCGGGGTCTCCATCATGACGAACGGTCCCAGCCGTTCGATGCCTCCGCTGCGGGCTCTCCGCGAGCATGGCGTCCGAGTGTTCGCTGGCTCCGACAACATCCGGGACGCCTGGTGGCCGTATGGAACCGCGGACATGCTCGAACGAGCGACCATCATCGGGCTCCAAGCCGAGCTGATGACCGACGATGATTTGAAATACGCCTCTTCGCTCATTACCGACTCCGCAGCGGAGGTGCTCGGAATCTCCGATTACGGCCTGCATCCCGGCTGCCGCGCGGATCTGGTCGTGGTTGCAGCAAGCAGTGTCCCCGAGGCCGTCGCCTCCCACCCTGAGCGCCTGCTCGTGGTGCACGCTGGGCGCGTCGTGAGCCCGGTGCCGGTCGATGGTCGCGCTCGTTGGGGATGAACCGGGCCCGCAGGTCGAGCCCTTTTCTGTCGGCCCGGATGGGTCTGGAGGACTCTCATGGACTTCGCGCAGCGCACCATCGACATCGCCCGCAAGAACGTCGAGGAGGGGGGACGGCCGTTCGCGACCGTCATCGTCAAGGACGGCAAGGTTCTGGCGGAGAGTCCGAACCTCGTCGCGCAGACGCATGACCCGACCGCGCACGCTGAGATTCTCGCGATCCGCGAAGCGTGCATGAAGCTGGGCACCGAGCACCTGACTGGCACGACCATCTACGTGCTCGCCCATCCCTGCCCGATGTGCCTCGGAGCCCTCTACTACTGCTCCCCGGATGAGGTCGTCTTCCTCACGACCCGCGACGCCTACGAGCCGCACTACGTCGACGACCGCAAGTACTTCGAGCTCGGCACCTTCTACGGCGAATTCGCCAAGGACTACGCGGAGCGTCGTCTCCCGATGCGCTACGAGCCGCACAAGGGCGCTGTTGACGTCTACAAGGCGTGGCAGGAGCGCAACGGCGGTGAGCGACGCGTGGCCGGCGCCCCAGTCTCCCCCTGACTTGACGGGTACGAGCGGCTCCGCGCTTCGAGGACGCAGGGACCACTCCTGTTCGTCTCTCTGGCTCGGG
Source organism: Pseudomonadota bacterium (assembly GCA_023426545.1). GTDB lineage: Bacteria > Myxococcota > Myxococcia > Myxococcales > Myxococcaceae > Myxococcus. Next base: position 88,589 of record JAFAAN010000019.1, read on the forward strand.
TGCTGGAGGCGGATGGCGGGCTGGGTTGCTATCTCGCGCGGTCCCAATCAGAGGGCGCGGTGTTTCTTACACTCACCCTTGGGGCGGAATGGCAGTGCCCACAGCTCGCGACCGCTTTGTCCGTCGTCGGCCGTGAAGAATACATCCCAGCCCGAGCGCAGGAATCCACGAGGGTTCGAGGACGCCGTTCCCGTCGCCAGCTCGCGCAAGGGCACAGTGCCGGAGCGGGTGCCATCGCTCACCCAGGGCTCGTGCCCATGCAGCCCGTCATTCGCGGAGGACCTCTGAGCTTGCGGACCCCGGAAGGATGTCCTGTACCAGGGAAGTGCCGCTGCCTCGCGTGCCGCTGCTGCGCCACAATTCCCGTCCGTGCGAGCCATCGTCCGCCGTGAAGAACAAGACGCGGTCACCATGGACCAGCTCCTCCGGATCGGACCCCGTTGCTCCTGGGTGAATGTCCGCAAGTCGAACGGCCGAATTTCCGCACAGCTCCCATTCCTGGCTCAGCGATGACTCCTGGCTGGTGACATCCAAATCACTGATGCCGTCGCCGCAGCCGGTGACACTCAGCAGCACCACAAGTGGAAGATGGGGCTTCATGGAGGCCTCCTTTGAGGGTGCGACCATTCGCACCGAGGCGGGAGGGTGGGAGTCTTTCGCACGCGTATCCACTGCTTGGTGGTAGTAAGACTTTGAGTGAAGGCGACAGTACCAATGACGCTGGGGGCTCCCGCGTCTTTCCCCTGGAGGAGGGAAGTCGCGAGTCGGAACCCGAGCGGGAGCGCATCTTCAGCGCCATGGGCAGGGCGCGGTGTTGTAGTTGTCGAGCCAGGTGGGCAACTGCTGGAGGACCATCCATGCTGTTCAATGCTGTTCCCGGATTCGCAGCGCATTCGGGACGTCATCCTGTTTCCTCCTCTCCAGCCACTGGCGAAGGCGTCCGGAGGCTGAGTGCGCTCCGCTGAACGGCAGACCGTCTATCGCTGGAGCTTCATCTGGATGGGGGCGCTGGTCGCCCTTGCGGGCTTCGCCTTGCTCGGGGTGGCGCTCACGTCCGCCCAGGCCTGGGAGGAGGCCAGCCCCGCGCTGGGGCTCTCCCTGCTGGGCTGGGGCGGACTGGTCCAGGCCGTGAATGCGGCGCTGCTGGTGTCCCGGCAGGCCGTCGCGCCGCTGCCCAACACCGGCGTGCTGCTGGCGGGGACGGCTGTCTGGCTCATGGGGTGGGGGCTCATCGCCGCGGGCATCCGCCGCGCGCCGGAGTCCACGGAAGGCCCCAGTCCTGCCGCGGGCGCCACGCTGTATCCGCGGCTGGCGCGCTACCGCGACTTCTACTGGAGCACGCTGGGCGCCTACGGTGGCGGCATCCTGCTGGCGGAGGTCGTCCTCATCCTCCTGCAGACGATGCTGTCCAGCGGGGGGGCGACCAACGAGCTGGCGGGTGCGGCGAAGGGGGGCGGCGGCCTGACGCTGGCGCCCACCGGGGCCTTCGCCATCGCGGTGATTGCCGGTGGGATGGTGGCGTTCATCTCCGGCTCCATCGGCGCCTCGCGGGCGCAGCGGCTCTCGCTGCCCGAGGCCACCATCGGCGTGCTGTACCTGGGCCTGCCCATCCCCATCGTCCTCACGCTGATGGAGCGGCTGCCTGGGCTCCAGCTCGCGCTGGGCTACCGGCTGCGCGAGGTGACGTACGTCGCGGGGCTCATCGGCCGCCCGGAGCTGGGGTACTGGCTCG
>JAFAAN010000037.1 GCA_023426545.1 Pseudomonadota bacterium
AGCTGAGCCAGCCAGCGCGCCACTTCCTTCACGCCCCGGGCGAAGTCCTCGTCACGCGACTCCAGCGCGTGCGCCAGGGCCCGCCGCTCCAGCACCCGCACGGTGAAGGCCGCGCGGCGCACGCCCGCGTCCGCGTCGTCCAGGGCGCGCGCGACCAGGGGCTGGAGCTGCGCGTGGCCCAGCATCCCCCGCGCCGCGGCGCGGACGAGCACCTCCACCTTGAGCGGGGCGGGCCCGCGCTCGAAGGCGGTGCGCAGCGCTTCCGCCCCGTCGCCCGGGAGCACCTGGGTGAGGGCGTCCAGCGCCGCCAGGCCCACCGCGTCCCGCGCGTCCGCGAGCTGCCCGGCGATGAGGCCCGGCACCAGCGGCGAGGCGCCGCCCAGCGTCGCCAGCCGCTCCAGGCCCAGCACGCGGATGTCGGCGTGCGTCGACTCCAGCGCCGCGCGCGGGGCGGACAGGGGCGACTCGGGCTCCAGCGCGACGAGCGCCTCCAGCGCGTCCTTGCGGACGATGGGGTAGGCGTCGTTCAGGCACTCGCGCAGCTTGGGGCGGGCAGCGGTGCGGCCCTGGCGGGCCAGCTCGCGCACGGCGAGCCGCCGCACCTCCGGGTCCTTGTCCGAGGCGAGCACCTGGAAGAGGAAGTCCAGCGCCTCCGACTCCTCCAGCGCGGCGGCCTCGCGCACGGCGGCCTCACGGCGCGGACGGCCCGCCTTGAGGGACTCCGTCAGCAGGTCGATGCCGTGCTGGGACGTGTCGTGGTCGCCCGCGGGCGCGCCATCCACCGAGAGGCCGAAGCGGTGCGTGCGGCGGTCCTCTCCGCCCGCGAAGACGGAGCCCAGGGACGTCTTCGCCTGCCGCGGGTTGACGAGCGGGCAGAAGGCGAGCGCCTGCAGCGGCTTGCCACCGCAGTCGAACGTGCGCGGCTTGCGGCGCACGTCCAGGCGCCAGACCTTGAGCTGGCCGTCGCTGCCCGCGGACCACACGCGGTCACCGGGCTCCTCCTCCCCCGGCTTGGCGGTGGGCGTGGGCGGGAAGAGCAGGGCGAGCACCGGGCCGGCATGGCCGCTGTCCTTGTCGCCGCGGACCTCGAACTCCACCGCGCCCACGAGGTACCAGATGCGCAGCTTGCCGTCGTCACCGGCGGACACCAGCCGCCCGTCGCGCGGGGTGAAGGCGAGCGCGCGCACCGCGCCCTCGTGGCCGGGCATGTCCCGCCGCGCGCCGGTGGCCACGGTGAAGACATGCACCACGCCGTCGTCACCCGCGCCGGCCGCGTAGGTGCCGGAGGGGTCCACGGCCACGGCGCGCAGGGGCTGGGTGGACGCCGTCCACTCGTGCAGCTTGCGCGTGGACTCCCAATCCCAGACGCGGAGGGCGCCGTCCGCGCCCGCGCTGAGGAGGTGCTTGCCATCCGCGCTGGACGCGAGCGCGGTGACGCCGCCCGGGTGTACGCCGTGGAGCTGGAACTGCACCTGCCCGTCGGACAGCTCGCCGATGCGCACGGTGCCGTCCGCGCCCGCGGCGGCCCACCGTCCGCCAGAGAGGGCGAGCGCGAGCACGGCGGAGGGCAGCTCGGTGCTCCACAGCACTTTGTGGGTGCCCGGCTCGAATGCGGTGAGGCGGCTGGTGGCGGAGGCGCGCGCGCCACCCACGAGCAGCACGCGCGCGTTGGCCGCGAGTGCACGAACCTTCTCGATGTTGCCGATGGCGAGTACGGGCATCACGCTCCTCAGTGGCTGCCCTTCTTAGCACCGGCGCCCTCGATGCGAGAGCCCGCAGTGAGGCCGCGCGCGGACCCGCGAACCGTCAGCGCCCGTCGCCCCGGATTCCCGTGGACCGGAGGTAGAACCGGGCCGTCTGCGCGAGGAAGCGCAGGGGGAAGCCGGGCTCGGCGAGCTGACGCTGGAGCTCGCTCCCCAGCTCCGCCATCAACGTCCGCAGCAGCGCGAGCTTGCCCGGGTCATCCAGCGTGGACGCGCGCCCCAGCGAGGGCAGCCGCCGCCGCCACACGGGGTTGCTGGCCAGCGCGGCCCGCACGCCGTCGAGGATGTCCAGCGGCGTGGGCGGCATCAACCCGATGGAGATGGAGAGGGCCTCCTCCGGCGCCCGGGCCATGTGCCAGTGCCCGCCCGGGATGTAGATGAAGTCCCCGGCGCCCAGGGTGTGCGTCTCCACGGGCGTCTTCTCCTGCGCGGCCAGGGCGCCGCTCGGCACGGACTCCGGCAGGGGCACGGGGTGGAGCGTGTTCTCCCGCAGCAGGTACTCCTTGCGGCCCACCGTCTGGAGGATGAAGACCTCCTCCGGGTCGCAGTGCCAGCCGAAGCCGTGGTGCCCCGCGGGCGTGCAGTAGATGTGCAGGTTGATGCGGCCGTGCAGCTCCGCGCTGAAGGCGCGCGCCAGCTGCGCCAGCTCCGGGTGGTGCTGGTCCGGCTGCCGCAGCGCGAGCGTGTAGCCCTGCGCGAACAGCTCCCGCGCCTGCCTCGCCGTCGTGGGCCTGCCTCCCGGGTAGGGCACGCCCTGGCGCGCGAGCAGCATGTCGCACGCCGTCTCCTCGACGAGGAAGTCGAGGGTGTCCCACGTCCCCAGGCGCTGGAGGCGCGCGGCGGCGGAGGCCCCGGTGAAGGGACGCCGCAGGTAGTGCTCCTGGAGGAAGCGCTCCCGCGGAAAACCATTCAGCAGTTCATCGAGCAGCATGGCGTGTTCAATACATACCCGGGTGCGCGGCCCGCAGCTGCACCAATGAGGCGAGGCAGCTCTGCCACTCTCCCTTGGCCAGGGAGCCGGTGAACTCCTCCAGCACCGGCGCCACTACGCGGGCGAAGGCCGCGTCGTCCAGGCCCAGGTCGCGCACCAGCTCGATGACGCGGCGCTTGGCCACGCTGGCCGACAGGCGCTTCTGCACCTCACCCTCGCGGGCCTCCCGGGCGCGGCCCGGCGGCAGGCCGAAGAGCATCTTCCGCAGGAAGACGCGCAGCGCGTCCACGTCGGCGAAGCGCTCGGTGCCGCCCGGTGCTGGCGCCTCCCCGGCGCCCGCCGGCTTCCAGCCCTCCGGCAGGTGCGTGGGGCGGTGCTTCTCCCAGAGGAGGCGCACGGCGAACAGGCCCACCTCGCGGTCCGCGCTCTGCATCAGCCACGCGAGCCGCTCGGCGCCGCCCAGCCGCGCGTAGTGCCGGCGGATGAGCTCCACCGCGACCTCGCGCGTGCCGCGGCGGGAGCTCTCCGTGAGGGAGAACACCTTCACCGGGTCCAGCTCCTCGGGCTGGAGCGTGTGCCGCGCGTCCGCGCCGTCCTCGCCCGCGCGCAACAGGGCGTCATAGGCCAGGTTGCGGACCTCCTTCGCCTCCGCGTCCGCCAGCTCGTACACGCGCGTGTGCCAGCCCCAGGCGCGCAGCTCCGCGCGGGCGATGGCCAGGGCGAAGCGGCGCACGTCGTCGCGCGCGTCCGTCAGCGCGGGCCACAGCCGCTCGGCCGTGTACGCCTTGCGCGGCGCGCGGGCCTTCAGGTTGTAGGACTTCGACTCCGGCTGCTCCGGGCCGATGACGGGGTGGTGGCAGCGCAGGTACGTCTGCGCGAAGGCGCGCACCGGCGCCGGCTGCTTCGCGCCCAGGGCCAGCTCGAAGAGGCGCTCCAGGCCCGCGTCCGCGTCGCCCGCGTCGCTGAAGTCCGCGGGGGCCACGTTCTCCAGCAGGTAGCGGTGCGCGAAGCCGTGCAGCTCCGGGTCGGCGCGGCGGGCCAGCGCCAGCAGCCAGGGCACGGTGAGCTGGCGCGCGGTGAACAGCTTGCGGTTGCCCAGCAGGGCCAGCGCCACGCGCCGGTACTTCGCGCTGAAGACGCGCGCCTTCACCTGCTCCACGTCCAGCCCGGGCAGGCTGTCGGCGCGCATGAGCGCCTGTGTCGCCGGGATGCCGAGGCGGGGATGGGCGGCCTTCTCCAGCAGCCACTCCGGACCGATGGCCGCGGCCGGGTAGGCCGACAGCGCCCGCATCGCCAGGTTCTCCACGGGCTGGGGCTTCTTCTGGAGCCGGGGGTCGTCCAGCAGCGCCTTCCAGAAGTCCGCGGGCAGCTCGGTGGCGCCGTACTTCGAGGCGATGAAGCCCTTCACCCAGTTGAGCTGCTCGGGCGTGCCCAGGTACATGTCGCGCAGGAAGTCCGCGGACAGCTCCGCGCGGTCGAAGGACTGCGCCAGCGCGGCGGTGGCGAAGGACGCGGTGGGCTTGTACGACAGCAGCCGCCCCAGCAGCGCCACGCCCAGCTCGCGCGGGTTGTGTTTCTCCAGCGTGGCCGCGGCGAAGGCCTTCACGTCCGGCGCGCCCTGGGCCACCAGCTCCGCCAGCCGCTCCGCCGGCAGGTCCTGCGCCTGGGCGCGGGCGTACTCGATGGCGTAGGTGCGCGCCCGGGCGCTGGGGGACAGGAGCAGCGCCAGCACCGCCTCATGCAGTCCCAGCTCGCGCAGCCGGCCCTGGTGGAACTCGGGCGAGCCCTGGAGCGTCTCCACCAGGAAGTCGTGCGCGCTGCCCAGCGGACGGCGGGCGAGCCGGTCCAGCCACGCGGGCGTCACCTTGCGCAGCACCTCCGGGAAGTCCTTGCGCAGGCCCTGGATGGCGAAGCTGGCGGCGGGGTCTGACTCGCAGAGGTCCAGCAGGCGCATCAGCGCGTCCGGCGAGCGCTTCCACGCGTCCGGGTAGGCGCGGTGCTTCACCATGTCCGCAGGGGGCTGCATGGCGAAGGTGTCCTGCGAGTAGTGGCCGTTGCCGTGCGCCCAGACGTGGTGGGCCACCCAGACGGTGTACCAGGAGGTGTCCGGCGCGTAGTGGCGGAGCACCTCCACCGCGAACTGCGGGTAGAGCTCCGGCGCGGCGGCGCCCAGGTGGCGCAGGTAGCGCCACGCGCGGCGGCGCAGGTAGGTGAGGGTGCCGCCGGAGACCTCGCGGCTGGCGCTGGCGCGGTGGCGCTCCACGTCGAAGCGCCAGGCGAGCACGCCGAACAGCTCCGCGTCGTGGTTCGCCTCGGCCAGCTTGTAGATGCGCTTGAGGCCACCCCACAGGCCAAAGCGCAGGTCCGCGCGGCGCGCGATGTCCATCAGCGCCGCGCGCGAGGCCTGGGTGCCGCGCTGATAGAGGGCCACCAGCAGGTCCGCCAGCGCCAGCCGCGCCGGGCGGGGCACGTCCTGCTGCGCGAGGTAGCGCTGCCAGGCCTCGGAGGAGGCCTTCCGCCGTCCGTCCGAGTCGTAGTGGGCCCGGGCCTGGGCGAGCGTCCGGAGGAGCGACTCGAAGGCGAAGGCATCCTTCGGCAGCGGCTTCTCCGGCGGCGGCTCGGGCTGGTCGAGTAGGGCGAGGACGGCGTCCAGCAGGTCGGGGGACTCGGCGCGGACCAGCCGCTCCAGGTCTGCCGCGCTCAGCGCTTCGCTCGTGGACGTGGACATGTCGCGGGATCTACCACGCTACTTCTTCCGGGACATCAGCGCGTCGAACAGGTCCAGCCGGGGGGCTCAGGGGCCGGGTCGGAGCACGACGTGGATGTCCCGCGTGAGCGTCGCCCCGTCCGTCACGGTCAGCTCCTCCCAGTAGACTTGGAGTGGCTCATCCCATCGGCCCGGCTTGACGATGACGATGAACGTGTAGCGCCCGGCAGGGACCTGCTCGTACACCAGGCTCAGCCGGTTGTCCTGGGGGGGGCCGAAGAGCCGCTCGGAATACGCTCGCATCCGGAGCTCCAATGTCGACGTGGTGGGCGGCACGGAGCCTGGAATCAGCTCGAGGAAGTAGACGTCTTCTTCCTGGAGCCCCGGGGGCAGCCGGACGCTGAGCCGCACCGTGGCGCTTCCGGGGGACTCGCGAACGGCCAGCGTCACCCGGCCCATGGGAGGAAGCTGGACGCGCTGGGCCAGGAACGTCACCGGGCGACCTTCCAGGGTCCTCGCCTTCGCGACATTCAACATGTAGGTGCCACCCGGCACCCCGTGGGCGCGGAACGTCCCCGCCGCTTCCTCGACGGACACGGGAGTGGGGTCGGGGTCAACGTCATCGACGGGCACGAGCCAGACGGTGGCCTCGACGGGCTGACCGTCGCGGTCCGTCATCGTGCCCTCCACGTGGGCGCCTGGGTACAGCCGCAGCTCCAGGTCCATATCGCCGGTGCCCACCTGTCGCCGCGACTCGGGATGGGAGCCATCCAGGGTGCGAACGAGGAGGTCCAGCGGGCGGTCCTCCACCGGCGGCAGGTGGAAGGTGCCATCCGGGCCGGTGTGGCCCGCCACCAGGGGGAGGTCGAGTCCCGCCAGCCTGCCCTGACCCGGCAGGTGGGCCTCCACAAAGGCCCCTTTGATGGGTTGCAAGGTCTCCGCGTCCAGCACGCGCCCTCGAATCTGGCGGCCCGCTTCCATCCGCACCGTGCCCAGGTCCACCTCCTCGCCGGGGGATACATCGAGCTCTCGCGTGGTGTGATTGAGGCCGGGGACCGCGAACTCCAGCCTCATGCCCCAGGGCACGCGCGCTGAAATCCGGAAGGCGCCCTCGGGGTTCCGGACCTCCTGCCCGTTGATGAAGAAGTGGGGGATGGGCGTGCCGTTGCTCCGCACCAGCCGCCCGCGGACACGGCCCATGCTGCGCAGCTCCAGCCGCACGTCCTCGTCCCCGGCCATGGCGCGGACCGCGGGTGAACTGTCGCCCGGGAACTGCTTCTTGGCGGACTCGAAGTCATAGCCCTCTTTTCGGGCCCGCAGCTCGCATGCGCCCTTGGGCATGTGGTGAAGCGTGAAGCGTCCATCCGGGCCGGAGGACACGGTTCCTCTCAGGGCGTAGGCGCGCTCTCCCTGAAGCGGGTTCCCCTCCACCTCTGCATCGGCCACTGGACGGCCGCGTTCGTCCACCACGATGCCGGACACCGGCAGCCCCGTGTACAGGCGTAGGGACGCGTCCACCGTCTCCGTGCCTTGCACGGTCACGGTGCGCGACGCGCGTTGCGGGATTCCGCCGACGTCCACCTCCGCGTGCAGGGTGTAGGTACCCGGTGGGAGGCCGCCGAACAGGAACCGGCCCGAGTCGTCGCTCCGGTCGTCCTGCGTGGGGTGCTGGCCATTGGAGGTCAGCGAGAGTTCGATGTGGTGGAGGGGGACGTCGTCGGTGTTCGTGAGGGTGCCCTCCACCTGGGCCGCCGCGCGCAGCACCACGCGCACGTCCAGCGCGGGAGCTTCGACGGGCACCTTCGCGGTCAGGTGGCGCTCGCTGATGAAAATCAGGGTGGCGGACATGGGCCGAGGGAATTCGAGGTCGAAGTGGCCCTGGGCGTCCGTTACCGGGGCGCCCGCGCGGGTGTACTCTTCCCCATTCGAAGCCACTACCACCTTGGCGCCCTGCACGGGGCGGCCGTCGGCATCGGTGACGGTGCCTTGCACGACATGCGCGCGCTGCAGGATGAACTCCAGGGGCGGAGTGGAGTGGGAGAGGGTGACGTCCAGCAGCTGTTTCCTCTGGTAGCCCCTGGCGACCGCGGTGAACACGTAGTGCTGGAGCCGCAGGGGCCCGAGTCGGAACCGGCCATCCGCCTCCGTGGTGGCGACGACGGGCGCCAGTCCCAGCTCGCCCGGGGCGCTCACCTCGGCACCTGCGATGGGACGTCCGGATTCGTCGCGTACGACGCCCTCCACGACGACGAGCGTGCCCAGATGGATGGTGGGCTCCACTGCCCTGCCTTCCTCCGTCAGCGTCACGTTCGCGAAGCCATGGCGGCCGAGGTGCTCCGCCCGCACCTCGTAGTCGCCGGGGGAGAGGTGTTCGAAGCTGAAGCGGCCCTCCTGGTCCGTGGTGGTGACCTTTGAGCTGTGCACGAGGTGCACCTCGGCGCCCGCGACGAGGCTCCCCTCGGAGAGCACGCGCCCGGAGAACCCTCGGGAGGGATGGAGGGTGATGACGGTGAACGCGTCGTCCAGGTTCCGGCGGTACTCGGGCAGCAGGTCCGGAGCGAAGGCGACGGCGCTGTAGTCCCCCTTGGGCAGCGGGCCGAAGGTGAAGCGGCCTTCCGTGTCCGTGGTGGCCTCGAAGAAGCGCGAGTGCGCCTGGTGGAAGAGCGTCACGCGCGCGCCAGCCAGGCCCGCTCCGGATTCGTCGATGACCCGTCCCGGGAAGATGCGGCTGGCTTCCAGGCGAAGCTCCACGCCGTCCTCGCCGGCGCGGACGTCTGGCGCCATCGCGGCATCGTGGTCACCGAAGGCCCACAGCGTCACGGCGCCCTCGGGCAGCGCGTCCAGTTGGAAGGTACCGTCTTCCGAGGTGAGCGCCTGGGCGAGCACGGGCGTGCCGCCGTGGCCTGCCTCGACCAGCCCCTTCACGTGGTCCTCCGACTCTCCCTCGCAGTCGCCCGATGACAACGGAACGTCCGGACCTCGGGTGTCACAGGGAAGCGCGGACAGGGACTCGCCGGGCATGGCGAGCGTGGCGGAGACCCGGATGCCCGCGGCGGGGCGGCGGTGCGCGTCGAGCACGCGGCCACGAATCGCATGGCTGCCGCTCGGCGGTGGGGTAGGGGCGCCGAGAGGCTGGCGCGTCCGTGAGGCCGTTCGCGAGGCCGCCTCGGGAGCCGATGCGGACGTGCCTACCTGGGAGTGGATGAGCACCACGGCCAGCACCAGCGCCAGCGCGCCGAGCGCCCCCCTCACCACTGACTGCTTGCGCATCGTGTCGTGTCCCCCAGGAGGGCTCGGCCTCGAACCCGGTGCTCATCATGACCTGGGGCTTTGGACTGGCGAAAGGGGCGGGCGCACTGGGGACGGCGGGACTCGGCACCGGGTCGTTCCTCAGGGCAGGGGCTGGGGCGCCACCTGGATTTCGCGCACCAGCGTCTCGCCCTCCGCGAGCGCGAACTCCTCCCGGTAGAGCTCGAAGCGCGGGGGCTTCATCGCCAGTTCTCGCAAGAAGATGAACGTGTAGCGCCCAGCCGGGAGCTGCTCGTACACCTGCTCGGTTTCGTAGCTCTTCGTGGACGCGCGGAGGGCCGCGAAGCGCGCCCGTGAGCGCAGGTCGCCGCCGGAGAGGTCCGGCGGAAGCGGGACCGCGAGCAACGCGGTGTAGTACCTCGCGTCCGGGGGGAGGGGCGGCAGCCGGATGTCGAGCCGCATCGTGCCAGTGCCCGCGGTTTCGGTGAGCGCGAACCTCACCGTCCCCATGGGAGGAATCCTCACGCGCTGCGGGTGGAAGCTCACGGCGCGCCCCTCCACCGAGCGGCCGATGGAGGCGGACAGGGTGTAGTCCCCCGCACGCACGTGCTCGGCCAGGAAGCGCCCCGTCTCCTCTTCGACGCGGATGGAGAAGTCCACCATGTCGGGCACGAGCTGCACGACGGCGTCCACGGGCTTTCCGTCGCGGTCGGTCAGGGTGCCTTCGACCCGCGCCCCCGGCGGCAGGCGAAGCTCCAGGTTCTCGTCACCCGTGCCAATCTGCTGGCGCCATGGTGGATGACCGGTGTTCGTATGGGCCAGCAGGTCCAGCGGGCGCGCTTCCAGCGGTGGGAAGGCGAAGGTGCCATCGATGTCGGTGACGACCGCGTCCAGCGGGACAACCTCCTCCATCGAGCCGCCTTCGCCCGGCAGGTGGACCTCGATGACGGTGTCCACCAGGGGTTGTGACGTCTCCGCGTCCAGCACCCGGCCGCGCACGTGGCGGCCGGCCACCAGCCGCACCTCGCCCAGGTCGACCGCTTCTCCCGAGGAGACCCGCACCTCACGCACGGCCCGCGTCAGGCCGGGGGCCTCGAAGCGCAGGCGCTGCTCACCTTCCCTGAGGGCGGTGAACCGGAAGGTGCCTCCGGGGTCCCGGATGGGCTGCTCGTTGAGGGTGAAACGGGTGATGGGCGAGCCATCCTCGCGCACCACGCGGCCATGGACATGGCCCTGGCCGCGCAGCACCAGTCGCACGTCGCGCGCGCCGGACATCGCGAGCACCGAGGGCGAACGGGCGCCGGGTGCCAGGGGCTCGGTGGCCTCGAACGCGTAGCCGTCCTTCGTGGCGCGCAGCGCGCTCGCGCCGTCCGTCACGTGATTCAAGGTGAAGCGGCCCTCCGCATCGCTGTCTGTGATGGACGGTGGGAGGTCCCGGCCTCTCTTGTCGAGCGCGCTCGCATCCACCATCGCGTTCGCCACCGGGCGCCCCTGCTCGTCCACCACGACGCCGGAGATGGGCGCTCCGGTCTCCAGCCGCAGCGAGACCTCGACTGTCTCGGTGCCGTGCAAGGTGAAGACGTGGCCGGTGCCCGCTCCGGCCATCAAGGTGTAGCGGCCCGGCGGGATGCCGCCGAAGGAGAAGCGCCCCTCCGCGTCGCTCTGCGCCCTCCGAGGGTCGCGCGTCTCGTCATCGTCCGCGAGCGTGAGGGCGACGTGGGGGATGGGCAGGTCCTGGGAGCCCGTGACGGTGCCCTCCACCCGGCCCGCCGCGCGCAGCACCACGCGGAGCGCTCCGTCGGGCACGCTCACCAGGACCCGCTCCTCCAGGTGGCTCTCGCTGGTGAAGACGAGGGTGTGGCGCCCGGGCTGGATGAACGTCAGCTCGAAGCGGCCATGCTCATCCGAGGTGGTGGCCTCCACGCTCTGGAGGGCCAGCGCTTCCTCGTCGTGCTCCTCGCCGTCGAGGGTGATTTCCACAAGGGGCACGGGCGTGCCCTGCGTGTCGGTGACGGTGCCTTGGACAAGGTGGGCGCGCGGGAGGGTGAAGTCCAGGCGCAGGCCGGGCGCGGGCGTGTCGTCGTGCAGCAGGCCCTGGTAGCCGGAGGCCATGACATTGAAGATGTAGGGTTCGAGCCGAAACGGCCCCATCCGGAACCGGCCATCCGCCCCGGAGGTGGCGTAGCCCACCGGAGGAGCCCGGCCCCTCGGCGCCGCGGCGCCGACCGTGGCCTCGGGGATGGGGTGCCCGGACTCGTCGCGCACGATGCCCTCCAGGTAGACGTGGGTGCCCAGCCGGACGGTGGCGTCCACGTCACCGCCTTCCTCGGTCAACGTCACCGCGGCGAAGCCGTACGCGCCCTGGTGCTCCGCGCGCACCTCGTAGTCGCCTGGAGAGAGCGGCGCGAGGGAGAAGCGGCCGTGTGCGTCCGTCACGGTGACGTGCGAGGTGTACTCCACATGGACCTCCGCGCCCGGCACGGGCCTGTCTCCGTCGAGCACCCGCCCGGACAGCCTCCGTGGAGGATGGAGGACGACGGGGTCGAGCGCCTCCGCGTCCACACCTTGGAGCGAGTCCGTCAGCAGGCCCTCGCTGGCGGCGACGAGGGTGTAGTCCCCTGGGGGCAGCGGGCCGAAGGCGAAGCGGCCTTCCGTGTTCGTCGTGGCCTCGAAGAAGCGGGAGTGTGCCTCGTGGAAGAGCGTCACGCGCGCGCCGGGCAGGGGCTCTCCGGATTCGGTGACGACGTGGCCGGGGAGGAAGAGGCCTGGTTCGAGGACGAGCTCCACGCACTCCGTGCCGGTGGCGACGTCCAGCGCCAGCGCGGCGTGCCGCTCACCCAGGGCCCAGAGCGCCACCGTGCCTCCGGAGAGGCCGCCGAGCTCAAACGTTCCGTCCTCCGCCGTCAGCGTTTGTGCCACCACGGGCGCGCCCCCGTGGCCCACTTCGACGAGGCCCCGCACCTGCTCCTCCGGCTCGCCCACGCAGTCGCCGGACGACAGCGGAACGTCCGGATCGCGGGTGTCGCAGGGGAGCGTGGACAGGGACTCGCCGGGCATGGCGCGCGTGGCGGAGACGGAGATTCCCCCCGCGGGGCGGCGCCGGGCGTCGAGCACGCGCCCGCGGAGAATCTGGTCGCCACGCGGCGGTGGCGTAGGGGCGCCGAGCGCGGGCCGCGGGCGTGACGTGGCCTTCGATGCCGCCGCGGGGGCCTCTTCCGAGGTGCCCGACTGGAAGCGCACGAGCGCCACCGCCAGCACCAGCGCGAGCGCGCCGAGTGCCACCCTCACCGCTGGCTGCTTGCGCATCGTGGTGCGTCCCCCGGTGAGAAGTCCGCGTCGAACCCGGTGGACATCTTGGCCTGGGCATCCTCGCGGTGGAAGAGGGGCCGGGCCGGAGCGTTAGGGATTGGAGGGACCGGCCGCCAGCGCCTCGATGCGCGCCTTCTCCGAGACGATGAGGTTCCGGACGTGGTCACGCAGGGCGGGCACGTCGGGGAACGCGCTGGGGTCCACGGGGGGCATGACCTGGACATGGCAGCGGGCCGCGGTGTCCAGCACCAGCCCGTGCTTGGGCAGGGTGCGCGCGGTGCCGGTGAGGACCACGGGGATGATGGGGCAGCCCTGCTTCATGGCGAGAATGAAGGCGCCATCCTTGAAGGGCTTCACGTTGCCGTCGGACGAGCGCGTGCCCTCGGGGAACATGAGGATGGGCACGCCGCGAGACAGCCAGTATTCGCAGTGGGCCATCATCCTGGCGATGCTCGCCTTGTCCCCGCGCACCAGGGGGACATAGCGGTTGAGCCGCATGTTCCAGCCGATGAGGGGCAGGTTGAAGTTCGACGCCTTGGAGACCCACTTGAAGGGGCGGTAGAGGCCGAAGAGGACCAGGATGTCGCCGAGCGACTCGTGGTTGGACACGAGGACCGCCGCGCCCTTCCAGGGCAGGTGCTCGCGGCCGTGGACCCTCAGGTGCCAGAGCGGGTTGACGTAGAAGTAGAGCTGCGCCCAGAAGCACGAATACAGGTGCAGCACGCGGCCGTTCCGGTCGAACGGCAGCGTGACGGCCCAGACCAGCACCGCGCCCACGAAGAGCACCGTGCTGGAGACCACCAGGAACGCCCAGAAGACGATGGAGAACAGGAGTCGAATGGCGCGCGCAGTGTGCCACAGGCCCGGCGCTTGTGGACCTGTACTTGAAGGCGCCCCGGGAGTTCACGGGTTCGGCTTTCCAGACAGTGCGGGTTACCGGCTCTGGTAGGGTCGCCGCCGGAGAGCGCGCATTGCCTCGACTTGTTGCCATTCTTTCCCTGCTGCTGGGATTCGCCGCCCCGGCGCAATCCCTCCCAGGCGCACGTGAGCGCATCGAGCGGCGCGTCATCCTGTCCGGCAATCCCTCCGAGCTGGTGCCGGAGGTGCGAATCGCCGCGGGCACCGCCACCTTGCTGCGCTTCGACGCGGCGCTCGACCGAGGCGCGGTCGAGGTCGAGGGGCGCGAGCGCTTCCAATGGATGGATGCCGGAGAGCGGGTCCTGGTGCTGGAGCCCCGGGTGGAGCTGGGCCCGGGAGAGCGGTTGCTGCTCCGCGTGCGCTATGCGGATGGCGCCACGCCCGCGCAGGGCATCTTCGCGCTCGTCTCCCACGAATCCAAGGTGGATGCCCGGGTGGATGTCTTCCGGAGGCGCGACTCCATCGAGGTGCTGCGAGCCGAGCTCACGGACGTGCGCGCGCAGTTGGCCTCCAAGGAGGCCGAGCTGGACGCGCTCCACGCCCGCTGTCAGGCCAGTGGCCCCGCGGGTCTCGTGTTGGCCGGGCTCCTGAGGGGCAATGGTGCTCGGGGACACACCCTCACGCGTGTCACGACAGCGAAGTCTGAGGGGGGCCTGGTCTATGTGAGTGGCATGGCGCTCCACGCTTTCGCCTGGTCCGTTTTCGACATCGTCGTGCGGAACGAAGGCTCGGAGCCGTGGACAGCCAGGACGGCGAGGCTGAGCAGCCTCTCCCGTGGGGGGCGCGTCGAGGTGGTGGCCGTCAGGACGCAGCAGCCCTCGATTGCTCCAGGCGAAATGGGGCGTGTCGTCATCGAGACGAAGGCATTACCGGAGGAATGGGGTGCAGCAATCCGTTTGGAAGTGGGGGATGGTGCGGAGAGCGGGCGGAAACTCTCTCTCAGCGTGACGCTCGATAGGGCCTCATATTGATTGCCATATACCACCCCGCGCAGCTCCAGCCTGGGCAGACGGTCGATGGGTGGCGCGTCGTCCAACTGTTGGGCGCGGGCACTTACGGCGCTGTCTACCGGGTCGAGAAGAACGGGCAGCACTTCGCGATGAAGGTCGCCATGCACCGCGCCAGCAGTGGCGACGCGGAGCAGGCGGACGCGCGGCTGAGGCGAGAGCTGGGGTGCCTGGTCCACCTGTCACACCCGAACATCATCGCCTCCCGTGCCTACGGCCGGTGGCCAGACCTCCTCTCCGGCTGGCTGTACGTCATCCTTGACCTCGTGGAGGGCTACACCCTGGCTGAGTGGGTGGAGCGCATGCACCCCACCGCCCAGGAAGTCGCCCGCCTCTTCGGAAAGCTGGCGGGAGCCCTGGACTACATGCATGGGCGCGGCGTCTTCCACCGGGACCTGAAGCTCGGCAACATCATGGTGCGCGCTTCAGACGGAGAGCCGCTCATCCTCGACTTCAGCGCGGGCGATTACACCCATGCCGAGGACCTGACGGACGCGCCGCTCCCTCCTGGCACCCGGCGCTACCGCGCGCCGGAGGCTTATCGCTTCCTGCGCGAGCACGGCGACAAGCGTGGCGCGCGCTACGAGTTCAAGGTGACGGATGACGTCTACGCGCTGGGCGTCTGCCTCTTCGACGTGTTGACCGCGCCCGAACCAACGAGCGGCGCATTCAAGGTGCCCGTCGAGGGCCGGTGGATGCCGCCGCCCGTACGCCTGTTGAATCCGCGTGTGCCGGAGCCGTTGAGCGACGCGGCCATGAACTTCATCGCGCGCAGGCCGGAGCACCGGCCACCCACGGCGGAGGTGATGCGCCGCAAGCTGGAAGCGCTCGCCACGGAAGCGGGGCCGGAGTGGACGACGCCCCTCCATTCCCTGGCGACGAAGCCGCGTCTCGACCCGGCGTCAGGCACCGAGGATCCCGCGCCTCCACGTCCTCGTTCCAGGAGGCGGGCTGTCCTGCTCGGGGCCGTGTGGGTCGTGGGGCTGGCCGCCGCACTCGTGATGATGCGGTCTGCACCCCCGGAGGCGCCCGCGCGGGCGGAGAGTGCTGGGCCCGTGAGCCATCCGGCGAGCGACACGGGGCTCGTGGCCCAGGTTGAAGCGCCCTCCTTGCCGCCCCCGCTCGTGGAGGATGGCGGCGTGCCGCAGGACGCGGGTGCCACGACGCTGCATGTGCCCGCCACTTCATCCGCTGGGGTAGCGTCACCCCCTCAAGCATCCGTCCAGAAGGAAAGCCCCGCCGTGAAGCGTGTCCCCACCGTCGTCAGTCCGTCCGAAGCCCCGGCCAAGAAGGTCCTTGTCTCCGGAGGAAGCGGGGCGGATTTCCTCACGAAGTGCGCGGCCGCCAGCGCCGCGGTGGCCTTGCAGCTCGGCTGCCCGAGTAGCTCGCAGGTGCGTCCCTCGCCCTCCGAGTGCCCCGCCGAGGCGCTGGCCGCCATGCGTAAGCTGCGCATCCCGCCGCGAAGCGACGTTCAGCTCACCATCGACATGCGGCAGCCAGGGGACCCAACGGAGCGTGGTGTGTATGGTGATGGACCCGTGCGTGGCGTCGTTTGGGGGGATATGACACCCTGGCTGCCCGAAGGCACCATTCTCCATGGGCAGCTCTGGACGGCGGACGGGAACCTCTATGCTCGCTACACCCGGGCCGATTATCCGGACGGTAACTCCTATCCCGTGTGTCTGGCCATCGGCGACAAGGGGCCGGAGCCTGGGTTGGAGGGGTCGAAGCCGGGAGCCGTCGTCTTCGAGAGGACCTTCCCAGCTTATCCGGTGGGACGCTGGCCCTGAGCGCGAGTGTAAAGGTTCTTTCCAATCTGGAAATGACAACGGACTCCGGGTGAAGCCGGGCGCGCGGTGGTAGGGACCCGTGACGTCATTCACTCCGGAGGGGGCAGCAGGTAGCTTGCTGTTTGTCTTTGCGAGGCATCGCTCGCGGAGGCGGCAAGGAGCCCCCTTCATGTCCAATGAGAAAGACCCTCGGCCTGCCGAGGGCGCGGTCCTCTTTTGTAATGGGGACACCGCCTACGAGTTCTTCCAGGACCTCGGCCTGGGCCGCAACGGCGAGCGCCTCATGCTCGCGCAGCCTCGTACCCCGTTCGGCACCCAGGGCAAGGTGCTGCTCAAGTGCGTGGCCCTTCCGGACGCGAAGTTCCTGGAGAAGTTCCCCCGCGCCCGTGCGCGGCTGGAGGAGGAGACGCGGCTGGCGCAGTTCCTCCAGCACCCCAACATCGCCCGCGTCCACGGCCTCTTCGAGATGAAGTACGGCCTGTGCGCCGTCATGGAGTGCGTGGAGGGCTTCAGCCTGGACGCGCTGCTGACCATTGCGCAGACGCGGGGTGGCTACTTCTCGGAGTCCTTCGTCCTGTACGTGTTCGCGGAGGTGGCGGCGGCTCTGGCCTACGCGCACTCGCGGACGGACGACGCTGGCATGCCGCTCGGCATCGTCAATCGCGACATCAACCCCGCCCGCATCCGCTTGCGCCCGAATGGCGCCGTGGCGCTGACGGATTTTGGCCTGGCCTTCTCCCGGCTCGCGGGGCGTGTGGCCACGTCACTGCCGCGTCCCAGGGGCGACGTCCTCTACGCCTCCCCGGAGGCGCTGCTGGGGGAGTCCGTGGACGCGCGAGGCGACCTCTTCTCCCTCGGCTTGACGATGCTGGAGTTCGCCACGGGCAGACACCTGTACGACCCGGCGGACCTGAAGATTTCGGAGGCGGAGTCGCGCCTCTCTTCCGCGGAGCACCAACGCGTCCTGCACGCCTCCATCACCAACATGGAGACGGGGCAGCCGCTCTATGTCGAGGACGCCATCTGGTGCGCCATGGTGTACCGCGCCCAGGACATTGGCCGTGCGGCCTTCGGCGTGTCCAAGCAGTTGCGCGCCCTCTTCTACAAGCTGTTGCGACGAAGGCCCGGGGAGCGCTTCCAGTCGGCGGCCGAGCTGGAGGCTGCCGCGCGCGCCCGGCTGGCGCAGTTGGGGCCCTACGGTGCGGCCGATGCGGTGAATGAAGTCCAGCAGGCGCTCTTCGAGGCGGGCGAGGCGCTGGAGGAGCTGAACTTGCTGGATGATGAGGGCGGCTTCGTCCCGGCGGACTGGCTCGCGCACCCGGACACCATCGAGACGCGGCCGGAGCGCTGCATTTCGGATGAGCTGACGACGGAGCCTGGTGCCAGCGCGCGCCGGGATGCGAAGGCGCCGCCGACCGCCTGACGTCGGCTTCCATCTCTCACGGCAGCGGAGTCGCCACCGGCCCGGCGGAGCGCGCTGAGCAGGCCGGGAGACGTGTGTCCTTTCTTCCCCTGGCAAGGGGGCGTTCACGGGAGACGTGTATGCATCGGAAGCGGAGTCGTGCTGTCGCGTTGCTGCTGCTCTTGCTCTCCTGGCCGGGGTGGGCCTCGGAGCCTCCTTCTCCTGGGGAAGAGGAGGCGCCCATGGCACCGGCCATGCCCTCGCTCTCGGACTGGGGGCAACTCATCCGTAGCCTCCAGTTCGGCTCGGACAATGTACGCGGGGGCCTCTCCAAGCACCTGAAGTTGTCGCTGGGCGCGGAAGCCTTCTCCTGGGGCCGCTTCGATGTGGATGGGCGCGTGGCCGTGCAGCTCTTCGAGCGCAGCCTGGAAGTGGCGTTGCAGGGCCTGGGAGTGGGGATGGGGCTGCCCGGAGCGCGCTACCTCGGCGGCGCCGGGGTGCACTGGCGTTTCCTGGGCGGGAAGCTCTACGTGATGGGGACGGGCGGCACGCTGTTGTTCCCCACGGCGGAAGGGGTGCTGCGGCCGGGAGCGTTCGCCTCGGCGGGGCTGGGGGTGGACAATGCGCGCTGACGTCCTGGTGGCCGTGGTGCTGATGACCACGGGATGCGCCTCGACGGTGCAGGCGCCCGGGTATGGCGGAACGCTGAGCCACGCGCCGCGCATGGCCGTGCCTCCCGTGCTGGTTGAAACGCCGAGCGACGAGCGTCCGCGCGCGTCAGTTGTTTCCCTTCCGGGCTCCATCGCGGGCCGCGATACGCAACAGCGGCTGTGGCGACACGTGGGGCCACGAAGTGACGCAGCGCTGGCTGGGCCTGGTCCTGTCTCGGGAGCCATCGGGGGAGGAGGGCAGGCCGCCGCACTGGCGCGTCAGGCGGTCCTCGACGCCATTGACGAGGTGAAGGGCTCCCTGGAGGGCATCGAAGCCGCGCGTGCTCAACTCGCGTCGCGCCCACCCGCCCTCGGTGGCCGTGGGCTCGACGGTGTGTTCACGCGCTATCTCGACCACGGCTCCCATCAAATGCGGTGGCTTCGTGGTGCGCTCGGGGGCGCCACCGCGCTGGCGGGAGTGGCGTCGGAGCTGGAGGACTCGGACATGGAGCTGGGTCTCCTCCGCATGTCGGGGCCCCGGCTCCAGTCCGCGATGTTCGGGACCCTGCTGCTGGCCACGTGGGTGGACTTCCTCCAACTCGCCGACGCCGTGCTTCGACAGTGCCCCATGTGCGGCACCGAGACGCTGTTCGTGGACCTGCATCGAGTTCAGGACTTGATGGAGCCCACGTTGACGGACCTCGCCTCGCTGGAGCCAGAGCGAGTCGAGGCGGCGGCGACCGCGATGCCCGAGCTGATGGGGAAGCTGGCCCGCGAGTTCGACACGCTCCAGAGAGACGCCCGCGCGGCCATGGAGGTGGGGGGCAAGGTCCTGGTGGCGGCGCAGGTGTTGGAGATGCTCACCCTGGTTTCCACGCTGAAGCTGTCGCTACCTCGGCCACCACCGGCGGCGCCCGCGACGCTCGGCGTGGGGCTCGTGATGGGGTCGGGTGGCGTGATGGCGGGGGCGCGGCTCGTCGTCTCCGCTGAGTGGGTGGAGATGATGCGAAGGCTCGTGCAGGCGGGCGTCATCTCCCTTCCTGCCGTCGGCGCGGCCGTCCGCATCCACGGCGGACAGGTGATGATGGCTCAGGCGCACCAGGACTTGCCCAAGGGCGTGCGCGACGCCCTGGGGGACAGCCCCGAGGTTCGCGGCATGCAGGTGACGGGCAGGGCGGGCGCGGGCATGTCCAGCGCACCGAAGCACCATGTCCTGCCGAAAGAGCACCGGGAGTGGTTCGAGCAGCGCGGCTTCAAGGGCGACATGGACATCGACAACTTCTGCGTCCGTCTGGAGCAGGCCCACCATGAGGCGATTCACGGCGGGGGGAACTGGATGCTGGGCCGCACATGGCCCGGAGAGTGGAGCCAGATGATGATGAGGACGCTGCGGAATGCTGAGGCACGGACGGGCCGAATGTTGACGCAAAAAGAGGTCCTCGACATCGTCGCGGAGCGTATGAAGTTCTACGAAGTGCCGATCGCGTTTACGAGGGGGAGGAGCCGATGACCGACGGACGTTCATGGCGCGGAAACTGGAAAGCCCGCCTGTATGAGCGAGTCCGTGAGCGAGGCTACGACTCACTCACTGCTTTTGCCGAGGCCCGTCCCACCGCATCGTTGGTGGCACTGGCCGAGGAGCTAGGGCCGGACGACGTCGCCGGAGTTCAGGTGTACGACGGATTGGTAACCGAAGCGGTGCGAAGCAAACAAGTGACCCGCTTGGTGCGTGGACAGCTCGTGCGCGAGCTATGGGGGAGCCTCTCTGATGGTTGGCCAGCGGTGTTGGATGACGACAACCGCTTCAAAGTCGCTAAGGCACTAGGACTTTGGTCTTCCATCGTCCCAGAGTCTCACCAGGAGCGCGCCGATCGAGTTGGAGATGCGCTCCTCGCCAATCCTCCGCCCGCTGGATGGCGTCCGCTAGGTCCTGACGACGAACTTCTCCGGACGCTTCTTCCCGACGAGGAAGCCTGACCCGCGCGACTGGGATGCAATCCGCGACTTGGCCCGCGAACTCACCGACCCAGTGCAGCCTTTCCTGATGGACGAGGTTCGCTCTCTCATACGGACCACAGCGCAGGATGTGGCGATTGCGCCAGTGGACACCGCGCGAGTGCTGCGAGCCGATGCGAGCGCCAGCTGCGCTGGTGAAGGAGATTGCCGCACGCCTCAGCAACGGGGCACGCTCAAGGAGGGCTCCGCGCGTCCCACCGCTGCCGTCAGCAGGTTACCGGTGTTGGCCAGGAGAATCTCCTCGTGTGCCACGACGTGCACGGCATTTGCTGCTGGCGCGACCGTGCGTCACTTCGTCGTGTCGCTCCGAGCGAGCAGCGACGCGAGGATGGGCTCGGGATGTGTCCAGAGCATCGCGCCACCAGCGGTGGCCTCCACATGGAGGCGTGCCCCGGGAATCCTCCGGGCAAGTGTCTGGCCATGGTCGGGCGAGTGGACCGGGCTCGTGTCGAGGCCGCCGTACCAGAGGTCCACGGGCACGGAGAGCGCCTCCAGCGCGAAGGGCCACCTGGACAGGGCAAGCATGGTATCGCGTGCGTAGCCCGCGGCGCCCTGCGCGAAGCCTTCATTCAGGGCACGCCGGTACGCTTCGGCGAAGCGCGGCGCGGTGTACACCGTGCGGTCGGCATCACAGCTCATGCTGATGACCATGTCCCACATCGTCTGCGCGCTCATGCCTGCGAAGAGGGCTTCGGCCCGAGCGGGCTCTGCGGCGGTGAGCGCCACCAGCCGCTCGACGTCGGGATGAAGCAGTTGCCTCACCAGGGGGTGTGCCAGCTCATCTCCGCCCGAGACGATGGCGACGCCTTCCACCACTTTTGCAGCCGCGCAGGCGAGCGCGAACGGAGCCCCCTGTGAGAAGCCCACCGCGAGGAGGCCGCGCAATGTCCGCGCGGCAGCGAGGTGCTGGATGTCGGCGGCCCAGTCCAGGAGGGTCCGCTGTGGCGCGGGTGTGGAGGCCCCCAGGCCGGGCCGGTCGACGGAGATGAGCCGGATGCCGTGTCTCGCGAGCGCGTCCGTGCCAAAGCCCAGCCAGCGGCTCGTCGCCGCGCCAGGGCAGAGCAGCACAGGCCTGCCCTCGATGGCGCCCCACTCACTCCAGCCCAGCTCGCGACCGTCGGGCAGCCGCGTCGTCCCCAGGCGTTCAGGGTTCTTCAGGTCGATGGTCGTCATGTTGTGAAGGGTCGAGGCCCCGGAGGGAACCTGACACGGCCTCCGGGGCTTCGATAGGTCATGTCCCAATAAGAGGTCTTTTCAAGAATAGTCCCGCCGGTACGCCAGGATGCGCCCGCTTCCTGGCGTGCGCACCTTCAGGGGCATGAGACGTGAGCTGGTACCTGCTGCTCTCTGGACGCGGATAGCCCCGCTGCTACCGCGCCGCCGCCGCACCTCCGTGTGAGGTCGACCCAGATGCGATGACCGTGCGGCGCTGCGCGGCATCATGTTCGTGCTCAAGACGGGCATCGTCTGGGAGGACCTGCCGGCAGAGGTTTTCGGTGTGAGCGGCATCACCTGTTGGCGCCGGCTCGACGAGTGGACGCGTGCCGGGGTGTTCGAGCAGCTACAGCAACTGCTGCTGGATGAACTTGGCATCCGGGCTCGCATCGATTGGCGGCGTGCGGCGTTCGACTCCGGAAGCGTCCGGGCGAAAAAGGGGGGCCCAAGACCGGCCCGAACCCCACTGACAGAGGGAAGAAGGGCACCAAGCACCATGTCGTGACGGACAAGAGAGGCCGCTCGCTGGCGGTGCTGCTGTCGGCAGCAAACGTCCACGACAAGAGATGCGCGCTGCTGCTCCTGGACGCCATCCGGCCCGTCCACAACGGACGCCGCAGTCGGCCTCGGAAGAGGCCCAAGAAGGGACACGGCGACAAGGGGTACGACGACTCGGACATCAGGCGCGGCCTTCGCCAGCGCCACATCATCCCGCGCATCGCTCGCAAGGGCATCGAGTCGAGCCAGCGGCTGGGGCGACACCGCTGGGTGGTGGAGCGCACGCTGGTGTGGCTCCACAACCTCAAGCCGTTGCGCATCCGCGAGGAGCGCCGGGATGACATCCACCTCGCCCTCCTTCACCTGGGCTGCAGCCTCATCCTGCTGCGGAGGCTTGCCGGGCATTATTGAAAGGTGTGTAGATGTCGAAGCGAGACGAACGGGAAAGAGGGAAGCTCCTCGGTGAAACCAACCGATGGTGGCGATGGAGTTTGAGCGAGGACGGATGTGGATTTGTGGTCGGAGCACGCTAAGTGGATCGAGGCGTTATCGGCATTCCTCGGCTGTCAGTTTCAGCTCGTCCAGGGGAGTGAAACCATTGAGGTTGATGCTGCCTCTGCAACACTGGAGGGGGTGGTTGGGGCGCGGCATTCGGGAGTTGTGATTGAGCTTGTTGTGAAGCTCTTGGTGACCCGAAGTGGTGATGGTGTGTCGGTTTGGGCGCTTGTGTTTTCTTTGTAGATAGGCGACGCGTCGCAGAAGAAGGGAAGTGCTGTCTGGCAGTAGAGTGGCGCGAAGGCCAATGGCATCGACGTGGCTGGGAGGCGGACGCCAATGGTGAGTGGGTAGACCTTGGGGTGCTTGAGTAGGGTCTGACTCAATGCGCGTGCAGATTCTGAAGTAGGCTTGTTGTGTACATAGGGACGCGAGAGCTTGCCTTGTTGTTGAGATTGGCTTCGGCTCCCGCCAGGAACTTCTCCCGCCACTGACTCAGCACCGCCTCGGTGACGCACAACTCCCGCGAGAGCGCATCGAACGCCTCTCCTTTGAGCAGCCAGAGCACGACCTCCTTCTTTCACTTTGCTGAGAGCCGGCTGCGCTCCGCCGTCCTGTTCTGCTTCTTCACTTTCACCTCACGAGGGGAGGTCTTCCCCCAGAGAGGGGTCTCAAGAGATCCTGGGGCGGGGGCGCGGTTCATCATCCCCTACGCACGGGTGAGGTTCGGCTACGACCCACCAAGTTTCTCGAGGTCAGAAGTCTAGCCCGTCTTGAGCACGGACGCCGGGACGGGGAGCTCCGTCGTGGAGACCTCCAGCGTCTGTACGCGGGCGCCCTCGGCGGCGAAGGCGTCTCGCAGCCAGGGGTGGCAGGTGAAGGCGATGACCTGCTGGTGCTCGGAGAGCCGAGCCAGCAGGTGGATGGCGCCGCGCGCCCGCTCCGGGTCGAAGTTCACCAGCACGTCGTCGACGATGAGCGGCAGCGCCCCGCGCGTCTCGCCGAAGTCGCGCACCACCGCCAGCCGGAAGGCGAGGTAGAGCTGCTCCCGCGTCCCCCGGGAGAGCTGCGCCGCGCTCCAGTCGCGCTGGCCGTCGCCCACGCGTAGCTCGCGCTCCTCACCAGTGGGAATGAAGACGCGCTGGTAGCGGCCCTGCGTGAGCGCGGTGAAGTGCTCGGAGGCGAGCTGCACCACGCGCGGCTGCTGCTCCTCCTCGAAGCGGCGCCGGGCGCGGGCCAGCAGCGCGAGCGTCAGCCGGTCCGCCGCGTATTGCTTCGCCAACTCGGCGGCCCGGGCTCGCAGGGACTCCTCGACGATGCGCAGCTTCGCCAGCGCGTCGTCGTTCTCCCACTGCTCCAGCTGGTGCCGGAGCGCGCCGCACTCCGTGAGCACCGCCTTCTGCCGCTCCTGCGACTCGGCCTGCTTCCCGCGCAGCGACTCCAGCTCCGCGCGCAGGCCCTGCTCGCCCCCCACGTCTATGAGCGCCTGCCGGGCGGAGGTCTCCGACAGCCCCGTGCGCGCCTCGATGCGGTGGGACAGCTCCCGCGTCCGGCCTGTCAGCTCCGCGTACCGGCGCGCCTGCGCGGCCCGGCGGCGGAAGGACTCCTCGTCGGCGCTGCCGCCCTCGGCCAGCAGCGCCGCCAGCGCCGCCTCCTCGTCATGGCACAGCCCGTCCAGCCGCGCCTTCTCCGCCCGCAGCTCGGCGCGGCGCTCCTCCAGCGTCCGGCGCTCCAGGCTTTGCGCACGCTCCTGCTCCAGCGCGGTGCCTACCCGCGCGGCGAGGGGCTCCAGGACGCCCGCGTCCAGGCCAGGGGGCTCCGTGGGGCCGGTGACGAGCTCCCCTGCCACGGCCTCCGTCCACAGCCGCGCGGCCGCCTGCTCGCAGGCCCGCGCGTCCACCGCGAGCGCCGCCTCCTCCGCGCCCACGTCCAGCAGGCGCTGCCGCAGCGCCGCCGCGTCCCGCCACAGCGTCAGCGCCGCGGACGCGGCCAGCGTGGGCGGGAAGCACCGCGCGGACAGGTGGGCCGCCAGCTCCTCGCCCAGCTGGCCCTGCCGTGACTCCGCCTCTCCCATGGCCTCGCTGGCGCGGTGCTCCTCGCGCAGCGCGGCGGTGTGTTCGGCGTGGAGCTTCTCCTGCTCGCGCTGCAACAGCTCGCGCCGCCCGGCGCGCTCCAGCGCGTCCGCCAGCGCCGCCTCCCTCGCCGCCATGTCCGCCGCCGTCGCCACCAGGTTCAGTCCAGCCTCGTTCGACGCGGCCAGCAGCTCGCGGTGCAGCAGCTCCTCGCGCGCCGCCAGCGCCATGAGCGCCGAGCGCAGCCGCTCCTCCTCCTGTTGCCGCCAGCGCTGGCGAGCCCCCTGCGCCGCCACGTCCGCGTCGCGCGCCGCCTCCACGCGCCGCCGCGCCAGCGCCAGCACCCCCGTCAGCAGCAGCCCGCCCGCCAGGCACAGCGCGCCCACGGTGTGCCCCGCCAGCAGCCACGCGGTCACCGCCAGCGCCACCACCGCCAGCGCCACCGCCGGCACCCACCAGGCGGGCAGCACCGCCGCCGTGACGTGCGGCTCGCCCTGGGTCCGGACGCTCTCGAACTGCCGATGCAGCTCGGCGCGCTGCTCCGCCAGGCGCTCCAGCTCGCTCCGCGCCGCGCGCAGCCGCCCCAGCCCGGCCTGCTGCTGGCGGAGCTGCGATGCCCGCTCCTGGGGCAGCGCCGCCAGCTCCGCGTCCAACCGCGCCAGCGCGCCGTCCAGCCGCTCCCGCTCCGAGACGGCCCGCGCCCACGTCCCCTCCGCCTCGCGGCGCGCGGCCTCGGCGGCGCCCAGGCGCAGGGCCAGCTCCTCCAGCGCCACGCGCACGCTGGCGCTCAAGTCCAGCGCGAGCAGGCCGGGCCCGTCCACTGGCAGGCCCAGCTCCCGCAGCGCCAGCTCCACCTGCCGCTGCTTCTCCGCCAGCGCGGCCCGCCGGGAGGGCAGGGCGCGCAGCAGCACCGCGCGCTCGCCGTAGGCCAACAACGCGGAGCCCAGCGCCTCCTCGCGCCCGCGGACGCCGGAGGGCGCGGCCAGCCGCTCCAGCCCCGCGTCCACCGTGGCCAGCCGCTCCGCCAGCCGGGCCCCCTCCGCGCGGTAGCTCCTGCGCCGGTGCAGCCCGTCCTCCAGCCGCGACTCGCCGGCTTCGGGGAAGGTGTCCAGCGCGGGCAGCGTCGCCAGCTCGGCCCGGGCCTCCGCCAGCGCCGCCACGTCGCCCAGCGCCGCCTCCAGCCGCGTCAGCCGCTCCAGCCCGGCGCCCACCTCCAGCAGCGCCGCCTCCAGCACCCGCTGCTCCTCGACGAGGGAGGCCAGCCGCGCCTTCTCCGCGAAGTAGCGCGCGGGTCGGTCACCCTCCTGCCGCAACCGGGCCTGCACGTCCTCGAGCGCCTTCAGTGTCTCATTGAGGGCCGGCTTCACGCCGTTGGGCTTGTAGAGGGCCTCGGTGCGCTTGCGGAGCTGGTCCATGACCTCCGGCAGCCGGCGCGCGCCGCGCATGCTGGCGGCCACCAGGGCCTCGGAGGCGCCTCGCTGCTCGGTGAGCCGCTCGAAGCCGGCCAGCTCGTCCAGGCGGAAGGCGAACACGTCGAAGAACAGCTCGCGCGACACGTGGGCCAGGGCGCCCTCCAGCCACTCCTTCGACAGCTCCTGTCCGTCCGCGCCGCGCACCGTCAGCTCGCCTTCCGACGCGCGCCGGCTCGCGATGCGGCGCACCAGCAGGGGGCCCGCGCTGGTGGACAGCGTCAGCTCGCCGCCGAAGGCGCCGCCGTGCGCGGGCTCGTAGCGCTCCGGCTGCCCGCGCTTCTCGAAGCCGAACAGCATGCTGCGCAGGAAGGCGAGCAGCGTGCTCTTCCCGGCCTCGTTGGGGCCGTACAGCAGGTGCAGCCCCGGGCCCAGCTCGCGCGTGAGGCCCGAGAAGCGGCCAAAGCCCAGGACGTGCAGCGCGTCGATGCGAAGCCCCGGCTTCATGAGGTCTCCTCCTCATGCAGCGACTCCACGCCGTGCATCCCCGCCTGGACGACCCACTCCGCCCGCGGCGCCTCCAGCCCCTCCACGCCCAGGCGCTTCAGCCGCTGGGCCAGCGTGCCCAGCGCCTCCTCTGCCCAGAGCCGCGCCAGGGCCTCCGGGTCCTCGGCGAGGAAGCCCACCTCGTCCAGCAGCGTGCGCGCGAAGCCGCCCGCCGCGCACACCGCCTCCAGGTCCACCTCGGGGCGGCTGCTGTCCCGCAGCGACTCCAGCAGCACGGGCGGGTGGCAGCGCGCGAGCTGCTCGCGCAGGTCGCTCTCCAGCTGCGCCAGGGCGCCGGGCCGCGCCAGCTCGCGGTGCAGGGGGCCGCGCCCGGTGAGGGTGAGCCGCACCGCGTGGCCGTCCAGCTCCGGAGCGCAGCGCGACTCCACCACCTCCAGCGTGGTGGCCAGCAGCCCATCCAGCGTGCCGACACCGGACAGCGGCACCTCCAGCTTGTGCCAGCGCACGCCGTCCACCGGGACGAAGCGGCGCCGCATGCCGCCGTCCTCCACCTCCACCAGCATGCACCCGCGCGGGCCCGCTTCGTTCGCGTGCCGCCCCTGCGGGTTGCCCGGGTACACCGCCACGCCGCCGCCTGGTAGCGCGTGCTCGGCGCGCGTGTGGACATGGCCCAGCGCCCAGTAGTCCAACCCTCGCGAGCCCAGGCCCGCGGCCGTGCAGGGCGCGTAGTTGGCGTGGCCCTCGGCGCCGCCCAGGTTGGCGTGCAGCAGCCCCACCGTGAAGCCCTCCCCGGTGCGGCGGAAGCGCGCGGAGAGGTCGTCGCGCACCTCCACGTCCGGATAGGAGATGCCCTGCACGCGGCACAGGCGCCGGCCCTCGCGCTTCACCTCCACCTCTTCCCAGTCCGGACCGAACACCTTCACCGACGCGGGCAGCCCCAGCGCGCCGGAGTCGCCGCTCAGCGGGTCATGGTTGCCGTGGACGATGAAGGTGGAGATGCCCGCCGCGTCCAGCCGGCCCAGCTCGCGCCGCAGCGCCAGCCGCGCGCGCACCGAGCGGTCCTTCATGTCGAAGAGGTCTCCGGCGAGCAGCAGGAAGGCCACCCGTTCGCGCAGGCACAGGTCCGCGATGCGCGTGAGCGCGCGGAACGTCGAGTCCTGGAAGCGTCCGAGGAGCGGCCCCTGGGTCGCGACACCCCGGAAGGGCGTGTCCAGGTGGAGGTCGGCGGCATGAACGTACTTGAAGGGCATGGCGCGCCGCCCACCGTAGCCGATGCGGCCAGGGGCCCCGACTTTCCGGTCCGGTCGCTCGGTCGCTGGACGACAGCGCCCCCGCCCTTTGTGCCTGGCTGGCGTCGACTCGCCGCCACACCGGGTGTGGTGGGCAGGACAGAACGCCGGGGCCCCGCCCGCCCGGCTGCTTCCAGCGGGGGCCGGGGCCCGGGAGAGGCCCGGAGCCCCACCGGGTTCTAGCGCTGCCTCCCCGTTCGGCCGCTACTGCTGGCCGTCGGGGCTGTGCGTCCCGGTGCCCGTGTTGTCGTGGCCCTCGTTCATCATGCCGGAGCCGCCGGTGCCCGCGTCGTAGCCCTGGTGCATGCCGGAGCCGCCGGTGCCCGCGTCATAGCCCTGCATCTGCTGGCTGCCGCTGCCGCCCCCGCCCCCGCCCATGCCCTGGCTCGGGTGAGGCTGGCTGCCCTGGCCGCTGCCGCCGGTGCCGCCGCCCATGCCCGGCGCGCTCTGGGTTCCCCTGTGCTCGCGGTTCTGCTCCCTGCACCCTGTGATGCCCACCACCGCGGCCACCGCGCCCAGCACCATCCACCGCTTGAGAGTCTGCATCGCGATTCCTCCCTGAGTAGCGACTGGCCCAAGGCTGGACGCGCTTCTCCCCGGTGGCATCCCACCCCTTCGACCGTTGCGCATGACGGTCCGGAGGCCGAGCGGACGGGCAGGCGGCCGCCACGGCTCGCGTGCGGGCCGCGCCCTCAGCCGGGCCGGCGCAGCACGAGCAGCGCGTACTCGAGGCCGCCATCCAACAGGGCCTGTTGGAGCCGCAGGTGCTCGCGGTTGGACTCGCCGCGCCCCGCACGGGCGAGCGCGCGCAGCGGGTGCTGAGCGGGGAGGGCGGAGGCGCGCTCGTGGACCAGCAGCTCCAGCGTCAGCGACCAGAAGCCCACCACGCGCGAGGACACGTCGTCGCGCGCCTCCAGCTCCAGCCCCGCGGCGTGCGCTGCGGACAGGTACTCGTCGAGCGAGCCGATGCGCGTGCGCCAGTACCGGTCGAAGGGCGCGGCCAGCTCCGAGCGGCCGAGGAAGCAGTCGGCGATGGCCACCACGCCCCCGGGCTTCAGCAGCGCCCGCGTGCGGCGGAACCACTCGGCGCGCGGCAGGTAGCAGGCGCTCTCCACCGCGACCACCGCGTCGTAGGCCGCGTGGCCCGGCACCGACAGCGCGTCGCACAGCAAGGGGCGCACGCGGGGGCCTACGCCCGCCTCCTTCGCGAAGCCGCGCACGAGCGCCACGTGCGCGGGCACGTTCGTCACCGCCGTCACCTGGGCCCGGTGCTCGGTGGCCCAGAAGAGCGCGCCGCCGCCCAGGCCACAGCCCACGTCCAGCACCTCGCCGCCGTCCGGGAAGCGGCCCACCGCGCGCGCCAGCTCCGCCAGCAGGGACTCCTGCGCGGCGTGGACGCTCGCGCGCAGCGCCTCCGGTGGCGCGCCGGGCGGAGGCACCAGGTCCACCAGCCCGGAGTGGTAGTGAACGCGCGGCCCGGGGCCGTACCGCTGGAGCAGCCGCTCCGTCTTCGCCTCGTAGTACGCGCTCACCTCGTCGCGCTTCCAACCGGGTTGCTCGGCCTCGGCCCTCATGGCTCCCCCTCCAGCAGCAGCGGTTCGATGCGGCGCAGCGCGGCGTCCAGGCAGCGCAGGTCCTGACGCCGCAGGTCCTGCACCGCGGCCCGCGCCCAGCTCACGACGTCGTGGCGGTCCTCCTCGGGCATGCGGGTGAAGCGCGCGTCGCGCGAGCGGATGTCCTCCGCCACGTGTGCGGCCACGCCCAGCGCCCGGCCCGCCGCGGCCGCGCGCGGCTCCAGCACCGTGCCGGCCCAGAGCACCCGCAGGTACGCGGCCCACTGCTGGCCGGCGATGCCCTCCGCCACCTGGCGGAACAGCGGCGCCGTCCACGCGCGCGCCCGCACCTCCAGCGCCTGGGGGCCGGCGGCCACCGCGAGGGTGCGGAAGGCCTCCTCCAGCACCGGGCCCGGCAGCCGGGCCCGCGCGCCACACAGCGTGGCGAAGGCGAGGTTCTGGAGGATGAACTGCACGCACGGCCCCACGCGGAGGGGCGCGTCGTGGTACGTGCACTCGCCGTCGATGAGGTCGTCGGCGAGGTTGCCCGCGCAGAAGCTCAGGAACAGCCCCGCGCCGCGCGTCAGCAGGGCCTCGCGGGGCAGACCGGCCTCCGCGCCCGCTTCATAGAAGAGGGCCAGCGGGCCCGGCTGCGCCGCCTCCAGCGCCGCGAGCACGTCCCGCTCGGACACCTCCGGCAGCGCGAGCCGGCGCAGCGTCCGCAGCGCCTCCTGGTACAGGGCGCCGCCGCTCATGGGTACTCCCTGGGGAGGACCAGGTGCAGCACGGCGCCGCCGCCCGCCGCGTTCCGCCGGTGCAGCGTGCCGCCGCTGGCGCGCAGCAGACACTCGCTGGTGTAGAGGCCCAGGCCCGTCGCGTGCGCCTTGCTGGTGTAGAGCGCCTCGGTGGGGCGGGTGAGCTGCACGGGCGGGAAGCCCGGCCCGTCATCGGCGATGGTGACCTCCAGGCGCCCGCTGAGCGGCTCCACGCGCGCGTGGATGTGGACCCGGGCCGCGCCCTCCTCGCCGTCGCCCTCGCAGGCGTTGAGCACCAGGTTCTCCACCACGCGGCGCAGCGTGGGGGCGCCGCCACGCATGAGCGCGCGCAGGGGCGCCGTGGGCTGCTCCACCTCCACCTGGATGTCCACGTCCGGGAAGCGCAGGCCCACGCTGGCCTGCACCGAGTCCAGCACCGGCGCCAGCTCCACGGGCTCCGGCTCCGTGCCGGCGTGGCGGCGGCCCTTGGCGCGGGCGTCCGTCACCGTGTCCCGAATCTGCCGCAGGCTGTCGTTGAGCCGCCGGAGCAGGCCGTCGAACTCGGAGCGCCCCGGGGCGATGCGGGGCGCGCCCAGCACGGCCAGCATGTCCGCCGCGCTGCCCGCGCTCATGAGCGCGGCGTCGATGTCATGGTGGTGGCCGAGGACTTCCGCCAGCGCCTGCGACAGGCGGCCCACGTCGCGCTCCTGCTGCTCCAGCAGCTGCGCGTGCACGGCGGCGCGCAGGCGCTCCGCGTCGGCGCGGGCCCGGTCATGCCGCACGGCGAAGGTGCCCAGGTACAGCTCGGCCGTGAGCGCCGCGGGCCCGATGACGCCGAACAGGGCCAGGTGCTCGTCGCTGCCGCGCAGGGGCAGGGCCAGGCCCAGGGCCAGCGCGGTGCCCACCGCGAGGAAGGGCTGGCGCGGCGTCACCCGGTGCAGCCGGCCGTGGAAGGCGGTGGTGAAGAGGAACAGCGAGGCGATGACGGCCGCCCCCGGCAGCGCCGACAGCGCCATCAGCGCGGCCACGAAGAAGTGCATGGCGGAGACGCCGAAGACGAGCCACACCCAGCCCCAGGGCTCGATGCGCCGCCGCCGCCGGTGGACGAGCGAGAAGAGCACGCCGCTGGCCAGCATGGGGGCGGCGCACAGCAGCCCCGTCCCGAAGTGGATGCCGAAGAAGCTCCGCGCGCCCGGCGCCCAGGCCGCCATGGCGAGCATGCACGGGACGAAGGCGCAGAGCGCCAGCCACGGCCCCGGCGCCGAGGCCGTCATCACCTCGGCCGCGTTCTGCGCGCGGGTCCATCGCCGGAAGGAGGCCTGGACGGCCTGGCGTCCGGCGGAGCGCGCGCTCATACGGTGGCGGAGACGGCGTCATCCGCCGCTGCGCCGAGGAGGGTGGCCTCCCCGGTGATGCGCTCGGCCCGGAGGCTCAGCTCGTTGACGAGGTCCGCGTTGCCGCGCCGGAGGAGGTGCACCGCCACCTCGCCGCCCGCGAGCGCGTGGTGGAAGGCCTCCAGGAGGGGCTGGAGCGCCGGGTTGAGCGCGCGGGCGCCCAGGGGGCCCTCCGTCATGCCCAGCTGGTGGCAGCGCGCCAGGTAGTCCGCCAGTGGGCCGGCGGGAATGGCCTCGCCATGTGGGATGTCCTCGTCCGGCCTGCTCGCCCGGCTGCGGGGCCGTGCAGGTGCGGGGATGCCCGTGCGGGCATCCCAGCGCGGTGGGCATTCTCGGCGCGTGCGAAGCGGATGAAACCGTATTTCTCGGACTCTGGGCGTCATGCTGGCTCCCCCCGGGGCCTGGCACATTCGTTTCACCTCCGAGCAAAGCGAAGCGCCCCGAGCCGCGTCAAACTCCTGGACCGGCGAGTGTTGTCCAGCGTGTTCTCCTCACCCCCCGGGGCGGGAGGGTGGTACGGGGTGGACAGTGGGTGGGGTGGAAGAGGTGCGCGGAATGTCTCGACTCTTGACGCGGCCAGGCCCGGTGACGGTGGCCATCCTCACGCTGCTGGTGGCGATGACCTCCATCCAGACGGGGGCCTCGCTGGCCAAGCGTGTCTTCCCCGTGCTGGGCGCCTCGGGCGCGACGGCGCTGCGCGTCTTCTTCGCGGCGCTCATCCTGGCGGCGGTGTTCCGCCCCTGGCGGCAGCGGCTCACCCGCAAGGATTTGCTGGCCGTGGCCATCTACGGCGCGGCGCTCGGCGGGATGAACCTGACCTTCTACCTGGCGCTGGAGCGCATCCCGCTGGGGATTGCCGTCGCCATCGAGTTCACCGGGCCGCTCGCGCTGGCGCTCGTCTCCACGCGCCGGCCGCTCGACTTCCTGTGGGCGCTGCTGGCCGTGGCCGGCATCCTGCTGATTCTTCCGCTCGCGGAGACGTCACGGACGCTGGACTGGGTGGGCGTCTTCTGGGCCCTGGTGGCCGCCACGTGCTGGGCGCTCTACATCCTCTTCGGCCAGCGGGCCGGGGGCACCGTCCACGGGGGCACGGCGGCGTCGCTGGGCATGCTCACCGCGGCGCTGCTCGTGATGCCCTTCGGGGTGGCGCACGCGGGCGCGAAGCTGCTGGACGTGACGCTGCTGCCCATCATCCTGTGCGTGGCCGTGCTGTCGAGCGCGCTGCCGTACTCCCTGGAGATGTACGCCCTCAAGGCGCTCCCCACGCGCACCTTCGGCATCCTGATGAGCCTGGAGCCGGCGCTGGCGGCGGTGTCGGGGCTGCTGCTGCTCGGCGAGCGCCTGTCGCTGGTGCAGTGGCTGGCCATCGGCTGCATCATCCTGGCGTCCGTGGGCAGCTCCGCGACGTCGCGGAAGGCGGCGGAGGCGCCCGTGGCCGCGGGCTGACGGCGGGCCCTCTTCGTGCTCGCAAGGGGCCCGGCGCCGCGCTAGAGGGTGGCCTCATGCGTGACCGAATCTTGGCCGTGCTCCGCCAACTGTCCCAGACGCCCGAGCTGGAGGCGCGCTGGCTGCACACCCTGTCCCTGATGGAGTTCATCGGCGCGCGGAAGATTTCGCGCACGGTGGCGGACCGGCACCCGTCGCTGGAGGTGCTGGGACACCTCGCGGACGAGACGCGCCACGCCTTCGCCTTCAAGCGCCTGTCCGCCGAGGTCGCGGGCGCGGAAATCACCACGCTCCTCTGCCCGGAGGCCGCGGGCCGCTACTTCCAGGGGCTGGACCACGAGCTGGCGGCCTGGGCGACGTCGTTCACGGGCGCGCCGGACGTCTACCTGCACTACCTGCTCACCACCACCGCCATCGAGCGGCGCGCCATGGTGCTCTACCCGCTCTACAAGGCGGCCTCGCGCCACCCGGGCGTGCGCGAGGAGCTGGGGCGCGTCGTCATCGAGGAGCAGAGCCACCGGCGCGACATCGAGGACGCGTGCGTCGCGCGCCTCACCGCGGTGGGCGCCTCGCTGGAGGCCGCGCTGGCGCTGGAGGAGCGCCTCTTCACGGCCTTCATCGGCGAGCTGGAGGCGGCGGTGGCGCGTGAGGCGGCCGCCTTCGTCCCCGCGCCGGCCGGAGACGTAGCGGCGCGCGCCAGCGAGTAGCCGCGCGGCTACAGCGCGCTGTCCTCGCCGCCGGGGGCCCCCGTGCCATGGGCGCCCGCGAGCACCAACGTGCCCTCCCTCAGCTCCGCGCGCAGGTTGCGCGCCTTGCGCGCCCGCTTGCGGCTGAGCTCCACGCCCACCGCGTCCAGGCCCAGGGCGTTGGCCACGGCCAGCACGGTGCCGTGGCCGCAGAACGGGTCCACCACCGTGCGCGTCTTCGTGTGCTGGAGGAGGAAGCGGCACGCGATGAGGCAGGCCTCCACGCCCATGCCGCGCGTCCACGTCACCTCGCCCGCCTCGGGCAGGACGTCCGGCGTGGACTTCGCCATCTCCACGCGCACGCCGCGCGAGAAGCACAGCATGTGGGAGTACGCGGGCCGGCCGAACGTCACCGTCCCGGGCGGCCGCCGGCACACCACCTTGTGCCAGAGCATGTCCACGCCCGCCTCCTCCGCGGCGCGCGACACGAGGTAGCCCTTGTCCACCCAGGTGCCCGCTTCCTTCACGTCCGTCTGGTAGAAGATGGCCACGCCGTCCGGCGGCACGCGCGAGAGGACGAGCGCCGCCGCCCGGATGAACCACGCCTTCCACTCCGCCAGCGAGAGCGACGGGAACTCGGACATGTCCGGCAGGGAGGCGATGGCCGAGCAGCCCTCCAGGACGGGCTGCGCCTCCAGCCACGTCAGCGCGTCCTCGCAGTACACCGTGCGCCGGGGCCTCCGCCGCGCCGCGTCCGAGCCGCCTTCCCGTTCATCCGCCATGAGGCCGCGCAGTCTGCCAGAGCGGGGATAGACTCGCGCGCATGAAGGCCGACGCCCGCAGGCTCCTCCAGCAGTCTCGCGCCCACCTGGAGAAGGGGGAGGTGGGCCGCGCCGTCCACGTCCTCAAGGAGGCCATCGGCCTGGAGCCGGATGACGCCTCGCTGTGGGAGGAGATGTACCGGCTGTGCATGCTCGCGGGCTCGCCGCGCAGCGCGCTCTTCGCGTCCGCCGAGCTGCGCCGCCTGGCGCCCCGCAGCGCGGACGCCGCCTACCGGCACGGCAT
The DNA here is from genome assembly GCA_023426545.1 of Pseudomonadota bacterium. Taxonomy (GTDB): domain Bacteria; phylum Myxococcota; class Myxococcia; order Myxococcales; family Myxococcaceae; genus Myxococcus. The sequence continues at coordinate 34,127 of JAFAAN010000037.1, forward strand.
CGCGGCGCTGGCGGACGGCCAGGTGGAGGAGGCCCTCACCGTGCTGCGGGACGCGCTGGCGTGGGCCCCCGGCTCCGTGGAGGTGCGCCGCGCGCTGGCCCAGGTGTACGGGGTGCTCGGGCAGACGGAGCCCGCGCTCGCGCTGCTGGAGGAGGCGGTGGCCCTGCGCCCCACGGACCCGGACGCGGTGAACGACTGCGCCGTGCTCCTCTGCCAGCAGGGCGAGGCCGGGAAGCGGCGCGCCGTGCCGCTGCTGGAGCGGGTGCTGGCCGCGCACCCGGAGTGCGCTCCCGCGCACCTCAACCTCGCCCTGGCCCTGGCCGACTCGGACGCGGCGGCGGCGCGCGACCATGCCCAACGGGCGCTCCGGTCGGAGGAGGTGGATGTGCGCGAGCAGGCCCAGCGGCTGCTGGACGCACTCTCCGCGTAGCGAGTAGCCAACGCTCAGGAACCGTGGCTTACTAGTGCTTCCTCGGATTTATACAATCCTGCTTTATCTATTCTCAGCGGAGGCGGCACCATGCCCACGACAGCAGCCAGAGACGGGACCTCGCTCCACTACCGGGTCATCGGAGACGGCCCGCGCACCGTCGTGCTGGTCCACGGGTGGATGGTGTCCGGCGCCGTGTGGGACGCGCTGGTGGAGCGCCTGGACCTGAGCGGGCTGCGGCTGGTGATTCCGGACATGCGCGGCGCGGGCAAGTCGGGCCGGCCGGAGACGGGCTATGGCCTGGAGACGCTGGCGGGCGACGTGCTGGCCGTGGCGGACGCGGCGGGGGCGGAGCGCTTCACGCTGGTGGGCCACAGCATGGGGGGCCAGCTGGTGAAGTGGGTGGCGGCGGAGGTGCCGGAGCGGGTGGAGGCCCTGGTGCTCATCAACTCCGTGCCGGCCTCGGGCCTGACGCTGCCGCCGGAGGCGGTGGGGCTGTTCCGCACGTCGGGCGCCAGCCGCGAGCAGAAGCAGACCATCCTGGGGCTGGCGTGCAAGCAGCTCACGCCCGAGGCCCAGGAGGCGCTGCTGAAGGACTCGCTGGACGTCAGCTCGGCGGCCATCGAGCAGGTCTTCGACGCGTGGACGGCGGGCGGCTTCGCCCACAAGCTGGCGGCGATTGCCGCGCCCACCCTGGTGGTGGCCACGGACGACAACTTCCTGCCGGCGCCCTTCCTGCGCCAGGCGGTGGTGGCGCCCATCCGCCGCGCGCGGCTGGCGTACCTGCCCGGCCCCGGCCACTACCCCCAGGTGGAGCGCCCCGAGGAGACGGCGGCGCTGGTGTCCGCCTTCCTCGCCGGCTCCTCGCCGGCCTGAGCGCGCCGAGGAGACCGCGGAATGGCCTGGAGCATGACCTTCGAGTACGACGCGCCGAACGACGTCGTCACCGCGCACTTCACCGACTGCGTCCTGGTGAGTGAGGCGGACGTCCTCCGCTGGAGGCGGGAGGTGGAGGCGCACCTCTCCAAGTACCCGGCGAAGGTGGACCTCCTCATCAACCTGGATGGGCTGGTGGTGAAGTTCACCGCCGGCCGCGTCTTCGGCAAGGAGCGCCGCGAGGTGCTGGAGCGCTACACGCACCGCTCGTACCGCTACGGGGGCGACGAGATGACGCGCATGTTCGTGCTCACCAGCGGCGCCATCAACGGCGCGGCGGTGAACCACTTCACCTCGCGCGATGAGGCCCTGGCCGCGCTCCAGGCCGAGCGCGAGGCGCTGCGCAAGCGGGGCTTCTCGCCCTTCGGCGGCGGCTTCGTCGGCAGCAAGGCGTGAGCGCCCCGGGCGTCAGACGCCGGCGAACCACTCGTAGCCGCGGTCTTCCCAGTACCCTCCGGTGGGCTCGGGCAGGAAGTTCACCTCGGTGAGGTACTTCACCATCTTGTAGCCCAGCTTCACGCCCGAATAGAGGCGCAGCGGCGCGCCGTGTCCCGGCGTCAGCGGCTGTCCGTTCATCCCGTAGGCCAGGATGGTCTGCAGATGGAAGGCGCTCGGCCTGTCCCAGGACGAGGAGTAGCCCGAGTCGAACGAGCGCAGCTCCACGTAGCCCGCCCGCGCATCGGCGCCCACGTACCGGGCCAGCTCGCTCAGGCGCACGCCGTGCCACGACGCCACCGCGCTCCAGCCCTCGACGCAGTGGTGGCGGATGCGCAGGTCGGTGCGGGGCAGGCGCTGGAGCGCCTCCAGCGACAGCACGCCGGGCCGCGCCACCATCCCGCCCACCTGGAGCGCCCAGCCCGCGGGCATCAGCGGCACGGTGTCGGAGACGAAGTACTCGGGGAACTTCCCCGGTGGGGTCGTCTCCTCGGGAGGCAGCTCCGGCGCCAGCCGGCGCGCGTCGAACAGCGCGGCCTGGGCGCGGGCGTTGAAGCGCTCCATGGCGCCGAGGAAGCCCTCTCGCGGGCGGCTGCTGTCGCATGCGCTGGTCGTGAGGCCGGTGGCGCCCAGCAGCGCCGCGCGCCGCGTGAGGAGGATGGGGAGGCGGTGCCTAGGCATCGGGCTTCCTTCCGCCCGACACCATCTCCGCCAGGCTGCGCGGGTGGAGCAGCACCAGCGCGATGTGGCCCACGGTGAAGAGGGCGAGCAGCGCCAGCACGACGAGGTGGAGGGCGCGCGCCGCGTCGTAGCCGCCCAGCAGCGCGGTGAGCGCGCCGAGCTGCACGGGCTTGTAGAGGACGAGCCCGGAGAGCACCGCGAGCAGGCCCAGCGCCAGCGTGCCGGTGTACGCCAGCCGCTGGAGGCCATTGTAGAGCCCCTGGGCGGGCGCGTGTTCGCGGAGGCGCAGGTAGAAGGCGAGCGTGCTCAGCGCGTTGCGCGCGTCGCGGCGTGGGAGGAAGAGGCGGCGGCGCCACTCGCCGCTGAGGGCGAGGTAGAGCACGTACGCCACGCCGTTGAGCACGAGGAACCAGGCGAAGGCGAAGTGCCAGTGGCGGGCGCCGGCGAGCCAGTCCCCCAGCCGCGCCCACGCGGGCGGAGGGACGCCGTGGAAGGGGTACCAGCCATAGGGCCGGCCCTGCGGCCCGAGCATGGGGTAGGCGACGAGAATCTGAAGGCCGCTGCCGGCCATGATGAGCAGCAGCGGCACGTTGAGCCAGTGGGCCACGCGGATGGGCCACGGCTGGGGCCTGCGTCGTTCAGGGGCTTGCACGCGGCGGGAAGAAAGCACCCCCCTGACGGGATGGAGGTGCCCGCGCGCTCCAGGTGATGGGCAGCTGTCAGACGCAGGGGGCCTCACGTCGGGGAGGGGACGGGCGCCGACCCTGGAGGGTGACGGCCCGGCGCGCCCGCGATGCGTACCTGTTGCCACCACAGGGGCTCGCGCCCCTCCGGCGGGCTGGCTCGGTGCCCCATGGACCTCGTGTTCGTCCTGCTCATCACCGGTTTCTTCGCGCTCGCGTGGGCCTACGTCCACGGCTGCGAGCGCCTGTGAGGCCCTGCCCATGACCTTCGAATACGCCGCGGGGGCCGCCCTGGCCGCGCTGCTCGGCGCCTACCTCGTCTACGCGCTGCTCCGTCCGGAGCGCTTCTAGGCCCGCCATGTCCCTCATCGGCTGGTCGCAAATCCTGTTGTTCTTCGCGCTGGTGCTGGCGGTGACGAGGCCGCTGGGCGCCTACCTCTTCCGCGTCTTCGAAGGGGACCCTCGCCCGCTGCCCCGCGTGCTGGGCCCGGTGGAGCGCCTGCTGCTGCGCCTGTGCGGCGCGGCGGACCGGCGCGAGCAGACCTGGGGGGCCTACGCGGGCTCGCTGCTGGCGTTCAGCTTCGTCAGCGTCCTCATCGTCTACGTCCTCCAGCGGACGCAGCACCTGCTGCCGCTCAACCCGCAGGGGCTGGGCGCGGTGGGGCCGGCGCTGGCGTTCAACACCGCGGTCAGCTTCACCACCAACACCAACTGGCAGTCGTATGCGGGCGAGTCCACGCTCAGCTACCTGACGCAGATGGCGGGCCTCGCGTGGCAGAACTTCGTCTCCGCCGCCGCGGGCCTCGGGGTGGCGCTGGCGCTGGCGCGGGGCTTCACCCGCCGGCCGGGACCGGACGGCGAGAAGACGCTGGGCAACTTCTGGGCGGACCTGGTGTCCGCCACCCTCTACGTGTTGCTGCCGCTGTGCTTCGTCTACGCGCTCTTCCTGGTGTCGCAGGGCGTGCTCCAGAACCTCGGGCCCTACACGCACCTCGTGACGCTGGAGGGCGCCGGGCAGACGCTGGCCCAGGGGCCGGTGGCCTCGCAGGAGGCCATCAAGACGCTGGGGACCAACGGCGGCGGCTTCTTCAACGCCAACAGCGCCCACCCCTTCGAGAACCCCACGCCCCTCACCAACCTGGCGCAGATGGTGTCCATCTTCGCCATCCCCGCGGCCCTCACGTCCACCTACGGGCGCATGGCGGGCGACACCCGGCAGGGCCGGGCCCTGCTCGTGGCGATGTCCCTCCTCTTCCTGGCGGGCGTGGCGGCGGCCTACGCGGCGGAGGCCCAGGCCAACCCCGCCATCGCCGCCGCCGCGGAGGTGGCCCAGGCGGGCAACATGGAGGGCAAGGAGGTGCGCTTCGGCATCACCGCCTCCGCGCTCTTCGCCACCCTCACCACCGCCGCCTCGTGCGGCGCGGTGATTGCGATGCACGACAGCTTCACTCCGCTGGGGGGGCTGGTGCCCCTGGTGAACATGCAGCTGGGTGAGGTCGTCTTCGGCGGCGTGGGCGCGGGCCTCTACGGCATCCTCGTCATGGTGGTGCTCAGCGTCTTCATCGCCGGGCTGATGGTGGGCCGCACGCCGGAGTACCTGGGCAAGAAAATCGAGGCCCGGGAGATGAAGCTCGCCATGCTGTACGTGCTCGTCTTCCCCCTCTTCACGCTGGGCTTCGCCGGGCTGGCCGCGGTGCTGCCCCAGGGCGTGTCCTCGCTCAACAACGCGGGGCCGCACGGCCTGTCGGAAATCCTCTACGCGTACACCAGCGGCACGGCCAACAACGGCAGCGCCTTCGCGGGCCTCGACGCCAACACGCCCTTCTGGAACGTCACCCAGGGCGTGGCGATGCTCGGCGGGCGCTTCCTGATGATGGTGCCCGCGCTGGCCATCGCCGGCTCCATGGTGGGCAAGAAGGTGGTGCCGGCGGGCCCGGGCACCTTCCCCACGCACGGCCTGCTCTTCACCGGGCTGCTGGTGAGCGTGATTGTCATCGTCGGCGCGCTCACCTTCTTCCCCGCCCTCTCCCTGGGGCCCATCGTCGAGCACTTCCTCGCCGGGGCTGGAAAGGTCTCCTGAGATGGCCTCGCCCGTCTCGAAGCCGGCGTCGCTGCTGGACGCGTCCCTGCTCAGGCCCGCGCTGGTGGACAGCCTGCGCAAGCTCCACCCGCGCGACGTGGCGCGCAACCCCGTCATGTTCGTGGTGTGGGCCGGGAGCCTGCTCACCACGGTGCTGGCGGTGAAGGACGCGGTGTTCCCCCGCCCGGACGCCGCGCCCCTGGGCTTCACCGTGCAGGTGACGCTGTGGCTGTGGTTCACCGTGCTCTTCGCCAACTTCGCGGAGGCCGTGGCGGAGGGACGTGGCAAGGCCCAGGCCGGGGCCCTGCGGAAGATGCGCAAGGACACCACCGCGCGCCGCTGGAGGGACGGGCGCGAGGAGCGCGTCCCCGCCCCGGACCTGCGCAAGGGCGACGAGGTGATTTGCGAGGCAGGGGACCTCATCCCCGGCGACGGCGAGGTGGTGGAGGGCATCGCCAGCGTGGACGAGTCCGCGATTACCGGCGAGTCCGCCCCCGTCATCCGCGAGTCGGGGGGGGACCGCTCGGCGGTGACGGGCGGCACGAAGGTGCTCTCCGACCGCATCCGCGTGCGCATCTCCGCCAACCCCGGCGAGTCCTTCCTGGACCGGATGATAGGGCTGGTGGAGGGCGCGGCCCGGCAGAAGACGCCCAACGAGGTGGCGCTCCACATCCTGCTGGTGGGGCTCACCCTCGTCTTCCTGCTGGCGTGCGTGACGCTGGTGCCCATGGCCCTCTATTCGGGCGTGCCGCTGTCGGGCACCGCCGTGGTGGCGCTGCTGGTGTGCCTCATCCCGACGACGATTGGCGGTCTGCTGAGCGCCATCGGCATCGCGGGCATGGACCGGCTGCTGCGAAAGAACGTGCTGGCCATGAGCGGCCGCGCGGTGGAGGCGGCGGGCGACGTGGACACGCTGCTGCTGGACAAGACGGGCACGATTACGCTGGGCAACCGCATGGCCACGGAGCTGCTCCCCATGCCGGGCGTGCGGATGGAGGAATTGGCGGAGGCCGCGCAGCTCGCCAGCCTGGCGGATGAGACACCCGAGGGGCGCTCCGTCGTCACGCTGGTGAAGGACGTCTACAAGATGCGTCCGCGGGAGCTTCAAGCGCACCACGCCACCTTCGTGCCCTTCACCGCGCAGACGCGCATGAGCGGCTGCGACCTGGTGGACCCGCACCCGCGCAGCATCCGCAAGGGCGCGGTGGACGCCATCGTCGCGCATGTGCACGCCCTGGGCGGCGCGGCGCCGGACGGGCTGGCGGAGGCGGCGGGGCGCATCGGTGACGCGGGCGGGACGCCGCTGGCGGTGGTGGATGGCTCGCGGCTCCTGGGCATCATCCACCTGAAGGACGTGGTGAAGGGCGGCATCCACGAGCGCTTCGACCGCTTCCGCGCCATGGGCATCCGCACGGTGATGATTACCGGCGACAACCCGCGCACCGCCGCGGCGATTGCGCGCGAGGCCGGCGTGGATGACTTCCTGGCGGAGGCGACGCCCGAGGCCAAGCTGGCCCTCATCCGCGCCGAGCAGGGCCGGGGCAAGCTGGTGGCCATGACGGGGGACGGCACCAACGACGCGCCCGCGCTGGCCCAGGCCGACGTGGGCGTGGCGATGAACACCGGCACCCAGGCGGCGAAGGAGGCCGGGAACATGGTGGACCTGGACTCCAACCCCACCAAGCTGCTGGAGGTGGTGGAGGTGGGCAAGCAGCTGCTGATGACGCGCGGCACGCTCACCACCTTCTCCATCGCCAATGACGTGGCGAAGTACTTCGCCATCCTCCCCGCGCTCTTCATGGGGGTGTTCCCCCAGATTGCGCCGCTGGACGTGATGGGGCTGTCCTCGCCCTTCGGCGCCATCCTGTCCGCCGTCATCTTCAACGCGCTCATCATCATCCTGCTCATCCCCCTGGCGCTGCGGGGCGTGCGCTACCGCCCGCTGGGCGCCGAGGCCCTGCTGCGGCGCAGCCTGCTCCTCTACGGCGTGGGCGGCGTCATCGTTCCCTTCGTGGGCATCAAGGTCATCGACGTGCTGCTCGGCGCGGTGGGCCTGACATGAAAGGGCGCTTCTCCATGTCCTCCACGCTCCTCACCGCCCTGCGCACGTGCGTCGTCACGCTGGTGCTCACGGGCCTGCTGTACCCGCTGGCTGTCACCGCCGTGGCCCAGCTCCTCTTCCCCGGTGAGGCCAACGGCTCGCTGGTGAAGGACGACCAGGGCCGCGTGGTGGGCAGCGCGCTCATCGGCCAGGGCTTCACCCGCCCCGGCTACGTCCACCCCCGGCCCTCCGCCGCGGGCGAGGGCTACGACGGCGCCGCCTCGTCGGGCAGCAACCTGGGGCCCACGTCCCAGAAGCTGAAGGCGCGCGTCACGGCGGAGGCCGCGCGCCTGCGCCGGGAGAACCCGGAGGCGCCCGGGCCCGTCCCCGCCGAGCTGGTGACGGCGTCCGCGTCCGGCCTGGACCCGCACCTGTCCCCGGAGGCGGCGCGCTGGCAGGTGCCCCGCGTGGCGCGGGTGCGCGGCGTGGCACCCGAGCGGGTCCTGGCCGTGGTGGACGCGCACGTGGAGGGGCGCACCTTCGGCGTCCTGGGCGAGCCGCGCGTCAACGTCCTGCTGCTGAACCTGGCGCTGGACCGGCGCTTCGGTCCGCCCCCGGACGAGGCGCCAGGCGTGGGAGGTGGCGGTGCGCCGCGGGAGGGGGGCTCGCGCTGAGCCGCGTGAGCTTCGCCAGGGGCCAGGGATGACGAAGACGCAGCGCACGCGCGCGGAGGACTTCCTGGAGCTGGTGGAGCGGAGCCGGCGCGGCCGACTCAAGCTCTACATCGGCTTCGCGGCCGGCGTGGGAAAGACGTACCGCATGCTGGAGGAAGCGCACGCGCTGAAGCGGCGCGGCGTGGACGTGGTGCTGGCCTTCGTGGAGCCACACGGCCGCCCGGAGACGGCGGCCCTGGTAGCGGGCCTGGAGGTGGTGCCCCGCAAGCAGTACACGTACCGCGACGTCACCGTGGAGGAGATGGACCTGGACGCGGTGCTCGCGCGCAGGCCCCAGGTGGCGGTGGTAGACGAGCTGGCGCACACCAACCTGCCGGTGTGCCGCCACCGCAAGCGCTACCAGGATGTGGAGGAGCTGCTGGACGCGGGCATCAACGTCATCGGCGCCTTCAACGTCCAACATCTGGAGAGCCTCAACGACCTGGTGGAGCGCGCCACGGGCGTCACCGTGCGGGAGACGCTGCCCGACAGCTTCCTCAAGACGGCCGACCAGGTGGTGAACCTGGACCTGGCGGTGGAGGACCTGCACGAGCGGCTCCGGACGGGGAAGATCTACGCGAAGGACAAGGTGCCGCAGGCGCTGGAGCGCTTCTTCCAGGAGGAGAACCTCGCCACCCTGCGCGAGCTGGCGCTGCGCGAGGTGGCGGAGAGCCTGGACCGCGCCACCGCGAGGCCGGCGCGGGGCGAGGGCGAGGAGGGCGCCCAGCGGAGCGCGGCCTGGGGCCGGGTGCTGGTGGCGCTGTCCAGCTATCCCCGGCACGCGGCGACGCTGCTGCGCCGGGGCTCGCGCATGGCGGGCCGGCTGAACACGGACTGGTTCGTCGTGTACGTGGAGACGCCGCGCGAGGCGCCGCACCTCATCGACGCGGAGGCGCAGCGGCACCTGCTGACGAACATCGAGAAGGCGAAGGAGCTGGGCGCCGAGGTGGTGCGCCTTCGGGCGAGGGACCCGGTGGAGGGCATCCTGGACTTCGCGCACTCGCACGGGGTGGGCCACATCATCGTGGGGCGCTCGCATCAGCCCTGGTGGAAGCAGTGGCTGGGGCGCTCGGTGGACGCGCGGCTGGTGCGCGAGGGCCGGGGCTTCGACATCCACGTCGTCGCCTTCGAGCCGCCCGAGGAAGGACGGCGCCCATGACGCTGCGCGCGCGGCTGCTCCTGGCGCAGGCCCCGCTGGCCCTGGCGCTGCTGCTGGTGGGCGCGGTGGCCGTGGGGACGCTGTCCCGGCTGGGGCATCTGGGGCCGCGGGTGTTGCAGGACAACTACCGCAGCGTCCTGGCGGCGCAGGGGGTGATGGCGCGGCTGGAGCGCATGGACAGCGCGGCGCTCATCATCATCGCGGGAGAGCGGCAGCGCGGGCTCGAGCAGCAGGCGGCGCAGCGCGGGCGCCTGGAGGCGCAGCTCCAGGTGCAGGAGGGTAACGTCACCGAGCCCGAGGAGGGCGAGGCGACGGCCCGGCTCCGCGCGGGCTGGCGGCGCTACGAGGAGGCCTACGACGCGTTCCTCGCCCAGCCGCCAGAGGCCGCGCGGGCGATGTACTTCCAGACGTTGGAGCCCGCCTACCTGGACGTGGTGGGGGCCGCGCGGGCCATCCTGGACCTGAACCAGGACGCGATGGTCCGCAAGAGCGAGGCGCTGCGCAGCCAGAGCACGCACGTGAACACGGTGATGGTCACCGCGGTGCTGGTGGCCTTCGTGGCGGGGCTGCTCGCCTCGCAGTCGCTGACGAACCGGGCGCTGCGGCCGGTGTCGGTGCTGTCGCAGGCCGTGCGGCGCCTGGGCGAGGGCGACTACTCGGCGCGCGCGGTGGTGGACGGGAAGGACGAAATCGCGCGGGTGGGGCGGGACTTCAACGCCATGGCGGAGGCGCTCCAGCAGTACCGGCGCAGCAGCCTGGGTGAGCTGCTCCAGGCGCAGGCCGCGTCGCAGGCGGCCATCGACAGCCTGCCGGACCCGGTGGTGGTGTTCTCCGCGGGCGGGAGCCTGCTCAACGTCAACCGCGCGGCGGAAGAGGTGCTGCGGCTGTCGCTGGAGTCGGGCGAGGACACGCTGAGGCGCGTGGTTCCCGAGGCGCGCGAGGTGCTGGAGCGGGTGCGCGAGCACGTGCTGCGTGGGTGGGGGGCCTATCAGCCGCGCGGATACGAGGAGGCGGTGCGGACGCCGCTCCCGGACGGAGACCGGTGGCTGCTGGCCCGGGGCAGCCCGGTGTATGGCGAGACGGGGGAGGTGGTGGGGGCCACGGTCATCCTCCAGGACGTGACGCGGCTGCGGCGCTTCGATGAGCTGAAGAACGACCTGGTGGCCACGGTGGCGCACGAGTTCCGCACGCCGCTCTTGTCGCTGCGCATGGCGCTGCACCTGGTGACGGAGGGGGTGGTGGGGCCGATGACGGAGAAGCAGGCGGACCTGCTGTTCGTGGCGCGCGAGGACTGCGAGCGGTTGCAGGGCATCGTGGACGACCTGCTGGACCTGTCGCGCATCCAGGCGGGGGAGTACCAGCTGGAGAAGCGCAGGGTGCCTGCGGAGGAGCTGGTGGACGCGGCGCTGGAGGCGCAGCAGTCGGCGGCGGAGGCGCGCGGGGTCCGGCTGTCGAGGCAGGTGGGACTGGACGTGGAGCCGGTGGACGTGGACCCGGACCGGCTGGGGCTCGTGCTGGGGAACCTGGTGGGCAACGGCGTGCAGCACTCGCCACCGGGGGGCGAGGTGGTGGTGCGGGTGTCGAGGGGGGACTACGAGACGCGCTTCGAGGTGCGGGATACGGGGGAGGGGATTGCTCCGGACCAGCAGCTGCGCATCTTCGAGAAGTTCTATCGGGCGCCGGGCGCGCCACCCGGCGGCGCGGGGCTGGGGCTGTCGATTGCGAAGGACATCGTCCACGCGCACGGCGGCGACATCGGCGTCGTGAGCGCGCCCGACCAGGGCAGCACGTTCTGGTTCACGTTGCCCCGGCGGCAGGAGCCCGGGCCGGTGAGTTCGTAAGGCTGTGCTTCAGGGCCGTTCGAGCGGCAGCGCCGGGAGGAGTTCCCGCACCTCGCTGATGAAGTTCGGAACGGACTTCGCCAAGCCATCCAGCAGACGAGGGAAGGTGATGGGCGGGTTCTTCAGCATCTCCGCCTGGGTGCGCAGCAGCTCCAACATGGTGCTGGGGGATTGGCTGAGGAGGTTTTGCAGGAAGGTGTCCGCGTCCTGTGCCTGCATGGCCCGGGGGAGATGGTCCGCGCCGAAGTCGCGCAGGTTGTTGGTGACGAGGGTCTGCGCGCCAACGTGTACGGCTGCGGCCAGGACATGCCGGTCCTTGGGGTGATTCGTCATGGCCGGGACGAGGCGCTCGTAGCCGGACACCATCGCTTCGGGAAAGTGCCTGCGCATGGCTGAGACTCGGCGGTCAGCCTGCGCGGCGGTGAGCCCAATCTGTTCGATGAGGTTGCGCCGCACCTCTTCGAGGATCTCCTCCGTCCAGTAGACCTGGATGAGCCCTTCATCGGCGGCCAGGAGCAGGACGTCGCAGAGCGAAACAGGAATCAGGACGTTCGCATCGAGGACGACTGGGAACGGAGCGGGGCGCACGGCCCAGTCGTCTCTTTCCGGAGCCGCGTCTGTCAACGATGGACTGGCGACTACTCGTCGAACTCTGGGTAGCCACCCGCAGCCTGCGTGTCCTGCATCATCTCGGCCAGATTCGCGCGGCGCTCCGCCTTCCGGCGGGTCCGGAATTCGAGCACGTCCTGGGTGTAGACACGCCGGTGCGTGCCCGTTCGATGGAACGGAATCTTCCCTTCGTCGAGGAGCTGCACGAGGTACTGGCGCGACACGTTGAGCAGGTTGGCGGCCTGCTGTGTGGTGAGCTCCTTCTGGACGGGGACGATGGAGACGGCGTCACCCGAAGCCAGCACCGCAAGCAGCTGCTGGAGCAGCGTCAGGACGTCCTTGGGAAGAGGGAGCGCCTCATGATTGGGGCCAAGGAGGGTGAACCTTGGCTGGGCCCCTCGTCCGTGGAGCGTCTCGGTGATCAGCTTGGCCAGTTGCTGGACCTGCCCCAGTGTGCCCTCGGTCGCCGAGACAGGCTCCGAGACACGCGAGCGCGCATCGTTGGTCACTGAGTCGAGAGTGGCTGGCGTCATACGGGCCCCGCGGGACGCCTCCTGAGCGGCGCCTTCCAAGAAGAGGGCGCACTGCGAGCCGCAGTGCGCACACCAATTGGTGTAATACGGTGTATTACTCGACGCAAGTGCAGGTGTAGCCAGTGGCTAGCCATGAGTAGGGGGCTAGCCATCTGACCCAAGTGCAAGCCCCTATGTGCGCTGGCAGGCGCCCAGGCGTTCGCCTGCCCCTCTAGCTTCTGCATCTCCTCGCGGCGGACCTCGGAGGCGGTGCGGACGATGTCCTTGCACGACATGCCCAGGTCCTGCTCGGTGACCTTCTGGCCGAGCTTGGGCAGCACGTCCCGCTCCTCCATCGTGACGTGGTCCTTCACCACCTTCTCCAGCTCGCCGAACAGGGAGACCAGCTTCTGCGGGTCGTTGCGCGAGCGAATCATCTGGGCGATGAGCTGCGTCATCTCCCCGTGCTCCTCGATGGAGTCCTGAATCAGCGAGTCCCCCACCACCCGGCGCGCTGCGGGGTACACCCAGCGCTCCTCGATGGTGGTGTGCAACGTGAGCGCCTCCGCGAGCTGGATGCCAAGCTCTCGCCTGCTCGCATCGTCCTTCGCCTCGCGACAGGCATCGAACAGCGCTTCCACCTCACGGTGCTGCTGAACCAACAGGTCAATCACGTCCACGTCTGCGCTCCTTGGAATCGGTTCCCGAGTTCCTCAACGGTCCGCACGCACGCGGGGGCACGCAATCACCGCTCCAGGCGCGCGGGGCCACGCCCGGCCGCTTCCTGGGACAACGCGGTGTCCGCGCCCACCCCGGAGTTGGCGGTTGCCGCACATCCGCTGCACACCGTGCTGGCCTTGCCCGCCGGATTGGGATGGAACAGGGGGGTATGCGCTTGATTGGGATGATGGCTGGCGGCTCACCCCCTGGGGATGGCGACGAGGAGAACATCTTCTCCCGGGCCCGGGGCCCTTCGTTGTCGGAGCGGCAGACCCGGAAGGCCCTGCTGCTGGGGCTCGTGCTGCTGCTCCTGTGTGGCGTGTGGCTGTACCTCCAGGGCGGTGAGAACCGGGCCCTGAACGCGCTGTCGCCGGCGCAACGCGCGTCGCTCTTCCAGGAGACGCGAGAGTCCTTCCAGGAGCTGTGCACCGGCGACGCGGGCACCAGCCGCTTCCCCAGGCGCTGCGCGCAGCTGGCGGACTTCCTCACCCGCTTCACGGAATGTGACGAAGCCTGCCGGCAGGAGATTGCCCCCGCGCTCGAGCGCGCCGTGCGCTGACCGCACCGCACCCGCCGCCCGGTGGACACGCGAAACAGAGACATGGGTTGTTTCACGGCGTGGGTGGGATTGGGAACCGCCCGGAATTCAAGGCGCTCCGTGTCGACCTGGGTGATACGGACCGTGAGAGTTACCAGCCCGTGCACAGTTGGCTATCCTACGACTCGCGCGGCGTGAACATCGGCCGCACGGGTTCGAGGCTCCCGAGGGAGTCCGCGGAAGGATGGCGACATGTGCTGGCGCAGCGGGCCCCGGAAGACGGGGTGGCTCTCCAACCGCCGGATGGCGGCCACGACGCACGCTCACGGTAGTGGGGAGGTCGCCCGGTGCGTTTGAAGCTGAAGCAGAAGATGATGCTGTTGCCCGCGGTCGTCGCGGTGTTCCTGGTGGCCATCCTCGTGGTGTTCATGACCCTGGGCGCTCGCTCCGGCGGTGTGTACACGCGCATCAGCACCTCGCAGGTGCCCTCGGTGGAGCTGAGCCGCGAGGTGATGCACCGCTACCCGGGGCTGCACCGCGGGGTCTCCGCCGCGCTGACGGGCAAGACCGCGGGGGGACTGGAGCGCCTGCGCCCGGAGGTGAACGAGCTCCAGGCGAAGCTCGACCTCGCGCGGGGCGTGCCGGGCGCGGACGTGGCGCGGGTGGATGCGCTCAAGGGCGAGCTGTCCGCGTACTGGGCGGGCGCCGAGCAGGCGCTGGCGGCCGTGGTGACGGAGGACGCGCATGCGGCGTCCGCGCTCGCGGCGCTGGAGTCGCGGGCGGCGGCGCTGCGCGAGGCCCTGGAGAAGGCCGCGGCCGAGGATGGCGAGGCCGTGGTCGGCTCCTACAGGGAGGTGTCCGGGCTGCACAGCGCCACCACCTGGACCATCTGCGTGCTGGTGCTGCTGTGCATCGGGCTGACGGTGGGGCTGGCCATCTGGCTGCACCGCGAGGTGACGGTGCCGCTGGCGCAGCTGACCGACGTGGCCACGCGCATCGCGGAGAAGGGCGACCTGACGCAGGCCATCGACGTGCGCGGCGAGGACGAGGTCGGGGAGCTGGCGCGGGGCTTCGAGGTGATGGTGAAGCGGCTGCGCGACGTGCCCACCACCATCCAGACGGTGGTGGAGGACCTGTCCGCCGCGGCGAAGACGCTGACGCAGGCCAGCAAGCAGCAGGTGGACTTCCTCACCAACCAGTCCCGCAGCCTCACCGAGGCGAGCGCCACCATCGCCGAAATCGCGCAGACGTCCAGCATGGCCGCCAGCCGCGCGGAGATGGTACTGCGCGTCGCCGGGCAGGCGGATGCGTTCGGCGCGTCGGGGCAGGAGTCCATCGAGAAGAGCGCCGAGGGCCTCCAGCTGATTCGTCAGCGGGTGGGCGCGCTGGTGGGCAGCATCGCGCACCTGAGCGACCAGGCGGTGCACGCCGGTGAAATCATCAGCACCGTGAAGGACCTGGCGGACCAGTCCAACGTGCTCGCGCTCAACGCGGCCATCGAGGCGGCGCGCGCGGGTGAGGAGGGCCGGGGCTTCGCGGTGGTGGCGCGGGAGATGCGCGCGCTCAGCGGCCAGTCGCTGGGGAGCACCCAGCGCATCGGCAAGATCCTGCTCGAAATCAACCAGGCCATCCGCCAGACGGTGGGCATCGCCGAGGGCGACAGCGAGCAGATGGAGGAGAGCATCGAGCAGGTGCTCTCCTCGGCCAACACGCTGAAGGAAATCACCACGGTGGTGCAGGAGAGCAGTCAGGCCGCGCGCCAGATTGTCGCCTCCGTCACCCAGCAGAACGCGGGCATCGCGCAGATGACCGACGTGATGACGACGCTGTCCTCCATGATGGCGGACGTGGTGACGGCCACGATGACGGCCGAGGAGGCCGTGACGCGCATCAACGCGTCGCTGGGCCAGCTGGAGGCGCTGTCCACCGGCTTCCGCGTCTGACGCCGCGCGGGGGCCACCAGCGCCGGTGGCCCCCCGCCCCTCCGGGCGTCACTCCCCCTGCATCAGCCCGGTGACGCGCCCGTCGTCGTGGATGGTGACGCGGCGGGCCGCTGGCTCGCGCGGCAGGCCGGGCATGGTGAGGAGCTCGCCGGTGAGCGCCACCAGGAAGCCCGCGCCCGCGGACAGCCGCACCTCGCGCACGGTGAGCGTGAAGCCGCGTGGCCGTCCCAGCTTCGTGGGGTCGTCCGACAGCGACAGGTGCGTCTTCGCCATGCACACCGGCAGCTCGGCGCCGCCCAGCGCGCGCACCGCCTCCAGGTCCCGCTTCGCCCCCGCGGTGAAGGTGACGTCGTCCGCGCCGTAGACGGTGCGGGCGATGGCGGCCACCTTCTCCTCCGGCGACTGCGCCAGGTCGTAGAGGAAGCGCGGCTGGGGCGGCGCGGCGTCCGTGCCGTCCAGCATCTCCAGCACGCGGTCGGCCAGCTCCAGCGAGCCGTCTCCGCCTCGGGAGAAGCCGTCGCACACGGCCATCTGCACGCCGCGCGCCTTGCCGAAGGCGCGCAGCTCCTCCAGCTCGGAGTCCAGGTCCTGCGGGAAGCGATTCACGCACAGCACCGCGGGCAGGCCGAAGGCGGCCACCGACTCCAGGTGCTTCTCCAGGTGTTCGAAGCCGCGGACCAGGGCCTCGCGGTCCGGCTCGGCCACGCGCGCGGGCGCCGCGCCGCCGTGGTGCTTCAGCGCGCGCAGCGTCACCACCAGCACCACGCCCCGGGGCCACAGCCCGGCGCCGCGGCACTTGATGTCGAGGAACTTCTCCGCGCCCAGGTCGAAGCCGAAGCCCGCCTCCGTGATGACCTCATCCGCGTAGGCCATCCCCATGCGCGTGCCCAGCACGGAGCTGCACCCGTGGGCGATGTTGGCGAAGGGGCCCGCGTGGACCAGGGCGGGGCCGCCCTCGCGCGTCTGGGCGAGGTTGGGCATCAGCGCGTCCTTGAGCAACGCCGCCATCGCCGCCGCCGCGTCCACGTCCCGGGCGCGCACCGGCTGGCCGTCCCGGGTGTGGCCGATGACGACGCGGCCCAGGCGCGTCTCCAGGTCCTTCAGCCCCTCCGCGAGCGCGAGGATGGCCATCACCTCGCTGGCGGCGGTGATGTCGAAGTGGTCCTCGCGCGGCACGCCCTGCGCCTTGCCACCCAGGCCGACGATGACGTTGCGCAGGAAGCGGTCGTTCATGTCCAGGGCGCGCCGCCAGCGCACGCGCGTGGCGTCCAGCTCCACCGGCTGGCCGTAGTAGACGGCGTTGTCCACCAGCGCGGCGAGCAGGTTGTTGGCGCTGGTGATGGCGTGCAAATCCCCCGTGAAGTGCAGGTTGATGTCGGCCGCGGGCTCCAGGCTGGCCTGTCCGCCACCGGTGCCGCCGCCCTTCACGCCGAAGACGGGCCCGAGCGACGGCTCCCGCAGCGCCGCCACCGCCCGGCGGCCGCGCTTGCGCAGGCCCATGGCGAGCGCCACGGACATGGTCGTCTTTCCCTCGCCCGGGGGCGTGGGCGTGATGGCGGACACCAGCACCAGGCGGCCCTGCCGACCGCCCCGCTTGCCGAGCGCATCCAGCGACACCTTGGCGCGGTGGGTCCCCCACGGCAGCACGTCCTCGGGAGACAGGCCCAACTCGGCGCCCACTTCGTTCATGGCTCTCAGCTTCATGCCGGGACTCTCGGTGTGAGAGGGTCGCAGGTCAACGGTGCGCGCGCCCGGGCGTGGAGGCGTGCGCCGCTCAGTCCAGGCGGAAGCCCGCGGGGGCGCGCGGGTCCTTGCGCTCGTACATGTTGAGGAAGAGCGTCACCGGCTCGTTCAGCCCCTCGTAGGTGACGTCGTACACGTCGAGCAGGCCGTTGCCGAAGGGCGAGCTCTCCGACGCGAAGAAGCAGCAGCTCCCTCGCCGCTCGTAGCGGACCTTCTGGCCCTGCGGCCCTCGCAGGTGTTCGAGGTACTCGAGCTCTCCGTTGACGCCGCCGCCCACGTGGATGGGGTCGTCCTTGCTGTAGCCATAGCCCGAGGGCGCGGCGGTGGCCGTGGCCTCAGGGGCCTGGGTGTCTTCAGCGCTGGGCGTGGGCTCGCCGGGCCGGGTGCTGGCGGCGGTGGAGGCGCACCCCGTGGCCAGGGCGGGGATGAGGAAGAGCAGCGTGAGTCGTGAGGTGGTCATGCGGACCAGCCTAACGCCTGGGCGCAGACCCCGGCCCCGGGGGGGCCCGTGTGGCTGTGATGGGCAGGCAAGGTGCACCCGTGGGTCCTTTGCCGCACGCGCGCGAGGACCCCATGTTTCCCTGTGGGGGACTGTCCCGCCGCCGAGGAGCACCCATGACGAAGGCCCACATCCACGACGGAGGACGCTGCATGTGGGGCACGCCCGCGCAGGTAGAAGCCCTCCGCCTGGACAGGCCCTCCGTCTCCCCGACGCTGCTCCAGGTCGGCGCCAGCCTCCAGGCCGCGCTCATCGTCGACGCGCGCGGCCGCGTCGTCTTCGTGGATGAGGTGCTGGCCCTGACCACCGGGCGGGGGGAGGAGCCCCTGGAGGGCCGCTCCGTGGAGGAGGTGCTGGAGGGGCTGCCCTGGCTGACGGGAGCGTTCGCGGCGGCCCTCGACGGCAAGGCGGGGGTCCGGGAGGGGCAGGGCCAGGGTCAGCGGCTGAAGGCCTTCGTCCTCCCCGTCTTCAGCCAGGAGGACGAGCTGCTCGGCGCCTGCGCGCGCCTCCAGCTCTCGGAGGCCGCGAAGGGCGGGCCTCCGCCCCAGGACGTGCATGCGCACGGCTCGGGGGCGGGGCGCCACGCGCCCGAGAGCCTGGAGCACATGAACTCGGTGCTGCGCGCCACGTTCGACTCCATCGCCGAAGGCGTCATCGTGGTGGACCTGAGCAAGCGGGTCACCGCCTTCAACAAGCGCTTCCTCGACATCTGGGGCATCACCGAGGAGATGATGGAGGACCGCGCCGCGGAGCCGGTGCTGCTCCGCGCGGCGAAGCACGTGAAGAACCCGGAGTGGTTCACCTCCCGCATCCGCGAGCGCTTCGTGGCGTCCGAGGAGGTGGACGTGGAGACCGTGGAGCTGCTCGACGGGCGCATCCTGGAGCGCAAGTCGCTGCCGCAGCGGCTGGGCGGCACCATCATCGGCCGCGTCTGGAGCTACCGCGAGGTGACGGCGGAGCGCCATGCCGAGGCGGAGCGGGAGCGGCTGCTGCGCGAGGCCCAGGAGGCCATCCGCGTGCGGGACGACTTCCTCTCCATCGCCGCGCACGAGCTGAAGACGCCCCTCACGCCGTTGAAGCTGCACCTCCAGCGGATGCGCCAGGAGGGAGGCGCGGCGAGCGCCTCCCACGCGCGCCACCTGGACAAGTCCCTCACGCAGGTGGCCCGGCTGACGGGCCTGGTGAACGACCTGCTGGACACCTCGCGCATCCAGGAGGGCCGCCTGCTGCTGAAGCACGAGCCCATCCTCCTCCAGGAGCTGGTCGGAGACGTCGCCTCCGAGATGCGCCTGTCCAGCGCGCACCACCGCGTGGAGTTCGAGGGCCCCGAGGAGCCGCTGGTCGTGCTGGGCGACACGGACCGGCTCGCGCAGGTGCTCGTCAACCTGATGGAGAACGCCTTCAAGTACAGCCCCAGCGGGGGGACGGTCCGCGTCCGCGTGCGGCGCGAAGGCGGCCACGTCCGGGTGTCCGTGCAGGACGAGGGCATTGGCATCCCCAAGGACCAGCAGGAGCGCCTGTTCGAGCGCTTCTTCCGCGCGCGCAACGCGCCCATCTCCGGCTTCGGCGGGCTGGGCCTGGGGCTCTACATCTGCCGCGACATCGTGGAGCGGCATGGCGGCCGCCTGTGGGTGGAGGGCGAGCTGGGCGAGGGCTCCACCTTCCACTTCACCGTGCCGCTGCCGCGGTGACGCTCAGGGCGCGCGCGGCTGGCGCCGCCGGGCCACGCGCAGGCGCCACCACGTCATGGGGATGCCCACGGCCAGGGACGCCACGGCCCAGGGCCATGCGCCCGCGCGCACCAGCCGCTCGCGCAGCGGGGCGGGGGCCTGCGCGGCCAGGAGGAACGCGGCGGTGGCGAGGACGAAGACGGCGAAGCCCTTGCGCAGGTGCGCCGGGGAGATGCGGCCCGCGAGCCGTCCACCCAGGAGGCTGCCCGTCATCGCCGCCAGCAGCACCTCGCCGGTGAGGACCCAGGGCAGCTCGACGTGGCCCAGGTGCCCGACGAAGCCCGCGGCGCACTGGAGGGAGATGACCACCAGCGAGGTGGCAGTGGCGGTGGGCGCGGAGAGGCCCACGAGCATCAGCGCGGGGACGATGAGGAAGCCGCCGCCCGCGCCCACGAGGCCGGACAGCCCGCCCACGGCCGCGCCCTGCGCGAGCACGCGCGGCGTGGACAGCCCGGGCGGCTGGGGGCCGGGCGCGGCGGGCTCCGCGTCCTTGCGCCGCAGCATGGCCAGGGCGGCGGCGACCATGACGCCCGCGAAGAGCACCAGCAGCGTGTCGGGCGAGAGGTGGGGGTTGAGCCTCCCACCGAGGAAGGCCCCCGCCATGCCGCCCGCGCCGAACACGAAGCCGGTGCGCCAGCGCACGCGGCCCGCGCGGGCGTGAAAGAAGGCGCCGCTGGCGCTGGTGAGGCCCACCACCACCAGCGACATGGCGATGGCCGTCCGGGGCTCCACGCCCAGGACGTACACCAGCAGGGGCACGGTAAGGATGGAGCCGCCGCCGCCCAGCAGCCCCAGCAGGATGCCCACGAACAGCGAACCGGCGATGCCCGCGTACAACATCAGCAGTCGCCTTCGGACCGCGCCACGGCGAGCTGGTCCCGGAGGCTCCGCAGCAGGTGCTCGAAGGCCGCGGTGTCCTGGATGGCCGCGGGACGCGCCGCCTGGAGCGCGTCCAGCACGGCGGAGAGCGCCTCACGCGACGGGCTGGCCCCCGCCCGGAGCGCGTCGGCGGCCACCGACGTGCCGGGCGCGGCGGTCAGCAGGGGGGGGAGCCCCTGGAGGAGCCGGTCCCTGACGGTTGCCAGCGAGGGCAGGGGCGCCGGGTGGGTGCGCACCACGGGCAGCTGCTCGGTGTTCCAGGTGAGCATGCCGCCGCGCAGGTTCATCACCCGGGTGAAGCCGAGCGCGACCAGCTGCGCGGCCGCGTTCGCCGAGCGCGCGCCGGAGCGGCACACCAGCACCACCTGCGTCTGGCGGGGCCACGCGCCGACGACGTCCCGCACCGTCGCGAGAGGCGCGAGCCGGACGCCGGCGATATGGCCCAGGAGGCCGTCGAGCTCGTGCGGCTCGCGCACGTCGAGCAACGTGAGGTCGTCCCGCGGGGCGGCGGCGAGCGACCGTGCCTCCACGTCGCGGTAGCCCGCGGGGTGGGGCGTGGCGGTGTCGAAGAGGGTGGACATGGTGCAGGGGCTCCGCGTCGCGTCAGGCCTGGACGGGTATGGGGGCACGGCCACAGGCCCGGTTGGCGGGCACGGCCACCTCCAGCTTCCGGGGCGGCGGCAGCTTCCTGTCCTTCATGAAGGCGATGAAGTCCTCGCGCGTGCGGCCCGCGAGCCGGGGGTTGTGCCGCTTCTCCTCGCCCACCGTGGACATGGCGTGTCCGGCGTAGTCGTGGCCGGGGTACACCTCCGTCTCGTCCGGCAGGGTGAAGAGGTGGCGGGTGATGGCGTCATAGAGCTGGCCGGGGTCACCGTTCTGGAAGTCCGTGCGGCCGGTGCTCCGGATGAGGAGCGCGTCACCGGTAAAGAGCCGGCGCTCGCACAGGAAGCTGAGGCTGTCATCGGTGTGGCCGGGCGTCTCCAGCACCCGCACCTCCAGGCCACCCACGCGCACCACGTCTCCGTGCTTCACCGTCTGGTCCACGCAGGGCGCGCCCCGGCTCGACGCCACCACCGTGGCGCCCGCGCGCTCGCGGAGCAGGCCCGCGCCGGTGACGTGGTCGGCATGGACGTGCGTCTCCAGCACCACGGCCAGCTTCAGGTCCAGCTCCTGGAGGAGCGACAGGTCCCGCTCCACCTGCTCCAGCACCGGGTCGATGAGCGCGGCGGCGCGGGTGGTCTCGTCCGCCAGGAGGTAGGTGTAGGTCGAAGTCTCCGCATCGAAGAGCTGCCTGAAGAGCATGGTCTGCCTCGCGAGAGGTGGGGTTCGGGCCCGGGGGAGTGCCAGCGCCATGCCAGCCATGCCGGAGCGGGCGCACAGGCGCGCCTCCAGAGGAGGGGCCGCGGGGGAGGTGGGGGCGGAGGTGGGCGCGCAACGTCTCTGGAAACACCTGTGAAACACCCGTGAAACAGGGGCGCCCGTGGGGCTCAGCGCTTCGCCTTTGAGGCGCTGCTCGATTCCCGCAGGCGGCGCCACAGCGTGACGCGGCTGACGCCGAGCAGGCGCGCGGCCTCGGAGCGGTTGCCGCCCGCCTGGGTGAGCGCGGCCTGGACGCGCTCCGGCTCCAGCGAGACGTCTCGCGGCGCGTGCGCGGTCCGCGGCTCCGGCGTCCGTGGCTCGGAGAACTCCGGCGGCAGGTCGGCCTCGTGGACCACCGGGCCTTCGCCGATGACGTAGGCGTACTCCATGACGTTGCGCAGCTCGCGCACGTTCCCGGGCCACGGGTGCTCCTCCAGCAGCCGGCGGGCCCCCGGGGAGAAGCGCTCCACGCGCCGCGTCCCCCGCTGGCGCTGCTCCTCCAGGAAGCGCAGGGCCAGGGGGAGGATGTCCCCCCGGCGCTCGCGCAGCGCGGGCAGGAAGAGGGGCACCACGCGCAGGCGGTACATCAGGTCCGCGCGGAATCGGCCCGCCTCCACCTCGCGGCGCAGCGGCCGGTGCGTGGCGGCGATGATGCGCACGTCCACGGGCACGGGCTGACGGCCGCCCACGGGGATGACGGTGCGCGTCTCCAGGACGCGCAGCATCTTCGCCTGGAGGTCCAGGGGCATCTCCGCCACTTCGTCGAGGAAGAGCGAGCCCTTGTCTGCCAGGCGGAAGTGCCCCGGGCTGTCGCGCACCGCGCCGGTGAAGGCGCCGCGCACGTGGCCGAACAGCTCGCTCTCCAGCAGGTTAAGGGGCAGCGCCGCGCAGTTGATGGCGCGGAAGGGGCCCCGGGCGCGGGTGGACAGCGCGTGCAGCGCATGGGCGATGTGCTCCTTGCCGGTCCCGGACTCGCCGCGCACCAGGACGCTGGACTCGGTGCGGGCCACCTTCTCGACGATGCGGAAGACGCGCTGGAGCGCCGGCGACTGGGTCCACAGGCCATGGAACAGCTCGGCGCGCCGGGGCTCCAGGGCCGCCGGCTCCGGGGTGACGATGAGCGCCCAGCCCGCGACGCGCGGCCCCTGCTTGAGCGACAGGGCGCGCACCCGCACCGCCTTCGCGCGTCCGCCCACGCGCAGGTGCGCGGACGCCTCCCGGCCCTCCGTCAGCAGCGCGTCCAGCGGCCCCGCGCCTTCGGGGAGGACCAGCACCCGCGCCAGCGGCGTGCCGGCGCGGAGCGTGCCGCCGAGCGCGGCCTCCAGCGCGGGGGTGAACGCGGCCACCCTTCGCGCCTCGTCCACGAGGAGCACGGGGCCCGCGAGGACGTCCAGGGCGGGGAGCACGAGGCTGGCGAGGGTGCTGGGACGGGAGGAGGGCA
Source organism: Pseudomonadota bacterium (assembly GCA_023426545.1). Classification (GTDB taxonomy): domain Bacteria; phylum Myxococcota; class Myxococcia; order Myxococcales; family Myxococcaceae; genus Myxococcus. The sequence continues at coordinate 57,099 of JAFAAN010000037.1, forward strand.
TCGTCGGGGCCGGGAAGGCCCTGCATAGCCCGGCCCCGTGTGCCTCATGCAAGACCTCGCATCATGAACGTCCAGTAGAGGCTGGGCAGGCCGTACTTCTTGAGCAGCCACATGTCGCGCCGCTCCTGGAGCGTGTCGATGAAGGGGATGGAGGGGGTGGGCTTGCCGTCGTAGTCGAACTCGGCGAGCAGCAGCCGCCCATAGCCGGTGGTGAGGGGACAGGACGCGTAGCCGTCATAGCGCGCGGTCAGCGGCCGGCCGGCGATGTACGCGCGGAGGTTCTCCACCAGCACCGGCGCCTGCTTGCGCACGGCGGCCCCGGTGCGGCTGGTGGGCAGGTCGGACGCGTCCCCGAGCGCGAAGACGTTCGGGTGGTCCGGGTGCTGGAGCGTGTACTTGTCCGCCTTCACCCAGCCGGCGTTGGGCCCCTCGCGCCAGGCCAGCGGGCTGCGCTTGATGAAGTCCGGCGCGCTCTGCGGCGGGGTGACGTGCAGCAGGTCGTAGGAGAGCGAGAGGCGCTCCGTCTGCCCGTCGCGGGTGGCCTCGAAGGTGGCCTCGCGCCGGTCGCCGTCGACGGCGACGAGGTTGTGCTGGAAGCGGGAGGTGATGCCGTAGCGCTGCACCACGCCCTCCAGCACGGAGGCGAAGGGCTTCACGCCGAAGATGGCCTTCGCGCCGGAGCCGAAGATGACGGTGGCGCGCGCCGCCAGCCCGGTGCGGCGGAAGTGGTCCGCGGCCAGGTACATGATTTTCTGCGGCGCCCCGGCGCACTTCACGGGCGTGGACGGCTGCGTGAAGAGGGCGGTGCCGCCCTGGAAGCCCTGGATGAGGCGCCACGTCTTGGGCGCGAGCTGGACGTCGTAGTTGCTGCTGACGTGCGGCGTCTTCAGCGCCTCGCGCAGCCCGGCGACCTTGTCCCAGTCCAGCTGGATGCCGGGGGCGACCACCAGGAAGTCGTAGCCCAGCCGCAGGCCGCCGCGGGTGCGGACCTCCCGGGCGTCCGGGTCCACCTCCTCGGCGGCATCTCGCACCCACTTCACGCCGCGAGGGATGAGGCTGGCCTCGTCGCGCACGGTGTCCTCGATGCGGGCCTCACCGGCGCCCACCAGCGTCCACAGCGGCTGGTAGTAGTGGTGCTGTGACGGTTCGAGGATGGCGACGCCCTGCTCCCCGGCGCGGGCCAGCCGGGCCGCCACCGCGATGCCCGCCGTGCCTCCGCCGATGATGAGGATGCGATGATGCTCGCGCACCGGCACCACCACGGCGCCCGAAGGCGTCACCGACTCCCTGCGGCCCATGTCCTCGCTGGTCTGCATGTCACGCGCTCCCTTGCGAAACGTGAAACAGGCAGGAAGCCCTAGCAGGGCGCGTGCCACACTCGTCCCCTGGGGCGGGCCCCGGGTGGAGGGGTGAACAGGGTGTTTCCCGAGCGTTTCAGGGTGTTTCACGGGGCCCGGCCGGTGACGGGGCCGGGCCCTCGCGCGTGGACGGCTACTTCCCGAAGAGGCCGCGCAGGCGCTTCTTCGCCTCCTCCTCGGCGCGCTTCTTGGCCTCGGCCTCCAGGCGCGCCTTCTCCTCGGCGGCCTTGGCCTCCAGCTCCTTGCGCTTGGCCTCGGCCTCGGCGCGAATCTTGTCCTCGCCGCCCTCGATGAGGCCCTGCACCTGCTGGCCACGCTCGCCGCCAATCAGGTTGCCCGCAAGCGACGAGGCCGCCAGCTTGGCGATGAGCGTCACCGCCGGCTTCACGTCCAGGCTGGTGACCTCGGGCCTCCACGCGGGGCCGGTCAGCTTCAGGCCCACGGGGATGTCGGACGGCGGCGTCACCTTGCCCAGCGTGAGCGTCTTCACGGCGGAGGGCGTCAGCGACACGGAGCCCGTGAGGTCGAGCGTGCCGTCCAGGCGGATGCCGCCGTCGAAGCTGAGCTGCGCCTCCGGCCGCGCCCACGTCAGCGGCTTGGAGAGCTGCGCCACGCCGTTCTTGATTTGCACGCTGAAGGGCAGGTCTCCGCCCAGCTTCGTCACCTGCTCGTTCTTGAGGCCCTTGGCCGCGATGGGCAGCGCCTTGGCGAGCGGCTCGGACACCGACGCCACCAGGTCCTTGCCCAGCAGCTCGCCATCCAGCAGGTCCCCGTTGATGCCGCCCAGCAGCGTCTGCTTGAGCTGGTCCGGCGTGTAGCCCACGCCCTTCACGTCCACGTTGCCGTTGAACCTGCCCGTCACCGCCTTCTGCGGGGTGAACTGCGTCAGGGCCTGCTCCACGGCGACGTTCTCCACCTTCACCTTCGCCTCGAAGGGCCGCTGCTCCGGCAGCGGGCCCAGGCGCATCGTGGTGCCGTCCGCGACCACCTTCCCGCCGTAGACGCCCGTGGAGAACTTCTCCACCGTGATGAGGTCGTCGGTCATCTTCACCACGCCCGTCACCTGGGACAGGGTCATGTCCATGTAGCGCAGCGTGTCCACCGCGAAGCGGATGTCACCCCGGTAGCCGTTGAAGCGCGTCGGGTCATCCGACGGCGGCGCCTCCGGCGGCGGGCCGCCGCGGGCCTGGACCTCCGCCTCGCTCATCATCAGCGCGTCCGCGTCCAGCTTCGGGCTCTTGAGGTCGGCGGCGAACGTGGTGGTCTGCTGCTTCCCCTGGCCCGCGAGCGCGAAGGAGGCGCTGCCCGTCAGCGTGTCCGCGAGGACGTTCGCGGTGAGCTTGGGGATGTCCACCTTCATGCCGGAGCCCTTGCCGGGCGCATAGGTGCCCGAGGCGCTCAGGTCCATCCGCTGCCCCGGGGCCTTGTCCACCAGCAGGCCGGGCCGCAGGTCGATGCCGCCCAGGTCCGCCTTCGCGTCGAAGCGCAGGGCACCGCCGCTGGCCGCCGCGCCGGAGACGCGCGCGGAGAGCTTCATCACCCCGCCCGCATCCTTCGTGAGCTGGGCGGGCACGCGCAGCCGCACCGGCGTCAGGTCCACGTTGACGTCCAGCGCCTGGGTGTCCTGCGTGCCGCTGCCGCGCACGTCCAGGCCAATGGGGCCGGCAATCATCCCGTTGAGCTGCTTGCGCAGCGGCGGGTAGTACTCCGCGAGCGCGGCCGGGTCGAGGTTGCGGCCCGTCAGCTCGAAGCCCTCCACCGACGGCTTGTCGGTGAGCAGGCCCTTCACGCTGCCCTTGCCGGTGAGGCTCGCGGGGCCCAGGTCCACCTTCAGCTTGTCGAGCGCCAGGTCTCCGGTGGCGATGTCGCCCGCGACGTCGGTGTCCATCACCACGTCCAGCGCCTTGCCGCCCTCCGCGCCGGCGAAGCGCAGGCCCAGCGCCTGGATGATGCCCGCAAGGCGCGTGGGGCCCTGGCCGCCAGGGACGGCGCCGCCGAGGTCCGCCTGCCAGTCCGCGTCCAGCGTGCCCGCCTGCAGGCCGATGTCCGGGGGCAGGAAGGGGCCCAGCGGGGCCAGGTCGATTTTCTGCGCCTTGAGCGTCACGCGCTCGGGCGTGGGCACCAGGGTGGGGGGCAGCGGCGCGGCGTGGAGCGACACCTGGAGGTTCTGCGTGTCCGCGAGCACCGCGGCGGCCAGGTTCACCACCAGCGGCTTGCCGGCGCGCAGGTCCTTCACCTCGATGTCCAGGTCCTTCACGCCCAGCTCGCGGGCCTGCTGCCCGGCGCCGCGGTCCACGAAGCGGATGGCGCCGTCGGTGAGGGCCGCGCGCTCCACGTGGACGCCGGAGAGGTCCAGGGGCTCGGAAGGCTCCTCGGCGGGGGCCTCCTCCTTGGGCTGCTGCTCCTCCAGCCGCTGGAGCAGCCGCTGCACGTTGGTGGTGCCGTCGGGGAAGCGGACCAGGTTGACGGTGAGGCCGGAGACCTCGGCGTTCTTCACCTGGATGTCCTTGCCGCTGGACGACAGGAGCGGGCCGGCGGCGACGCGGATGTCGACGAGGGCGAGCTGGGCCAGCGGCAGGTCCTCGCCCTCCGCGGGGCCGACGGTGACGTTCTCCACCTGGGCGCCGAGGGTGGGGAAGAGCCTGGTGGAGATGTCCCCGATTTCGATGGGGCGACCCAGCAGCTGGGAGTACGTGGCGGCCTGGTCGCGGGCCGTCTTCAGCAGGATGGCGTCCAGGCGCCAGAGGGCCACGGCCACGACGATGACGAGGAGCGCGAGGACTCCTCCGAGCACATAGGGCCAACGGCGCTTCTTCTTCACCACGGTGTCGGACATCGCTTGAAACCTCCTCCAGCGAGCGGGCCGCAGGCGCCGGCCTGGCGCGGTGCCCGGGGAGCAAGCAGACGCTTAGCCCAGCCCTGGCCCGTCCGCACGCTCCAGGCGCGCTGGCCCGCCTCGGGACAGCAGCATGTCAGTTCTGCCCGAGAGGACGCGGGAGGCGGCGGGAAATGCACGGGGGCGTACAGTTCGGAGGCGGGCTGGCTGCTCCGGGGGCAGAAACAACGGGGGCGCCCGCCGACGGAGGGCGCCCCCTGCCACCCGACACCTCTGGAAGTGCGCACAGGGTGTCAGGGAGGGAAGAGGCCAGCGCCACCCCGGCCGGCCTTCCGCTACGGGCGCTCCGAGGGGGAGCAGGCGCCCTCACCGGTGCTTCAGTGCTGCACCGCGAGGATTCTCCAGCCTCGCGTGTCGATGGCATAGAGCGCGCCCATGTCATGGGGCACGGCTTTGTCCCCGCAGGCCCGCGGCGACAGGACGATGCTGACCAGGATGACGCCCTCCTGGTGGGGTGCCGCGTAGACGTCGTACGACTCGCGCCGGTAGAGGCATTCCCTGTCTGGATGGGAAGGGGGCGGTGGCTTCTTGTCCCAGGGATAGAAGTCCTCCATGGCGAGCTGGATGGCTCTGGCCATCTCGCCAGGGATGCTGCGCAGCCCCTCCTCGGGAATGCCCGTGGCCGGAAACGCGAACCGGGCCGCCTCGTCCGGGGGCGCATGGACGGGCCGGGGCGGGCGGTGGAAGAGCGCACAAGCGGGGAGTGCCAAGAAGAGGAGCCCGATGAGGACCCAGCGTTTTCCTCTCCGGGCGGTCCAGGTAGGGGAGGGGAGCCAGGGATGGCTGTGGAAGTCCGCGAGAATCGGCGTGACCGTGGCATCCGGGACACTGCGCTTCCGGACGGCGGGGCGCCCAGCCCGAGCGGGCTGATGCGCACAGGGGATGGTCATGTCCCTCACATCTAGTGGGAGGGACAGGTTGCTGTCCAGCTCCGCCCGGAGTTGACGGCCGCAGTGCCGCGAGGCCCGATGCGCTACCGCATGGCGCTGCCAATCGAGCCACACAGGCCCTGGGGCCGGAAGCGCAGCGCGCGCAGCTCGCGGCCGTAGTCGGCGTTGTCGGTCGCGGTGAAGTAGAGGTCCCAGCCCGAGCGCACGAAGTGCCTCGGGTCGGCGTTCATCGCGCCCGGCGCGATGCTCATCAGCTCGAACGCCCCTTCGTCACGGCTGTCGCTCACCCAGGCCTCCCGGCCGCCCTCGTGCGTGGTCGCGCTGAAGAAGAGGTAGTCCTCCACGGCGGTCAGCTCCAGCGGCACCGAGCTCATCGCCCCGGGCGAGATGTCGGCGCGCAGCCGGGTGCCGTCGCTCGTCCCGTCGCTGACCCACAGCTCGCGGCCGTGCTTGCTGTCATCCGCCGTGAAGAAGAGCAGGTCCCTCACCACCGTCAGGTGCGCCGGCTGCGACGGCACCACGCCGGGGTAGATGTCCTTCACCCGCGCCGTGCCGGACGTCGTCCCGTCGCTGCGCCACAGCTCCAGGTCCGTGTTCGCCGCCCCCGCCGCCGCGCTCAGGAAGAGCCTGCCCTTGAACGCCGTCAGGCCGGACGGCGCGCCGGTGAAGGTGTAGACGAAGCGCGCCCAGCTCGACGTGCCGCTGGTGACATAGAGGTCGGTCTCCGGCTTGTCGGAGTTCCACGTGAAGAACAGCCTGTCTCCCACCGGCGTCAGGTTGCTGATGGCGTTGTCCTCCGGCCCGTCCGCGAGCCGGACGAAGCTCGTGCCCTGGGTGCGGTAGAGCTGGACCCGGCTCGGGTGCGCGTTCGACGGTGAGAAGACGTTCACCTGGACGTAGAGCGCGTTGGCGCCCGCCACCAGCTCGAAGTGGTTGGAGACCTGGTCCCCCTCCGTGCTGAAGTCGCGCAGCAGGTAGGTGCCTGCCTCGGTGCCGTCGCTGCGCCACAGCTCGCGGCCATTCACGCCGTCATCCGCGGTGAAGTACAGGATGCCCTGGAAGACGGTCAGGTGCTCCGGGTCCGAGCCCACGGCTCCCGGCGCGATGTCCTTCACCAGCGACGTGCCCGCGGTCGTGCCGTCCGTCTTCCACAGCTCGCGGCCGTGCGGGCCGCTCTCCGCCGCGAAGTACGTGGTCGTCCCGCTCTGGACGAAGGGGCCCGCGTCCGAGCCCTGGCTGCCGGAGTGGACATCCATCAGGACGCGCGTCCCGGTGGCCACGCCCGAGCTGAGCCAGGGCTCCCGGCCCGAGACGCCGTCGGTGGCGGTGAAGAGGAGGACGTCGTTGCCGTGGATGAGGTCGAGCGGGTTCGAGTCGCCAGCGCCCGGGATGATGTCCCGCACGATGCGGGCGTTGGTGTCGCACAGCTCCCAGCCCTCCGTGGGCTCTTCCATCCGCGCGGTGCGGGCCTGGATGGCTTCGGCCTCCACGTGCTTCAGGCGGACCGGGTGGGGGGCTTCGAGGTCGCATCCGCTGGCGGCGATGCCGGAGAGGGCGGACAACAGCAAGGGAAGGCTCTTCGCGCGAAGACGCATGGTCACTCCTCGTTGTGGTGGCTGGGGGCGGTGGGGTGCCGCGGTCGCGCAATCTGGCCAGGATGTGACGGAACCCAACCCGTCCGAGAGTCGGTCCAGGACTGTCATTGCGTGACAGTCCCGCCCGGTGCCGCCTCCCGGGGCGCCTCCGTGTACGAGGCCGGGGCCGCGCAGCGGACAGCCGGGATGCGGGGTGTTCGACGAAGCGGCGTCCTGGACGTGCTTCCCGCTTTCCGAACCGCGGGCCCATCACGAGACTCGGCCCCGCCATGCGCATCCGCTCCGCTTTCGTCCTGTTGGCCTGCGTCTCTGCTTGCGCCTCTCGCCCGGGCCCCGGGCCGGAGCCATCCGCGGCCCCGGCCGCTCCTTCCTCGGCGGACGCCGGCTATGTCCTCCTCGCGCGTGAGTACCTGGACTGGTACGCGGCGGCGAACCCCACCCGGGCCACGCAGCTCGGCTACCACATGCACGACGCCCACCTGCCGGACGTCTCCTCCGACGCGCTGAACCGCAAGTCGGAGGCCCTGCGTGGCTGGCTGAAGCGCCTGTCGCAGCTGGAGCGCGGCGGCCTGTCCGGAGACGCCGCGGTGGACGTGCGCGTGCTGGAGAACGCGATTCGCGCCGACCTGGTCGAACTGGAGGAGGAGCGGCCCTGGGAGCGCAACCCCGGCTTCTATGTGAACCTCATCTCCAGCGGGCTCAGCGGCCTGTCGTCACGCGAGTTCGCGCCCCTGGCGGAGCGCATGCGCGCGATGCGCTCCCGGATGGCGCGCATCCCCGGCGTGCTCGACGCGGCCCAGTTCAACCTGGGCGGCGTGCCGAAGCTGTGGGTCGAGTATGCCCTCCGCGACACGCGCGGCACCGTGGCCTGGCTGCGCGCCGACCTGCCCCGGGCCCTGGAGGCGCAGGGCTATGCCCAGGTCCCGCTGGGCGAGCGCGCCGCCTTCTCCGCCGCGCGCGACGAGGCCGCGCGGCAGCTGGAGGCCTTCGCGGTGTGGCTGGAGCGCGAGCTGCTGCCGAAGGCCGACGGCGACTTCCGCCTGGGCCGGGCGCGCTTCGAGCGGAAGCTGGCGCTGGAGGAGCACGTGACGCTGAGCGCGGACACGCTCCGCGACATCAACGAGCGCGCCATCCGCGAGTACAAGGCCTGGGTGGCACGCGAGGCCGCCCGGGTGGACCCCAACCGGACCCCCGAGCAGGTGATGGCGGAGCTGGTGAAGGACCACCCGAAGGCGGAGGAGCTCGTGGCCTCGGCGCGGGCGCACCTGGTGGCGCTCCAGCGCTTCGTGCGCGAGCGCGACATCCTCACGCTGCCGTCGGACCGGCTGCCCGTGGTGCGGGAGGCGCCGCCCTATGCGCGGCTGGGGTTCGCGTCCATGGACTCGCCGGGTCCCTTCGAGAAGAAGGCCACCGAGTCCTTCTACAACATCACCAACGTGGAGCCCGGCTGGACGCCCGAGCAGAAGGCGCAGCACCTGACGTACTTCAACCGTGCGGGGCTGCTGGGTATCACCGTCCACGAGGCCATGCCCGGCCACTTCGTTCAGCTGCTCCACGGCGCGCGCCTCCCCACGGACGTGCGCAAGGTCTTCTCCCCCGCTTCGCTGGTGGAGGGCTGGGCGCACTACACCGAGCAGATGATGGTCGACGAGGGCCTGGGCGACGGCGACCCGGCCGTGCGGCTGGGCCAGCTGCGGCGCGCGCTCCAGCGGCACGCGCGCTGGTACGCGGCGCTGGCGCTGCACGTGTACGGAGAGCCCATCGAGGACGTGGCGAAGCGCTACGCGGAGATTGCGTACTTCGAGCCCTTCCCGGCGCTGCGCGAGGTGGAGCGCGGCACGCTCCACCCCACGTACCTGTATTACGCCGTGGGGCGCATGCAGATTTTCAAGCTGCGCGACGACTACCGCCGCCACCTGGAGGCGCGCGGCCAGAAGTGGGTGCTGAAGGACTTCCACGACCGGCTCCTCCAGCTCGGGCTGCCCGTGTCGCTCGCGCGGGAGGTCCTCCTGCCGGGCGACACGTCGCCGTCGCTGGAGTGAGCGGGCGCTACAGCTCGATGACCCCGGGGGCCTCCTCGGGCGCGGCCTGGGGCCGGCTCGCGAGCCCCTGGATGCTGAAGCCGTCGGGCGCGTGCACGGCGTCCGACGTGTTCGGGTCCAGGTAGAGGTTCACCGGGCTGGCGAGCCCCTCGTACGTCACCTCGAACACCTCCAGCTCGGTGGGCGCGCCCGTGCCGCAGCAGGGGCCCACGCGCTTCCACGCGATGCGCTCGCCGTGAGGCCCGCGCAGCAGCTCGAGGAAGGCCATCAGGCCCCGGTCCCCCCAGCCGACGCGGATGGGGTCGTGCGGGTGGAGGCCGTACCCCACCCCCTCGACCCGCGGCGCCGAGGTTGCCGAAGCGCCGGGCTCCGGGGTTCCCACCTTGTTGGATGATGCACACGCCGCCAGGAAGAGCATCCCGGCGCAAGCTGCTCGAAGTCGCGACATTCCGACCCTCCCCACCACCACCGTCCCGTGGGGAAGCTGTGCTCGGGTGGCGCCTCGTGCACGCGGAGCCGGGCGGGCGCCGTTCAGCGCAGGACGTTGGCCGGACCCGTCGTCACTTCCTGGGATTCTCGGACATGGCGCGGATGAAGATGCTGTCGATGCCGTGGATGCGCAGTGTCACCAGCTCGTCCGCGGTGAGGCGCGTGTAGCCCGCATCTCGCATCTGCTTCACGAACTCGGGCGTGACGCGGTGGATGCGGAAGGCCAAGGCCTGCTCCCGCGTGAGGTCCTGGAAGCCCAGCTCGCGCATCTGCTTGACGAACTCGGGCGTGACGCCGTGGATGCTCATCTCCATGAGCTGCGCCCAGGACAGCTTCGCGAAGCCCGCGCCGACGAGCGCCTTCACGCGCTCCGGGGTGAGCTGGTGGATGCGGCCCTCCACGAGCTGCTCGAACTTCAGCCCGGTGTAGCCCGCGTCGGCCATGGCGCGGACGTACTCCGGCGTCACCTGGAAGATGCCCGCCTGGAGGAGCTCGTCCACGCTGAGCTGCTTGTAGCCCAGCGTGGCCAGCTCCTGGACGCGGCGGCTCGTCACGTTGGTGGCGGCGAGCTGGAACTGGGCCCTGGGCGTGAGGTCCGGGTAGCCCAGCGTGGCCATCGTCTTGGCGAAGGCGGCGCTGGCCTCGAAGCGGAAGTGGCCCGCGCCCTGGCCGTCCTGGAACTGGCCCTCGAAGTGGAAGGTGCCGGCCTCGCGCGGCAGGGTGAAGGTGGTGGGGCCGCCCGCCAGGGACAGGCCCTGGAACGAGGCCACGGGCTCGCTGAGGCCCATGTTGTGGCTCGCGCCCTGGCGAAGCTGGAGGTGGAGTGTCTTGTCCTGGCGGCGGTGCTCCGAGGCCGTCCAGGTGCCGCGAGGCTCGAAAGGCGCGGGGTCCGCAGACGCGGCGGTGGCCAGGAGCAGCGCGGCCACGAAGGGGAGGAGTGACGAGGGGCGACGCATGGTGGGCTCCTTCGGGTAGACCCCTCCCGTGCGGCGCCGCCCGGGGGGCCCCCCCCCCCGGACGGGTGGGGGGTTCAGGTGAAGCGGGGGGCCGGCGGGGGGCGCCGGCTCACTTCGAGCCGGTGCCGCGCATCCGCCGGATGAAGTCGGCGTCCACGCCGCCGGAGCGCAGCCGCACCAGCTCCTTGACGGAGAGGTCCTTCAGGCCCGCCGCTCGCATCCCGGCGAGCCAGTCGGACGAGACGCCCACGGCGCGCAGCTGCATCAGCTCCCGGGGCGACAGCTTCGACAGCCCCTGCTTGCCGAGGCCGTCGATGTACTCCGGGCTCACGCCCACCGCGCGGAGGTGGGCGAGCTCGTCCAGCGACAGCTGCGTGTAGCCCACGGCCTTGAGCTCGCGGACGTAGGACTCGTCCACGCCCACGGCGCGCGCGCGGACCAGGGCATCCGGGTCATCGGTGGGGAAGCCCGCGGCCTTCAGGGATTCGATGTACTCGGGGGTGACGCCCAGGTGGCGCAGGCGGGTCAGCTCGTGCGCCTCCAGCTTCCGGCCGAAGCGCGTGTTCATCGCCTGGGCATAGTCCGGGGTGACGCCCGCGTGGCCCATGCCCACCAGGTTGGAGACGGTGGGCGTGTAGCCCATGTCCGCTAGTTGCCGCACGCGCTCCGGCGTCACGCCCGCGACCTTCAGCGCGACCAATTGGTCCACGGAGAGCTGCTGCCCCGCTCCCACTTGCGTCCGCGAGTCCACGTCGCTCCGGGAGCCCGCGCCCAGGTTGCGCGCCGCTTCGGCGGTCATCACCCCGGGGAGCTGGGCCATGGCGGCATGGGCCGTCGTGAGGGCCATGGCCGCGATGCTCGCGGGGAAGCCGCGCGTGGCGTCCAGCTCGGGCGCGGGGGGGGCGGGGGGCGCGGAGGGAGCGGTTCCCGGAGCCATCATCGGAGGCGTGGCCGCGACGTTGGCCAAGGGCGCGCGCGGAGCCCTCGGGGCGGGAGGCGCCGCGATGGCCGAAGATGGTGCGGGCGGAGGCGGAGGCGGACGGAGGCCCACCGGGCTCACGAGGGCCACGGCGTCGGCGTCCTCCGACGCCGCGTCGTCCGTCCGCGCCTCCAGCTGTCCCAGCACGAGCGACGTCAGCGGCGCGGCCACGGCGAGGCTGCTGATCAGGGTGAACACGGAGGCGCCCGCCGCCCAGCGCGGCGCACAGCGCGAAGTGGGCAGGGTGATGAGCCGGCGCACGCGCTCCGGCAGCGAGCCGCCGAGCGCGGACATCGCGGGGCTCATCGTCCCGGGCAGGACGCGCAGCGTCTCCAGCGCCGTCAGCGCCCGGGCATAGGACACGGAGTTGCCGCTGGCGGCCACCGCGACGTCGTCGCAGCAGTGCTCCCGCTCCACGCGGATGACGTGGGAGATCCACCGGACCGCCGGGTGGAAGAACAGCAGCGTCTCCACCAGCACCTGGGCCAGGTTCACCGCGAAGTCGTGGCGGCGGATATGGGCCAGCTCATGCGCCAGCACCATCTCCAGCTGCCGCGCGGGCAGCCCGGACAGGGTGGACACCGGCAGCAGCACCATGGGCGACAGCCAGCCCACCGCGGAGGGCACGTCCACGTCATAGGATTGGAGCAGCCGCACCGCCCGGCGCAGCCCCAGCTTCCGCGCCAGCGCGTCCATCCGCTCCTGCCACACCTCGGGCGCGGGCACGGCCCGGCGGGTGAGCCGGCGCAGCTTCATCCACTCCGCCGCCATCCGCCCCGAGCTCAGGCCCACGCCCGCCGCCCACGCGAGCACCAGCCAGTGCAGGTGCGTCTCCACCAGGGACAGCGCGCGCTGCAGCAGCAGCCCGGCCACGACGAGGAACGGCCCCACCCGCGACAGCACGGTGCCTTCGAGCCCGAACGCGGGGCCGTCTTCCGCCATGTCCGCGTCAATCCACTCCTGCGCCGCCGCGTCCCGCGCCGCCGCCGTCCAGGCCCGGGGCTCGGGCGCCGGTGTGGCGCCGGCCGGGGCCGCCTCCGCCATGGGGAACGCCGCCGCGCCCAGGGGCTCGGAGGCCGCCGTGCCCAGCCGCGCGCCCGCGCCGTGGAAGTGCCTCCAGCCCGAGGCCACCGGCAACGCGAGTGCCAGCACCAGCGCGCCACAGGCGAGCGCGTACCGCGTATGCGCCGCGCGCCGCCCCACGGTGAGGAGCGCCGCCGCCAGCATCAGCGCCACCAGCGTCCCCTGCCAGAGCGAGTGCAGCAGGGCCCAACCCAGGGACTCCATCAACGCCTGGCTCATTCCTCGCCTCCTTCCAGGGAGTCGAGCAGCCGGCGCAGCTCCGCCAGCTCCTCGGGACGCGTCTTCTTCGCCGACAGCGCCTGCATCGCCAGCCGCGCCGGAGAGCCGCCGAAGGCGCGCTCCACCAGGTCCGTCACCAGCTGCCGCTGCGTCCGCTGCTCCGTGGCGCGGGCGCGGTACACGTGCGCCCGCTGGGACTCGTCGCGCTCCACCAGCCCCTTCTCCGTCATGATTTGCATCAGCTTCAGCACCGTCGTGTATCCGGTGCCCTCCGGTCCGTTCCGGGTGAGGGCCTCGTGCACCTCACGCACCGTGCTGTCGCCGCGTTCCCACAGCACCCTCAGGATGGCCAGCTCCCCATCCGTGGGGCGCGGCAGCTTCGTCTCGCTCATGACGCTCCCTCTGCGACTCGATGTCACGGGGCTATATTACGAATGTATTCGTAGATGTCAACGAAGCCCTTCGTAGATGCGGCCCGTCAAAAGCCCCCTGCCTCTGGGTGAGGGAGGGGGCTTGCGGGCGGGCGAGGGCCCGGGCGTCAGCCCTCCGTTCGCGTGGCGGGCTCCGCCGGGGGGGGGGGGCCGGGCGGGGTGGGCGCGGCGTCCTGGCCCTCCCAGAAGCGGCGCGGGTGGCCGTCGCCGCGGGTGCCGTCGGAGAGGCGGTCCACCCACGGGTAGCGCTGGGCCTCCTCGGCCGTGTAGCCGAGGTTGAAGACGGTGGGGCTCTTGGGCCGGTCACCGGACTTCTCGTAGTACGTCCCGAAGAGGCGGTCCCAGAAGTAGTTGGTGATGCCGTAGTTGCCCTGCTCGTTGTGGAAGTGGTGCGACAGGTGCAGCCGCTTGATGTCCTTCAGGAACTGGCGCTTGGGCGTGTAGTTGAGGTGCTGGATGCAGTGGCAGAACTCGTAGAAGCACGTAATCACCATGGCCCAGCCCAGCGCCGCGGCGGCGCCCGCCTTGCCGCCGATGAGGTAGCCGATGGGCGCAATCACGCCGCCCACGGTGGGGAGCACGTTGGCCAGCGCGCCGAAGAGCACGCGCAAGTCATTGGGGTCCTGGTGGTGGTCGAAGTGGATGCGCTTCCACGTCGCCGCGGTGAGGGGCGACTTGTAGAGGAAGCGGCTGTGCAGGATGTGCTTGTGGACCAGGTACCAGCCGAAGGGGAACGCCACGCTCGCGGCCAGCATCGCCAGCAGCATGCGCAGCGGGTTCTCGAACCACTTCACCGCCAGGACCAGGCTGATGATGCCCACGGTGATGTAGGCGACCACGGCGTAGTAGGTGAAGAACGAGTAGACCAAATCCCTCAGCGTCATCCGGTCCAGGTTGTGCTTCCGGTTCTTCAGGAACGAAAAGGGTGCGCTGACTGCCACGGTATCCTCGCAAGGAGTCGCTGCCCCCCGTGGGGCAGACGGAGCAGGACAGGGGCCACGCCGTGCCCGCCGGCCACGGGGTTCACGGCGGTGCTGTCAGTAGCAGGGGCCCTCGAAATTGCCGCATCCTGAATGACGCCTTGAAGCGTTTTTCTGGAGCGGTCGAGAAGCAACCCTGTTGAGTGAACAGACGGCATGTGGCCCGCTTGCCCGGCGGCCGGCCCAGGCACGGGCTTCCTTCGTGCCCGATAGCAGCCCACTTTCTCGGAAGCCAGGACGACTTTCCGGGAGGCGCGGATGGCGGAGCAAGAAGGACCGCAGGGCCCCAGGACGCAGGTGCGCGGAAGGAGGACAGCCGCCTCCAGGTCCGGGCGCACCCGTGAGCGGAAGGCCCCGCCGGAGCAGGGCAGCCTCGCGGTGCGGCGCACGGCGTCAGCGTACCGCGCCAGCGCGGAGGAGCAGGCGGCGCGCGTGCGCGAGGAAATCGAGGCGGCGCTCGTCCAGGCCCGCGGCACGCGCGAGGCCATCGAGCGGCGCATCGCGGACCAACTCCACGCGCCGCCGGTGAGCCCCCGGCCGCCCCCGCGCCGCAAGCGCGGCGGCCGCGCACCCCGGAAGTAGCCCCGGCCTCAGGGCATGAGGCGCGTGGGCTGGGGCGCTGGTGCTGGCGAGGCCTCCCCGGCGGGCGTACCCGAGGGCGGCTCGCCCAACTGCTTCAGCTTGCGCGCCAGCTCGGCGGCCTGCGCGCCCTTGGCGCCCAGCTCGCCGCCCCGCGCGCCGATGAGGGACACCCGGGCCCGCTCCAGCAGCGCCACCTGTGCGTGCAGTTGGGCCAGCAGCCGCTCGCTGCGGCGCGCCAGCACGTCCAGGTGGTTCAGCTCCTCCCCCAGCGAGGAGGCGGCCAGCTCCAGCTGCCGCCGGGCCACCGCGTCCTGGGTGGCGGCGGCGCGCTCGCGCAGCTCGCGCACCTGGGCGTCCACGTCGTTGGCCACCACGGAGCCGAGCTGGGATGCCAGCCCGTGGTGCGCCTCCGCGAGCGAGAAGCTCTCTCCCGCCAGCTTCTCCATCACCCCCAGCAGCTCCGCGCGCCCGGGGCTGGCCGGCAGCGCCATCACCGCCGCCTTGCACTGGCGGTAGAGGCCCAGCGCCCGCGAGGCCAGCTCGCGGGACTCGCCCCGGAGGGCATCCTCCAGCCGGCGGCCTCGCGCCTCCACCGCGTCCAGGTCCACCGTGAGGTGGGCCGGCAGCGTGCCAATGCCCCAGAAGAGGCCCACGACGAGGAAGCCCACCAGCACCGGCAGCATCCCGGTGCTCCCGAGCAGGCGCGCCTCCAGCACCTGCTGGACGTACAGCCCCAGGGGGACGAGCACGCCCGCGGCGGCGGCGCTCGCGGCCACCGCGCCAGGCTTGCCCGGCTGCCCACCCCCCTGGCCCAGCCACACCACCAGCGCCGCGGCCAGCGCGCCGCCGATGCTCTGTGGCACCGGGGGCCGGGTTTCGAAGAACTGCGGCAGCACTGGCAGCACCGCGAGCGCGAGGCGCAGGGCCAGCGGGTGGACCCCGGTGGGCTTCGCGCACGCCAGCGCCGCGGCGACCACGGCGAGGTGCCCCGGTGAGATGTCCACGAGCAACCGCTGCGCGGCGCCCGCGACCAGGCCCATGCAGGCGGCGCCGCCCAGCGCGCGGAGCGCGCGGGTCTCGAACTCCTCGCGGTGGAAGAACTGCACGGAGAAGGCCATGGGGTTCACCGTCCTGCGCGGCTAGTACGCATTGTTCTGGCCGAAGTTCTTGATGGACTTCTTGAGGAGGTTGCGCGTCTCGGCCTGCTCCTCCTCCGCGGTGGCCGCCCCCGCCAAGGCTGCCTGGGAGCGGTTCACGTCCGCAAGCTCCCCGGAGAGCGCGGCCGCGGAGGAGCCGAAAATCGACCGGGCGTTGTCCAGGAGGCTACGGGCCTTCGCCTTGTTGCCGCGCTTCATCTCCTCCGCGGCGGCCACCATCTGCTGGGTGCCCAACGCCCGCGTCGCGTGGATGCGCACGTCCCGGTCCAGGTGCGCGCGCACGCGCGCAACGTCGTCCGTCACCTCCGCGGAGAGCGCGAGCGCCGTCTCCGCCGGCATGTCGCGCGCCACGTCCATGTAGTGCAGCCGGGCGTTCAGGAGCGGAAGGGCGCCGGAGGACGCGTCCGTGCGCAGCGACAGCTTCGCCACCACGCGCACGGACTGCGCGCCGGCCAGGTCATACAGCGGCACCTTCAGCACGTTGCCCTCGCGGAAGGACGCCATGCCCATGACCTCCAGGTGCAGCACCTCCTGGGGCACGTCCAACCGCAGCTCCACCATCCGCGCCACGGTGCTGGTCGCCTGGTCCAGCTCGCGGGAGAAGACCTCCGCCAGCCGCGAGGAGTCGTCGATGAAGCCGGAGAAGCCGCCGCCCTGCTCGGCCATGCCGCGCATCAGCAGGACCTCGTAGTCCCGGCCCACGCCCAGCGCGCTGACGGTGATGCCGTCGCGGCGCAGCCGGCGCACCTGCTCGAACAGGTCCGCGTCGTGCGTGAGGCCGGTGGTGGGCTGCCCGTCGCTCAGCAGGATGGCGCGGCTGACGCGGTACTCGCGCATGTGAGGCCGGAGGGCGTCGGCCGCCGCGTCGAGCGCGCCGCTCATGTTGGTGCTGCCGTCGTCGCGCAGCGCGGCGATGAGGGCGAGCAGCTCCTCGCGCGCCTCGGGCGTCATCCGCCGGCTGGGGTGCACCCTCACGTCGGTGCCGTAGTCGATGAAGGCGAGCCGGTCCTCCGGCGTCAGCCGCTGCACCAGCTCCGTGGCGGCGCGCTGAGCGTCCATCAGCTTCCGTCCGCCCATGGAGCCGGAGCGGTCCAGCACCAGCGCCAGGCTGACGGGCACGCGCTGGCCGGCCTCGGGCGCGCGCGCCTTCAGCTCCAGCCACGCGAAGGCCTCGCTGAGCCCCTTCTGCACGTACGCGCCGGACAGCTTGCCCGTCATCGACACGGCGCCGCCCTCCGGCACGGACGCCACCAGCGGCAGCGTGTGGACGGCGGGCGGGTCCTCCGGGCGCGTCACCGTGTGGCTGGTGTCGGTGCGCTCGGGTCCGGGCGGGCGCGGGGGCTCGGGGGGCTTGCCCAGGAGCAGGGCGCCCACGGCGAGCGCTCCGGTGATGGCGACGAGCAGCAGCGAGCGGTTCATTCAGGGCCTCGCGAAGGGTGATGGGTGGCGGGGTTGCTGGGTCGCCACACTCGCCCGAGCGCCGCCCCCGGCGCATCGGTCACCCGGAGGAGGGTCCGCCCGTTGCCCGATGCCGCCGGGCGCCCCCGCTCAGGCGCCGGGCGCGGGCTGGCGCTGGCGCACGAGCTCCTCCACCACGCCGCGCACCTGGGCCTCGTCGAAGGGCTTCTCCAAGAGGAGGTTGGGGATGCTGGCCAGGAAGTCGCGCGCGCCCGTGGTGAACGCGCCGCCGGAGACGAACACGAAGCGGTGCTCCAGGCCGGCGTGCTCACGCCGCACGGCCTCGTACACGTCGCGCCCCGTCAGGTCCGGCATCATCACGTCACACAGCACGGCGTCCGGCTCCAGCCCCTTCTCCAGCAGCTCCAGCGCCTGGCGGCCGCTGCACGCCACGTCCACGTGGTGGCCGCGGAGGATGCGCTGCAGCACGCGCCCCACCGCGGGCTCGTCGTCCACCACCAGCACGCGGCCGCGCGGCACGCGGGGGGCCAGCGGGACGGGCGCCTCCGAAGGCCCGGCGCGCGTCTCCTTCTGCGGCGTGGGCAGCACCACGCGGAAGTACGTGCCCCGCCCCGGCTCGCTGTCCACGGTGATGTCGCCGCCCAGCCCGTTGATGATGCTGTGGCAGATGGACAGGCCCAGGCCGGTGCCCACGCCCACCGGCTTGGTGGTGAAGAAGGGGTCGAAGATGCGGTCGATGACCTCGCGAGCGATGCCCACGCCCGTGTCGCCCACCTCCACCACCACGCGCCCCGCGCCGTCCCGCCGCGTGGCCAGCCGGATTTCGTGCCGGTGCGCCGCGCCCTCCGGGATGGCCTGCGCCGCGTTCACCACCAGGTTGAGGAACACCTGGCTCAGCTTGCCCTCGTTCGCCATGACGGGCGGGATGTCGCCGTAGTCGCGCCGCAGCTGCGCGCGGTGGCGGATTTCATTGGCCGCCATCATCGCCACCGACTCCAGCACCGCGTGCACGTCCAGCGGCGACACCTGCTCCTCGTCCGGGCGGGAGAACGTCTTGAGCTGGCGGACGATCTGCCGCACGCGCTCGGCGCCCTCGCAGGCCTCCTTCAGCACCTCGTGCCACTCGTCCAGGTCGGGCTCGCCCTTGAGCCGCGCCTGGAGCGCCGCCGCGCCATCTCCGGGCGGCAGGCTGCGGCGGAACTCGTCGGCGAGGAAGCCCAGGTTGGACAGCACGAAGGCCAGCGGGTTGTTGATTTCGTGGGCGATGCCCGCCGCCAGCGTGCCCACCGACGCCAGCCGGTCCGCCAGCGTCAGCCGGGCCTGGAGCTGGCGCTGCTCCGTCACGTCGCGGGCAATGGACACCACCGCCGGCTGCCCGTCGAAGCGCAGCGGCAGCGACACCACCTCCGCCACCCGCGTGCGCCCGTCGCGGCGCACCAGCCGCCGCTCGCCGGTGAGCGCGCCGGCCTTCACCGCCTCCGGGCTACGCATGTCCCGGACGAACTCCGTGAGGGGCCGCCCCACCAGCTGGTCCGCGCGCTCGAAGCCCAGCGTGGCCACCAGCGCCGCGTTGGCGTAGACAATCTGGTTGTCCCGCTCGATGGCGGCCGCGTCCGGCACGCCCTCCAGCAGCGCGCGGAAGCTCGCCTCGGACAGGCGCAGGGCCTCCTCCGCCTGCCGGCGCTCGGTGATGTCGCGCGCCAGGCCCTCCACCGCCACCATCCGCCCGGAGGCGTCCGTCACCGGCGCCACCACGTGCTCCAGCCACAGCGTGCGCCCGTCGGGGTGGAGGAAGCGCACCACCACCGGCGCGCCCTGGAAGGGCTCGGGCGCCTCCAGCAGCTGCTCCATCAGCGCCCGGTCCTCCTCATGCACGCGCCGGTACCACAGCTCCGCGTCCGCGTAGTGCGCCACCGGCCCGTAGCCCAGCTTGGTGTGGGCCACCCGGCTGACGTACGCGAAGCCGCGCGGGGCCTCGCGCCGGTAGACGTAGAGGACGTCCGACGCGTTCTCCGCCAGCTGCCGGAAGCGCCGCTCGCGCTCGCGCAGCGCCCGCTCCGACTCGCGCCGCTCCAGGGCCATGGAGATGGCGCCCGCCGCCGCCGACAGCAGGTCCACCTCCAGCCGGTCCCACCGCCGCGCCTCCGCGCAGTTGTCGAAGCCCACGAAGCCCATCAGCACGCCGCGCACGCGCAGGGGCAGCGCCAGCAGCGACAGGATGCCCTGCGGGTCCAGCAGCTCGCGCTCCCCGGCGGGGAAGTCCGCCACCAGCCCCTCGATGACGTCGCCGCGCGACAGCGTCTCCGTCCACCGCCGCAGCGCCGGCTCCATGGGCACGTCCTGGAGGTCCGGGTTGTCGATTTCGGGCTTCACGCCGGGCGCGCACCACTCCGCCCGCTGGCTGCTCAGGATGGCGCCTTCCGGCGTCCGGTGCAGCTCGAACACGTAGACGCGGCTGGCGCCCGACGCCTGGCCCAGCGGCGCCAGCGCCGGGCCGTAGAGGTCCCCGCCGTCCTGCGTGGCCAGCAGCCGCTGCTGCATGTCCACCAGCGCGGTGAGGTAGCGCTCGCGCCGCGCCAGCGCGACGTCGGCCTCCTTTCGCTCGGTGAAGTCGTTGAGCGTGCCGGCCGTCCCCAGCACGGTGCCGTCGTCGTCGTGCATCAGCCGGGCGAACACCTCCACCCAGCGGTAGCTGCCGTCGCGGGTGCGGTAGCGCACCTCGTGCCGCACGGACTCCACCTCGCCGGCGAACAGCCTGCGCAGGGGCTCCGGGTCCCTCCCCTGGTCCTCCGGGTGGACGAACTCCATGAAGGAGCGCCCCACGCTCTCCTCCACGCTGAAGCCGGTGATGTCCGTCCACGCCAGGTTGAGGAAGGTCCACGTCCCGGCCAGGTCCGTCTGGAAGACGACCTCCTTCAGGCTGTCGATGACCAGCCGGTAGCGGTGCTCGCTGGAGGTCCAATCAGGCGGGGTGTGCGGCTTCTGCATGAAGGAGCTCGAGAAAGTGGGCCGCGCGGGTGGACGCAAGGTCACCTGGGTGCGCTACAAAGGGCCAGAGAATCTGGATTTCCGTGCAGGCAAGCAAGGGGGGCCTCGATGACCCTGGTTGGCGCGGGATGGGGATGGCGCCCCTCCTGGTGTTGTGTAGAAGCACGGGGGCTTTCTTTCATCCGCGGCGGCGGACGCACCTCCATGCTGCCACTGCGCGCGGGACGTCCCTCATGGCCTCTGGAAGCGCTCCGCTTTCAATGATTCATCCGGACTCCGAAGAGGTGGATGCCTCGCTGAAGGAGGGGGTGCTCCAACTGCTGCTCGAGCAGGCAGGGGAGGCCCTCGTGCTGGTGGATGTCACGGGGCGTGTGCTCGCTTTCAACAGAGAGGCCGGGCACCACTTCCGCATGGGCCGGCCGGAGCGCGCGGAGCATGGGTGGCTGCCAGGCTGTGTGTGGATGCGTGAGGAGGATGCGTCCATGTCGGTGGAGGTGCCGCCGCTGGCGCGCGCGCTCACCGGCGAGCCGGTGCCGGAGGCCCGCTGGCGCGTGCGCCGGCCGGATGGGACGCAGGCGGTGATGTGGGCCTCGGCGGTGCCGCTGGGGCCGCGGGAGGGGCGGGCCGCCGGCGCGCTGCTGCGCGCGTGCGAGG
>JAFAAN010000105.1 GCA_023426545.1 Pseudomonadota bacterium
GTGCGGGTTCGCGCTGCGCGGGGCGAGCGGGGGGGGGGTGGCGGCGCTCCTGCCGGGCCGGGCTGGAGCGCCGTCGTCCTTACGGGAAGCGGTGGGGCTCAGGCGCTGAGCGTGGACTCGTCGACGCCGGCCTCGGCCATCAGCGTGGCCAGCGCGAGCTTGAGCTTCTCCTTGGCGCGAATCTCCAGCTGGCGGGCGCGCTCGCGTGAGAAGCCGAAGTGCTCGCCCAGCTCGCTGAGCGTCATCTCCGCGTCGCCCATCACACGCTGCTCGATGATGAAGCGCTCGCGAGGATCCAGCCGGCGCAGCGCGCGCTGCACGAGCTCGCGGGTGAGGTCGGCCTGCTGGCGGTCCGCGACCTCGTCCACCTGGGACGCGGACCCGGACTCGACGAAGTCCAGGTGCGTGGCATCGCCGTCCTCGCCCATGGGCGCGTCCAGGGACAGGTCGCGGCCGCCCATGCGCTGCTCCATCTCCCGCACCTCGGAGGCCTTCACGTTCAGCTTGCGCGCAATCTCCTCGGCGTTGACGACGTTCGCCTCGCCGGCGCCCAGCCGCTCCAGCTCGCGGCGCGTGCGGGCCAGGCTGAAGAAGAGCCGGCGCTGCGCCTGCGTGGTGCCCAGCTTCACCAGGCTCCAGTTCTTGAGGATGCAGTTCTGGATGTACGCGCGAATCCACCAGACGGCGTACGAGATGAGGCGGATGCCCTTGTCCGGGTCGAACTTCTGCACCGCCTTCATCAGGCCGATGTTCGCCTCCTGGATGAGGTCGGACATCTTCAGGCCATAGGAGCGGTACTCGTAGGCCACCTTCACCACGAAGCGCAGGTTCGCCGTCACCAGGTGGTGGCCCGCGGCCAGGTCTCCCGCGCGGAAGCGCTTCGACAGCTCCTGCTCCTGCGGCTGAGTGAGCAGCGGGTACTGGTTGATCTCCGACAGGTAGGTGGAGAGCGAGTCCGGGGAGGCGAAGGAGTTGGATGCCTGCATGGTGTCTCTCGGGGAAAAAGAGATCGCGTTGGGGGGCCGTGCTGTCGCTACGGGGGGTTGCCATTTGCGACCGGCGTGCCAGGGGGGGGCGACACCGTTTCCCAGTGAGTCCAAGGGTTTGCATCCGCGCCGGGGCATGCTTAAGGCCGGAACCCTGTCGTTTTTACAGCCAGCCCCACGGAAGTCTCTTCCGGACGTTCACGAATCAACGGCGCCGCCGGCTGTAGGGCGGGTTGGGGGCGAGTGGGCGGGTGGGGCCCTGCCCGGGAGTCTGGTGGTTCTTGCTCCCCGAGTCATCGCCACCTTGTGGGGATGGGAGACCTCTTCCAACTCTTCGCTGTCTCCGCCGTGGTGATGGGGGTGTCGCAGACGCTGTCCCGCGAGCGCATCTTCGCGCCGCTGCGTGCGCGGCTGGGCGGCAAGGAGACGTGGCTGGGCTACCTGGTGTCGTGTCCCTACTGCGTTTCGCACTACGTGGCGTTCGTCCTGGTGCCGCTCACGGGGACGCTGGTCATCCGCGTGACGGTGGGCGGCTGGCTCGGCTACCTGCTGAGCTGGGTCCTCTCCACGCTGCTCATCACCGTCATCGCCGCCTTCTTCCGCGTGGTGTTCTGGTTCGTGGATGAGACGCAGGGCCTGGTGAAGCGGCGCCAGCGGACGGAGGAGGAAGAGACGGCCACCCGCCGCATCCAGCGCGAGCACGTGGAGCAGGCGCTGGAGCACGAGGACTCCGGCGCGCCGCATGTGCCGCATTGATGCGGCGCGTCGCGCGCCCGCCGTGTGGATCGACATGGGCGTGCGGAGGAGTACGCAACTTCCTTCCATGCGGATGAGAAGATGGGGAGAACACCCGCGTCCCCACCGGGCAGGAGGTCCTCGTGAGCACCATCGACCGCAGCCGCAGCGCCGTCTCCCCCACGACCGTGAAGGCGCCCACGGCGGCTCCGAAGAATGGCCTGGTGGGCGGCGTGGTGGACGCCATCAAGGGCGGCATCGCCGACGTGCCCCGCTTCATCGAGATGGGCAAGGACGTCTTCCAGTCCGCGCACGTGAACGAGCTGCGGCGCCTCTTCGGCGGCGACGTGAAGCCGGACCGGATGGATGACGGCAAGTTCGTGGGCGCCAAGGGGCAGACCTTCCCGCCGGGCACGCCGCTGAAGGACATCCCGGGCGTGACGCCGCTGGACAACCCGAACCCGTCGAAGACGATTCTCTACGTCAACGGCATCATGACGCCCACGACGGGGCAGCTCCGCGAGATGCAGGCCATCGCCGAGACGGCGGACGCGAAGGTGGTGGGCATCCACAACGCGACGCAGGGGCTGGTGGCGGACCTGGCGCAGTGTGTGGCGGACAAGCTGGACAAGGGCCGCAACCCCGCGGTGGATACGCTGGCGGACACGCTCTACAGCGAGCTGAAGGCGGGCCGTGAGGTCCACCTCATGGGCTACAGCCAGGGGGGCCTCATCACCGCGCGGGCGCTGGACGACGTGGCGAAGCGGCTGCGCATCGAGGACGGCATGTCCCAGGCGCAGGTCGAGCAGACGCTGGGCAAGCTCAGCGTGGAGACCTTCGGCGCGGCGTCCACGCGCTACGTGGATGGGCCGAAGTACGTGCACTACATCAACAACGCGGACCCGGTGCCCACGCTCACCGGCCTGGGCGGCAGCATCGACCCGGCGGCCTTCCTCAAGGACGCGGGCAAGGGCGCGGTGGTGCACCGCTTCACGGATGGCAACGCCAACCCCATCAGCAACCACATGCTGGACACGCTGTACCTGAAGCACCGGATGGACTTCGACCAGGCGCGGGCGTGAGCGGGCGAGGGCGGGCCTCACCACAGGCCCTGCTGGCGCAGCAGCTCCGCCAGCGGGTGCGCGCCCAGGCCGTGCGCGTCGAAGAGCCGGCCCGCGGCCTCGTGCGTGGGGTTCGTCCAGGTGATGTGCTCCGGCCCCTCCGCGCGGGGGGCGCCGCACAACAGCAGTGATGCCCGCAGGGCCTCGGCGGACGGGAAGAGGGTGTGCTCGAACGGCAGCGGGCTCTGGCTGGCGAGGAACACCTGCCGCGCGCCCAGCTCCCGCATGCACGCCTCCACCCAGCGCGGGTGCAGCCCGTTGGCCAGCTCGTCCGCGATGGCGAAGTCCTCGTTCACGTCCAGGTAGTACAGCAGCGACAGCAGGCGCTTCTGGCCGAAGCCCAGCGCGTCGTGCGGCAGCTCCCGGCCGTCGCGCCGCGTGAACTGGAACCCGAAGCCGCCGAAGCCCACGCGCCCGCCGTTGTCGAACGAGCGCTTCTCCAGCACCTCCACGCGGAAGCGGCCCGCCTGGAAGCCCGCCAGCGTCACGAAGCGCGCCAGGAAGCTGCCGTCGCGCGCGTCGTGCGTCAGCTCCAGCACGTCCGCCGGGGGCGCCTGCTCCACGCGCTCGCGCAGCCAGCCCGGCATCCAGGTGGGCAGCGCCATCAACCCCAGCGGAAAGACCTCGCCGTCCCGCACCTCCATGGCGTAGCGGATGGCGCCGATGCGCTCGTACATGCCCAGCGCCTCGTCGAAGCGCTGCGGCGCCAGCAGGAAGGTGCGGCGCAGCAGCGCCTTGAGCCGCTCCTTCATGCCCGCGTCGATGTACTGCGCCGTCATGAAGAGCAGCGTCCACACCGAGCGGTCCAGCAGTGACCAGCTCATGCTCCGCGACCAGACGGCCTCGCCGTCCACCTTGCAGTCGATGCCCTCCGCGTCCGCGCGCATCACCAGCCGCGCGGCGGGCGAATGGAGCTGCACGTCCACCTCGATTCGCGGGTGGAGCGCGGACTCGGCCGCCGCGGGCGTCCGCAGCGCCATCAGCTCCGCGCCCTTGCGGATGGGGGCCTCCGGGTCTGGCGGTGGTGCGTTCCGCTCGTTCCGGACGAAGACGTGCAGCTTCATGCCCGGAAAGGCCAGGTCATACTCCAGCGCGAAGGGCTCGTGGATGAGGCTGGAGAAGTCCGAGCCGAGCACCGTGGCGATGAGCTCCAGCAGCGTCGTCCGGCCGGTGCCGTTCTCCCCCAGCACGAGGTTGTACGACGGGCTGAACACCAGCGAGGTGCCAGGGACGACGTTCCGGTAGTGGTGGACCTCGAGCCGCGTGAGCTTCATGGGACTCCCTGGTGCGCAGCATGGCCAGTGTCGGGGCGCGGGGGAACCGCGGCGTTCTCCGGAATGTCCACCGCCGTTCGTGTGTAGGGGGCGCCCGAGCCCCTCCCTGGGTGGTCGCCTCATGACGCGGCGCAGGCAGAGGTCGAACGTGAGGTGGAGCGTGACGTCGTCTATACACTCCGCCGGCTCTGCGACCCCTCCGGGTCGGGAAAGGACGAAGTGAGGACGATGAGGAACCTGGTTCTCGGCAGTGTGGTGTCCGCGCTCATGACCCTGGCGGCGACGCCCGCGGCCGCGCAGCTCAAGCTGCCGGCCCCCAGCCCCGCCGCGAAGTTGACGCAGGAGGTGGGCGTCTCCGAGATTTCCGTCGAATATTCGAGCCCCGCCGTGAAGGGCCGCAAGGTCTGGGGCGAGCTCGTCCCCAACGACAAGCCGTGGCGCAGCGGCGCCAACGCGGCCACGAAAATCACCTTCAGCCACCCCGTCACCTTTGGCGGCAAGGCCGTGCCGGCCGGCTCCTACGCCATCGTCAGCCTGCCCTCGCAGAAGGGCTGGAAGGTGATGCTCAACACGGACCTGGGCCTGTGGCGCGGCGGAGCGCCCTACGACGCCGCGAAGGACGTGGCCACGGTGGAGGCCACCACCACCGCGATTCCGCAGCGTGAGCGCCTGACGTATGTCTTCTCCGACACCACGGACCACGGCACGACGCTGGACCTGGAGTGGGAGAAGCTGCGCGTCTCCGTGCCCATCCAGGTGGACACCGCCGCCTTCGCGAAGGCCAACATCGAGCAGGCGCAGATGCGCACGGCCGGGATGCACGCGAGCGCGGCCTCCTACATGGCGGAGGCCACGAAGGACTACGCCGCCGCGCTGAAGCACGCGGACGCGGCCGTGACCGCCAGCCCCACCTGGTACAACCACTGGGTCCGCGCGGACGTCCTGTCGCGCATGGGCAAGTACGCTGATGCCCGCAAGGCCGCGCAGGCCGCGTGGGATTTGGGGCAGAAGGACAAGAACTTCTTCTACCGCGACCAGGTCTCCAAGGCGCTGGCGGAGTGGAAGAACAAGAAGTAGCCGCCGCGTCACGGGGCCCCTCAGAGACGGAGGGGCCCCGCCATCAGCCGGCGGTAGAGCGCCTCGTAGCGGTCGATGGCGGGCTCCTTCTGGAAGCGCTCCAGGACGTTCGCCCGCGCCCGGCGCGAGAAGCCCGCCCAGCGCTCCGGGTCCTCGACCAGGGTGAGCACGTGCCCGGCCATGGCCTTCACGTCGCCTAGCGGCGCGAGGAAGCCCGTCTCCCCATGCATCACGAGCTCCGGGATTCCGCCCAGGTCGCTCGCCACCACGGGGATGCCGCAGCTCAGCGCCTCCAGGGCCGCGAGCCCGAAGCTCTCCTGCTCGCTGGGGAGGAGGAAGACGTCCGCCGCGGCGAGCAGCTCCTCGAAGCGGTCCTGCTTGCCGAGGAAGGCGACGCGGCCCTCCAGCCCCCTCTCGCGCAGCATGCGCTCGGCGGGGGAGCGCTCTGGACCATCCCCCACCATCACCAGCCGGCAGGGCCGCTGCTGGTGGACCTCGGTGAAGATGGCGATGACGTCGCTGATGCGCTTCACCGGCCGGAAGTT
Organism: Pseudomonadota bacterium; assembly: GCA_023426545.1. Lineage (GTDB taxonomy): Bacteria > Myxococcota > Myxococcia > Myxococcales > Myxococcaceae > Myxococcus. The sequence goes on from JAFAAN010000105.1 coordinate 5,739, forward strand.
GGAGATGTGGATGAGCACGGGCTCATGCTCGCGCAGCGCCGGGAAGAGCGCGCGCAGGCAGGCGCGGTCGCGCCGCGGGGCATAGCGCGCGGTGTCCACGAAGTTGGCGATGACGTCGATGGGGACGCTCTCCGGGATGTCGAAGCCCCGCCACGTCGCGCGGCGCAGGTAGGCCGAGGGCACCGTCACCGCGTCGCTGCGGATGATGGAGAAGCGCGTAATCGGCAGGTAGCTGGGGTCGATGCCCACCAGCGTGGTGTCCGTCCCGTGCAGCGTGGTGACGACGCGTGGGGCCTTGTGGCCCAGCACCTCGCGCGCCATCCACGCGGCGGTGGCGTGCGGCACCGCGTAGTGGACGTGCAGGATGTCCAGCCGCTCGTAGCTGGCGACCTCGATCATCTTGGAGGCCAGCGCGATGGGGTAGGTGCTGGACTGCTGGAGCGCCGGGTAGTCCGTCTCCGTCACCTCGTGGAAGACGACCTGGCGCGTGCTGCCATGGAGCCGCACCGGCAAGTCCCGGGCGATGAAGTGGACGCGGTGGCCCCGGTCGGCCATGGCGAGGCCAATCTCCGTGGCGACCATGCCGCTACCGCCGAAGGTCGGAAAGCAGGTGATGGCCACGTTGAGCGGGGCTTTCATGGGCGTGCCGGGAAGAACAGGGCCTTGGCGAAGCTATTCCGGCGGAAATGCTCGAGCGGGTCGGCCAGCCCCAGCGCCTCGCGGACGACATAGGGCTCGCCGTGGGAGACCCCAATCTGCGCGCCGTAGAAGCGGTCCCGGGCCTCCAGCGACGACAGCGACAGCGGCGAGCCCACCAGCGTGGGCGGCGCATCCGGCCGGGGCTGTACCTGGCTGGCGTAGCAATGCACCGCCGCCAGCTTGCGCTCGTAGACGGCGGAGACGTCGACGACGAAGCTGGGCTCGGCCAGGTGGCGCAGCGGGTAGTAGAGCACCTGCCGGGGCGTGAAGGGCGCCAGGGCGGGCTCGGCGTCGAACTTGCGCACGCCGGCGAAGAAGAGGGCGCGCGTCACCAGCGCGCTGGTGGCCTCGTGGTCCGGGTGCCGCTCCTTCTCCCACGGGACGATGACGAGCTCCGGGCGAAGGCGCCGCAGCGCCTCTACCACGCGGGCCACGGGGGCGGTGCGCGCGCGCTCGGGCTCGGGCGTGTCGAAGCCGGCCCAGGGATGGACCCAGCCGTCGGGCAGCTCCAGGTTCTCCCGGTGGGCCAGCCCCAGAGCGCGCGTGGCGGCCCGCGTCTCCTCTTCGCGGGATTGCGGCGTGCCGCGCGAGCTCTTCTCCCCGCGCGTGAGGTCGACGATGCCGGTGCGGTAGCCCTGGGCGGTCATGCTCGCCAGGAGCCCGCCGCAGAACAGCTCCACGTCGTCCGGGTGGGGGCCGAAGGCGAGGACGTCGATGCCGTAGGTCGTGCCTGCCGCGCTCATGGTGTCAGGTCCTTCAGCTCACCCGAGAAGGGCACGCACGCGTCCAGCACCTGCCGCGTGAAGGCGCGCGCGCCGATGCGGCAGGCGAAGTAGGGCAGCCCGAGGACGCGCTCCTGGGGGGCGTCCTCCGGGAAGAGGAAGGTGCGCAGCCGGTCCACCCGCTCGGCGGCGGTAGCGTCGCGCCGGGTGAGCGCCCGCCGGTAGCGGCCCGTCAGCCGGGACACGGCGACGCGCACCGTGCCCCGCGTTCGCTGGAGCGCGTCCTGGAGGTTCGCGTCCAGGGCCGTCATGGGGCCGGCGAGCTGCTCCAGCTCCGCGGAGAAGGCGCCCATGAGGCGCGCCTCCAGCGACTCGGGCATCTCCAGGGGCTCCGGCGCGTCGCGTGTGGCCAGCTTCGTCAGCAGGGCATCACGGGGAACGTGGACCTCGTCGGGGTGGAGCCCCAGCTTGCCGAGCCACCGCCGCGTGCGGTCATCGAGCACGCGGAAGCGGGCCCGGGGAATGGCGAGCGGCATGGGCAGGCCCGCGTGGGCATAGAGCGGCGCGAGCTGCGCGAAGTAGGCCAGCTCACCGGGCCCGCCGACATACGCGGCCGTGGGGAGCCACGTGTCCTGGAGGAGGGGCCGCAGCAGCGCGGAGGTGGTGAAGCGGAAGGGCTCGTGCTCCAGCGCGGCGTGTAGTGCGTCCCGCGGGATGGCGCCGCCGTCCGGATGGCCCACCAGGCTCCACGCGTCCGGGCCGGCCGGGTCCAGCCGGTAGCGCGGGCCATCGGCCGCGTCCGGTGAGAAGAAGCTGAGCGGCGCGCCCTTCCGGATGTGGACCTGCACGGCGAAGCCCGCGGCGGAGAGCGCCTCCACGCGGTGGGCGAGCGCGGAGGAGAGCGCCGCGGCCTCCTGGAGCGCGAAGCGGTGCACGGGCGCGGCGAGCGGCGCCAGCCGGGCGTCGCGTGGGTCGAGGAAGAGGAGCCCCTCGTCGGCGAAGAGGGCCGACAGGACGTCGGTGAAGGCCCCCGCGAGCGTGGCCTCGGGACGGTAGGCCCGCTCCAGCAGGGAGAGGTGTTCCTCCGCGTGGGGCTCGTCGCCCAGCTCCGCGCGGAGGGTGGCCAGCGCGGGGAGCACGCTCGGGCCGAGGTGGCGGTGGGCGATGGGCGCTCGAGACGTTGCCGCGTCCGGAAGCTCAAGCGCCAATCGACACGGGCCACCGGCCGGGCGCGGGATGACACAGTGGTCTATCTCCGGAAGGTCGTGGTCCTCCGTCTGGAGCCAGAAGATGGGAACGCAGGGGCGGCCGGTTTCTTCCTGGAGCGCGCGCGCCGTGACGATGGCGGAGGCGGCCTTGTAGAGTGTGTACAGCGGGCCCAGGAAGAGCCCCATCTGTTGTCCCGTCACCACGGCGACGGTGCCGGGCCGCGCGAGCAGCGCGAGGTTGCGCTCGCGGGCGGGGCTGGGCGCGAGGCCGGCGTTCTGCGAGCCCATGACGTCGAGCAGCGCGGGTGACACCGCACGCGACGCGGCGGAGGCCACGGCCCGGGCGCGGGCTTCTCGGTGTCGGTAGTCATCGGGAAGGAAGGAGAGCGCTTGCGCATCTCCGCGAAGCCACGCGGTCGAGAACGAGGACGTCACGGCATGCGGTGATAACAGGTCGCCGCTGCCATGCCATCAGAAGTGCAGGCCCATACATCGTGTGCGGCCGTGGCGGCGTGCGTCACCTCGCGGCGCAGGTGGCCCGCGCGCATGCGGAGGTCATGTTGTAGGGTCCGGCCGGATGCGGAACCTGCTCCTCCTGGGAATGACGCTGGCCATGAGCCTTGGATTCGGGTCGACGGCGGTCGCGCAGCCTCCTCGGCAGCCGCATGCGGGAGAAATCGCGGCGAGCCTGAAGCGGCTGGGGGTGACGGGCAGCGTGCTGTACGTCGCGGCGCACCCGGACGACGAGAACACGCGCCTGCTCGCCTGGCTGGTGGGCGCGCGGGGCCTGCGCGCGGGCTACCTGTCCGTGACGCGCGGTGATGGTGGCCAGAACCTCATCGGCAGCGAGCAGGATGCCCTGCTGGGACTCATCCGCACGCACGAACTGCTCGCGGCGCGGAGCGTGGACGGCGCGGAGCAGTTCTTCACGCGGGCGCGGGACTTCGGCTACTCCAAGAGCGCGGACGAGGCGCTGCGCATCTGGGGACACGACGCGGTGCTGGCGGACGTGGTGCTCGCCATCCGCCGCTTCCAGCCGGACGTCATCATCACCCGCTTCACCACCCAGCCGCCGAACCATGGGCACCACACGGCGTCGGCGCTCCTGGCGGCCGAAGCCTTCACCGCCGCGGCAGACCCGACGCGCTTCCCCGAGCAGCTCACCGAGGTGAAGCCCTGGAAGGCGGACCGGCTGCTGCACAACGTCTCCCACTGGAACCGGAGGCCGGACGAGGACATGTCCCGCTATCTGAAGGTGGACGTGGGCGGCTATGACGCGCTGCTCGGGCGCTCGTGGGGAGAGGTGGCCGCGGAGAGCCGCAGCCAGCACAAGAGCCAGGGCTTCGGCATGGCGGCCGAGCGCGGCCCCCTCCTGGAGTACTTCTCGCCGCTGGCGGGGACGCGGCCGAAGGCGGACGTGTTCGAGGGGCTGGACCTCACGTGGAGGCGGTGGAAGGGCGGCGAGGCCGTGGCCCGCGCGGTGAGCGCCGCGGTGAAGGCGTTCGATGCGAGCGCTCCGCACCGCTCCATCCCCGCGCTCGTCCGCGTGCATGATGCGCTGTCCGCGTTGCCTGACTCCCACCCGTGGAAGGCCGTCAAGCTGTGGGAGACGGAGGCGCTCATCGCCGCGTGCGCGGGCCTGTTCCTGGAGGTGCGGGCCGCCGAGCCCACGGGCATCTCTGGTGGGGCCGTGCGGGTGCAGGCCGTGGCGCTGAACCGCTCACCCGCCGCGCTCCAGTGGGTGGGGGTGACGCTCCCCGGGGAGAAGGCCGAGGCCGTGGGGCAGGTGCTGGGGGAGAATGTGCCCGTCCGGCTCGAGCGCACGGTGTCGCTGCCGCGGACCGCGGCCGTCTCCACGCCGTACTGGCTTCGCAAGCCCGTCACGGGGGGCCTCTACATCCTGGACGAGCAGGACCGCGCGCTCACCGGGCGGCCGGAGGGGCCTCCGGCGCTGGAGGTGACGTTCGAGTACGCGGTGGCGGGCCGGCGCTTCCGCGTCGTCCGGCCGGTGCGCTACGCCTGGACCGACCCGGTGCGTGGCGAGCTCTACCGGGACTTCGAGGTCGTGCCGCCTGTCACCGCGACGCTGGCGCAGGACGTGCTCATGTTCCCCAACGGGGCGAGCCGGACCGTGTCGGTGGTGCTGGCCGCGGGGACGGATGACGTGGCGGGGACGCTCCGGCTGGAGGCGCCCAAGGGGTGGCGCGTGGAGCCCGCGTCCGTCGAGTTCAAGCTCGCGGCGCGGGGGGATGAGCGCACCGTCCAGGTCCAGGTGACGCCGCCACGGGGCGCCACGGAGAAGGGCGAGCTGCACCTCTGGGTGGACGTCGGGGACCGGGGCTGGTCGTGGAAGGCGCGCTCGGTGTCCTACGCGCACATCCCGCCGCTCACGGTGCGTCAGCCCTCCGTGGCCACGCTGGTGCCCTTCTCGCTGGCGATGAAGGGCCGGCGCATCGGCTACATCCCCGGGCCGGGCGACCGCGTGGCGGAGAGCCTGGCCGAGGTGGGCTACGAGGTGACGCTGCTTCCCGAGGAGCGGCTCGCCGCGGAGAAGCTGGAGCGCTTCGACGCCATCCTCGTGGGCGTGCGCGCCTTCAACGCCCACGCGCGCCTCGCCGTGCACCGGGAGCGGCTGCTTCGCTACGTGGAAGGCGGTGGGCGGCTGGTGGTCCAGTACAACACCAACAGCCGCGTGGGCCCGCTCACCTCGTTCGTGGGCCCCTATCCGCTGGAGATTGGCACGGGCCGGGTGACGGACGAGACGGCGGCGATGACGCCGCTGGCCGCGGAGGAGCCGCTGCTGCGCTCGCCCAACGCGCTGACATCCGCGGACTTCGAGGGCTGGGTCCAGGAGCGAGGTCTCTACTTCGCGTCGTCCTGGGACGCCCGCTACCGGCCGGTGTTTTCGTTGCACGACGCGGGCGAGGCGCCCCTCCAGGGCGCGCTGCTGGTCGCCCGGCATGGGAAGGGCACGTTCGTCTACACGGGGCTCGCCTTCTTCCGTCAACTCCCCGCCGGTGTCCCCGGCGCCTACCGCCTGTTGGCCAACATCCTCTCACCATGAGCACCGCCCCCCACCTGACTCCCCAGGAGCCCGCCGCCGAGCCCCCCGCGCCCCGGCCGGAGCTCGATGACGCCCCGCCGCTGCTGGGCTCGTGGCGAAACATCTACCTGCTGGTGATGGGCACCTTCGTGGTGTTCGTCGCCGTCTGCTGGGCGCTCACCGAGGTGTACTCATGACGGGGCTCGACTGGCTCGTCCTGGGCGGGACGATTGCGTTCATCGTGGGGTGGGGCCTCTGGAAGTCCCGGGGCGCGGGCACCAGCGAGGCCTTCCTGCGCGGTGGCCGCGAGCTGAAGTGGCCCACCATCGGGCTGGCGGTGATGGCCACGCAGGCGAGCGCCATCACCTTCCTCTCCGTCCCCGGGCAGGCCTACGAGGATGGGATGCGGTTCGTGCAGTTCTACTTCGGACTGCCCATCGCGATGGTCATCATCAGCGCCATCTTCGTCCCCATCTACTACCGGCTGAACGTCATCACCGCCTACGAGTACCTGGAGTCGCGCTTCGACCTGAAGACGCGGCTGCTGGGGGCCTTCCTCTTCCTCATCCAGCGTGGCCTGGCGGCGGGAATCACCCTCTATGCGCCGGCCATCATCCTGTCCTCCATCCTCGGGTGGCCGCTGGAGCCCACGGTCATCGCCATGGGGGCGCTGGTCATCCTCTACACGGTGACGGGCGGCGCCAAGGCGGTGAGCCAGACGCAGAAGCAGCAGATGGTGGTGATGATGGGGGGCATGGTGGTGGCGGCGCTCGTCATCATCTGGCAGCTGCCCGAGCACGTGTCGTTCGGCAAGGCCGTGGACGTCGCCGGTGCCTTCGGCCGGATGAACGTGGTGAGCTTCGACCTGGACATGCAGGACCGTTACAACTTCTGGTCCGGCATCACCGGTGGCCTCTTCCTGTCCCTGTCATACTTCGGCACGGACCAGTCGCAGGTGGGGCGCTATCTGTCGGGGCGCTCCGTCACCGAGAGCCGGCTGGGGCTGCTCTTCAACGGCGTGCTGAAAATCCCGATGCAGTTCCTCATCCTGTTCGTCGGGATTCTCGTCTTCGTCTTCTACCAGTTCACCACGCCGCCGCTGCTCTTCAACGAGACGCTGCGCACGCGGGTGCAGGCCACGGAGCAGGCCGGCGAGTACGCCGCGCTGGAGGCGAAGTGGGAGCAGGTCCAGACCGGCAAGCGCGCGGAGGTGGAGCGCTACCTCGCGGCCGTCGAAGCGGGAGACGCGGGGGCCGGTGAGGCCTCGCGGGCGCTGCTCAAGGGCGCACAGCAGGATGAGAGCGCGGTCCGCAAGGAGGCCAAGGCGCTGGTCGCCCGCGCGCTGCCCGGGGTGGAGACGAAGGACTCCGACTACATCTTCATCACCTTCGTGAAGCGCTGGCTGCCGAGCGGCCTGTTCGGCCTGCTCATCGCCGTCATCCTGTCGGCGGCCATGAGCTCCATCGCCGGCGAGCTGACCGCCCTGGGCGCGACGACGACGGTGGACTTCTACCGCCGCATCTTCCGCCAGGACGCCTCGGACCGGCACGTGCTGGTGGCCTCGAAGCTGTTCACCGTGTTCTGGGGAATGGTGGCCGTGGGCTTCGCGACCTTCGCGTCGCTGCTCGACAACCTCATCCAGGCGGTCAACATCCTGGGGTCCATCTTCTATGGGACGGTGCTGGGCATCTTCCTGGTGGCTTTCTTCGTGAAGCAGGTGCGAGGGCACGCGGTGTTCGCCGCGGCCGTGCTGTCGCAGGCGGCGGTGATTGCCCTCTTCTTCCTCTCCGATATCGGCTATCTCTGGTTCAACGTCATCGGCTGTGTGCTGGTGCTGGCGTTGAGCATGGTGTTCCAGGCCGTCCTGCCGCGCGGAGAGGCGCCGGCCCCGGTGGCGGGGGCCTGAGCCGGGCCTGGGGGGCGTCCATGAACGGGCGCCGCCCCGCCCTTGAAGTATGCTCGTCCGGGAGAGGGACGGACATGTCTGACGGGAACAGGCGCCCCGGCCGCCCTGGGCGCTCCGAGGAGACACGCATCGCGCCGGAGGAGGACGAGGACGCGACGCGGGACATTCCGTTCCTGACGCGCCCCGAGCCGGTCCGCATGGACCCCGTGGAGCCTCGCTTCGAGGAGACCCGCATGGGCCCCGTGGAGCCGCTCACCGGGGAGACCCGGGTGGCGCCGCTGGAGGACGCACCGCCCGCGCTCCGGCACGGGCGCCCCCGCGCCAGTGGGAAGGCCTCGCGGACCGCGCCGCCGTCCCACGCCGCGGAGGTCCACACCGACATCGTGCCGCCGAAGCCTCCTGCCTCGCGCGGTGGAGCGCCCGCGAAGGCCACGGGCTGGTCGTCCGCGGGGGGTGAGAAGCGGGCGAGTCCTCCTCGCGTCAGTGAGTCACCGGCCAGCATGGGCGTGGTGCGTCTCAGCCCGCTGGAGCCGCTGGGCGCGCGGAGTGCGTCGGCGGCGGAAGAGGCACCCGCGCTGCGGACGATGTTCGCCAATCACTCCGCGCTGCTCGCGGAGCAGCTGCGCGACGCGCTGTCGAAGAAGCTGTACGGGCGGGGGCCCCACCGCGTGCTGCGCATCGACGAGCCGGAGGGCCCGAGCACCGCGGGCGGGAAGCTGGCGCGGCAGGCCATCTCCCTCGTGCCCCGGAAGGGCAGCGGGCCCTCGCTGACGTGTGGCTGGGTGGATGTGTCGAAGCGCGAGGCCCAGCTGCGCAACTTCGAGTCGGTGGCGAAGCGGTACGTGCTCCACCACGGCGAGCCGCTGGAGATGCAGGCCGAGGAGTACGAGCGCTTCCTCGGCGACGTGGAAGCGGTGCTCACCCAGGCCGTCATCAAGGTCCGCGTCATCGTCCCGGAGGAAGCCGGGGCGGTGCGTGTGCCGGGGGCGGCGCGTGCCTCCCGGGCGAAGGGCGTCCCACCCCTGTGGGCGGGACTCCTGGCCGTGCTGGCCTTCGTGCTGGGCCTGCTCGCGGGGCGGGGGCTGTGAGGCCCCATCAACCCGGGGCGCGCCCGGCGTGAATCAGGGCGCGGCGGGCGCGGCCTCGGCCGGGACACCCTCCGCGTCCGGCGGCGCGGCGGTGGCCTCGGCGTGCTTCTTCACATCCGCCTCCGCGACCTCCTTCATGCTGGCGAGGCCCCGCTCGAAGTCCTTCCCAATCATCGCGTCCATGTCCATGAACACGCCGAAGGCCTTGCTGATGAAGGTGTTGTCGCCCGACATGGCCCAGGTGACCTGGGTGCCACCCTCGGCGGGGCTGAACGAGAAGGTGCTGGTGTTCGTGGCGGCGAAGGGCCGGATGAACTCCAGCTTGATGGTGATGTGCTCGTTCGCCTTGCTGTCGGTGATGGTCATCCGGCCCTCACCGACCTGGTCGTTGCCCGTCCACGTGTAGCCCGCGCCGGTGCCCGACTCCGGGCCGGAGAAGGTGAGCTTCTGCTCCGCGTCCAGGCGGGCCCACGGGGACCACTCGTTCCAGCGGTGGAAGTCGTTCACCAGCGGGAAGACGACCTCCACCGGCACGGGCAGCACCGCGGTGCGCTGGTAGGTGAACGCGTCGGGGCGGGTGACGACGAAGCCGACGAAGAGCAGGATGGCGGCGGCGAGGCCGCCGAGGATCTTCTTGATCATGGGGGTGTGTCCTCTGGGCACGGTCCGGGGTGACCGCGCTCCTGCGGCGCGTCTTAGAGGGGGAGCGGACGGCCGCGCAAGACACGCATAGCGTGGGCGCTGCTCAGCATTCGGGCAGGCCCACGCTCAGGTTCGCGACTTCGAGGACGTTGACGGCCAGGCCCCCTCGCGCCGTCTCTTTGTACTTGTCCTTCATGTCACGGCCGGTGTCGCGCATCGTCCGGATGACCTTGTCCAGGCTGACGAAGTGCCGCCCATCGCCGGAGAGCGCCATGCGCGTGGCGTTGATGGCCTTCACGGAGGCCATGGCGTTGCGCTCGATGCAGGGCACCTGCACCAGCCCGCCGATGGGGTCACAGGTGAGGCCCAGGTTGTGCTCCATGGCGATCTCCGCCGCGTTCTCCACCTGGAGCGGTGTGCCGCCCAAGACCTCGGTGAGCGCGCCCGCGGCCATGGAGCACGCGCTGCCCACCTCGCCCTGGCAGCCGACCTCGGCGCCGCTGATGGAGGCGTTCTCCTTGTAGAGCACGCCAATGGCGCCCGCGGTGAGAAGGAAGCGCACCACGCCGTCCTCGTTCGCGCCCGGCACGAAGCGCCAGTAGTAGTGCAGCACCGCGGGGATGATGCCCGCGGCGCCGTTGGTGGGCGCGGTGACGACGCGGCCTCCCGCCGCGTTCTCCTCGTTGACGGCCAGCGCGTAGAGGTTCACCCAGTCCAGCACGGTGAGCGGGTTGGTGAGCCCGGCCTCGGGGCGGCTGAGGAGCTTCTGGTACAGCCCCGCGGCGCGGCGCTCCACCTTGAGGCCGCCGGGGAGGATGCCGCCGCTGGTGCAGCCCCGCCGCACGCACGCCTGCATGACGTCCCAGATGCGGAGCAGGCCCGCGCGAATCTCCGCCTCGTCGCGCCACGTCTTCTCGTTCGCGAGCATGACGGAGCTGATGCTCAGGCGCTCCCGCTCGCAGTGCTCGAGCAGCGCCTCGGCGGAATGGAAGGGGAAGGGCAGCGGCGTGGTGTCCTGGCCGAGCGGGTCCTGGCCCGCGGCGGCGGCCGCGTCGTCGACGACGAAGCCTCCGCCCACGGAGTAGTAGATGGTCGACAGCAGCTCCGCGCCGTCCGCGCCCGAGGCGGTGAAGCGCATGCCGTTGGGGTGGAAGGGCAGGGTGCGCCGGCGGTGCATCACCAGGTGCTCTCCGTCACGGAACGCCACCTCGCGCTGGCCGAGCAGCGCCACGCGGCCCTCCGCGCGCCAGCGGGAGATGACCGCGGGCACGGCCTCCACGTCCACGGCCTCCGGCGTTTCTCCGAGCAGCCCCAGCACCACGGCCTTGTCGCTGCCGTGCCCCTTGCCCGTCGCGCCCAGCGAGCCGAACAGCTCCACCTTGAGGCGCGTGAGCCGCTCCAACTGCCCCGTGTCCGCCAGCTTGCGCGCGAACATGCGCGCCGCCCGCATGGGGCCGACGGTGTGGGAGCTGGAAGGACCGATACCAATCTTGAAGAGGTCGAAGACGCTGACGCCCATGGCGAGCGCACCATGCCATGTTTCCACTGCCGTCCCAGCGTCCCCCCGCTGAAGCGCCTGTCACCGCGTGGACGGATGCCTCCTTGGTGTTCCAACAGTAGACGCGGCGCGTTGGCACCCTCAGGCACTGGCGTGCCGCGTCACGTGAAATACGAAGGGCCGGGAGGGCGTCAGGGGACGCCGGCTCCCGGCCCGCGGCGCATCGCCAGCGAAGCGCGGCTACTGGTCGTCGCAGGGCGTCCCCAGCCGGGCGCCCTCGTACACACCCAGCTCGTTGTAGATGAGCGGGAGGTTCTCCTCCACGGGCACCTGGCGCAGCTCGAGGCGGCGCTTGGAGCTCTCGATCCACATGGCGGGCTTCGTCTTGTCGAGCAGCAGCCGGAGGTCTCCGCGCTTGGTGGAGAAGATCTCCCCTTCCGAGTCGGAGATGACGTTGGTCATCTTCTGCGCCTTGAGGCTGCCGCGCGGCCCGATGAAGACGCGGAAGTTCTTCTTCTCCGCCTCGTGGAAGCCGCGGTCCACGAAGTAGTAGACGCCCTTGGTGTCACGCAGCAGCGCGTACGGCGAGAACTTCTGCGGGTTGGGCAGGAAGGTGGCCTTGCGCAGCAGCTCCGCCGCCTGCTCGCCCTCCAGCATGGTCAGGGGGACCTTCTTCTCGCCGCAGCGCAGCGAGCAGGAGCGCTCCTTGGCGTCCAGCTCCACCTCCGACATGACGCGCCAGTCGATGCCACGGAAGTTGGGGTTGGCGCCCTTGTTGAAGAAGCGCGGGTCCAGGAACGACGTGGCCGACGTGTAGGGGCCGGGGTGGGCCACCTGGGCGAGCTGCTTGCCGTCGCCGTAGTAGAGGAGCGCGTGGGTGTCCTCGTCGTCGGGCGTGAGCACCACGAAGTGGCCCTTGCCGTCGGTGCACACCGACGTGGCCTCCATCATCATCCTCTCGCCGAGGTTCGACTCCTTGCCCCAGGGGGGCTGGATGGGCTCGGCCGCCATGGCGGCGGTACACGCGAACGACATCGCCGCGAAGGCGAAACGCTGGAATCGCATCGTGAAGGCTCCGACTACAGGTTCTGCTTGAAGAACTTGGTGGCGAACTTGTCCTGGTTGCTGGCGTCGCGGGTCGTCGTCCAGATGACGTGGTCCGCCTCGACTTTCGGCGCCAGCGCCGCGCCAAAGCGGCAGCTCACCCGCTTCACCTTCTCCTGGATGGTCTGCTTCGCGATGGCGGACGCGCTGCACAGCTCCTTGAGCGCGGTCAGCGGCGCGCCGCAGTAGCTGGAGATGCTCAGCTCCTTGAGCTGGTCCTCGTCGACGCTGCTCCAGTCGATGCGGGCAGCCACGGACGTGCCACACGCGTTGTTCATCTCCAGGGCGCTTTGCGCGTATTCCTTGTCGTGCCCCGACTCCTCACCCTTGCGGTCGAAGGCCATGAGCTTCTTCAGCGTGCCGTCACCCATCTGCTTCTGGTGCTGCGCGTAGACCTCCTCCGGCTTCAGCGCGGCGGTCTTCTTCTCGTCGAAGGCCAGGCGGATGGAGCGCTGGCGGCCGGGGACGTAGAGCTCGTACCGCGTGTCGCGCACGTGCAGGGCCGTGTACTTCCGGCCGCGCCACTGGGTGCTGTAGTTGAACTGCTCGGCGCTGCGGGTGCTCCAGTCGTTCAGCTCGTAGGGCAGCACCAGGCCATCGAACTCGGAGCCCGTCCCCTTCACCCGGAGGATGAACTTCTTGTCGGAGCGGGGCGAGAGCGGCACCACGGCGACCTCCTCGCCCTCCGTGCCGGAGTACACCTTGCCCGCCTCCACCGGCGCGGCGGCCAGGGCCTGCGAGGCGCCCAGCGCGACCGCCGCGACAATCACTGCGACCATGTTTCTCAAGCGAATCACCTCGTGATGCATGAGGGCCCCCCTTCGTGGATGGCCCACTGTTTCAGAGCTCGATGTCGTGCTTCTGGCAGAACTTCCGGACCTTGGCACGCTCCGCTGACGCAACCTTGGGCCACTCGCTCACCGCACCGCCCAGGTCCTTCTGCTGGCAGTAGGCCCGGGTGAGCAGCGAGTACGCCGCGGTGGAGCGCTGCGTCCGCTGACTGCTTCGCGCCAGCGCGATGGCGCGGGCGGCATCCCCCGAGGCCAGCGCGCTCTCGCCCTCCTTCAGGAGCTTGCGGACCGGCTCGGGCAGCTCCTCCTTCGGCTCCGGACGCGCCGCCGGGCGCGCCGTGGTCCGGGTGGCCACAGCCGGCGATGTGTCTTCCCCGGTGGTGGGAGGCTGCTGCGCGGCGGCTTGCTGCGCGTCTCCGGCAGGCAGTTGCTGCGCGGCGGCCTGCTGCGTGTCTCCAGCGGGCTGCGTGTCTCCAGCGGGCGGTTGCTGCGCGGCGGCCTGTTGCGTCCGCGTGTCCGTCACCGGAGGCGTGGTCGTCCCGGTGTCGGGGGCCGTGCCCCTCAACCACCAGACGAGCCCCACGCCCGTGGCCAGCACGACGGCCGCCGTGGCGCCGATGAAGGCGCCGCGTCCCCTGGGCGCGGTGCCCGCTATCGAAGCGTCGGAGTTCACGGACGGCAGCGAAGCGGCGGCATGGACCTCGGCGCCCGGGGCGCTCTCGGCCGTGGGCGGCTGGGCCGGGCGCTCGGGCACGGGGATGGCGGGGACCTGCTTGGAGATGAGCGTGGGCTCCAGGCCCGGAGGGTCCATCACGGGCGAGGGCTGGACCACGCCCATCTGTCCCGTCGCCGAGGGACTGACGCCCTGCGGCTGCGCGACGCCCATCTGTCCCGTCGCCGAAGGACTGAAGCCCAGCGGCTGGACGGCCCCCATCTGCCCCGTCGCGGCCGGTGGGAGTCCCGGGCGGTCCGTGCCGGGAGGCAGCGTGGCGTCGAAGCCCTCTCGCCCGGTCTCCGGCGCCACCTTGAGGCTGCCGGGCGCGGCGGTGGAGGACAGCGATGGAGGACCGTCCGAGGCCAGGGCGATGCCCGACACGGGCGCCTGGGGACGCGGGGCGGGCTGCGTCCCCGCGGACGTAGACAGCGAGTGCAGCGGCGTGCCCGTCAGGTCTTCGATGAAGGAGGAGACGTCCGGGTAGCGCTCGTCCACGCTCTTGGCGAGCGCGCGCATCACCGCGGCGATGGCTTCCGGCGAGGCCTCGGGGCAGAGCGGGGCGAGCGGCTCGGGCGGCTCGTAGACGACGCGGAAGATCATCTGCGCGAGGCTGCCCGCGCCGAACACGGGCTTGCCGGCCATCATCTCGTAGACGATGCACCCGAGCGCGAACACGTCCGTGCGCGCGTCAATCTCCCGGTTCTTTCCCTGCGCCTGCTCGGGCGACATGTACTGGGGCGTCCCGATGATGGTCGCCTCCTGCGTCTGCACCGTCTGGGAGCTGAGGACCTTGGAGATGCCGAAGTCGAGGAGCTTCACGCGCTCTCCCACCACGCCGCCCGAGTCGGTGGGGACCAGGAACACGTTCGCCGGCTTGAGGTCGCGGTGGATGATGCCCGCCCCGTGGGCCGCCTGGAGCGCGGAGCCCATCTGACGGGTGAAGGAGACCACGTCCTCCATGGGCAGGCGTCCCCGCTCCAGCCGGGCCTGGAGGCTCTCGCCGCGCAGGAACTCCAGCACCAGGAACGGGTTGCCGTTCTCCAGGGTGTCGTAGTCGAGCACCTCGACGATGTTGGGGTGGCCCAGCCGGGAGGCAATCTCCGCCTCGCGGCGGAAGCGTGCGAAGATCTCCGGCGTCAGGTGGTCCCCGCCGCGCAGCACCTTGACCGCCACCTGCTTGCCGGGGAGGCGCAGGTGCTGCGCCAGATACACCGAACCCATTCCGCCCCGCCCCAGCAGGGAGACAATCTTGTACGTGTTCCGCAGGACCTCATCGATACGGAGGTCGCCGTCAGAGGGTCGAATCATGGGGCTGAGGCTCTCAGGCAGGGCATTCCGGGGAAACTTCGCCCATTCCATCCTCCTACCCCCCTGGGAGGCAACCCTCCTGATGTCGCAGCGTACCCAGCCGGGGCGTGGCATGCGACGAGACTGTGCGTCTCTCCGGCAGCCTGCTAAGGAGGCTGGCGTATGCCGAAGGCCAAGACTCCCAAACCCGCGGACTCACTCGAAGTCCGCGTGCGCCGCATCCACCGGCGCGACCTGAACCGGACCTGGGAGTTCCTCAAGCTCGTCTTCCGCGACGTGAACCGGGAGACGGTGGAGTACCAGCGCCCCCGCTCCAAGCGGCGCTTCCTGGAGGTCTACACCTCGGAGTGGATCGAACAGCTCCTCTATGAGGTGGACGGCAGCATCGTCGGGTACTCGGAGTGTGCCTTCGAGGCCACCGGGGACGACAACTGGGTGAATCCCCGCTGGTTCGAGAAGCGGGGCATGCGGCCGCTCTTCGTGGAGGAGCTGGCCGTGCACCCGGACTACCAGGGCCGGGGCGTGGGCAGCTTCATGCTCGATCAGCTCCAGCACCTGGCGAGGACGCGGGGCTGCACGCACCTCGTCCTCGAAGTGGCGGAGAACAACGAGTCCGCGCTGACGTGGTACCGGGCGCGGAGCTTCTACAAGCTGGATGCGGCCATCTTCCTGGCCCAGAAGGTGCCCGGCGAGCCCGACTTGCTGCCGCCGCGCCGGTTGAAGCGTCGGCAGAAGCCCGCCGAGGAGGAGGGGAAGCCTTCGACGGGGCCCATGCCGGAGGTGGCCCCGAGGCGGCTGGTGGCGCGGAAGGTGAAGTCCACCGCGCGGAAGAAGCGCGCCGGAGCGCGCTAGGGCCGCCCCCCCCCCCGGCCCCCCCCCCC
>JAFAAN010000114.1 GCA_023426545.1 Pseudomonadota bacterium
GCGCGCTCCTCAGCGCTGGTGGGAGCGGACTCGGGCGCGGCGACCACGGTGGGGGCGGCCTGGGCGGCGGGGGTGGAGGCAGCAGGCGCCTGGGCCTGCAGGGACGTGGCAATCAGGAATGCAGCGGAAAGCATGAGGTCTCCAAGTCAACGACGCCGGCGGAAAAGACATGACCGGGGGCGGAAAACCTGTCGTCCCCCCCCAAAGCCGACGATGTCCCTTCCTGCTCCAAAGGCAGGCCGCGCTTCAATGACTTCTTGGCTGATTTCGGACGGACGCACGCGCTGGGTTCGTTCCCACCGCGCTCCTGGACCATGTCGCTGGAAAAGGCGCGGAGAATCCACGCGCCCGCGAGGCGGACGGAGGGGGACCCCAGGGCTGCTGCATGGCGGCACCGGCGCGGCTACCCTGCGCCGCCATGCATCTGGTTGTCGCCAACGAAGCGCAGAAGGCCGAGCGGGACCACCTCACCTATGCCGCCTGGGGCTCGCCCCTCACCGTCGAGCAGTTCCTCCAGCGCGAGCTCCGGCTGCGTGCGCACCCGTGGAGCCAGGCGAACATGCGCACCTGGCTCCTGTGTGATGGGTCGGGCCGGGTGCTCACGTCCTGCGAGACGTTCCGCACCCCCAGCTTCCTCCGAGGCGGGGACTGCCAGTACGCGACCGGCGACAGCTTCATCATCGCCAGCGTCTTCACCGAGACGGCGCTGCGCGGCCATGGCCACGCCACCCGGCTGATGGACGTGGTGGCCGACGCGCTGGAGCGCACCGAGCCCCAGGCCCACGCGGCCGTCCTCTACTCCGACGTAGGCCCCCGCCTCTACGGCCGCTCCGGCTACCAGGAGGTCCCCGCCTGGGACTGGCACCTGCCGGTGCTCAGCGGCCCGGCAATGCACAAGGTGGACGCGCTCCTGGTGGACGCGGACGTGCCCGCCGCGCTCGCGCGGATGCGCCGCCCCGACGTGCCCTTCTACCTGTGGCCCGACGCCGCGCAGATGGACTGGCACCTGGAGCGGGAGCGCATCTACGCGGAGCTGCTGCGCCGCCCCAGGCCCCGGGCCTGCGGCGCCGTGGTGGGCGCGTCCACGGCGCTCTGGGCCATGGTGGCCCGCTATGGCGAGCTGGTGGTGCTGATGCTGGACGCGCGCACCGAGGAGGACGCCGCCGCCCTGCTGGAGGCGGCCCGGGCCCAGGCCCACAAGGCCGGGCTGGCGAAGGTGGTGCTGTGGGAGGAGCCGGACACCATGCCGTGGGTGGCGCGGCTCCCCGATGCCAGCCGCGAGGCCCGCGACGGCTCGCTGCCCATGCTGCGCCCCCTGCGCCAGGGGCTGCCCGCCGCCGCCGACGTCCCCTTCCCCCGCGCGCTGTGGGCCTGAGCCCCCGGGTAGGATGAGGCCATGGTCAGGCGAACGCACATCACGGCGGAGGAGGCCGTCCCCGGTGAGTGACCCACGCCCCAAGCCCGTGGAGTGCACCCGCTGCGGCGCCTGCTGCGTGGCGCCCGACATCGCCGCGCTGGACAAGCCGCTGGGCCTGCGCTGCCCGCATCTCCAGGAGGACAACCTCTGCGGCGTATACGAGCAGCGGCCGGCCATCTGCCGCGACTACCAGCCGGACGAGGTCTGCACCCTCATCGAGGCGCCCACGCTGGAGGAGCGCGTGGAGAAGTACCTGGGGCTCTTCGGACTCCAGGCGGAGGCCAGGGCCCTGCGCGAGCAGGGCTGCGCCTCCATGCGCGTGGCCCGCCGTCTGGCCACCCCGCCGCGCACTGGACGTGACGAGCCCCCGGAGCCGCCCCAGCGGTAAGGGCCCTTGTCGTCACCGCGCCCAGGCGTTATCCCCGGGCCGTGCGATTCCAACCCACGCAGCCCTTCGTGCCCGCCCGCGGCCTGGCCAACACGCACGCGCAAACCATCTACGCCTCGCTGGTGCGCCCCACCCGCGTGCCCTCGCTGCGCCGCAAGCGACTGGAGCTGCCGGATGGCGACTTCGTCGACGTGGACACCTTCGACGGTGCCGTGGGTGCACCGCACGTGGTGGCGCTGCACGGCCTGGAGGGCTCGTCCCGCGCGGGCTACGTCACCGCCATCCTCCGCGGGGCGAAGGCGCGCGGCTGGGGCGCCACCGCGCTCAACTTCCGTTCGTGCAGTGGCGAGCCCAACCGGCTGGCGCGCTCGTACCACTCGGGGGACATCGACGACGCGCTGCGGGTGATGCACGAGACGCGCGCCCGCGTCAGCGGCCCCCTGTTCGCGGTGGGCTTCTCGCTGGGCGCCAACGTGCTGTGCAGGCTGCTGGAGCGCCTGGGCGACGATGCGCCCGTGGACGCCGCCGCGTCTGTCAGCGCGCCGTATGATTTGGATGCCTGCTGCCGGAAGCTGGATGGCGGCGGCCCCTTCCACCTGCTGTACCGCGAGCGCTTCCTGCGCACGCTGAAGCAGAAGGCCCGGAAGAAGCTGCGGCACTTCCCGGGCGCTTTCGATGGCAAGGCCATGGAGGCGGCGCGCACCATCCGCGCCTTCGACGACGCCGTCACCTCCGTGCTGCACGGCTTCCGTGACGCGGCCCACTACTATGCGGAGTCCTCTTCGGGTCCCGCGCTGCACGCCATCCGCCGCCCCACGCTGCTGCTGAGCGCGGCCGATGACCCGATGCTGGACGCGCCCGTCATCCCGACTGGCGCCGCCGACAATCCCCTCCTGAGCATCGTGCTGACGGAGCACGGTGGACACGTGGGCTTCGTCGGAGGCCAGCCGCACCGGCCCCAGTTCTGGGCCGAGGAGCAGGTGCTGGCCTTCTTCGACACCGTGCGCGCCCAGCCGCGCGCGGCCTGAAGCGGCGGACACGCCGCCGAACGAGCGCGGGGTGCCGGGCGTCGCCGTGAGCCAGACGTTGCCTGGCTCAGGCTCGGCCGACGGGCGGGCGGAGGACGCGCAGCAGGTCCTGCGCGAGCACGTCATGCACGGCCCGCTTCAGCGCGCCGAGCAGCGCGTGAAGCGCCTCCGCGGTGTCACCGTGGGCCTCGACCACGCGCTCCTGCTGCCCATCGAAGATGCGCAGCCTGCCGGGCACCAGCGTGATGACGGGCAAGGCCGGGTGACGCTTGCGCAGCAGCCCCAGGAAGAGCGGCTGGTCCTCGTCCGGACGGCGCAGGTCCACCACCACCAGCGCGGGCGGCCTCGGCGTCAGCGCGGCGAAGGCGTCATCCGTGTCCGCCGTCGCGGACACCAGGAGGCCCGGGGCCTCGAGGATGCGCCGCAGCAGTTCGAGCGAGGGGCCGTGGGGGCTGACGATGAGGACGCGGCGCATCTTGCCCTCGAATCTAGCCCTTCCAGACGGCGATGGCGGCCCCCGCGAAGGCGACGCCCGAGCCCAGCACCCGGGGAAGGGTGGCCGGGCGCCCCTCCACCAGCGCATCCCAGAGGAGGCTGGTGATGAGCTGCGCGGCCATCAGCAGCAGCACGGACTGCACCGCGCCCAGCCGGCTCATGGCCAAGGGCATGCCCAGCACGATGACGACGCCACACAGCCCTGGCAGCAGGTGCCAGGGCGTGAAGCCGCCCAGGCGGCCCTGCCCCTCCGCCGCCTCCGGCCAGAGGCCCGGCATCGCTCGCACGGCCAGGTACACCGCGAAGGTGGCCGCCGTCGCCACCACCATGTTCACGAGGACCGCGCTCATCAGGCCCCACTGGCCCGCGAAGCGACGATTGAGACCAGCCTGGGCCACGACCGCCAGGCCGCACAGCATGGGAACGAGCGAGAAGACGCGCATACGGGGCGCTGGTACCGTGAACGACGCCTGCCTGCAAGCCGGCCCTCCAGGCCGTTCATCAGGCTGGCGAAAGCGGGGGTGACCGGGTAGGTCCGTTCCCGCCGATGCCGTCGCCCACCGAGCTCCACTTCGACTGCGGCACGCTGGTGGCCCCCGCGCTGCCAGACGACGCCCGCCTGCGGGCCCTGTTCCAGAAGGACGGGCGCACGGGCGTCTACCGCGCGCCGGCGTGGCACTACCGCGAGGTGGTGCTGCGGCTGCGGGAGCTGGGGTGGCCGTACGAGGACAAGGCGAAGGGCTTCGGGCCGCTGGAGCTGTCGCTCACCTCGCCCATCGAGCCCTACCCGCACCAGCAGCAGGCCCTGGACGCGTGGACCCGCGCGGGGGGCCGGGGGTTGGTGGAGCTTCCCACCGGTGCGGGCAAGACGCTGCTGGCGGTGCTGGCCATCGCCCATGTGAAGCGGCCGGCCCTGGTCGTGGTGCCCACGCTGGACCTGATGGCGCAGTGGCAGGGCGTGCTGGCGCGCCACTTCTCCGTGCCCGTGGGGATGCTGGGCGGCGGCGTGAGCGACCGGCAGCCCCTGACGGTGACGACGTACGACTCGGCCGCGATGCAGACGGAGTTCCACGGCAACCGCTTCGGCCTGCTGGTCTGCGACGAGTGCCACCACCTCCCCGCGCCCAGCTATCGCTTCATCGCGGAGGGCTCGCTGGCGCCCTACCGGCTGGGCCTCACCGCGACGCTGGAGCGCACCGACGGCGGCGAGCGCGTGTGCGAGGAGCTGCTGGGCCCCCGCGTCCACCACACCGACATCCGCCAGCTCCAGGGGCAGTACCTGGCGCCCTACGACGTGAAGCGGATTGAAGTCCCCCTGACGCCCGACGAGAAGTCGCGCTACGACACGGCCCGGGCGCTCTACCTGGGCTTCGTGCGCCGGCTGGGCGTGCCGCTCTCCGCCCCGGACGGGTGGGCACGCTTCCTGGCGCAGAGCCAGCGCAGCGACGAGGGCCGCGCCGCCTACCGTGCCTACCGGGAGCAGCGGCGCATCGCCCTCACCTCCAGCGCCAAGCAGGAGGTGCTGTGGCGCATCCTGCTGGAGCACCGCGAGGACCGGGTGCTCGTCTTCACCGACGACAACGAGACGGTGTACACGCTGGCGCGGCGGCTGCTCCTCCCAGCGCTCACGCACCACACGCCCGTGCCGGAGCGCAAGGCGCTGCTGGCGGCCTTCGCGTCGGGTGAGCTCCCCGTGCTGCTCACCTCTCGCGTGTTGAACGAAGGCGTGGACGTGCCCGAGGCCCGCGTGGGCGTGGTGCTCAGCGGCAGCGGCAGCGTGCGCGAGCACGTGCAGCGCCTGGGGCGCATCCTGCGCAAGCGCCCGGGGAAGCGCGCGCTGCTGTACGAGGTGTGCTCCGCCCAGACGGCGGAGAGCGGCATCAGCGAGCGGCGGCGCCAGCATGGGGCCTACCAGGAGGGCTCCTGAGATGCGGACCCGCACGGAGCCTGGACGCAGGCCGCAGCGCCTTCGCGGCACCGCTCCCGAGCCCGGCCGGGCGCCCTCCGAGGGACAGGCGCCGCGCCCCGCCTTCACCGGAGGCCGCACGCGATGCTGACGCGAGAGCTGCTCCACTTCCGCGTTCGCCAGGGCGTGCTCCGCCCCGCCTTCGTGAAGCGGGATGACGCCGAGCTGCTGGGCTTCGCCCAGGACCTGCTCGCCGACGTGGCGTCCTCACGGGGCGGCCAGCGCGACGACGTCGAGGAGGCCCTGGGCCTGAAGGCCGGCGCCTTCAGCAAACCCAAGGTGGCGCGCGGGCTGGTGAAGCTGGTGCTGGACCGGCTCCACTTCGACGAGCCGGCGCCCGGGGTGATGGAGGCCCGCTGGGAGCGCCTCAAGGCCGCGGGCCACGTGCTGCGCGCGTTGCCACCTGACGCCAGGGTGGAGGACTACGAAGCCCGGCTGGCCCAGGCCCTGCCCATTCCCCTGGCCGAGGCCCGCGAGGCGCTCTACGCAGACCTGCCCGGCCACCGGCGGCTGCTGGGCTGGGACGGCGAGGCGCTCGACGCGCAGGGGCTGCTGGACCGCTACAACCTGGCGCTGGCGCAAGGCCCCTTGCTGTCCGCGCGCCGGCTGCGGCTGCGGGCCCAGGCGCCGGAGCTGCTGCGCGTGCGCAAGGTGCTCCGGTGGCTGAAGTTCTGCCGGCTGGTGGCCGAGGTCTGGCGCGACGGGGACAACTGGGCGCTGGACGTGGAGGGCCCGGGGGCGATGCTGGCGCTCCAGAAGAAGTACGGCCTGCAGCTGGCGACGTTCCTGTCCGTGGTCCCCCTCCTGGAGCGCTGGGAGCTGACCGCCACCGTGGAGCCATCTCGACGGCAGGCCACGCTGATGCTGAGCCACAAGGACCCGCTGCGCTCACCCCTCCCCGCCGCCCTGGGACACATCCCCCCCGAGGTGGCCACGCTCGCGGAGGGCTTCGCGGACGACGCGTGGGAGCTGGACCTCACGCCCCTGCCCCGGCATGTGGGCGCCTCCGGGCTGTGCGTGCCGGACCTCACCTTCCGTCACCGGGAGTCCCGGCGCGAGGTGGCGCTGGAGCTGTTCCACGCGTGGCATGCCGCCCCGCTGGCGCGGCGGCTGTTGGAGCTGCGCTCCCGGCCGGACGCCGGCCTGCTGCTGGGCGTGGACCGGGCGCTGGCGAAGGAGGCTTCGGAGCGGGAGCGGCTGGAGGCTCACCCCCAGGTGCTGCTCTTCAACGGCTTTCCCTCGGCGCGCAAGCTGCGCGAGCGCCTCGCAAGGATGGCGACGGACGTCACCCCCGTGGCTTGAACTGCGCCGCGAGCACGCTGAGGATGCGGATGGACGTCCGGTCGAGCTGCTTGGCCCGGCGCATGAGCCGCCGCAGCTCGGCGGACTCGCCGTAGTCACTGGGCGGCTCGGCGGCCCACTTCACCTCCTGCACGGGCTTGAGCCCCAGCGCCTCGTCCGCGGAGATGGAGAGCACCGTACACAGCCGACGGAACGTCTGGATGCTCGGCAGCATGTGGCCGCGCTCGAGGCGCCCGTAGACTTCACTCGCGATGCCAATCCGCTCCGCCACATCCGCCTGGGTCAGGTTCAACCGGGTCCGGGCGAGGCGCGCCGCGCCTCCGAGGCGGGATGCGAGGGTCTTTTCCATGGGTCGTTAACCTACCGGGTCCGCACATGTCGATATGACTTGAGAGGTTGGCTTCCAAGAACTTCCTGAGTAGTCTTGTAGGTAGGCAACCTCGTGCGTCTGGCCAACCGCACAGGTCTTCCCGTACCGGCTCGAAGAACATGCTCACCTTCTTGTTCGTGGATGAAGACCCGCGCTCGCTCGCGGCGCTGCGACGGCTCGTGAGAGACCTGCCCGGCGCCAAGCGCTTCGCCCGGTGCATGGAGGAAGCGCTCGCGCTCGTGCGCGAGGAGCCCCCGCAGGTGGTGGTCGCGGGCGACCTGCTCCCGGATGGGGACGGGCTGGGGCTGCTGGAGCAGGTGCGCGCGCAGCATCCGCGCACCGCCTGCGCGCTGCACGCGGTGATGCCGCCCCAGGCCCGGGGCATCACCTGGATGGACCGCGCCGCGCCCCCGGCGGAGGTCCACGCGCTGCTGCGAACGCTGGGCGCCGGCATGGCCCTCCACCCGGCCTGATGCAGCGGCCCGCAGCGACAGGACCTCGTGGGTCGGGCCCACTCGGCGGAGCATCCCCCGAAGGCCCGCGTTAAGGTGCGGGGCCCTTCCCGCGCGCCATGAAGCTCTACGCCATCAGCGACCTGCACCTGCGCCACAACGACAACCGCCTGGCGCTCCAGGCGCTCCCGGCCCACCCGGACGACTGGCTCATCGTGGCCGGCGACGTGGGCGAGACGCTGGCGGAGATGGAGTTCATGCTGAGCACGCTCACCCAGCGCTTCCGTCAGGTCATCTGGGTGCCGGGCAACCACGAGCTGTGGACGATGCCGTCCGAGCAGCCGCAGCTGAAGGGCGAGGCGCGCTACCAGCGGCTGGTGAGCCTGTGCCGCGGCTACGGCGCCCTCACGCCGGAGGACCCCTACCCCCGCTGGCCCGGCCCCGGCCCCGAGCGCGTCATCGTCCCCATGTTCCTGGGCTACGACTACACGTTCCGGCCAGAGCACGTGCCCGTGGACAAGGCGCTGGAGTGGGCCGGGGAAGACGACCTGCTGTGCACCGACGAGGTGCTCCTGCACCCCGAGCCCCACGCGAGCCGCGCCGCCTGGTGCGCCGCGCGCGTCGCGTCCACGCGGGCCCGCCTGGAAGCGCTGCCCCCGAACTGCGCCACCGTGCTCATCAACCACTACCCGCTGCGCTACGAGCACGTGCGGCTGCCCCGCATCCCCCGCTTCTCCATCTGGTGTGGGACGAAGCAGACCGAGGACTGGCACTCCCGTTTCCGCGCGGAGGTCGTCGTCACCGGCCACCTCCACATGCCCGCCACGCTGTGGCGCGACGGCGTGCGCTTCGAGGAGGTGTCGCTGGGCTACCCCGCGCAGTGGAAGCACCGGGGCGTGCGCGGCCTGGACAGCTGCCTGCGCGTCATCCTCCCCGGCCCCACCCCGTAGAAACACGAAGCCCCGGGCGCCGCGTGAAGCGGAGCACCCGGGGCCTCGTCGGCGCGGACCGGGCC
>JAFAAN010000175.1 GCA_023426545.1 Pseudomonadota bacterium
CCTGCGACACGGGCGCGGCGGGCGCGGGAGTCACTTCACGAACCTCCAGCGAGGGGGCCCCCGGAGCGGCGGCCTCGGCCTCGGCCGGCGTGGCCTCGCCCTCGCGAACCTCGCGCTGCTCACGCTCGCGCTCACGGCGGCGCTTCTCACGCGGGCGCTCGCGCTCCGGAGCGGCGGCCTCGGCGGGCTCCTCACCCTCCCGGGCCTGCTTCTCGCGCTGGCGCTCCTCGCGGCGCTTCTGGGCCTCCTCGGCATCGAGCTTCGCGGCCTCGAAGAACTTCTCGTCGACCTCGTAAAGCTCGACCTGGGTGACGGCGACGGCCGTCTTGGCCTCCAGGAACTTCTCGCCCAGCGCGTCGCCGCACCAGAGCATCACCAGCGAGCCGTTGGCCTGCGCCTCGGTGCGCGCATCACCGCGCACATCACCCGCGCTCACCAACAGGCCCACCTGCGCCGAGTAGTGGCCCAGGTCACGCCGCAGCTCCTGCACCGACTTGCGGTCGATTCCAGGCGTGCCCTTCAACATGCGCACCGCGTAGCGCAGCTCCACGCTGCCCTCGCGCTTGCGCGCCGTGAGCAAGGGGCCTTCCTTGGAGCGCTTGGCCACCTTCAGCTCGCGGAAGCCCAGGCCGTGCATCATCTTCACGACGGACTTCTCGAACGTGCCGACGTCCAGTTCGCCCAGGCGCTTGCGCAGGACCCGCGCCACCGAGCGGCGCGCATCCTTGAGCGCGGCGCGCAGCGTGGACACCAGCGCGCCATCCGCCTGCGGCTCGGCCACGGCGGACGGCTTGCCCAGCATCGGACGGCCACCCTCCAGCGGAATGCCCAGCGCCTGCGCGAACGCGGCCTGGAGCTCCAGCGGCGGGGCCTCGCTCGGGGCGCCGGCGCGCTCCAGCGAAATCTCGCCGGAGTCCTTGCTGAAGGCGTACTGCGGACGCCGGCCGGCGTCGATGCGCCGCTGGTTGTCCTCCAGCAGCGCGGTGAGCACCGCCTCCACCGAGGTGTCCTCGGCGCACAGCTCCTTGGCCCGGGCGCGCTCGATGATCTGCTCGGTGCGAAGCGCGAGCTCCGCGTCGCTGAGAATCTCGAACACCACCTCCGGCAGGGGCGGGAAGCGCTTGCGGCGGCCGCCACGCTCCTCGTCCTCGTCCCGGCGGCGCTTGCGCTCGCTGCCACGGCCCGCCACCCGCACGTTGTCCGTGCGCGGCTCCGGGTGACGCTCCGCCGGGCGCAGCGGCGGCAGCTCCTCTTCGGGATGCGGCTCGACCACGCCAGTTTGAGCCAGTGCCTCGACGTCCTCGGGAATCGCCCAGTCGACCAGCGCGAAGGTATCCTTCGCGGTAACGAGCACCTTGCGGTCCCGCGTGCGGCGCGCCATGGCTGCGAGGCGCGACAGCATCGTCACCTCAGGCGTCTTGCCCACGTGGGAGAGCAGGCTCTGCTCGATGGACTTCTCGGTAATTTCAAGGAAGTGGAGGGGACGACCTTCGCTCTCCAGGATGCGGAGCGCGGCCTCGTAGAATGTCATCGAGTATTCCCCAGGAATTCCGAACGGTTACAAAAATGTAGGTCCGTATAGGCGGCGGATGCTAGCCATCGCTAAACTGGCTTGTCAACGAACGCAAGATGACCCGCATACGCATCGGACAGCGCTGGAAACGCGAACCCGCAGCTTCCCCGCTCGATTCCATCGCACTGGAACTGGACGGAGTGGACCTTCTGTCCGGGGCCGTGGAGGAGTCTCTATCAGAAGTCGTGCCCGCCCTGGTGCGCTCAGTTTCGGCCCTCTATGGCGGGCGGCAGCGGCTGGCCCAGGTCTCCCTGCCGGAGGCCCACCTGGAGCTGGTGCTCCGGCGGCTGGGCCCGGAGGTGGAGCTGTTGGTGGCCAACCTCTCGCGTCCGGCCCGGCTCATGCGACCGCCCGTGCGAGTCGAGCTGGAGGAGCTCGTCGAGGCCGCCCGGGAGGCGGGAGAGCGCTTCCTCGCGGACGTCACCCGGGCCGGGCCCAAGGCGCTCGCTTCCTCTCTGGCCGTGGCGCTCAAGGAGCCGCTGAAGGGCCTGCGTCGGCCCGCCCGGCCACCGGATGAGGCGCCCGCCCTCCCCTCCACCCGGCGGCATGAGCCTGCGGAGGTTCCAGGGTTCGGCTTCGAGCTGAGGGACGCCGGCGTTCCTTCGGGCCGGGGGTCGGCCAGGGGCACCGCGGGACTGCTGGCACCGCTCCTCACCACGGGTGAAGTCTGGCTATCACTGCCCGGCAAGCCGGAGGCGTGGCGAATCCCCGCGCCCCCCTTCCTCACCGCGCTGGAGCTGTCGCGGCTGGCCGTGGAGCTGTCGCGCGCCGTGGAGCTGGGCGAGCCACGCTTCGAGCTGGCCCCCGCTGGCGCGAAGCCCCCACTGCTGCTCGACCTGAAGGCGGGACAGGCGAAGCTCGGCCGCACCGGCGCTGCCTTCCCTCTCGCGGGCAGCGCGCTCGCCGCCGCCCTCTTCCGGCTGGGCGAGTCCCTGGCCTCGGCGTTCGCGGAAGCGGACCGGGCCCTGGTGGGCAACACCTACCGCGTGGAGCTGGCGGAGCGGTGCCGCGAGGGCCTCTCCCACCTGCGCGGCCCCATCCAGCCGCCCGAGGCGAAGGGCGCGGCCCGCGAGAAGAAGGCCCGTCCTGGCCAGGCCGCCTCGCGTCCGCTGAAGGTGCCCGGCCGGCTGCGGCGGCTGCGCTTCGTGAAGCTGTGGGAGCAGCGAGGCCTGCCGGATCCGGAGGAGGCGCGGCTGCTGCTCGGCCGACATGGGCCGGTGTACTGCGCGCCAGAGCTGGCGTCCGCCTTCTCCCGCAGGGACGGGGCCTTGCTGTGGAAGCGCGCCGCGGCGCTGGGCGTGGCGGCGTCGGCGGATGGCCACGCGGTGGCGGCGGACATCGCGCGCGTCTACGGCTTCACGGGCCGGGGCGGCGGCGCGCGCTGGCTGCATGACCACGACGGCATCCCCCTGGGACCGCTGCTGCTGCGCAAGGACGGCCTGCTGCTCACATTGTCCGAGGACCGCACCGTCGTCGCCTTCGCGGAGGCCACCGGGCGCGAGGTCTGGCGGCTGGCCCCACCGCGGACGCAGCGAAGCTGGCTGGCCACCCAGGGACACCGCGCGCTGGTGGCCACCGACTCGGGCTATCTCTACGGGCTCGACCTGGAAGACGGTCAGGTCCGCTACCGGATGCGGGCGCCCATGCCCTTCCATGGAGCACCCGTGGCCTGGGGACGGCGCTTCCTGGCCATGCTCGGCCGGGGCTCGCACTGGGCCCTGCTGCTCGCGGACGCGCACACCGGCGAGTCGGTGTGGACGTACGAGCCGAACCTGTCCCACCTGTCCGCGCCGCTTCCGCTGGGCTCGCGCGTGTTCATCGCTGGAGAGCGCGAGCGGGAAGGCCTGTTGCTCTGCCTGGACGCGAAGGGCCGCCGCCTGTGGGAGCGCCCGTTGAACCTGGGACCGGGCCCCTATGCCCTGGCGCCCCTGCCACGCGCGGTGGTGGTGACCAGCGCTTCAGGCGCGGCCACGCGGGTGGCCGCCTCCGGCGCGGTGGACTGGCGCGTCGGGGCGGCGGGTGAGCCGCTCATCGGCGCACTGCCGGCGCACACCGCGAGGGACGTCACCCTGGTGCCGGGTGAGCGGGTGCGGGCCGTGGACCCGCGCGGTGGGCAGGTACTCGCGGAGGTCCAGGCCGGCGTGGGGCTCGTCGCGCTCCAGGCGGACGTGCGCCTCAACCTCTTTTTCCTGGATGACGCCGGCACGCTGTCCGCGTACCGGCTCGGCTCTCACTTCGCCGTGGTGGAGTAGCCCGCGGGCCGCCTAGTTCTGCGCGGCCTTCGACGGGTCGATCTCCTCTTCGGGGCGCTCCTCCTGGGTGGCGCCCTCCCAGGTCTCACCGGCGCCGAGCTTCCAGTCGGAGGGCACGTCCAGCTTCCACACATAGGTGGACGTCGCGGTGCCGCCCGAGGCCGCGCTGGAGGTGAGGTTGATGGTCATCTCCATCTTCGACACCTCGTTCGGCATCAGGTCCAGGTCGTAGTGGCCCAGCACCATCTGCGGGGGGAACTCGCGGATGAAGCGCTCCGGGTAGTCGATCTTCATGGACGGGTCCGCGCCGCGCATCTCGCCGAGCAGCTTCCCCTTCGCGTCGATGAGCTTCCACACCGTGTCGAACGAGGCGCTGGTCACCATCTTCAACACCTTGCCGTCATCCTTGAGCGAGCGCTGCGCGCCCCACACCGCGAGCTGCAGGCGAACCTGCGGCTTGCCCAGCACCATCACCACGTCCGACGAGATGATGTCCAGGCGCATGCCCTTGTCGGTGGCCGTCCACACCGGGCGGTAGCGGCCCTCGCGCATGTTGTCGAACGTCTTGCGCGCGTACTCGTAGAAGGCCTTGCGGTCATTGGCGCGGTCGTCCTTCGCGCCGGTCTCCGCGCGCTTCTCCAGCTCCAGGAGGTAGTCGTCGAACTTGGCGTTCCCCTTGAAGCGCGTCAGGTGCGCGTCCACCTGCTCGAAGTAGTTCTTGAAGAAGGGCTTCAGCTCGTCGCGGTAGCTGGCCTCGTCCGGGTTGGTGCGCATCCAACCGACCCGCTCCAGGTACTCCACATGGATTCGCTGATGATCCGCGTCACGCTGGGCCTCCAGCGCGCGGCCGCTCGCGCTGCGGTAGCTCATGACGGCGCCCAGCAGCACGCCCGCGACGATGACGATGACTCCGAAGTAGCGCTTCACGCGGCAGTCTCCTGTGCCTTGGTCGCAGCAGTGATATGAGAATTCCCCAACGTGATCCAGGCCACCGGCACCCACGTGTTCACCACGCCGCTCCCATTGGAGGAAGGCGAGCTCCTGGGCAATGTCCAGGTGGCCTGGGCTGCCTACGGAGAACCATCAGACGGCAAAGCGGTGGTGTTGCTGCACGACCTCGCCCAGTCGCACCTCGCGCTGGGCCCTCCGGAGGACTCGGCGTACCGGCCATCCGGCTGGGGCAGCGCATTGGTGGGAACGAACCTCGCGTTGGAGCCCGCGGTCACCCCCGTCATCGTCCCGTGCTTGCTGGGCAGCCCCTTCGGGAGCACGTCCCCCGCGACGGTGAATCCCGTCACGGGTCAGCGGTGGGGACTCGAGCTGCCACCGCTCACCGTGCAGGACATGGCGCGCGGCGTGTCCGCCACCCTGCGCGCGCTGGGGCTCCGGCAGGTGCGCGCGCTGGTGGGCGTGGGCTTGGGCGGGCACGTGGCGTTGCGGCTGGCGGCCCTGTTCCCGGACCTCGCGGAGGGCGTGGTGGCCATCGGCTCGGCGCGCGCGCTGCCGGAGGGCGTGCGCGAGAAGCTGGGACTGTCCTGGCAGGTGCTGCGCGCGGATCCCGACTACCAAGACGGGCTCTACGCGCCGGAGGCGCCGCCGCGCCGGACGCTGCGCAAGCTCCGCCTGGACTTCCAGAAGCTGCTCTATGGACGGGAGCACCTGTCCGCCGCGTTCCCGGATGCCGAAACCGCGCGTGCGGCCCTGGAGGCCGAGGCGGAGGCCTTCGCCGACGCGTTCGACGCGGTGTCGTGGGCCTCGCTCTGCTCCGCCTACGCGGGCAGTGATGTCTCGGATGGCTTCTCGCGGATTCGCGCGCGCGTGCTGCTGGTGGCGGGCGCGTCCGACGCCATGGCGCCGGTGAACCGGGTGCGGGACACCTACCACCTGCTGAGCGCCGCGGGCGTGAGCGCCCGCTTCCTCGAGCTGCCGGGCCCGGGTGACCACGGCGCGCTGCTCCAGGACGCGGAGCGGCTCCATGCCCCGCTGAGCGACTTCCTGCGGCGGTGCTGACTACTCGCGCGGCGCGGGGCTAGAGAGCTTGCCGCGCAGGGCGCCCACCAGCATGCCGATGGCGATCTCGTTGTTGCCGCCGTGCGGGATGATGATGTCCGCGAAGTGCTTGGACGGCTCCACGAAGCCCATGTGCATGGGCCGCACGTGGCGCAGGTACTGGCTCACCACGTGGTCGAAGTCGCGGCCCCGGTCCTTGATGTCGCGGGTGAGGCGCCGGAGGATGCGCAGGTCATCGTCCGCGTCGACGTAGATCTTCACGTCCATCAGGTCCCGGACCTCCTTCATGTGGAGGACGAGGATGCCCTCGATGAGGATGATGTCGCCGGGGTCGACGGCCTTCATGGTCGACTGACGGGACGAGGTGACGAAGTCGTAGACGGGCTTCTGGATGGGCTGCCCGGACTTCAATGCTCGCAGGTGCTGTACGAGCAGCTCCCTGTCGAAGGCATCGGGGTGATCGAAGTTCACCTCGCGCCGCTCCACCAGCGGGAGGTCTTTCAGGTCACGGTAGTAAGAGTCCTGATCGATGAACGCCACGCGGCAATCTGCCAATGCCTCGCGAACCTTGCGGGCAACGGTGGTCTTGCCGGACGCGGTGCCACCCGCGATTCCGACGACGAGGGGGGACGCCATGGCGGCGCGACGTATCGTAACCAGGGCGGGCAGCGCAAGGGTTCGGTCCAATCCTGGACAATTCTTCGCCTATCCCCGCCGGATCAGCCCTCGCTCGCGTGCCTGCTCCAGGAGCGACGGAGCCACTTCCGCCTCCGGAAGGGGCTGCATCGCAAGCTTTGCAAGGATTCCCGCGATTGATGCGGGGACGGGCATGACCTCCGGCCCCCCTGCCCTGCGGCGGACGGCAAAGGGCCAGGGCCCGGCGCCCGGCCGCCGAGCCACCTGCGCCAGCGACTCCAGGCCGGAGAGCTCCAGCGTCCCGGACGCCCACGCGCGGGCGGCGAGGTGGCGGCGCACGGCGCGGGTGGCATGGACGAACTCGGACAGGTCCACCGGCAGCGAGCCGACCCGCACGTCCTCCATCAGCCCGACCTGTCCCGGCCCCGGGGCGGGCACGCGGCGCGTGAACAGCGACGGCAGCAGCATCTCCAGCGTCAGCACCGCGGACGCGCCTTCATCCGGACGCTCCCGGAGGCGGCGCATCGCCCACGAGGTGAAGGCCTGTCCCGGCGAGCGCCCCCCGGCGGCGAAGAGCGCGCGGAACTCCTTCGAGCCCGTGAAGGCGGCCAGCGCCTCGCGGGTGCCCGCCAGTAGCAGGCGGCTGAGCGGCCAGTCGCGCTCCAGGACCTCGGCGACCACGGCGAGCCGGAAGTCTTGATCGGCCACCGTGCCGGCCTCGTCCTCCACGGAGCTCGCGGGGGCGGCGGCGTAACCGGCGTCGAACAAGTCCCAGGGCCGGCCCTCCTCCGTCAGCGGCGGCACCTCGCGAGCCTCCGGCGCGCGGAGCGTGAGCGGCGGGCGCGCCCCTGCGGGCACCAGCTTGCGCAGGCGGCGCAAGGACGCCAGGGCCACCTCGGGCGGATGGCCATCCCCTTCGAAGGTGACGGCGCGCAAGGCGGAACAGCGCGGAATCAGCGACTCCAGCAGCGTGAACAGCTCCTCGCGCACCGGCTGCGTGTGGTCGTCCACGTAGAAGCTGCGCT
Organism: Pseudomonadota bacterium; assembly: GCA_023426545.1. Classification (GTDB taxonomy): domain Bacteria; phylum Myxococcota; class Myxococcia; order Myxococcales; family Myxococcaceae; genus Myxococcus. The sequence continues at coordinate 7,497 of JAFAAN010000175.1, forward strand.
CCCCTCGCCGCGTCACCACGCCGCCCGCGATGTGCAGCTCGATGACCTGGTCGAGCGGGAACCCGTCCAGCCCCGCCTCCAGCGGGAGCCCCGCGGAGAGCTGGTGGCTGAACAGGTGCCCCAGGTCCAGGAGCAGCGGCAGGCCGGTGCGCGCGTGCAGCTTCGCCATGAAGTCGAGCACGTGCCACGCTCCGCGCCGCGCCAGCACCGCGGGGTTCTCCAGCGCCAGCGGCATGGACAGGTGCCGCTGCACGTGCAGCGCGTGCGAGACACACGCCTCCAGCCCCGCCGCATTGAAGGGCGGCGTGAAGTAGAGGTAGCCCGGAAAGGGCTGGCCCTCCACGTGCCACCAGCCGATGTCGTTGCCCACCCACGGGCTCTCCACGGCGCGCGCGTGGGCGTCCAAATCCCCCAGCGCCTGGACCGGCTCCAGCGCGGGGCCCCAGAGGTTGAGGTGCACGGGGTGGAACAGCACCGGCACCTCGTGCCGGCGGCGCCACATCTCGGGGAACAGCGAGGCGTGCGCCTTCGCCTCCTCCAGCGACAGCGGCGCGCTGTATTCCACGTAGTCGAAGAGGCCAGGGGTCTCATCGAGCATCCGGTACGGCTGCGGCACGTCCGCCACGCTCAGGTTGCTGCTCAAGCCCAGGCCCCGCCAGGGCAGTGTCCACGTTCCGGGAGCCGCATGCGTCATCCCCTCAACGTAGACGCGCCGGATGGCCACCGCCACACACCTGTCGCGCAGCCGGACACGTTGGAGGCCCACCCCTGGGGTAGAGTCGCCGGTTCCCCGCAACCGTGGAGCCCTGATGACCTCTGCCTTACGAGCCGAGATTGACGAATCCAACGCGCAGTACCGCGGCGCCTGGAGACTGTTCGCGCTGGGCAGCAAGGCCGGAGAGGTGGTGGAGCGGCCCGACGTCTACATCACCGCCTGCCACGTCGCCTGGTCGATGCTGAACGCCGCCTTCCTGCGCGAGCCCCTCGAAACGGAGCAGGCGCTGGCGGCCGCCGCGGCCTCGGCGGCGCGCTACTACGCCACCGGCAAGCACGGGTGGTGCTTCGTCATCTGCGACGACTGGCTGGCGCCATCCGTGCGCGAGAGCGCGCCGTCCATCCTCGCCTGGTACGGCCTCAAGGCGGACATGGCCGCCACCGGCATGGTCGCGGACGGCCTGCAGCCGCCTGACCGGCCCCTGCCCTCGTTCGAATGCCGCTCAGTCACCGACACCTGGGGCCGGCAGGCCGTGGCCGACATCAACGCCACCTCCTATGACGTCCCCCGCCATCTCGGCCTCGAGGCCTTCGACGTGGACACCCTCTACACCCGGGATTGCCGGGGCTTCGTGGCGTGCCGGGACGACGAGCCCGCGGCCAGCACGGTGGTGCTGCGCGTGGAGCAGGCCGCCTATGTGGCCCTCGTCGCGACCCTGCCCCAGCACCGCCGCCAGGGCGCGGCGGAGGTCGCGATGCGCCACGCCCTGGCCAAGGCCGAGCAGGCCTGGGGCATCCGGCGCACCGTCCTCCACGCCACCGACGCGGGCCTGCCCGTCTATACGCGCCTGGGCTACCGGCCGGTGACGCGCTTCCGCCTGTACACCGCCTCGCCCCCCGGTCACGGCTGAGCCGCGCGAGCACCTCGGAGCCCCGCCCGTCACCGTCCCGTCAAATCCTGTTTTCAGGATTGCTGCGAGCGCCACGTCAGACCGGCCCGCCATAGTAGCGGCACTTCCTCGACGGGGGCGACGACGGTGATGGCTCAGACCCTGCTCATCTTCATTCCAGTGATTCTCCTCTTCGCCGCGGCAGTCGCCATTCCGCGGCCTCGCCGGCGCTCGCGCCGGTAGCAAGCCCACACGCGGCCGGGGAAGACTCCCCGGCCATCTTCCGGGGCCGGACAGGTGTAGACTGCGCCCGCCGCAGCACCTCCTCCCATCCGAGCACCCGTGGCCGAGCGTCCCACCGTCCTAGTCGTCGACGATGATCCACACCTGAGGGAAATCGTCCGCTTCGCCCTGGAACAGGGCGGCTTCCGGGTGGAGGAGGCCTCGGACGGCCGCGCCGCCCTGGCCCAGCTCGACCGGGGCCTCCCGGCGCTCATCGTCCTGGACATCATGATGCCGGAGCTGGACGGGCTCGCCGTGTGCCGCGAGGTCCGGCGCAGGCATGAGCTGCCCATCGTCTTCCTCTCCTCGCGCGATGACGAGGTCGACCGCATCCTCGGCCTGGAGCTCGGCGGCGACGACTACCTGACCAAGCCCTTCAGCCCGCGCGAGCTGGTGGCCCGCGTGAAGGCGGTGCTGCGGCGGGCCCGGCCCGCGCCATCCCCGGGGCCTGACGCGCCCGCCGCCTCCATGCAGGAGCGGGGGCCGCTGCGAATGGACGCCGAGCGCTGGCGCGCGTGGTGGGGTGACACCGAGGTGGTGCTCACCGTGACGGAGTTCCAGTTGCTGGCCACGCTGCTGCGCGTGCCCGGCAAGGTCTTCACCCGCGACGAGCTGATGACGCGCGTCTACGAGGACGTGGTGGTCAGCGACCGGACCATCGACAGCCACGTGCGCCGCGTGCGCCAGAAGTTCGCCACCGCGGGCGGCGACGTCATCGAGACGGTGCATGGCCTCGGCTATCGGCTCGCCCTCCCCTGAGCGCCGCGCGCGTCCGCGCCTGTGGCTCGTGTTCGCCGCGGTGGGCGTGGCGGGCTTCGTCCTGACGCTCGCGGGCCTCTCCTTCGTGCGCGTCTATGACAACCAGCTCATCCGCCAGACGGAGTCGGAGCTGATTGCCCAGGGCGCGGTGATTTCCGAGGTCTTCCGCGAACGGCTGCGCGACACCGAGCCCCCCGGCACCTTTGGCCGCGAGCGCACCGCGCCCTGGCCCTTCCCCATCCCCGACGACCCGGGGCTGCGCCCCATCCTCCCGTCCCTGCGGGCCTCGGACGAGACGCTGCCGCCAGGGGACTCGCCCGTGGCCTCGCGTGTCCCCGCCGATCCGCTGTCCCAGGCCGCGGGGCTGCGCCTCACGCCGCTGCTCGGACAGGTCCGCGCCGCCACCCTGGCGGGCATCCGCGTGGTGGACACGGGGGGCGTGGTGGTGGCCAGCAGCAGCGCCGCGCAGTTGGGGACGACGCTCGCCGACCGAATCGAGGTGCAGCGCGCCCTGCGGGGCGAGCCCGTCAGCGTGCTGCGCCGCCGCTACGCCGAGCCCGGGGAGACCCCGCTGGCGTCGCTCAGCCGCGACACGGGCATCCGCGTCTCGGTGGCCCTGCCCGTCCTGGAGGGCGAGCGCGTCTGGGGCGCGGTGGTGCTGACGCGCACGCCCATGACGTTCGCCAAGGCGACGTACGCGGACCGCTGGAACCTCACCGCCACCGGGCTCGTGCTGCTCGGCGCGGTGGCGCTGATGTCGCTGGCCGCCGCCGCGCTGGTGGGCCGGCCGGTTCGGGCGCTGGTGCGGCAGACGCGCGCCATCGCCGCGAGCGAGCCCGCTGGCTTCGAGCCCATGGCCCGCCCGGTGGTCGCGGAGCTGGCCGAGCTGTCCGAATCGCTGGCCGGCATGGCCACCGCGCTGAGGGACCGCAACCAGTACATCCGCTCCTTCGCGGCCAACGTGTCGCACGAGTTCAAGACGCCCCTCGCGTCCATCCAGGGCGCGGTGGAGCTGCTTCGCGACAGCGCCGACGCCATGACGCCGGAGCAGCGGGCCCGCTTCCTCGCCAACGTCGACGCGGACGCCCGCCGACTCACGCGGTTGGTGCAGCGCCTCCTGGAGCTGGCCCGCGCGGACTCCATGACGGCCACGTCCGCGCAGGTGGACCTGGCGCCGCTGCTGGAGTCCCTCGCGGCCAGGGCTCGCGCGGAAGGCGTGACGGGCCTCCACGTCGCGCCGCCCCCGGCGGGCCTGAAGGTGGCGCTGCCCCACGAAGTGCTCGGTGACGTGCTGTGGCAGCTCGTCGCCAACGCGCGCCAGCACGGCGGCGAGGACATCCGGGTGGACCTGGCGGTGGAGCCGGACGACGCGGCGGGCACCGTGCGCATGTTGGTGAGGGATGACGGCCGGGGCATCTCCGAGTCCAACCGGGCGCGCATCTTCGACGCGTTCTTCACCACCGCCCGCGAGCGCGGAGGCACCGGGCTGGGCCTGACGATTGCCCAGTCCCTGCTCCGGGCCTGCGGAGCCCGGCTGGAGCTGATGCCCGCGGCGGGCGCGGGGACCACCTTCGCGGTGGTGGCCCCGCTGCCGCGGCCTCAGCGGAAGTAGCTGTCGGAGATGTCCACGGAGTACCCCAGCTCCAGCGTGGGCGCGGACGCCGCCACCAGGAACTGGCGGAAGTGCAGCGCCTTGCCGGGCAGGCCCGCCGCGGAGGCGCCCGCGCGCTCCGAGGACTCGTACTGCTCCAGACTTCCGCCCTCGCGCCGGTAGTTGAACACCGCCGGGAAGTGCGCCCGGGCCCGGAGCTCCGCCACCGGCCAGGACACGCGCGGCAGCGCCAGTTGCAGCCGCCCGGAGAGGTGGAAGACGCCCAGCTCACGCGACAGCACCACCTCCAGCGTCCCAGTCGTCTCACCCAGGCGCGCCGGAGCCGCCTTCAGCGCCAGGGTCCCCGCGTCCGGCTCCACCGGCACGGGAATGGCGTTGAGCGTGACACGCTCCAGCCGGTGCCCTTCCGGGAGCACCAGCTCCAGCGGCTGCTCCCGGTCCAGGCTCAGGTCGTAGCTGACGCGCAGCGTGGCGCGCCCCTCCAGCGTGGACACCCAGGACGCGGTGGCCTCGGTGATGCGTGGCTCCAGGGGTGGGCGCACCTGCTGCTTCTGCCCCTGCGTGGCCTGCGCCACCGCCGCGCGCCAGCCCACGCGCAGCACGCCCTGGCTGGGGTAGACGGCAAACCTCTCGCCGCCCATGCCGGGCAGCGACTCCGTCAGGGTGAACACGGAGGTGTCCGCTTCGAGCGCCAGCGGCACCGGCGACACGTGCGGCCCGAAGCGGAGCTGCGCGCGGCGCTCCGGGCCCGCGCCCGGCGAGCGGACGGAGAGGCCCACGTCGAAGGCATACCGCCCCGCCTTGCGCGTGAGGAGACACAGGTGCCCGTCGACGACGCCCACGGTGGCGTCCTCCAGCGTCGGCAACGTCCCTGGGAAGGTGTCCGCGTCGAGCTGGAGCAGCTTCACCTGCGTCCAGCGCCCCTCCGCGAGCACCTCCACGTCGAAGTGCCCCTCCACGAAGAGGCTGTCCGCCGTGAGCCGGCCCTTGAGCTCGCCCTTCACCAGGGCCTCCGTCGGCGGCGGGTTGGCCGGTGGCGCCTGGCGCTGGGCGTAGAGCGGAATCAGCTCCTCCAGCGGCACGGTGGCGGTGCCCGTGGGCGCGGGGTTGGCCGAGGCCTCGGCCGTGAACAGCAGGAGTCCAACGATGAGCGGTACGGTCCACATGGCGGATTCAGCTCGCTTCCGGGGTGACGGGGGTGGGAGCAGCGGGCGCCGCGGCGGCGCGTGAAGGCCCGCCCGGCAGCGAAAGGTCGGAGAGGAAGGCCCGCACGCCAGCGCGGGTGGACAGCACCATCAGCCCCAGCAGCGCGGCGAGGATCTCCAGCGTGTAGATGAGCCCGGTGTAGCCCTGGAGGATGACGGCGCCGGTGGGGACCACCAACGTTGCGCCCCACAGCCCCGCGAGCACGGACGCGCGCTCCTTCGGGAAGAGCCAGCGGATGTACACCACCACCGCCGCTCCCAGGCCCAGGGCACACAGCACGTACGCGACATAGAAGTTCATGAAGGCCGCGAGGTACGCGAGCAGCACGAAGAAGAAGCCGTACACCGCGGCCAGCAGGTACGTCTCATGGAGCGCCAGCGGGCGGCGGTGACGCAGCCCCAGCGCGGACAGCAGCGCCAGCAAGGCCAGGAAGGGCACCCAGGCCCGCGTGGCCATGGTCCCCACCAGCGCATCGAACGTCTTCTCCGAAGGCAGGATGACGCCCAGGTTGACGCCCGACTCCAGGGACTGGAACGCCCAGTCCAGCGTCACCGCGTCGCTGGTGGCGTTCACGGTCGAGGCGGCCAGGACACCCGATGGGTAGTCGTAGTTCTCCCCTCCCTCCACCGCGACATGGACGCGCACGTCGCGCGCGGGCAGCGCCGGGTCCAGCCGGTACACGAACGAGTTCAGCCCCCGGGCGCGGTAGCGGATGTTGAAGCGGGACGTGGCGCCCTTGGCGATGCGGCCCGTCCACACCAGCCGGTTGCCGGACTCACCCAGGTCCAGGCTGGACGGCTTCCCGTCGACGACGAACTCGAGCTCCGACAGCAGCACCTGGGACTTGTCCATCTCCATGGGGAAGATGAACGCCACGTCGATGTCGGTGCTCTCGCGGTTGACCACCGCGTAGTCGGCATTGAGGGTGAAGTCGAAGCCGGAGAAGTAGCGCAGGCCCCGCTTGCGGTAGTTCATCTGCGCCTGCACCTCGACGTGCTGGCGGTCGAAGGCCAGGGGCTTCAGCTCGGTGAAGATGGTGCCGCTGTGGACGTAGCGCAGGGACGGCGCGGGCTGGGTGACGGGCGCGCCCCAGCGGTCCTCCACCCCGGCGGCCAGCTCCGAGTTGGCGAACTCCGTCCGGTCCGCCACCTGCCCGGCGATGACGGCCGTGGCGAAGACGACGATGACCAGACTGCCGAAGACATGGTGCGCCACGAGCCAGCGCAGGACCCGGCGGAGCGTCCCCTCGGGCGGGCGCGACGGACGGGGAGGAAGCGGAGGAGGTGCGTTCATGGGCGCAGGATGAGCGCCCCCCATGCAACGGCGATGTCCCCCCTGTGCGGCTTCCGAGGAATGTTCGTGCAGATTTCGTGCAGGCCGGGGTGCACCCACAGCCCAGCCCGGGTACACTTTGGGGCCGTCTTCACAGGCCCGAGAAGGTCGTCATGTCCGTCCCTGGAATTGGCTTCAATGGTCCATGGCGGCTCCGCGCCGGAGCCGAGGAGTACGAGCTGCTCATCGTTCGCGCGGGCGCCCCGCTCGACGCACACCAGCGCGTCCCGTCCGAGCACATCGCCTGGCAGCTCGACCACTGGCTGAGCGCCGCGCGCCGGTCCCTGCTGGAGATGTACGAGGCCCTGGGCGGCATCCTCCCCTGGGACGTGAGCACGCTGGAGCGCGCGCGGCTGGACACGCGCGTGCGGGAGCGGCTCGCGCAGGCGCTGGAGCGTGGCGAGCTGGCCGCCCTGCGCGTGGAGCGCCGCGCCGCCGCCTGGGCCTGGCCCGAGGCCATCGTGCCGCCGCCCCGGCCGGAGCCCGAGGTCATCCCCCTGGCGCGCCCCCCCGTGGAGCCCTTCACCCTCTTCCCCGACCCCGCCCGTCAGGCGGAGGCCCTCCGTCAGGCCGCGGCGGCGGGTGTGCCGTTCTGCGAGGAGTGTGAGAAGAAGAAGCAGCAGCGGGCGGCGGCGTGAGCGCGCTCGTCCCCCACCTGCCCGGCCTGTTGAAGTGGGTACGGCAGGCCACCGAGGAAGCCCCCACGTCGGCGCTCTACGCCATCCTGGATGGCGCCCGGGCCCCCAACATCCACCGGCTGGTCCTCACCTGCGGGCTGCCACAGAGCTGCCTCTACGCGGGGAAGCTGCCCCCGGAGCTGGTGGAGGTCGCGCCCTATCTGGTGCAGCTGCGGCCCGGCGCACCGGCGACGGAGCAGCTGCTCGCGGCGGGCTGGGGCAAGAGCTGGGGCATCTTCGTGCAGAGCCCCGCGCACCCGGATGCGCTGCGGCGGCACCTGCGCCGCTTCCTCAAGGTCAAGGACGCCCAGGGCAAGACGCTCGTCTTCCGCTACTACGACCCGCGCGTGCTGCGCGTCTACCTGCCCACCTGCACCGACGACGAGCTGGACTTCCTCTTCGGCCCCATCGAGCAATACTTCGCCGAGTCCGAGGACGGGGCCAGCATGATCGCCTACGCGCGGCGTCCCGAGGACGCGCCCCCGGAGGCGCCGCCGCTCTCCATCCTGCCGACGCCGCTCGCCTGACTCCCGCCAGCCCCCGGAGCGCCCCCTACAACGCGCCCCGGGAGGCGGCCCGGGTCAGTGCGTGGCGAGCGTGGCCCGGTCGAACGCGCGCGCCAGGCAGGCCTGGTTCGCGGTGCTGTCCAGGCGCTGGGAGCGGTCGAGGATCTCGAAGAACTGGCGGCTCGCGCCCGAGACAGGGTCAGACACCCCATACGGCGTCGAGGGGACGCTCATGCCGGTGCTCAGGAAGGGAGAGAGCGCGCCGTTCTCGCGGATGTGCGCGAAGCCGGTGTTCGTCTCGCGGCCATGGCAGCCATTGCACGTGTTGAGCGAGAACTTGTGCCGGGCCTCGTTGTCGCCAATGCCCGCCGCGCGCCAGTAGGCATTCGGCACCGTGGAGATCCACGGGAATGCCCCCAGGAATGGCGTGCTCGCGGCGGGGAACGTCAACGGCACGCCGTAGGTGTTGGCGAGGATTGCGGGCGTGTTCGCGTTGATGAAGTCCCGGAGCACGGGCGTGTCGTTGTGCGCGTCGCCCGGCGTCAGCGCCGTCGGCTGTCCCTGAAGGCGGTTCGCCGAGGGGCCCGAGCCCATCAGGTGGAACTCGCGCAGCTCCCACGGGTAGCGCAGCCACTCCTCGTTGGTGCGAATCTGGTTGATGGCGCTGCCGTTCGGCTTTCGCGGCGCGGCGTTGCGGACCACCACCTGCTGCGTGAGGTTCGCCAGCGCGGCGTTGTAGGCCGGGCTCCCCAGCACCAGGGAGGGCGCGGACAGGTCCAGCCACTGCCGAGCCCACGTCCTGACCGCGTCACACGTGCTGTGCGGGACGCCATACTCGAAGATGACCAGGAACGGCCGGACGCCGCAGGTGCCGCTCGTCCGGTCCACCGCGGCGAAGACGAAGCGCAGCTCGCCCGCGTTGCCGGAGGCATAGCCGGACGGCCCCCGGCCGCCCCCCAGGTCCAGCCGGTTGACGATGGCCACCAGCTTGAACGGCGACCGCGCCAGGTCCAGCGCCCCGCCCACGCGCGGCCACGGCGCGAGGATGCGCGCATCCATCGCCGCGCGCGCCGGCACCGTCCAGCCATTGATGTTCTGGTTCACCGTCCACTGCCGCAGCCAGTGCTCCGTCAGCGTCGACGGCGCCACGTACGTGTTCGCCATCTCCCGCATCAGGTGGTTGAACGTCCAGACGCCGTTCGGGTTGCCGCTGTTCGTGCACGGGTCATACGTCCGCGTCGAATCGTTGACGACGGCCGGGTCGGTGATGAGGAGCGAGCGCTCCGGCCTCACCGCGGCGGAGATGCCCACGGGGGAAATCGGAATGGGGACGCCCGGCCGGAAGATGTCGGGCGACAGCGCGACCAGCGGCCGTTCGGAGACGCGGACGCGGTTGTCGAAGGTCGAGAACGTGAGCGGCGTCTGGGGAGTGCCCGCCTGGAACTCGCGGATGCGGGCCTGCGTGGCCTGGAGCGTGACGAAGTCGACGTCCCCAATCCCCGAGAAGACGCCGTCACCCGCCAGCTCGTCACCGTCGACACCCTGGTCATTGAGGGCGAGCGCCTGCCCTGAGTCCGAGACGACGGGAACGTGCGGGTGTGCCTGTGCCTGCCCTGGCGCGAGCCTCGCGCGGATGAGGCTGCGCGTCTTCGAGGTGAGCGCGCCATCGAGCGCGACAGCTTCGAGCGAGTCGATGATGGGCCTGGGCGCCACCTCCGTCTGCGCCTGCGCCTGGGCGCTCGGCGCCTCCGGCGGGACGGACTCGGCGCCGCCACAGCCTGCCAACAGCGATGCGGCGACCACTCCAGACCAGACACGCACCGTGCCTGGAACCTTCTTGGGTGACTGCTTCATGGGGGCTCCTCGCGGGTGGACAGCAACGCGGCCCCGTGCACCCCACAGGCCACCGTCACCGCCTCCCGCGCCCCCCCTGCCATGACCGTCAATTCGCGCCACGCACAGTGACGCGAGACGACACATGACCTCCAGGGCTGTAACTCGCGCGGCTACTCGCGGGCCCGCCCGCTCAGTCCACCGGCAGCGGCTTCGCCTGGAGCTGCCTGGACGCGAGGAACTCCGGGTTGAACACCTTCGAGGCGTAACGGCTGCCGTGGTCGCAGAGGAACGTGACGATGCGCAGCCCCTCGCCACGGTGGCGGCGCGCCACCTCCCACGCCGCGCGCACGTTGAGGGCCGCGGAGGTGCCCACCACCAGCGCGTCCTCCCGCGCCAGGTGATAGAGCATCTCCACCATCTCCTGGTCGCCCAGGCGCAGGGCCTCGTCCACCCGCGCGCGGCGGAAGTTCTCCGTGAGGCGCATGATACCGATGCCCTCGGTGATGGAGGCGCCCGTCCCCTCCATCCGCCCCTCGCGCACGAAGCTGAAGAGGCCCGAGCCCGGTGGGTCCACCAGCACCACGCGCACCGCGGGGTTCTTCTCCTTGAGGTAGCGGCTGACGCCGGACATCGTCCCGCCGCTGCCCACGGACGCGACGAGCACGTCCACGCGCCCCTCGCACTGCTCCCAGATTTCGGGCCCCGTCGTCTCGTAGTGAGCGTCGCCGTTGGCCGGGTTCTCGAACTGGTTCGCCCAGAAGCCGCCCTGCGCCTCCGCCAGCACGCGCGCCTGGTGGAAGAAGTGCGCCGGGTTCGCGAAGGGCACGGCGGGCACCTTGCGGACCTCCACGCCCATCGCCTCCAGCAGCTCGTACTTCTCGCGCGCCTGGTTGTCCGGCATCGTCACGACGACGCGGTAGCCACGCTCGCGGCCCAGCAGCCCCAGGCCGATGCCGGTGTTCCCCGCGGTGCCCTCGAAGATGGCGCCGCCCGGCGCGAGCAGCCCCTGCGCCTCGGCGCGCTGGATCATCCCCTTCGCGGCGCGGTCCTTGATGCTGCCGCCGGGGTTCATGAACTCCGCCTTCGCGAGGATTTCACACCCCGTCTGCCGGCTCAGCGAGCCGATGCGGAGCAGGGGCGTGTTGCCGACGGAGTCCCAGAGCGTACCGATGCGAGGCGCCATGGGACGTCCTTAACGCGAAGCGGCGCTCGCGTCACCGGGCAGCCCCCCTCAATCCGCCCGCATGGCCTCCACCGGGTCGAGCCGGGCCGCCCGCGCCGCCGGGTAGATGCCGAAGAGGAGCCCCACCCCACAGCTCATGAACAGGGCCAGGGCCACCGCCCAGGGCGGCACCTGCATGGGGAAGCCCATCATCCAGTTCCCCAGGAACACCAGCCCGAAGCCCATGCCCACGCCGATGGCGCCGCCCATCAACGCGAGCAGGATGGCCTCGGTGGCGAACTGCCCCAGGATGCGCCGCTTGCGGGCCCCCAGCGCCTTGCGCACGCCAATCTCCCGCGTCCGCTCCATCACCGAGACCAGCATGATGTTGAGGATGCCGATGCCGCCCACCACCAGGGACAGCAGGCACACGCCCACGCCCGCGATGCTGATGACGCCGGAGAGCTGGTTGAACGACGCCGTCACCGACTCGTTGGTGTGGATCTCGAAGTCGTTGGGTAGGTTCGCCGGCACGTCGCGACGGCGGCGCATGAGCGCGGCCACCTCGTCCTGTGCCTTCTTGAAGAGCTCCGGCTCCTTCGCCTGCACGCTGATGTCCAGCGAGCGCGCCTTGCCGAAGAGCTGGTGGAAGGCGCGCAGCGGAATCATCACCTGGTTGTCCATGCTGAACATGCCCAGCATGCTGCCCCGCTTCTGGAGCAGGCCGATGACGCGGAAGGGCCGCCCCTTGATGCGCACCTCGTGGCCCACCGGGTTCATCCCGGGGAACAGCGCGTCCGACACGTCCGTGCCCAGCAGCACCACGTGCCGGCCGTCCAGCGCCTCCACCTCGTTGAAGTAGCGCCCGGCCTGCACCGAGACGCCGCTGACGGCCGGGTAGTTGGCGGGCGTGCCGAACACGCGAACGGAGGGCCGCGTCTCCGAGCTCGCCGTCGACAGCTTCTGGCCGCCCTCGTCATCGGTGGGGACCACCGTGCCCACCGAAGGGCAGGACTCCTCGATGGCGCGGGCGTCGGTCATCTCGAAGTCCGTGCGCTTGGCGTACTTGGCCCAGTTGATGCGGCCGAAGCCGCCCGCGGGCCACTTCGTCACCTGGAAGGTATGGGCGCCCATCCGCCCCAGGTCGTTGTTCACCTTGATGCGCAGGCCCTCGATGAGGCCCATCATGGTGATGACCGTGGCCACGCCGATGACGATGCCCAGCAGCGTCAGGAGCGAGCGCAGGGGGTTGCCCAGGAAGGTGCCCAGCGCCAGCCGCAGGTTGTCCAGGAACGCTCGCATCGGCTCACTCGTACCGGAGGGCTTCCACGGGGTCCAGGTTCGCCGCGCGGGCCGCCGGCCAGATGCCGAAGAGCAGCCCCACGAGCGCGGCGAAGCCCACCCCCGCCACCACCGTCATCGGCCGCACGTCCGCCGCCAGCGGCGTGATGAGCGACACCACCTTGGCCGTGCCCAGCCCCACCGTCGTCCCCAGCAGGCCCCCTACGGCGGACACGCTGGAGGCCTCCATGAGGAACTGGAAGACGATGGTCCGCTTGCGTGCCCCCAGGGCGCGCCGCACGCCAATCTCGCGCGTCCGCTCGCGCACCGACACCAGCATGATGTTCATGATGCCGATGCCGCCCACCAACAGCGTGATGAGCCCCACGCCCACGGCCACGCCGTACAGCGCGCCGGTGAGCTGCTCGTAGGTCTGCGCCATGGCCTCGGGCCGGTTGATGGAGAAGTCGTCATCCGCGCCGGGCGGCGTGGAGCGCACGCGGCGGAGGATGCCCACGAGCTGGTCCTCCGCCGACCGCACCTGCGAGGCGTCCTCCACGGCCATGGCGATCTCGAAGCCGCGGCGATTGCCGAAGCTCGAATAGAACGTCTTGAAGGGGATGAAGACGATGAGGTCCAGGCTCTCGCCCACCATCTTCCCCTTTCGGCTGAGCGTCCCCACCACCTGGAAGGTGCGGTTCTCGATTCGGATGGTCTGCCCCACCGGGCTGACGCCGGGGAACAGCCCGTCCACGACATCCGCCCCGATCACCGCCACCGGCCGCGTCGTCGTGTCGTCCGCCTCGGTGAGGAAGCGCCCGCCGGTGATCTCGTAGCCGGAGATGTTGAGGTACTCGTGCGTGACGCCCTGGATGCGCACGGTGGACATCTGCTCGCCGCCATGCGCCACGTCCGCCAGGCGCTGCACCGAGGGGGACATGGACGACAGGAACGGCGCCAGCGCGCGCAGCCGCTGCACCTGGTCCATCGTGAAGTTCTTCCGGTTGCGGTAGCGCCACCAGTCGCCCTTGATCATCCAGGGGAACTTGGACACGTACATCGTGTTCGCCCCGAAGGTGGCGAGCTGCTGGTGGAAGGACGTGTTGAGCCCCTGGATGATGCCCACGATGGCCAGCAGCGTGGCCACGCCAATGCCGATGCCCAGCGTGGTCAGCACCGTACGAAGGCGGTTCGCCCTCAGCGACATCACCGCGATTCGCGCGCCCTCCAGCACGTCCACGCGGAAGGCGGACGGCTGGCTCATGTGCCCCCCGCGGACAACACGTCAGAGGCCGTTCCCATCGCCACCTGGCGCCCGTCGCCATCCGCGACGATCTGCCCGTCGCTCAGCCGGATGGCCCGCGGGCAGCGCGCCGCCAGCTTGGGCTCGTGGGTGACGAGCACCAGCGTGTGGCCTGCCTGGTGGAGCTGCTCGAACAGCCGGACGATCTCCTCACCGGTGGCCGAGTCCAGGTTACCCGTCGGCTCGTCGGCCAACAGCATGGACGGCTCGGCCACCAGCGCGCGGGCAATGGCCACGCGCTGGCGCTGACCACCGGACAGCTCGTTGGGCCGGTGGTGCATGCGGTGGGTGAGCTGCACCTTGTCCAGCGCCGCCTTCGCCCGCTCACGGCGCTCCCGCGCGCTGACGCCGCGGTACACCAGCGGCAGCTCCACGTTGGCCAGGGCCGTCTCCTTGGGCAGCAGCTGGAAGGTCTGGAAGATGAAGCCAATCTCCACGTTGCGGATGACGGCGAGCTCGTCGTCGCTCATCCGCGACACGTCCTTGCCGTTCAGCATGTACCGGCCGCTGGTGGGCGTATCCAGGCAGCCCAGCACGTTCATCATCGTGCTCTTGCCGGAGCCGGACTGCCCGATGATGGCCACCCACTCGCCGCGGCTGATGCCGAAGGAGACGCCACGCAGCGCGCGCACCTCCTCGCCGCCCACGTGGAAGACGCGGGTGATGTCCTCCACAAGGATGAGCTTCTCCGCGCTGCTGGCTGCACTCACGACTTGCGACCGCCCTTCATTCCTGCGCCCTGCTCGGGCTCGCGCACGATGTCGCCGTCGTTCAGCTCCTTCGACAGCGTCCGGTACGGACCTTCAATCACCCGGTCCCCCTCGTTGATTCCGGAGACGATCTCCAGCTCGGTGTCGGAGGCGATGCCCGTCTGCACCCGGCGAATCTGCGCCTTGTTGTTGCCGTCCACCACGAACACGACCTTGGCCAGCGACTCGGTGCGCTTCGCCGTGAGGGCGCCGCCCTCGATGGGCGCCTTGTAGTCCGGCAGCGTGCGCTCGGAGCGCACCGTCACCGCCTGGATGGGCACCAGCACCACGTCGTTGTGCGTCTCCGCGGAGATGCGGGCCTCGGCGCTCATGCCGGGCAGCACGTTGGGGGGACGGGTGTCCAGCGCCACGGTAATGGGGAAGCTCGTCACCTCCGCCTCCGTGCCCTCGTTCTTGATGAGCGCCTTCTGGGCAATCTCCACCACCGAGCCCGAGTACGTCTGGCCCTCGAGCGCGTCGAGCGTGATCTCCGCGGGCTGGCCGGGCTTGAGGTGGACCACCTCGTGCTCACCCACCTCGAACTTCACCTCCATGGCGCTGAGCGCGGCGATGGTCATCACCACGTCCTCGGACAGGTCCGAGCCACGCACGCGCTCACCCACCTCGCGCGACAGCTCGATGACGTTGCCGTCGATGGGCGACACCAGCGTGGTGCGCGTGAGGTCGGTCTGCGCCTGGTCGACGATGGCCATGTTGCGGGCCAGCATCTGCTTGGCGGCCGCCAGCCGCGCGTCCGCCGTGTTCTTCGTGGCCCGCGCCGTGTCCACCTCGGCGGCCGACGCCAGCCCCTTGGCCGCCAGCTCCTCCACGCGCTGGAGCTCCGCCTGCGCCCGGCCCACCTCCACCTCCGCCACCTGCACGTCGGCGCGCGAGGCGTTCAGCGACGCCAACGCCTGCTTGTGGGCGGCCTGATAGAGGCGCGGGTCGATTCGGCCCAGCACCTGCCCCTTCGTCACGGGCTCGCCGTCCTTCACGGCCAGCTCCACCAGGTCACCGGAGAGGCTGGACGAGATCTTCACCGTCGTGGCCGCCTGCACCTTGCCCGCGCCGGTGATGGTGCGGGTGATGGTGCCCTTGCGGGCCTTCGACATCTGGACTTCCAGTGACGGGGGCGGCCGGTCCTTCAGCCCTCCCGCGGTAATGGCCGCGGCTCCCAGGAACAACGCGCCAGCAATGGCACCCTTCCACCACTTCATTTCGACTCTCCCGGGCTCAGGGCGCCCATGGCCCGCAGCAAGGTATAGCGGGCGATTTCGACATCGATTCTGTTTTCCAACAAGGCGAGCTCGGCGCGCGTGAGGCTGAGCTGCGCGTCACGGACATCCAGCGTGGAGCCCGCGCCCGAGCGGAAACGTTCCTCCTGCACCTTGAGGCCCTGGGCAGCGGCCTCGGCGTTCTGCGCGGCCAGACGGGCGGCCTCCAGCTGGGTCTCCAGCCGGCGATGCGCGGCGCGCACCTCGCCTTCGATCTCCCGGGCGGCCTGCTCCAGGTTGAGCTGCGCCTTGCGCGTGTCCGCCTCGGCGCGGCGCGTGCTGGCGCCGGTGGACAAACCGGTGAACAGGTCCCAGCTCAGGCCGATGGCCGCCGAGAACCGGTTCTGCAGGCGCGGCTCGGTGAACACCAGCGAGGCATCCGGACCGCCGCGGTTGTAGAGGCCCTGGGCCACGAGGCGCGGCAGGTACTCCGAGCGGGCGATGGACTGCTGGAGCTCCGCCGCGCGGATGCGCAGGTCGAGCGTCCGGAGCAGCGGCCGGTTCGCGCGGGCCGAAGAGAGCGCCTCGTTGATGGAGGGCGCGGGCGGCGGCTCGGTCGTGAGCACGCCCGGGTCCTCGGCCGACAGCGCCTCCGTGCCGGGCCGCGCCAGCCACACCGCGAGCTGGGACTGGTCGGTGACCAGCTGCCCGAGCATCGACGTGTAGTTGATGCGGTCGGTCCCCAGGTTCACCTGCGCGGTGATCTCCTCGTTCTTACCGGTGCGCCCCGCCTGGAAGAGCGCCTGGGCCCGCTCCACCTGCTGCTCGCTGCGCTCGACGGTGGCCTTCAGGACCTCCAGCGTCGCCTGGGAGCGGTACAGCGTGAAGAAGCGGCGGATGGCCTCCAGCTCGGCGCTGTCCGCATCCTCCTGCGCCTGTCCCTTCTGCGCGTCGCGCACCACCCCGCTCCGCTCCAGCTGCTTCCAGCGAGCGCGGTCGTAGATGATCTGCGTGAGCGACATGCCCAGGTCGTAGTTCTGGGTGCTGGTGGACGGCGTCACCACCGCGTTGCGGATGAACTCGCCGGGGTTGCTCGGGTCCGGAACCGTGGTGAACTCCTGCCGGCGGCCGAACCAGATCTTCCCCGCCGACGCATCCAGCGAGAGCTGGGGCAGCAGCGCGGCGCGGGACAGCTTCACGTCCTCGTCCGCGATGGCCACGTCCAGCAGGGCCTGGATGGCGCCGACGTTCTGCCGTCCCTCGGCGCGGGCCTGCGCCAGGGAGATGGGCGTTCCCGCGGTGACGGGGGCGGAGGCCAGGACGGCCGCGACGACGAACGCGCTCATCGCACACCTCCCTGCCCCGGCAGACCGATGAGGAACACGCCCGCGTACATGGCGTACAGCGCCACCGCGAGCAGCAGCGCCCGCCGCCGGCTCATGCCGGTGGCCGCGGAGAAGCCCAGCCCGAGCAGGCCCGTGCTCCAGAGGTTGAAGAAGTCCACGGCGGACGCCACGCGCTGCATCTTCGGACTCAGCCCTTGCAACACGACTCCCAGGTTGGACGGTACGAGGTTCACCACCCGCGACACCGTGATGGTGTGCTGTGCCGCGACACAGAGGGTGAAGATGAGGTGATAGAGCGCGATGGGCAGCAGCGCGATGGCGGCCGCGGACATGAGCCGCTCGAAGGGCGCGGGCCGGTCGAACAGCCAGCTGACCACCCAGAGGATGCAGGCGAGCAGCAGCGCCATCAGGGGCATGAGCAGCACCCCCTTCGCGACGCCCCCCACGAGCGCCTTGCGCGACTCCGTCTGGATCTTGTCGAGCAGGTCCGCCTCCGACAGCCCCATGAGCTGCCCCGAGCTCTGGAGCTGGCGGATGACGTCAGGGCTCGCGTCCCAGCGCAGGGAAAAGAGCGTCCCGGAAGCGGACACGCAGAGCCCGAGGATCAGGAGAGGCAACACCCAGCGGCGCGCCTCGACAGCGGCACGGGTCCCATCGAGGGGGTCGATGAAGACGCGAACCGGTTGAACGAGAGAAGTCATATGTTGGAGGTCTCGGAGCGAAGTACGTCGCTCGCCCTCAGGCAATTGCCTGGCCAGCCGAAGAAAGGCGCCAAACAGGCGGGCAGACGGCCGAATTCCGCTGCCGCACGCTTTCTACTCCAGTGCTTTACGGCACATGTAGCGGCCTGTAGCGGAAATTTTGCCGGAGGCCCTGAGAGGGTGTATTCCGCTCGTCTGGTTGCTTGCCGGAGTTCGAATGGTCGATAGCACGGACCTCGCGCAGGTCCTCCACGAGGCGAATGACATCGCACAAAGCGTGGTCCAGAGGGTGACCTCGGCCCACGTGCTCCTGGCGCTGTTCACGGTGGAGAACCGTGCGCAGGTCCTGCTCAAGGAGCGTGGCGTGGACGAGGACGCCATCCTCCAGCTCCTGACGTCCGCCCCCGCCGAGCCGGATGGGCTGCTGCGGGAGGTGCGCGAGAAGAGCCGGGAGATCGCCACCAGCGTGGGCTCCCCGGAGGCGGACTGCCTCCACCTGCTCATCGCCGTGGCGCGGGTGCGCTGCGCCGCGCAGGACCTGCTGCTCCAGGCCGGCCTGGACCTGGGCGGGCTGATGCGCACGGCCCTGTCCTACTTCACCAGTGGCCACATGCCGCGCCGCCTCCAACTGGGCCGCACGCAGACCGGCGGCCCACGTCCCTCGAGTCGCCCCCTGGGGGCGCCCCCCTCTCCCCTGCCCGCCTCGGCCGTTACGCTGAGCCTGCCGCGCTCGCGCCCGGTTGCGCCGCCGCCCCCGCCCTCCTTCAGCCTCCCTTCCCTTCCGCCGCGCTACAGCACGCCCGCGCTGTCTCCGCGCGACCTCATCGACGTGGACGAGGAGCCCGAAGCCCCGCCTCCGCCGGCCGCCGCGCCCGTGGCGCGCGCCCGCACCCCCTCGGCCGCGCCTCCGGCACCCGCAGCCCCCGCCCCCGCAGCTCGGACGACGGCGCCCGCGTCGGCCTCGCCGGCGCTGGACACCAAGGCCTTCCCGCTGCTCACCTCGCTGGGCCGCAACCTGAGCCAGGCCGCGCACGAGGGTCGCCTGGACCCCGTGGTGGGTCGTGCGCGCGAGGTCGAGGAGGTCATCGACATCCTCGGCAAGCGCCGCACCAACAACCCCTGCCTGCTGGGTGAGCCCGGCGTGGGCAAGACGGCGGTGGTGGAGGGCGTGGCCCAGCGGCTGCTGGAGCTGCACGGCACGCTGGCGGAGAAGGTGCTGGTGGAGCTGGACATGGCCTCGCTGGTGGCCGGCACCCAACTTCGCGGCTCGTTCTCCGAGAAGCTCAACGCGCTCAAGGACGAGGTCCGGCGCGCCGAGGGCCGCGTGGTCGTCTTCATCGACGAAATCCACACCCTGGTGGGCGCGGGCTCCACGGGCGACGGCCCCCAGGACGCGGCCAACGAGCTGAAGACGGCCATGGCGCGGGGCGAGTTCCCGTGCATCGGCGCCACCACGCACGACGAGTACCGCAAGTTCATCAGCACCGACCCGGCGCTGGAGCGCCGCTTCACCGCGGTGGTGGTCAACGAGCCGTCCGTGCCGGACACGGTGGAGATCCTCCGCGGCGTCATCGGCCGCTACGAGGAGCACCACGGCCTGCGCTACACCCCCGAGGCGCTGGAGGCGGCGGCGTCCCTGGCGAGCCGCTACGTCACGGACCGCTTCATGCCGGACAAGGCCATCTCCGTGGTGGACCTGGCGGGCAGCCGCTGCCACCGCGAGGGCCGCGACGTGGTCGAGCCGTCCGACGTGGCGCGCGTGGTGGCCAAACTCGCGGGCGTCCCCGAGGAGCGGCTGCTGACGAACGACTCCTCGCGCCTGCTGCGGCTGGAGCAGGACCTGGCGGAGCGCGTCATCGGGCACAGCGAGGCGGTGGCGCGCATCGCCCGGGTCATCCGCCGCAACTACGCGGGCTTCGCGTCCCGGCGCCCCATGGGCAGCTTCCTCTTCCTGGGCCCCACGGGCGTGGGCAAGACGGAGATGGCGCGCGCGCTGGCGGAGGTGCTGTTCGGCAACCGGGACGCGCTGGTGCGCATGGACATGAGCGAGATGTCCGAGCAGCACGGCGTCTCGCGCCTCATCGGCTCGCCTGCGGGCTACGTGGGCTTCGGCGAGGGAGGCCAGCTCACCGAGCCGGTCCGCCGCCGCCCCTCGTCGGTGGTGGTCCTGGACGAAATCGAGAAGGCGCACCGCGAGGTGCAGATGCTCCTCCTCCAGGTGTTGGAGGAGGGACGCCTGACGGACGGCAAGGGCCGCCACATCGACTTCTCCAACACCGTCATCGTCATGACGACGAACCTGGGCGCGGAGGCCTTCTCGCGCACGGGCCGCCCGGTGGGCTTCGGCGCGGACGCCGCGGGCCCCGGGGACGCCATGGACGCGGCCTCGGCCGTGGCGCGCAAGGCGCTGCCGCCGGAGCTGTGGAACCGCATCGATGAGCGGCTCCCCTTCCGCCCCCTCGCGGAGGTGGAAGTGGCGCGCATCGCCACGCTGCTGCTGGCGGAGAGCAGCAAGCGGCTCGCCACCGAGCGCGGCATCGAGTACGTGGCGGGCGACGACGTGGTGGGCCACCTGCTGAAGTCCGGCGGCTTCGACCCCCAGCTGGGCGCGCGGCCCATGCGGCAGATGGTGCAGCGGCTGGTGGAAGGCCCCCTGGCCGAGCGCATCCTGTCGGGCGAGTTCGGCACCGGTGACCGCGTCCGCATCGCCGTCAGCTCCGGCCAGCTCCAGTTCCGGCGAGAGCGATGAGCCCCGCGCCTCGCCGCCGCGCCCCACCGCCCTCGCGACGCCCGCCCGTGGTGATCGTCGGGATGGGCCGGCTCGGCGGCGCGCTCGCGCTCGCCTTGCAGGCGAAGCGCTGGCCCGTGCGCATCCACTCGCGCACGGAGGAGGGGCGGCACCGCGCCCAGGCCCTCGGGCTGAAGCCCGCCACCCCCGCGGACCTGAAGCGGGCCCGCGCCGTGCTGCTGTGCGTGCCCGACGCGTCGGTGCCCGCGGTCGCCCAGACGCTGGCCCACGTCCTCCCTCGCACGACCGCGCTCGTGCATACGGCGGGGGCCCTCTCGCTCGACGCACTGGGGCCGGCCCGGGGAGGCCGGAGCCGGGGCTCCTTCCACCCGCTCTGCGCCGTCTCATCGCCGCATGACCCGCTCGCCGGAAGCACCGTGGCGGTGAGCACCCGCTCCCCCGCGCTGCGCGACGTGCTGCGCCGCATGGCGGTGGACGCGGAGATGCGCGTCATCGAGGTGCCGGAAGCACACCGCGCGGCGTACCACGCGGGCGCGGTGCTCAGCGCGGGCGGGCTGGTGTCCCTGGCGGACGCCGCCGTGGCGGCCCTGGGCGCGGCGGGCATCCCACCGGAAGATGCGCTGGCGGCGCTGCTGCCACTGATGCAATCGGCGCTTCGAGGATTGGAGCGCAGGGGCCTCGCGGGGGGCCTGACCGGGCCCATCGTCCGCGGAGACGCCGGCGTGGTGGCGGCGCACCTGGAGGCGCTCCCCGAGGACGTCGCCCCCCTCTACCGGATGCTGTCGCGGCGCGCGCTGCGGCTGGCCGGAGACCGGCTGGAGCCCGCGGCGCGCACCGCGCTGGAGCGACTGCTCAAGCCGTGAGGATGATGGAGCCCTGAAGGGCCTTGCGCACGACGGCCAGGGCCTGCTCGGAAGCGGCCTCGGCCTCGGTGAGCCGGCGCAGCGACAGCACCCCACCCTGGACCTGCGTCACGGAGCGCTTCAGGTCGGAGAGCAGCGTCAGGGCGGCGTTGAGCATCTCCTTGCCCTGCGGCGACTCCGTGGCGGGCTTGCCCGCCGCCTTCGACACGTACGCGGTGAAGCGCTGGAGCGTGTCCGCCGTCTTCGCGGGATCGAACTGCTCCAGCAACGACTGGATGCGCTCGGCGTTGACGCGGATGAGGCGCAGCGCACCCACCCGGCCGAAGCCCTGGTGGACCAGGCCGATGTCGCTCATCTCGAAGGCGCCCAGCAGCCCCTCGTCCGGGGCCTTGTGCTGGTGCGGCACCACGTCCACGAAGAGCGGCAGCGGGTCCGCGCCCTGGCGGAACATCTCCAGCTCCTCGTCATCCAGCGGCGGGAAGTTGGCCGGGTTGCCGATGAAGAGCAGCGGCAGCACGATGTCGTGCCAGAAGTCCTCGGGCGCCGAGCCCGTGCCCGCGACCGTGCCGAACAGGTGCGCCATCAGCTCCGCCAGCCGCGGCGCGCGGTCCGCCTGGTCGATGAGCGTCTTGGTCGTATCCAGGCGCTGGAGGGACTGGACGATCTGCCCCTCGAACTGCTGGCGCGCCTCGGGCGGCAGCGGCGGCTGGGTCCGTCCCAGCGCGTTGCGCACGTCGCGCGCGAGCCCGTCCGGCTTCGTCTCCAGGGCCGTGCCGGTCTTCGCCGGGTCCAGGACGACGAACTGGAGGAACCCGGGGTCGAACAGGCGCTGGTAGTCCACCGGCGTCAGCTTCGGCGCCTGGCCGCCAAGGGCCTGGGCGGGGTTGGCACCGAAGCGGGCCTGCCCCAGCGAGCGGCGGATGTCCGAGGCGAGGTCCTCGAGGCGGGCCAGCTTGCCCTGCCCCATCGCGTCCATCACCGCGCCGAACGGCGACAGCATGATGATGGCCTCGGGGAAGCCCAGCGTCGCGCCCTCGGGAGAGTCCCGGTTGGGG
The DNA here is from genome assembly GCA_023426545.1 of Pseudomonadota bacterium. GTDB lineage: Bacteria > Myxococcota > Myxococcia > Myxococcales > Myxococcaceae > Myxococcus. Next base: position 29,734 of record JAFAAN010000175.1, read on the forward strand.
AACCAGAACGCCTGGTGCTCCTGGATGAGGCGCAGCGCGAACGCGCCGGCCAGCCCGAGCGCCAGCGTCTGGTGCTCCGGCTTGTTCACCTCGAACGCGCCCCCCGTCAGCTTGGTGACGGATGTCTCGATCTCCGCCCACGGCGCCTTGAGCAAGTCAACCGCCTTGCCCTCGGCCTGCTCGATGGCGGCGGCGACCTGCATCTGTGCGTTGTGGACGTGCTGCGGAACGGGATGCGCCTGGGTGGCGGGTTCAGACATGGCGGAATCCAGATTCGAAATTGGGGAGGCGACGGGGTCACCCCTTACCGTGAAAATCGCGGTCGTGGCTATGAATTGTGGCCTGTAGGATGGCCTGCATGCCCGCTTCCCGCTGGTGGCTGCGCTGGGCTGTCCTCGCCACCTGTCTCTTGATGACAAACGGCGGGTGTGCCTTCGTCACACCCCGTTTCCCCCAGGACATCCAGACCTCGTTCGCTCGGGACGAGATGCGCAAGCTCACCACCGAGTCCCTGGAGCTCTACTACCCGGCGCAGCTCCGGGGGGCGGCGCTCCGCATGGCTTCGCGGCTGGAGGGCTGCGTGGCGCGCCTGCGGGAGCAGACCTGGCGAAAGAAGCGGCGGGACCGGGTGCTCGTCTACCTGACGAGCTCCAACTTCAACAACGCCTACGTGGTCCCGGACTACGTCAGCACGCCGCAGCAGATGGTGATGCCGGCGCACCTGACGCTGGAGCTGTTCCACCTCTTCAACCTGGGCGAGGTGGACGTGGGCGACGTGGCCTGCCACGAGGCCGTCCACTACGTGCAGCTCCAGCAAGATGACGGCGTCTGGGGCTTCCTGAACCTCGTCACCGGCGGCCTGTTCCAGCCCAACTCCTACACCGAGTCGTGGTTCCTGGAGGGGCTGGCCACCTACTACGAGGGCCGGTTCGAGAAGGACGCCGGGCGGCCGCACAGCCCCATCTGGCGCGGCTGGTTCGACGCGGTGGTGCAGGCCAAGGGGGGCCGGCTGAACCCTGGCTACCTGTCGCCCGAGCAGCGGGCGCTGGACCCGTTCGGCGGCAACTACATGACGGGCATGCACTTCGTGGAGTACCTCGCGAAGCAGTACGGTGAGTCCAGGCTGTGGAAGCTGATTGACGAACAAGGCGGCTCACTGGCGCCGCCCCTGGCGGTGACGCTGCGCTTCAAGCGCGTGTACGGGCGGGACATCGGCTCGCTGTTCGAGGAGTACACGCACGCCCTGCGGCGGGAGCTGAGCGTCCGCGAGCGCCCTGCCACCCAGCAGCGCTGGGTCGCCGACGCGACCTACTTCTCACGGCTGGCCGCTCACGCGGGCAGCGGCATCACCGCGACGGTGGGCGTGGGGCGTGAGCGCTACACCCGGCTGGCCGTGCGGGAGGCAGACGGACGGGTGCGCTTCGAACGCCCGCTGGTGGATCTGCTCCCCCTGCGCCGCTGGGTGCTGGGCTCCGCGACGCTGGTCAGCGGAATGTCCTTCAGCCGCGATGGTGCGTGGCTGTACCTGGTGATGGCCGACCTGAACGTGGAGGGCGGCTACACGGCGCGGCTGTGGAAGGTCGACGCGCGCACCGGCGACGTCGTGCGCCTGTGGGACGACGTGTCGGGCATGGGCGGCAGCATCACGCCGGACGAGACGGCCTATGTCTATGTCCACGTCGATGGCGACACGGCGAACGTGGTGCGGCTGGACCTGGAGACGGGAGCCCGAGAGCCGCTCACCTCCTTCGGCGCGAGCACCTCGGTGGGGCCGCCGGCCGTCGCTCCCGATGGCATGCGGGTGGTGTTCCCCCTGTCCGGCACCTCGGGCTGGGACCTGGTGCTCCGCGAGGCGGATGGCTCCCTCCGCTGGCTGACGCGGGATGGGCACTTCAACTATTCGCCCCGCTGGCTGGATGACGAGCGCATCGTGTTCCTCCGGGAGCACGAAGGCCGGCTCCAGGCCCATGTGCTGACGGTGGCGACGCGCGAGGTGGTCCGCATCACCGATGCGCCGCACCTGGTGATGGACGTCAACCCCGTGAGCCGGGACGAGGTCGTGTTCCTCAATCGGGACGGGCTCGACTTCACCATCGACCGGGCGCCGCTGGCGCCGATTGCTCCTGAAGTCGCCGCTGCGCCCACCGCCTCGTCTGGCAGCGAGGAGCCTGCGCCAGCGTCCGTCGCCACGACACCGGCTATGGAGGAGGATGGTGCGGCTGCACCACAGGCGCCGCCACCAGAGGCCGAACGCGGCTTCATCGCCTTTCCCACGCCGGAGGGCGTGGCCTCCGAGCCCCCGAGCGGGCTCCCCGAGGACGAGACGCCGCCCTCCACGCCAACGCCGGATGACGCCCCCAAGGCGCTCGCGGGCCTGGATGCCCCGGTCGAGGCGCCGCCCGACCCGGGCGCCGAGCTCGAAATCCTTTCGGACAAGCCCTACTCGCCGCTGGAGCGGTTCTTCATCCCGGAGTTCCGCCTGCCCTACCTGTTCGCGGCGGCGAACCCCGACAACGCGGACGAGGCCTACGCCCTGGGGGGCCTGGCCCTGGCGGGGCAGGACCGGCTCGGATTCCACGCGTACTCCCTGCTCCTCTCCTTCGACTCGCGAGAGGACGCGCCGAGCATCTCGCTGGCCTACGGCAACGCGAACCTCGCGCCCTGGTACATCCAGGTCTCCGGCGCGCGAATCCGGCAGAACGAGCGCACGGACTTCCAGGCCACGGCGTTCGCCTCGCGGTCGTTCTGGACCACACCGGTGACGCTCGGCGTGCTCGCGCTGCGCCGCAAGTACGACGCCACGGACCGCTTCCCCGTGCTCGACACGACCCTCATCGGCCCGGAGCTGTCCGCGTCATACTTCGCCGGCGACGCCACCTCCTACGGCGGCACGCAGCGCGGCCTCGGACTCAATGGAGCGGTGGGCGTCTACCCGGGCGCGTTCCTCCGGGACTCGACGGTGGGCGACCTGCGCCTGGAGCTCGAGGCATTCCTCGGGGGCCTGCCCTTCACGGGGCGCGACAACCTCCGGCTCACCGTGGCCGGCCGCTTCCTCCCGGGCGCGCCGTCCGGCCTGCTCCAGGTCGGCGGTCTGAGCGCGGGACAGGTCTGGTTCAGCAGCCGCGAAAGCCAGCAGACCGCCCCCCTGCCCCTGCAACTCCAGCCCGGCGTGGCGTTCAGCGAGTACCTGCGCGGCTACGAGGACCTGGAGATTCGCGCGCGCAACGCGCTCATCGGTTCCGCGACCTACCAGTACCGCGTCCCCATCGACTACGGCTGGGCCTCCACCCTCTGGCTGTTCCCGTCGTTCTTCGTGCGGGAGCTTGGCTTCGATGCCTTTGGCGCGCTGGCCCGTACCGACGGCCGCGCCCACCACGCGGCCGTGGGAGGCTCGGCCTCGCTCCGCCTCACCTTCGGGCAGGCCGTCCCAGTGTCGCTCTATTACCAATACGCGTACCGGTTCGAGCCGGGGCTGGACCACCTGCACCTCATCGGCCTCGGCCTGTAACCGCCGCGGCCGGACAGCAGTGCTAGGGCGCGCGTGTCAGGCCATACAGGCCATGCTCACGCGCGTAGGCAATCGCCCGCGCAGGCACCAGGTCCGAGGGCGCCTCGCCGCGCGCGAGCAGCTCTCGAATCAGCGTCGACGACACCTCCGCCAGCGGCGGGCCCACTGTGTTGGGTGCCGGGTAGCCCGCGCGGTTCAGCACGATGACCCGCGCCAGCTCCTCAATGCGGTGGAAGTCCTTCCAGTGCGGCAGATCCCGGAGGATGTCGCTGCCGATGATGAGCGACCAGCGGATGTCCGGGTGACGCGCCACCAGCAGCGACAGCGTGTCCACCGTGCGGCCGGTGAGCCCGGGCTCCTGCTCGACGCGGCTCGTCTTCAGCCAGCCGGAGGTCTCCTCGCAGAGGGCCTCGCACATGGCGACGCGGTGCTCGAAGGGCTCCATCTGCTTGCCGAACGGGTGCTGCCACGACGGCATGAGCCACACCTGGTCCACCGCCTGCGTGGCATGGACGTACGTGGCGGCCATGAGGTGGCCCACATGAGGAGGATTGAACGAGCCTCCGAGAAGCGCGACCTGCACTGCGGGCCTCACGTCACTTGAGGGACAACTTCGGGGACTTCTTCTCCAGCATCACCCACTGGGGCTCCAGCACCGGATGCCCATCCAGCCGGAAGGCGGAGAAGCGCAGGTTCCGGTCCACCTGCTCCAGCAGGGCGCACGTCTGCTCGGCGGCGCCCGTCAGCCGCCCGGGCGTCAGGAAGTAACGCGGGCCAATCTGCACCACCTTGGGCTCCGGCTCCTTGCCGTGGAGGAACACCAGCGCGTTGAGCAGGTCATCGCGCGACAGGTCGTTCTTGTCGTGCACCACGCAGCACAGCGTGTCCCCCAACAGGTCCATCGCCTTGTTGTTGATGGAGGGGTCCCGGTACTGGAGTGACTCGCGCTCGGGCACCCGGACGAAGCGCTCCATGACGAGCCGCCGGTCGTCCGCGGATGCCACGTCCGCCGGCGCCTCCGCGCGCGACGGCGTGCGAGGCAGCGCGTCCTGGCTTTCGAGCCAGGTCGTCACGTCCGCCAGGAAGTCCGCGTCCGAGTACTCGCGGCCACCGCGGCTCTTCTGCCGCCGCCACAGGAGCCACTCGTCCAGGTCCGTGTAGCGCGCGCCCGTGAAGACAAAGCGCCGCGCCCCCTTGGAGCGCAGCAACGCATAGGCCGCGTCGAAGGCTTCGAGGTCCCCATGACTGTCGGAGAAGACGCCAATCACGGCTCAAGCGTACAGCAGGTAGGGCGTCCTGTGCCGCGCGAACATTTCCGTCTGCGCGGAGAACCCCTCCACCAGCCGGTCCAGCGGCCAACCCGCCTCGATGCCACGGCGCACCTGGTCCGTCCCGCAGAGCAGGTCGAAGGCGGGCACGTCCTCGACGAACTCGTACGCGTCCGCGCGCCAGGCGAAGTCCCCCGGACCGATGTCATGCAGCGCCTGGAAGATGGCGATGCCGGTGCGCAGCGGCAGGAAGGCCTGCCGGTCCGTCACATGGATGAAGGCGCCATTGCACGACTGCCCGGTGTACTTGTCGAACGTTGGCGTGAAGCCCACGGCCCGGAAGGCCACGCCGGGCAGGTCCTCGTTCGCCAGCCGCGCCAGCAGCCGGTCGGTGTCCACCCACGGTGCGCCGAACTGCTCGAAGGGACGGCAGGTGCCGCGGCCCTCGGAGACGTTGGTCCCCTCGCCCAGGCACATGCCCGGGTACACCAGCGCGGTGTCCGGCGTGGGCATGTTCGGCGACGGGGAGATGAACGGCAGCCCCGTCTCCGTCCAGGACTGTCCGCGGCGCCAGCCCTCGCACTGCACCACCGTCAGCTCGCAGCCGAAGCCCTCCTGCGCATTGAAGAGGCGGGCCAGCTCTCCCGCGGTCATGCCGTGGCGGTTGGGCAGCGCGTAGAGGCCCACGAAGGAGCGGAACCCCTCCCCCACCAGGTTGCCTTCCATGGCCACCCCATCGAGTGGGTTGGGCCGGTCCAGCACGTAGAACGGCACACGCGCCTGCGCCGCGGCCTTCATGGCCAGCGCCATGGTGTAGACGTAGGTGTAGTAGCGGCTGCCCACGTCCTGGATGTCGAAGACGAGCGCGTCCAGCCCCTGGAGCCACTCCTGGCGCGGCGACAGCGACTCGAAGGTGGAGCCGTAGAGGCTGTACACCGGCACGCCGGTGCGGCGGTCTCGCGCCGCGTCCACCGCGACCATGTACTGCGCCTCCCCCCGGATGCCGTGCTCCGGGCCGAAGAGCGCAGCCAGCGTGACGCCGTCAGCCGCCGCCAGCAGGTCCGCCAGGTGGCGGAAGCGGGCATCCACACTGGTGGGGTTCACGATGGCGCCCACGCGCTTGCCCCTCAACGCGGAGAAGCCCTGCTCCACCCACACGTCCAGTCCCGTCTTCACCTTCGTCACGGCGTCGCCTTCCTCACCCGGGCCCCCGAGGGCCGGAGCGTCAACGGTCCTTGTAGCTCTTGAGCGCGCTCTCCGCGGCCTGCTTGGAGTCGCACTTCGACAGGCCGAACAGCCCCGTCCTCGCACCATCGTCGGGCCCACCGTCCGACTTCAGGCGCTCCAGCGCGCGCACGGCCCGCTTCAACTGGAGCCTGCCCGCGGTGGAGGCGGCATCCGAGCGCACGTCGCAGCGCGCGTGCTCCAGCAGGTCCACGATGCGCGACTCCGCGTCACGGCTGCCCACCTTCACGGCGGACGCGTAGCTCTTCAACGCCTCCTCGGGCTTGCCCGTCGCTTCGGTCAGCCGCCCCAGCAGGTAGTGGCGGCGCCCCGAATCCTCCTCCCGCTGGATGAGGGCCCGGACGTCCTTCGCCAGCGCCGCGCGCGCCTCCTCGGGCGCCCGCTCCACCGCCTTGATGGCGCGAAGCGTCGCATCTCCGCCCAGCGCCAGCACCGCGACACCCGCGAGCAACGCCAGCCCCCCTACGCCCAGCCACACCCGATGCCTCGCCACCGGCTCCGGCAGGGCCGCCAGGGCCCGAGTAAAGAGCGACCCGCCCACCGTGCGCGCCTGACGGCCCAGCTCCGCGGCCTGCTGCCCCAGCACCACCGCGCCCGCCGCCGCCCGCTGGCCCAGCTCCGACAGGTCCACCGCCGGCCCCTGTGGCGGCGCCTCCGTCACGCGAGACAGGGCCAGGTTGCCGAAGGGCGGCATCGACTCCGCGCCCGGCTCCTCGGCGATGGCGCTCGCGGACGGCGCCTCCACGCGGTACGGCGCCCGGGGCACGTGGAAGACGCGAATCTTCCCGGGGATGCCCTTCAGCTCGAAGGCGCCCACCTCCTTCGAGGGCACCTCCGCCTTGTTCATCGAGAGATAGACGGCCTCGGTGAAGTACACCTCACCCGCCTCGGCGATGCCCTCCACGCGAGCGGCGATGTTGACGGGCTCGCCGAAGATGTCGTTGGCCTCCAGCCGGACCTCGCCCACGTTGATGGCCACGCGGATGTGAATCTGCTCCGACGGCTCCACCGTCCGATTGTGGTGCCACAGCCGGTCCTGGATGGCGATGCCGCTGAGCACCGCCTGGGTGGGGGATTCGAAGGTGACGAGGAAGGCATCACCGATGGACTTGATGATGCGCCCGCCAAACGCCTTGAACAGCGGCGCCAGCAGGGCACCGTGGACCTGGAGCAGGCGCTGGTTCTCCTCCAGCGTCTGCCGGCTGGTCCGCTCGGTGAAGCCCTTGATGTCGGTGAAGACGATGGCGAGGTTGGCGGTCTTCAAGGCCCGCGCAGTGTATGCGCCATCGACAGGTGTGCAATCGCAACCGCGTTCCCAAAGGCCGGCTGCTGTCAGCGACGAGAAGGTTTGAGCTCGCGCATCTTCCGCTTCGGCGGCGCCTCCAACGCCTTGCGCACCCGCTCCGCGAGCTGCGGCCGGCCCGTCCGCTCGTAGAAGTCGGCCAGCCGCCGGAGCACCAGGGGGCTGGACGGCTGATAGTCCCGCGCGGCCAGCAGCTCCCGCTCCGCGTCCAGCGGGCGCTCCTGCTTCTCCAGCACCTCCGCGAGCTGGAGGCGCACCTGCACCCACTCCGGTTTCAGCCGCGCCAGGTAGCGGAAGTGCAGCTCCGACTTGAGCCAGTCGCCCTGGTCGAACCAGAGCGTTCCGAGCCGGAAGCGGGCGTCCTCATACGACGCGCGGAGCTTCACCGCCTGCTCGTACGCCTGGACTGCCTGCATGCGGTCTCCCCGCTCCTCCCACAGCAGTCCCCGCAGGTACCAGGCGCGGGGATTCTGGGGTGCCTGCTGGAGGGCGGCGGCCAGCTGCGCCTCTGCCTGCTCCAGCGCGCCCCCCGTCTTCATCAGGAGCCGGGCCACCTCCAGCCGGGGCAGCTCCCAGGCGGGCTGCGCGCGGACCAGGGCGTCCAGCGCGGTGAGCGCGCCCGCATCGTCCCCTTCCGCCTCCAGGGCCAGGGCCTCCGGAAGCGATACGGCGGGCCGCGAAGCGGGCGGCGTCAGGACGGAAGGCTCCGCCGCGTCAGACGCGCCCGCCAGCAAGGCCAACAGGATGACCCACCTCATGTGCGGCTGATAGCAGAGCCGGGCCGGGCGTCTCAATAGATCCTCTTGACGGCCGGATGGCCGCGCATGAAACCCATGACCGTGCAGATATCTCAAAGAACGCTGGAAGACCTTGGCTTCTCGGACGTGCTTCGCGCGCTGGCGCAACGGTGCAGGACGGAGCCGGGCCGCGAGCGGGTGCTCGCCCGGCCGTTTCTCGACACTCCGGACGCGGTGACCGAGGCCCTGGCGCTCGTCACCGAGGCGCGCGCCCTGTCCCAGGAGCAGTTCTCCCTCCCCCTGGGCGGCGTGACGGACCTGCGCACGCCCATTGGCCATGCGGCCAAGGGCGGCCTGCTGGAGCCCCGGCAGCTCATCGACGCGGCCCAGCTCCTCTTCGCCTTCGTGCGCAGTCGTGAGGCCCTGGACGAGCGCAAGGCGCGCGTCCCCCGGCTGGTGGAGATTGCCCGCCGGATGCCCTCCCTGGAGCCGCTGGCCCGGCGCATCGACCAGTGTTTCGAACCGGACGGTGAGATCTCCGACCGCGCCAGCCCCGAGCTTCGCGAGGCGAGGGACCGGGCGCGCGGCCTCCACCGCCGCATCAAGTCCCGGCTGGACGAGCTGCTCCACGACGAGACATTCACCCTCAAGCTGCGCGAGAACTACTACACGCTCCGCAACGGGCGTTACGTGGTGCCGGTGGTCGCCAACTACCGCTCGGAGGTGGACGGCATCGTCCACAACGCCAGCCAGACGGGCCAGACGCTCTTCATGGAGCCCCAGGCCATGGTGGGCCTGGGCAACGACCTCGCCATCGCCCAGTCGGAGGTCCTGGAAGAGGAGCGCAAGGTGCTCCAGGCGCTGAGCGATCAGCTCGGGCGCGAGTCGGAGCGCATCCTCGAGGGCCTGGAGGCCGTGGCGGAGCTGGATGAGGCCGAGTCCGTGGCCATCCTCGCCGCCGACCTGGGCGCCAGCACGCCGGAGTTCGCCGGCGTGACGGACATGCAGCTCCGGCAGCTTCGCCACCCGCGCCTGGTGCTCAGGGGCGCCGACGTCGTGGCCAACGACGTGACGCTCACCGGCGACGCCAAGGCGCTGGTCGTGTCCGGCCCGAACGCGGGCGGCAAGACGGTGACGCTGACGGGCGTGGGCCTCTGCTCGCTGATGCTGCGCGCCGGCCTGCCGATTCCCGTGGCCGAAGGCTCCCGCATGCCGCTGTACCGCTCCGTCCACTCCACCGTGGGCGACGCGCAGAACCTGGAGCAGGGCCTGTCCACGTTCAGCGCGCACGTGGTGATGCTGCGCGACATCATCGCGGCCGTGGCCGAGGGCTCCCTGGTCCTCATCGATGAGATCGCCGCCGACACCGACCCTCGGGAGGGCGCGGCCATCGCCATCGCCGTCCTGGAGGAGCTGATGGCCAAGGGGGTGGTGGTGCTCGTCACCACGCACCTCGAGGAGCTGAAGGCCCTGGCCCACATGGACCCGCGCTTCCTCAACGCACGGGTGGGCTTCGACTCCAAGCGCATGGCCCCCACCTACCGGTTGCAGATCGGCGCCGCCGGCCAGTCGTCGGCCATCGAGATGGCGGCGCGCGTGGGCCTGCCCCAGAACGTGTGCGAGCGCGCCCGGGAGCTGTCCGTCAACGCTGGCGGCCCGCTGAGCAAGGCGCTCGCGGCGGCCGAGGAGGAGCGGCGCAAGCTCTACGAGGAGCTGGAGCGCGCCCGCGTGGCGGCGAAGGAGGCCGAGGCGCTCCGGGCCGACCTGGAGAAGCAGAAGACGACCTTCGAGCGGGAGCGCCGCGCGAGGATGATGCAGTTCAACGAGGACGTGCACGCCGCCAGCGAGCACGCGGCGGCGGAGGTGCAGAAGCTGCTGACGAAGCTGCGGGCGGAGCAGAACGAGAAGGCCCTGGCCGAGGCCCGGCAGCAGCTCCAGCAGCGCGCGGACGAGGCGCAGAAGCGTGCCCTGGCCGCCAAGGCGGAGCTGTTCCAGGTGGAGGCCCCCGGCCCCGCAAACCTGAAGGTGGGCGCCTGGGTCCACCACTCGGGGCTGAACCGCGACGTCGAAATCCTGGAGCTGGCGGACAACCACGCGGTGGTGTCCGCGGGGGGCGCGCTGAAGATGCGCGTGCCCACCTCGGAGCTGTCCGGCGCGCGCACGCGCAAGCCGCAGCAGGCGAAGTTCCCGGAGCGGCAGAAGCAGGATGCGGCCCTCAAGCGCGCGGCCTCGGCGGCGCCCGCGGAGGTGGAGGCCACGAACTTCCGTTGCGACGTGCGCGGCATGCGAGCGGACGATGCGTTGGCGGAGCTGGAGTCCTTCCTGGACCGGGGCATGCGGAGCGGTGAAGAGGCCGCCCTGGTCATCCACGGCCATGGCACGGGGGCGCTGAAGCAGGCCATCCGTGACTACCTGTCCGCGTCGCCCTACATCCGGATGTACCGGCCGGGTGAAGGCCACGAAGGCGGTGACGGCGTGACGGTGGTGTCGTTGCGCTCGTGACACGTCACGTCGTGCGAAGGCCCCTCGCTCCGGGGGCCCCTTCCTGGCCTCGCGGCGAGTCGCGGCTGAAGAGCTGGCGGATTCGCTCGAGGTCGGAGGGGGCCACGTGCAGCAGCGAGTGCTTGGGGGACACGACGGCCAGCACGTATCCACCGAGCACCCAGGCCCGGGCGCGGTACTGGGCGAAGTTGCGGAAGAGGCAGCCGTAGCCCCCCGCGGCCTGCGCCTCGAAGGCATCGACTTCGAGGACCTCGAAGGGCGCGGTGAGCCCGCAGCGAAGGGCCTTGGAGAGCGCCTCCTTCATGGTCCAGATGACGTTCGCCACCACCTCGCCACCGTCGGAGGCACGGCGGGCCATGGACAGCTCACGCGGTGGCATCACCGATTCGAAGACGTCCGTCCGCTCCGGTGAGAGCTGTTCGACGTCCACGCCGATGATGTGCTCGGGCCCGCAGGCCACGGCCGCCGCCACCGACCGCGCATGGCTCAAGGAGACCACAGGGGCATCCCCGCCCACGCCCTTCACCACCGGCTGCTCGAAGACGCCGGGGGCAATCTCCACGGCATGCATCGGCGTCTGGACGCCCAACGCTCCCAGCGCGCGCTTCGCCGCGTAGCGTCCCAGGAAGTAGCCCAGGCGCCGCGAGTCCGCGCGGAAGCCGTCCAGCCGCTCGCGCTCGTTCGGATGGAGCAGCGCGAGGTGCGACTCGGTGATGGCGGCGGACTCCTGGTGGACACACACCAGCACCGCCGGCACGGGGACGCCATGGCGCACCATGCCGAGCGACACCGTCGCGGAGGACTCGATTCCGAGCGGGTCGTGGTGGGCAGAGCCGGTCATGGCACTGGATTCTGAGGCAACCCCAAGGAGACCTCAAACCACCGCGCCCGAGGCATGAACAGCCGGGCGCGGCGACGCGAGGCTCAGGACGCGTCCACGTGCGCGGCGAGGACGCCGTCCAGGGCCTGCGCCTGCAGCTTCACCTCGGGATCCGGATCCGCCAGGGCCTTGGCCGCGTGGCCACGGGCCCGGGCCGCGTCCGTCTTCGCCAGCGCCATGGCCATGTAGAGGTTCGCCCGCGTGTCATCGGGATGCGCCTGGAGCACGGGCGTGAGGACCTGGACCGCGCGTGCGTCTTCCTCCCGCTCCAACAGTGCCATGGCCAGGTCGTTGGCGGGGCCCGGCTCCGAAGGCGCGCGCGCGTGGGCGTGCTCCAAGAGTTCCACGGAGCGCACGCGCTCACCGGCGAGGTCCAGCGCCCGGGACAGCCCGTGCATCACCGTCACGTCGCCGGGGGACTTGCGAAGTGCTTCCTCCAGCAAGCGGCGGCCTTCCGCCACATCCCCTGCATCCAACCGGGCCATTCCGTCGCGATAAAGGTCCGTTGCCACTGAGTTCTCCTGACACCACGCGGTGCGTCGGTCATTTCCACGCAACTTCAAGTCTACAAACTGCGACAAACTGAGAAGAAGCTCTCCCCCGGACCCCATCATGCTCGTTCGAAACCCTCCCGTCTCGGCCCGTCGCCCGGTGAACTCTCCGTCGGAGTCGCCCGCCTCGGAAAAGCCCAACGCCGCCGCCCCCTCGGCCATCCACCAGAAGGACTCGTTCAGCGCGACGACGACGGCGCTGCAGCGCACGGCGAAGGTCGGCGCGGCGCCCGAGGGCGATCACGGCAAGCTGATGACGGAGTACCTGACCGGCGCGCGTCCGCCCCCGGCGGACTTCGAGCAGGTCATGGGCTACAAGCCCTACGCCATCCAGACCCCGCACGGGCAGCGGATGCAGGATCCGCTGGGCTACGCCTCCGTCCCGCTGAAGATCGGCCCGGACAAGGAGTTCGACCCGGCGGCCAAGACACACGACTACGGCTATGACCTGCTGCGCTACTTCGACCGCAAGGGCACGCCGCTGGGTCCGGATGCGCGCAAGGCCGCCGACGCCATGTTCCGCCAGGACATGTTCGACTACGCGAACGACCAGAAGGGCGCGATGAGCCGCTTCAAGTTCCGCTCCTGGGCGCAGATCTACGCCACCGCGGTGGAGCTGAACTCGCGCGTGCAGGGCTACGGGCCTCCGTGAAGCAGCTCGCGGCGCCGCCGCTGCCGGGCGGTGCGGACGCGCTCGTCCGCGCCGCTCGACGCGCTCACGGCGACTCGTAGCGCCGCAGCTTGTCGTAGAGGGTCCGCAGGCCGATGCCCAGCCGCTGGGCGGCGCGCTTGCGGTTCCCCGCCTCGTCCGCGATGGCCTGTTCGATGGCCCGCCGCTCCAGCTCTTCCAGCGTGAGGCTGGGGAGCCGTCCCTCCTCCCCCATCGGCGCCTCCTCCGGCCTCGCGGTCCCCGTCGGGTCCAGCCACAGGTGACGCGGCTCCACCACCACTCCATCCGCGAGGATGGCCGCCCGCTCGAGCGCGTTTCGCAGCTCGCGGACGTTTCCAGGCCACGCGAACGCCTCCAGGCGCGCCAGGGCCTCTGCTGACAACCGCAACCCCGGGCGCCCCAGCTCCTCACCGATGCGGCGCAGCAGCAGCTCCGCCAGGGGCCGCAGGTCCTCGCGCCGCTCGCGCAGCGCGGGCAGCCGGATGGGGAACACGGCGAGCCGGTGATAGAGGTCCTCACGGAACTCGCCGCGCGCCATCATCGCCTTCAGGTCGCGGTTGGTGGCCGCCACCCAGCGCACGTCGGCCTCCAGCGTTCGCGTGCCACCCACGCGCTCGAAGCGCCGCTCCTGCAGCACGCGCAGCAGCTTGGCCTGCAGCTCCGCCTTCAGCTCGCCCACCTCGTCGAGGAAGAACGTGCCGCCCTGGGCCAGCTCGATGCGGCCACGGCGCTGCGCCACCGCGCCGGTGAAGGCGCCCTTCTCGTGACCGAAGAGCTCGCTCTCCAGGAGCGTCTCCGTCAGCGCCGCGCAGTTGACGGCCACGAAAGGCCCGTCGGCGCGCTCGCTCCACTGATGAAGCGCCCGCGCCGTCACCTCCTTGCCCGTGCCGCTCTCCCCCACCAGCAACACGGTCGCCTGCGTGGGCGCCACCTTGCGCAGCGCCTCCACCACCGGCGCCATGGCGGGAGCGCCCCAGGTCAGCTCCACCTCGCCCGTGGACTGCCGCGCCCCTGTCTTCCAGTTGAGCAGCGCGCGCCGCTCCAGCGCCCGCGCCACCGTCAGGCGCAGCTCCGCGGGGCTGCCCACCGGCTTCAGCAGGTAGTCGAAGGCGCCCGCCTTCATCGCCGCCACCGCGCTCTCCACCGTGCCCACTGCGGTGAGCACCACCACCTCCACGTCCGGCTGCTCCTCCCGCACCTTTCGCAGGAGGGACAGCCCGTCCAGGCCCGGCATCCGCAGGTCCGTGAGCAGCAGGTCCACGCCCTGCCGCGCCAGAATCCTCGCGGCCTCGTCGCCGTCGGCGGCCGTCGTCACCGTGTGGCCCTCGAACTCCAGCGCCTCGGCGAGGAACGAGCGCACGCCCTCTTCGTCATCCGCCACCAGGATTCGCGCCATGGCTCAGGCTCCTCTCGCCGGAACGGTGAGGCGGAACTCCGCGCCGCCCCCGGCATGACTGCGCGCGCTCACCGAGCCTCCGTGCAGCTCGACGATGCGGCGGGTGATGGCCAGCCCCAACCCCACGCCGCGCATGCGGCCGGTGACGAAGGGCTCGAAGATGCGCTCCTCCTCGCCCGCCGCGATGCCCGGGCCGTGGTCCTTCACGGTGAACACGAGCGACGCCTCCTGCTGCTCCACGCTCACCTCCACCCGCCGTTCCTCGGGGCTGGCCTGGACGGCGTTGCGCAACACGTTCTCCAGCGCCTGCTGCAAGCGGCCCGCGTCGAGCGGCCAGTGCGTCCGCGTGGGCAGGTAGCGGGCCTCCACGCGCCAGGCGCCCGCGCTCTCCACCGCCGCGCGGAGCACGTCGTTGGGGTCCACGTCCACGCGCCGCAGCTCGCCACTGGCCACGAAGCCCAGCAGGTCGTTCATCAGCTGCTCCAGGCGGACGGCCTCCGACACGACGCGGCCCGCCTTCGGCGCCAGGACGGCGTCGTGCTCCACCCGCTCGGCCAGCAGCTGCGCGTGCCCCTTGAGCGACGCCAGGGGGTTGCGGAGCTCATGGGCCAGCACCGCGGACATCGTGCCCAGCGCGGCCAGCCGCCTCCCCCGCTCCAGCTCCCCGGCCAGGGCCTCGCGCTGCGCCAGCGAGCGGGAGAACGCGAAGGCCAGCGCGAGGATGCCCACGCACGAGGCCACCGCCACCCCGAGCAGGCGCTGCGAGCGCGACTCCAGCTCCAGCGCCGTGAGCGGCTCGAACTCGTAGAGCATCCGCAGGGGCTTGCGCGGCTCCTGGACGTCGCCCGCCGTGGACAGGCTCCGCGTCTCTTCGAGCGTCAGCGGACCGAACTGCGGCCGGGGCCGGCGGATGCGGTGGATGAGCCGCGCACGAGCGCCCTCCACCACCAGCGGCGAGCCCTCCTGGATGTCGCGGATCCCCACCTTCCCCTCACCGGCCGACACCAGCGGCTGCTCATCGTCCAGCACCGCCACGTAGCGGAGGCCGCCCCCCTGGTGGGAAGCCAGGAAGGCGTCCAGCGCGGCCTGGTCGGGCAGCCCGTCCGCGTCGCGGAAGGCCTCGAAGCCCGCCACCATGATGACGTTGGCCATGCCCCGGGCGACCAGGGCGGACGACTCCAGCGCGGTGCTCCGGATGAACAGCGCCGCCGACATCAGGACCGCGCACATGAGCACCGCCGCCACCCAGGGCGCACGGGGCCCGAGCGGGCGCCACCAGGGAGCGCCGCTCATCGCCGACCTCCACCGGGGTGACTGCAACTCCATCGCACACCTCCACGGACTGCGAACTCTGCATGTGGAGTGCGGAATCCGCACCCTCTTCCGTCAGCGGTGCGCGACTCGCGCGCTGGACGTCGTCCGGGCATCTCAGGGGGCATGGGCATCACTCCCGGGGGGGCGGCCACGAGGCCGCCGACAGGGCGACGGAGCAGCCGCGCCACACGGGCGTGCCTGCTCCTCACGGCCTCCCAGTGCAATCACGGGGCCCACGCCCGCTGTTGAGAGGCACGGGCCCCGCTGACAGGGGCCCGCGGGCGCGCGGTGCCAGAACCGCCGAGCGACGGTGCGGAATCCGCACTCCGACTGCGGTTCCCGCAGCCCTGGCAGCCATTTCCCAAGTCATTTCCAGAGGTTGCCCCCTGGCAAGCTGAATGCAATGGCACCAGCCTGCGATGAAAAACGGACAGACAACGCCGTGGTGGAAGCGGAAACCGTACCGGATGACGGCCCTGGCCCTGGGCTTCCTCGGGCTGGTGGCGGCGCCCGGTGTGGGGCTGGCCCAGGAGACGCCGCAGCGGAAGAGCGTCACGCTGGAGGAGGCCATTGCCCTGGCGCTGAAGACGAGCCCCCAGGTGGCGCAGGCCACCGGCAGCGTCACGACGACGGGCGCGGCCGAGCGCAGCGCGTTTGGCGCCTACCTGCCGACCCTGTCGGCGAGCGCGAGCAGCTCGCTGGCGAGCAGCCAGCGCCTGGACCCGACCACCGGCGCGGTGTTCAACGCCCCCAGCGACAACTACAGCACGGGTTTGTCCGCCTCGTGGAACGTCTTCACCGGCGGCCAGCGCAGCGCCAACAGTCGGCAGGCACAGGCGCGCTCCAGCGCGGCCCAGGCCGGGCTCACGGCGCAGCGTGCCTCCGCGGTGCTCAACGTCGAGCGCGCCTACTACGAGGTGCTGCGCGCGGGCGGCCTGGAGGAAGTCGCCAGCTCCCGCATCGAGCGCGCGAAGCAGAACGCGGAGGCCGCCGAGCGGCGGCTGGCCGTGGGCTCGGCGACGCGCTCCGATTTGTTGCGGGCGAAGTACGACCTCACCTCCGCGCAGGAGGCCCTCCTCTCCGCGCAGACGCAGCGCACCGCCGCGGCGCTGTCGCTGGGGCGGCTGATTGGTGAGGACGGCCCGGTGGACGCCACGCCCCTGGAGAACCAGGAAGAGGCCCCGCTCGCGCTCACCGAGGAGGCCCTGGCCGACGAAATCACCGCCCGGGCGCCAGCGGTGCTGGCGGCGGAGGCCGACCTGCGTGCCGCGGAGGCCGGCGTCAACTCGGCCAGGTCGAACTACCTCCCCACGGTGCGCCTGTCGGGTGGCTATGACTGGTTCAACGACGAGCCCGCGCTCACGGGGGGCCGCACGAGCTGGTCGGTGCGGCTGGGCCTCTCCTACCCCATCTTCGACGGCTTCGTGCGGGAGGAGCGCGTGGTGAACGCACGGACCCAGGCGTCGGTGGCGCAAGCCACGCTGGCGGACACCCGGCGCGCGGTGCGCTCGGGCGTGGGCACCTCCCTGAGCCAGCTCAAGCTGGCGTCGAACCGCATCGCCCTGGCGGCGGAGTCCGTCTCGGTGGCGCGGGAAGACCTGAAGGTGCAGCAGGAGCGATACAAGCTGGGGGCCACCACCATCCTCGAGCTACTGACGTCCCAGGAGAACCTCGTGCAGGCGGAGACCAGCCTGGTGGCGTCCCGCTTCGAGTACCGCATCGCGCGCGCGGAGCTGGAAGCGCTCGCGGGGAGGCCGCTGTGAGCACGCCCCCCCAACCGCAGGCGCCACAGGGCACCGCTCCGTCGCGTGACATCTCCGACGTGGTCATCCGCGTCGAGGGGCTGCGCAAGGACTACACGATGGGCTCCGAGGTGGTCCGCGCGCTGCGCGGCGTGAGCCTCACCATCCGACGCAACGAATACGTCGCCGTCATGGGCCCGTCCGGCTCCGGCAAGTCCACCTTCATGAACCTCATCGGCTGCCTGGACGTCCCGAGCGAAGGCCAGTACTGGCTCAACGGCCAGCCGGTGGCAGGCATGTCGGAGAACGCGCTGGCCCGCATCCGGAACCGGGAGCTGGGCTTCGTGTTCCAGAGCTTCAACCTGCTGCCCCGCGCGTCAGCGCTGGACAACGTGGCCCTGCCGCTCATCTACGCCCGCGTCCCCAAGAAGGACCGGCGCGAGCGTGCGGCGGCCATGCTGGAGAAGGTGGGTCTGGGCTCGCGCAAGGACCACCGTCCCAACGAGCTGTCCGGCGGTCAGCGCCAGCGCGTGGCCATTGCCCGCGCGCTGGTGACGCAGCCCGCCCTGCTGCTGGCGGACGAGCCCACGGGCGCGCTGGACAGCCGCACGGGCGAGGAGATCATGGCCCTCTTCGGTGAGCTGCACGCCCAGGGACAGACGCTGATGCTCGTCACCCACGAGTCGGACATCGCGGCGCACGCGCAGCGGGTGCTGTTCCTCAAGGACGGCGTCATCGAGCGGGACGAGCGGAATCGGAGCTGAATTTTCGCCACGCTCGCAGCGTGGGACAGGGAACGGGAGGTCGTCGTGAGCAAGACGAAGGCGTGGATCATCTCGGGCAGTGCCGCGCTCCTTCTCGGAGCGGGCGTGTACGTCACCCAGCGCGGCGGAGAGCCCAGGACGCAGGAGCGCTCGGCCGCGCTGACGGTGGCGGAGCGCCGGGACATGGAGGTCATCGCCGAATCCGCGGGCCTGGTCGAGCCGCTTCGCGTGGTGGAGGTGAAGTCCAAGGCCTCCGGCGAGGTGCTGAAGGTCCACTTCGACACCGGTGACACCGTGGCCCAGGGCGCGCTGCTGGCGGAGGTCGAGCCGCGTGACGTGCAGAACGCGCTGGCCCAGGCCCAGGCCGACCTGGAGTCCGCGCGGGTGCGGCTGAACACGACCGAGGCCCAGCGCGTGCGCATGGAGGCGCTGCGCCAGGACGGCTATGTGACACAGCAGGAGTACGAGACGGCCGTGGACGCCTCCGCGACGGCGCGGGCCGCCAAGGTCCGTGCGGAGACGAACCTCCAGCTGGCGCGCGAGCGCAGCCGGGACGTCACCATCGTCGCGCCGAGCGCCGGCACCATCCTGGAGCGGGCCATCCAGCCGGGCGTCATCATCGCCTCGGCCACCAACAACGTCTCCGGCGGCACCGCGCTGTTCAAGATGGCCGACCTGTCGGTGATGCAGGTGCGCGCCAAGGTGGATGAGACGGACGTCGGGCAGATCAAGCCCGGTCTGAAGGCGCGCATCACCATGGAGGCCTACCCGGGCCGCACCTTCATGGGTGAGGTCGTGAAGATCGAACCCCAGGCCGTGGTGGAGCAGAACGTCACCCTCTTCCCGGTCCTCGTGCGGATGGACAACCCGGACGGCCTGCTCCGCCCGGGGATGAACGCGGAGGTGGCGATCGAAATCTCCCGCCGGCGCAACGCCATCACCGTGCCCAACACCGCGGTGGTGGGCATTCGCGACGCGCGGGCCGCGGCGGCCGCCGTGGGCGTCTCCGAAGATGCGATGCGCGCGATGATGCGTCCGCCGGGTGCCCCAAGCAACCGGGGTGCGACGACGGTCTCTGCCGCCGGTGAGGCGGGCGCGGGCGCCAACGCGGTGCCGGTGAAGGCCGAGGCCGGCCGAAGCATGGGCGAAGGCCAGGGCGGCGCGGGCGAGGGCCGTGCGGCGCGCCGGGCGCGGGAGGATCGCCAGGGCACGGGGGACACGCGGATGGGCGTCGTCTTCGTGCAGGGTCCGAAGGCCGTGGAGCCCCGGCGCGTCACGCTGGGCCTGAGCGACTGGGAGAGCACCGAGGTGGTGAGCGGACTGGAGGAAGGCGAGCAGGTGGTGCTCATCACCGTCGCGAAGCTCCAGCAGCAGCAGCAGCAGAACACGGAGCGGATGCGCCAGATGACGGGCGGCGTGATTCCTGGCGCGGGCGGTGGTTCGCGCATGCGGCGCTAGGCCTGGTTCGAGGAAGGAGGAGGACACGTCATGGGAGAAATCATCCGGGTCGCATTCGATGCGGTCCTCGCCAACAAGCTGCGCTCCTTGCTGACGATGCTGGGCATCGTCATCGGCATCGCCGCCGTCATCACCATGGTGGCGCTGGGCGAAGGCGCGCAGCGCTCGGTGGCGCAGCGGCTCCAGACGCTGGGGACCAACGTCCTCACGGTGCGTCCCGGCCAGTCCTTCGCCGGGGGCGGCATGATTCGCGCCCAGGCGTCGTTGACCATCGATGACGCGGAGGCCCTGCGTGAGAACCCGCGCTACATCCAGGCCGTCGCGCCGGAGATCGAATCGCGCTTCCAGGTGGAGTACGGCGCGAAGAACGCGAACCTGTCCGTCGTGGGAACCTGGCCGGACTACTTCCGCGTCAACCAGGGCCAGATTACGCACGGCCGGCTCTTCACGGAGGCGGAGGACCGGGGGCGCCGCCGGGTGGTGGTGCTGGGCGCGCTCGCGGGCACCCAGCTGGGCCTGGCCGACACCGCGTCCCTGGTGGGCGAGTCCATCCGCATCCGGGGGATTCCCTTCGAGGTCATCGGGGTGCTGGCCGAGAAAGGCGCGCAGGGCTTCAACAACCCGGACGAGAGCCTCTACATCCCGCTGTCCACCGCGCAGTTCCGGGTGATGGGCAGCGACCGCATCCGCTCCATCGCCGTGCAGGCCGTGAGCGACACCACGATGAGCGACGCGATGGCGGAGATCGACCAGAAGATTCGCCGCGAGCACCGGCTGCGCCCGGAGCAGGCCGCGGACTTCAACATCCGCGACCAGGCCTCGCTGCTCAACACCATGCAGGAGACCACGCAGACCTTCTCCCTGCTGCTGGCCGGCATCGCCGCCATCTCCCTGCTGGTGGGAGGCATCGGCATCATGAACATCATGCTCGTCTCGGTGACGGAGCGGACGCGCGAGATTGGCCTGCGCAAGGCCCTGGGCGCCACGGGCATGGACATCATGCTCCAGTTCCTCGTGGAGTCGCTCGTGCTGTGCCTGGCGGGCGGAACGCTCGGGTTGCTGCTGGGCATCGGCGGCGCGGCGACGCTCGAGCGCATGGCGGGCTGGACGGTGGTGGTGGCCCCCGAGGCCATCGTCGTGGCCATTGCCTTCTCCGCGACCGTGGGCGTGTTCTTCGGCATCTGGCCGGCGCGCCGCGCGGCGAGCCTGGCGCCCATCGAATCGCTCCGCTACGAGTGATGCCCCCGGCGGCCCCCGCCACGACGGAGGCCGTCGCCGCGCATGCCTGCCCGCCCGTCCGGGGCAGCGGCAGGCAACGCGCCCGGAAGCCATGTCCGGGCCTCCCCTTCCTGGCCGGGGCTGCACAGCGTGCAGATGTTTGCAGACCCCACTCGAGGAGGGATGACATGGCGGGCGGAAAGCGGATTGCGTGCATCGTGGACGCGGGCTTCGAGGACTCGGAGCTCCGGGTGCCCTACGACAGGCTGCGGCAGGCAGGCCATGAGGTGGTCCTCATCGGCAAGAAGGCCGGAGCCGAGGTCATGGGCAAACGAGGCAAGGAGACGTTCCGCCTGGACCGGAGCATCGATGACGTCCAGGTGAATGACTTCGACATGCTGCTCATCCCCGGGGGCTACTCGCCGGACCACCTCCGGGCCGACGAGCGTTTCGTCCGGTTCGTGAAGGAATTCGACGATCGCGGGAAGCTCATCGCAGCGGTGTGCCATGGGCCGCAGCTCTTCATCGCCGCGCGCATCGTGGATGGGCGGACGCTCACGGCCTGGCCCACGATTCAGCAGGACCTGAGCCTCATCCCCAACGTCACGGTGAAGGATGAAGTGGTGGTGCGCGATGCCAACTGGATCACCAGCCGCAAGCCCGATGACCTGGAGGACTTCAGCCGGGCCATCATCGAGGACCTGAAGAGCGCGGGTGCCTCGGCGGGCCAGGAAGCGCGCACGTGAGCACGCGCCGTTCCAGCGTGACGGCGCCGGGTGGCGCGCCCCCAGGCGTGTGACGCGTCGAAGCGCGCGGGCGCGGACCGCGGAGTGAGGTGGACTGCGCCGGCCCTCAGGGCTTGCTGGCGCCAACTTCGAAGGCACCCACGTCGCGGTAGTACCGCTCGACCAGCGCCTGCATGGTCGGCTGCGTGTAGACCTCCGGGCGCGGCTGCTCGATGGCGTCGAGGATGACCTTCGCCGCGGCCTCGACGCGCTGGGCCCCCGGCAACGTCCGCGAGTCCGGGCCGCCCCCGAGCGCGTTGTCCCCGAAGGCCGTGGCGACCACGCCCGGCATCACCACGGTGACGGTGATGCCAGGGTGTGACTCGCGCAGTTCCTGGCGCAGGCAGGCACTGAGCGCGTTGAGCGCGTGCTTCGCCGCGCTGTACGCGGACCGGTGTGGAACCATGGGCAGGCGCCCGAGTGTGCTGGAGACGTTGACGATCTGCCCCGCGTTCCGCGCCTGGAAGTGCGGCAGCACCGCCTGCATGCCGTAGAGCGCGCTGTTCACGTTGTCGCGCCACATGGTCTCCAGGTCCGCGTCCGTGAGTTCGGCCACGGAGCGGGTGATGCCCCGGCCCGCGTTGTTCACCCACACGTCGATGCGGCCGAAGCGGGCGAGCGCCGCGTCACGGAGCCGCTCCATGTCCGCGCGGCGCGTCGCGTCGGTGACCACCGCGAGCGCCTCGCTCCCGCACCGGGCGGCCACTGCCTCCAGCTCCGCCTGCCGTCGCGCGGCCAGCACCAGACGGGCGCCCTGCCCGGCCGCCTGCCGGGCCAGCTCCGCGCCAATCCCGCCGCTCGCTCCCGTGATGACGATGACCTTGTCCATGTCCTCGCTCCTCCCTCGGCGCAGGCTCTATCAAGGGGCCCTGGGCCCCGGCGACTCCCGGTGCAGGAAATACCAGCCCAGGACGGGGGCTCGAGCTCTCGCGCCGGACCATCCTGGGCCGTGCTACCCTGCTCATTCCCTCACAGCCTCGACAGCTTTCATTCCGGTGCGACTCTTCTCCTTCTCGATGCTCATCGGGCTCGGCGCGGTGCTGGGCCACCTCTACCTGTACCGAAGGTTGGTGCGGCAGCTCGTGCACGGCCCCCTTGCCCGGTGGCTGGCCATGGGCGTGCTCGTGGCGCTGACAGGCATTCTGGGGTTCCGGCGCACCGTGGTGGATCTGCTGCCCGAAGGCGCCGAGGGTCCGCTCTCCATTGCGATGTACACCTGGATGGGCGTGGCGCTGTGCCTCGGCATCGCCCTGTTCCTCGTGGACACGGGCCAGGGGCTCACGGCCCTCGTCCGGCGTGTGAGGCCCCCGCCCCGGCGCGCCGCGCCTCTCGCGGAAGCGCCCGCCCCGCCTCCGCCCCAGGCCGATGAGGCCCGGCGGCGCTTCCTGGGACAGGCCGTGGCGGGAGGCGCCTTCGTCGCGGGTGGCGGACTGGCGGCCTATGGAAGCTGGCGCGCCTTCTCGCCCCCCATCGTCACCGAGCTGGCCGTGAAGGTGCCCAAGCTGCCCAGGGCGCTGGACGGGCTCAGCATCGTGCAGCTCACCGACATCCACGTGGGCCACTTCATCCAGCGCCGGTACATGGATGCGCTCGTCCAGCAGGCCAACGCCTTGCGCCCCGACCTGTTCGCCATCACCGGAGACCTGGTGGATGGCGACGTCGCCTCGCTGGGCGGCCATGTCTCGGCGCTCGCCGCGCTGAAGTCGCGCTACGGCAGCTATTTCGTCACCGGCAACCACGACTACTACTCGGGCGACGAGGAGTGGTCGGCGTTCCTGGAGACGCTGGGCATCGAGGTGCTGCGCAACCGGCACGTGCGCATCGGTGACGCGGGCGCGTCCTTCGACCTGGTGGGCGTGGACGACTGGAGCGGTGGCCGCAGGCGTCACAAGACGGGCTATGACCTCGACCAGGCGCTCGCGGGGCGGGATCCGGACCGGGCCGCGGTCCTGCTCGCGCACCAGCCAGCGAACTTCAAGGTGGCCGCCGAACGCGGCGTGGACCTGCAGATCTCGGGGCACACCCATGGCGGCCAGCTCGTGCCCATGACGCTGCTCATCGGGCTGGCGTGGGAGCACACCGCGGGGCTGTACACGCACGGTGACTCGAGCATCTACGTCAGCCGCGGCTGCGGCTTCTGGGGTCCTCCAATGCGGGTCGGCAGCCCCCCGGAAATCGTCAAGCTCGTGCTGACGGCATGACGCACCAGGACATCCCGTGCGAGGGCTGCCTGCCCCCCGAGGGCCGAGGCGCCGGGCGAAGGGCCGCGAGGGCCCGACTTCGAGTATGCTCCCCGCCGAATCAGGACCCGTGAGGGAGGGTCCTCAAGAGATCTCGAGAGGCACATATATGAAGCGCCTGGGAAAAGTCGGATTGGTGGTCGGAGCGCTCACGCTGGGTGGCGCCTTCGCGGGCTGTAAGGCCGAGGACGACACCGCGAAGAATCACCGCATCGCCGGAAGCGACCACCTGAGCAAGAAGGAGTACAAGGAAGCGGCCGCGGAATACGCCCTTTCGCTCCAGGCCGACCCCAAGCAGGAGAAGGTCTGGGAGAAGAAGGCCTTTGCCCACATGCAGCTCGGGCAGATGAACGAGGCCGCCGAGGCCGTCCTGAAGATGGGCGAGCTGAAGACCACGCCTGCCGAGAAGGCCGAGGTCTACCGGACGCTGGCCAGCATGTACATGACGGGCGGCACGACAGAGGAGGCCGAGAAGTACTTCAACGAGGCCCTGAAGCTGGAGCCGAAGGACGAGGCCTCCCTCGGCTGGATCGCGGAGATCTACGCGCAGCGCGGCGGTGCCCGTTCGATGAACGCGCCCATCATCAAGGAGTCGCTGGAGAAGTCGCTCGGCTATTACGACCAGGTCATCGCCATCAACCCCAACTCCGCCAACACGTACCTCAACAAGCGCGTGGTGATGGGCCGCCTGATGGAGTTCGAGCGGCAGCAGAAGGAGATGGCGCTGTCCGAGGCGGCGGAGAACGCCAAGAACAAGGAAATCGTCGCCGAGGCGAACGCGCGCGCCGAGGAGCACCAGAAGCGCATGGACGCGTACCAGGTGGAGTTCGCGGAGATGACGAAGAAGTTCGCTGAGGCCACGAAGGCCACGAAGGCCCAGGCGAACCCCACGCCGTAATCCGCCAGCCGTCAACGCCGGACGTGCGCAAGGGCCTGGGACCGCGAGTCGGTTCCGGGCCCTTCGTGCTTCACAGGCAGGAGCCCGGGGCCCGCCTCAGCGCCGCCGCCTGCCGCCCCCGGCGAGCACCATCAACAGGCCCCCCGCGAGCGCCGCGCTCCCGCCAGCGAGGTACAGCGTGGTGCGGTCCGTGTTCCGGCCTGTAATCAGCTCGGTGGCCCGCTCCGCGAGCGAATCGCGCGCCTTGAGGCCGGACCAGAGCAGCACCGCTCCCGCGATGGCGAGCATGACTCCCAGAAGCCGGACAAAACTCACGTTACCTCCTGATTCCGCGAGCCACGCTGGCAGCGCAGCCCGCGTCGGTCTCAGCGCTTCTTCGTCGGAGCGCTCCGCTTCTTCGCCGGGGCCGGCTTCGGCTTCTTCGCCGGGGCCGACTTCGCCGTCGCGGGCTTCGGGGTCTTCCGGGCCGCGGCAGCCTTCTTCGTGGCCTTGGGCGGCGTCGCGGCGCGCTTGGGCGCGGCCTTCTTCGCCTGGGCCGCCGCCTTCTTCGCCCCGGGCTTCTTGGCGCCTCCTGGCACGGCCTTCTTCGGCGCAGCCGCCTTCTTCTGCGTAGCTGCCTTCTTCACCGCCGCCTTCTTCACCACGGCCTTCTTCCGCGAGGCCCGCCGCTTCACGGGAGCCTCGTCAGGGGATGCAACCTCACGCACCTCGGCCGTGCCCGTCATGGGCGCCGGAGCCTCGGGCGGCCCCGCCGCTTCGAAGTCCGCTGACGTCGCCGCAACCTCACTCCGCGGAGCCGTCAACGCCGCGCCATGCTCCTCCCGTGCGGCCTCCACGCGCGCCCGCGACGGACGCTCCGGGACAGGGCTCTCCGCGCTGGATGGCGCCTGTGCAGGCATGGATACGGGGGGCTCGGCGCCCGCTTCCGTCGAGAAGCCCGGCGGCTCCGTCATGAAGGCCCGCTCCGCCTCGGTCTCTGGCCGAGGGCGTGGCGCGGGGAACCGGGGCCCGGCCCCCTCCCACTTCTTCTCGGAGGATTTCGAGCGCGGAGCCGCACCTCGGCTATCGGAGCCACGCTGATGCTGCGAGGCCAGCGCCCGAAGCCTGTCGAATCCGGGATGCGGCGACGTCGAAGGCTCCGCGGCCGTTTCGGTCACCTGGGCCTCGGGCTCCACGGGTCGCTCAGGCCGCACGATCAGCCTGCGCTTCTCCCACGGCTTCGGCTCCAACCCAGCGGGCTCGGCGGGCCGGTGCGTCCGGTCCTCACGGGCCCCGGGAGGAGGAAACCGCGGCGCCTTCCGATGCTGCGCCGCCTCTTCCCGACGTCCCTCCCGAGAGAAGCGTCCACGTGGGCCGCTGGGAGCAGCTTCCTCGGGAGCGCCATGCACGCCCCTGCCCGCGGCGGCTTCTCGCTCCCGGCGCCCGGGCCGCCCTGCCCGCTCGCGCCGGCCGCCCCACTCTCGCTCCGACGGGGCTTCGACCTTCCACGCCTGGCGCCGATGCGGCTGCGCCCCGGCACGGCTCAGCGGCGCCTCTCCCTCGAACTGGAGCGCCTCGAAGTCGATCTTCTTCGCCGTCACGTTGACGGAGGTCAGCCGCACGCGAAGCTTCTGGCCCACGCGCACGCGGCGGCCATTGGCGTACACCAGCGAATGCGTCAGCTTGTCCAGCTTCGAGCCCGGCCCCAGCGTCTCCGCCTTCACCAGTCCTTCGACATGCTCCTCGTCCAGCTCGACGAAGAAGCCAAAGTCGGTAATGGCCGCCACCGTGGCGGCGAACTCCTCGCCCACGTGCTCCTTCATCAACAGGCACGCGTAGAAGGAGACCACCTCGCGCTCCACCTGCATCGCCGCGCGCTCCCGCTCGGAGCACTGCTCGGCCATGTCCTCGAGCTGCGCTTCCTCGCGCTCCAGCCTCGACGGTGACGCCTTGCGTCCGCGCCGCTCCCAGTGCGCCTTGAGCAGGCGATGCACCAGCAGGTCCGGGTAGCGCCGGATGGGCGACGTGAAGTGCAGGTAGTGCTCCGCCGCCAGGCCGTAGTGGCCCACGCGTGAGGCGGTGTACACGGCCTGCATCATGGAGCGGAGCAGGAGCTGGTTCAGCGCGCGCTGCTCCGGGTGTCCCTGGAGCTGGCTGATGAACGCGTCCAGCTCCTTCGATGACACGCCGTCCTCGACGCGCAGCTTGAAGCCATACGCCTCCGCGAGCGCGGCGAAGGTGGCGAGCTTCTGCGGATCCGGCTCGCCGTGGAACCGGTACACGGTGGGCAGCCCCTCGTCCTGGAAGAAGGTGGCCACCGCCTCGTTGGCGGCGAGCATGCACTCCTCGATGAGACGGTGGCTGTCCTTGCGCTCGCGCTTGTCCATGCGGAGCGGCAGCCCGTCCTCTCCCAGCACCACCTTGTGCTCGGGCAGGTCGAAGTCGATGGCGCCGCGCTCCTTGCGCATCGCCGTCAGCGCGCGCGCCAGGGACATCAGCGCTTCGAAGTGCGGCTTGAACGCATTGCGATGTGGCACGTCCTTGCCGTCGAGGACGTCCTGCACCTCGTTGTACGTACACCGCGCCGCGCTGCGCATCACAGCCGGGTACAGGGCAGACGAGCGGCGCTGGCCGCGCCGGTCGAACGTCATGTCCGCCACCATGCACAGCCGGTCCTCGCCGGGCCGCAACGAGCAGATGCCGTTGCTCAGGCGCTCCGGGAGCATGGGCAACACCCGGTCCGGCAGGTACACGGACGTGGCGCGGCGCAGCGCCTCCGTGTTCAGCGCGCTGCCCTCCCGGACGTAATGCGACACGTCCGCGATGGCCACCACCAGCCGCCAGCCGTCCGCGCTCGCCTCGGCGTAGACGGCATCGTCGAAGTCGCGCGCATCCTCACCATCGATGGTGATGAGCGGCAACGAGCGCAGGTCCCGCCGGTCCTCGCCACGCGCCTCTTCCTCGGACACCGTCACGCCGTAGCGGTCGGCCTCGACCATGACCTCCGGCGGGAACTCGTCGGAGAACCCCTGGGAGTAGGCGACCCCCAGGACCTCGGCGCTCGGCGTCCCGGGCTTGCCGAGGGAGCCAGCGACCTCACCGTGCAACCCGCGATCAGGGTCGAGCAGCTGGGCACCGATGCCCAGCTGGACCTTCACCAGATCGCCGTCCCTCGCCATCTGCGTCAGGGGGACGCGGATGGGACCCGGCAGGCTGGAGTCCGTGGGGTATACCACGGCGTAGCGCCCCTTCACCGCGTAGGTCCCCACCGCCAGCTCCCGCCGGCGCTGCACCACGCGGATCAACCGCCCTTCCAGCCGAGGCGGGCGGCCCGTGACGGCCACCACCACCCGGTCGTTGTCGAGCGCCCGCTGGGCCTCGTGCGGCGGCAGGAAGACGTTGTCGCCCTCCCCGGACAGCGGGTGGACGAAGCCAAAGCCGTCGCGGTGGACGTGGAGGATTCCCTCCAACAGCTCATGCCCGTCGGCTTCGTCGAAGCGCCCACGGCGCGCAGGCCACTCGCCCCGCCCGGCCCCGCGCTCGCGCCCCTGCCAGCCATGGCCCTTGCCGCGGCCACCGGCCTCCTGGCGGCGGGCCGCGAAGCCACCGGGTGCCGCGCGCGGCCCCTGCCGGCGTGTATCGCCACCCTGGAAGCCTTCGCGGCGCCGGCCCACGACGGCGTGGCCGCGCTGGCGCCAGGCAGTGGGGCCGCCCTGCTCACGTGCACCGGCCTCGCGCCGGGTGGGCACGCTGGGCACGAAGCGCTTGCCTTCCTTGAGGATGTCCCCCTGGCGGACGAGCTCGCGCAAGGTGCGCTTGAGCTCGGTCTGCTGGCCAGGGTGCAGGCCCGCGAGCCGGAGGAGCTCCTTGATGCCCAGCGGGTGGTCTGCGTCAGTGAGGATCTGCTTGAGGAGTTCTGGAGAAAGGCTCACGGTGGGGTCGCGGCTCGGCCGCTACGGGAACGGGTAAGCCCGAAGCAGCCGGACGGGAACCCCCCGGCGACCAGCCACCGCCCGGATTCTTCTCCGGGCGGCGACCCTCAAGGCTTGACCGTGACGTTGATTTTGAAGGACCGGTCAACCAGGCCCGGGGAAAGCGCCTTGGCCAGGAAGAACTCCACTTCGAAGTTGCCCGGGTTGCGCGGCGTGAAGAAGAACTCGCGGGTGCCAGCGCCGTCCTCTTCCGCGGGCTCGAAGTTGGCCTCGCGCAGGCCCACGCGCTTGGCCACCGTCGGCTCGATGGCCCAGGTGAAGCCCGGCTGCTCCGGCAGACGCACCGTGAGGCCGTGGTTGAGGCGCACGTCCACGGACGTGGGCACCTCTCCCTCGATGTGCACCAGCTCCATCTCGTCGCGGGACACCGCGCGAGCCTCGGACGGACGCGGCTCCAGAATCTCCGCCTGGATGCGGCCACCCCAGCCGGACGTCTTGTCGACGACGCCCTGCACCTGAAGTGTCTGACCCACGTGCTTGCGGAGCGCCTTGCCCGCGGCCTTGCCCTCGATGATGAAGGACACCTGCTGGCGCGTCCCGCCGTTGGACACGACGAGCACGTACTCCTCGCCCGTCATCTCCAGGTTTCCGCGCACGCCCGCGAAGCCCTTGATGCCCGCGCCCATACCGGCCGCCGTCACCATGGAGACCTCGCCCGGGGACAGGTAGCGCAGCCGCGCTTCCGTCTCGGCGGGAGAGGCATCCGCCACATCGGCGTCCGGCCTCTTGGCGGCGTACTTGCGCACGTCCACCACGCCGCCGTGGTTGGTCGTCTTGCGGATGAGCCCGACGACGGAGACCTTGTGGTCCACGTAGGCCGGGAGCACTTCCTGATCCGGCCCCTGGAGGAGGAAGGTCAGCTCGCGCTTGTCGCGCCCGACGACCACCAGGTGCGGCAGGTCGTTGGTCACCACCAGGCGGCCCTTGAGGCTGCCCTCGCCCGTGACGCCGCGGCCCTCGCCGGCCGTCAGGAGCTGCTCCAGCTCACGCTTGGTGAGGGGCTCGCCCGGAGGCGGGAGCTTGGTGGCCCGGGGACGCGGCTTCTCCGCTGGAGGAGGCGCGGTGAACGTGGGGGCGGCGCTCGCCTTGGACGCCTTGCCGCCTGCGCTGGACTTGCTGGCGGCGGGCGCCTTCGCGGGAGCGGCCTTCGCCGACTTCGAGGCGGGAGCAGCCTTGGGCGCGGATGCCGTCTTCCCAGCCGGAGCGGCCTTCTTCGCAGTGGCCTTCTCCTGCGCGGCCTTCTTCACTGCCCCCTTGGCCCCCTTCGAGATATCCGATGCCGCCTTCGCCAATTTCGTCGCCGCCTTTGCCACCCGTTTTGAGGCGTTCTTGATCAGATCCAGCCGGGCAGCGGAGTCCTTCTTCGCAGCGGGCTTTGCGCCAGCCTTGCCAGCGGGAGTCGTCTTCTTGGCCCCAGACTTGGGCTTGGCCATCGACGCAGTCTCCTTGAGAGTTCCCGTGTCCTTTCAACGGGTTGGCGGCCTGCCCTGAAAGCAGGCAAGCCTCGCGACCAATGTCGCTTGTAACGATGATCAGCTAGGCTGTCAAACTAACACTTGATTATCCCACGGACTTTGCTCGCGAAGAGGGTTCGAGCCACGACGCCCGCGCATGGCTATAAGCCGGGCATGAACGACTCCGCCAACTTGCTTCCGGAAGACGAGGCCCGGTCGCGGATCCTCGGCCTGTGCGCGCCCCTGCCCACGGAGTGGCTGGCGCTGGACGAGGCCATGGGCCGGGTGCTCGCCCAGGACGTGATGGCGCAGCGGACCCTCCCTCCCTGGGACAACTCGGCCATGGACGGCTACGCGGTGCGCAGCGCGGACCTCGCGGGGCCCCTGCCCGTCCGTCTCCAGGTGGGGGAGACCCTCTACGCCGGCGCCCTGCCCACCAAGGCCCTGTCCCCCGGCGTCTGCGCCCGCATCATGACGGGCGCGCCCCTGCCCGCGGGCGCGGACGCGGTGGTGATGCGGGAGCGGACGCGCGCGAGTGGCCAGGGCGGCGCGGATCACGTGGAGGTCCTCGAAGCCGTGGCGCCGGGACACTTCGTGCGCCCCCGAGGCGAGGACGCCCGCGAGGGCCAGGTGCTCCTGCCGCGCGGCACGCCCCTGGGAATCCCGGAGCTGGGGCTCCTGTGGGCGCAGGGGCGTCAGGCCGCGCCCGTGTACCGCGCGCCGCGGGTGGCCATCCTCTCCACGGGCGACGAGCTGTGCCGCGCCGATGAGCCGCCCGACGGGCGCATCGTCGACACCAACGCCCCGTCCCTCGCGCTGGCGGTCCGGCGCGCGGGCGGCGTCCCCACCCTGCTGGGCATCGCCCGTGACACCCGGGACTCCGTGGAGGACGCGCTCTCGCGCGTGGAGGGCTTCGACGTGGTGCTCACCAGCGCGGGCGTGTCCGTGGGCGAGCGGGACTACGTGAAGGAGGTCCTGGCCGTGCTGGGCGTGGAGCAGCACCTCTGGCGCGTCGCCATCAAGCCGGGCAAGCCGCTGGTGGTGGGGCGGCGCGGCGCCACGCTGTTCTTCGGGCTCCCGGGCAACCCAACCTCGTCGCTGGTCACCTTCGAGCTCTTCGTCCGCCCTGCCCTCCGCCGGCTCCTCGGCCATGCCCAGGTGGCGCCGGGCAAGGTCCCCGGCCGCCTGGACGGCCGCCTGTCCAAGCCCGTGGGGCTGGCGCACTTCGTCCGCGTCTCGGCCGTCTGGAGAGAGGGCAGCCTCTGGGCGCGCCCCCTGGCGACGCAAACGTCCGGTGTTCTGCGCTCAGCCGCGGCGGCGACCCATTTGCTGCACTTCCCCCTGGAAACGAGCAGCTTGATGGAGGGGGACCCGGTAGACCTCCTCCCGCTCTCGTGGGTGGCCTGAGGAACGGCGGGCGCCCTGCGGCATCTACAGGGAGCTCGAGTCGAAAGTTCGAGCCCTCCTTGACTTGTGAACCTGA
The DNA here is from genome assembly GCA_023426545.1 of Pseudomonadota bacterium. Lineage (GTDB taxonomy): Bacteria > Myxococcota > Myxococcia > Myxococcales > Myxococcaceae > Myxococcus. Next base: position 61,121 of record JAFAAN010000175.1, read on the forward strand.
GGACCTCAAACAGGGGCCCGCATCTGGAGATGACTCGACATGTCGGACACTCGCTCACCTCAGGTTCTTCCGAACCGTAAGCCCACCCAGCACCTGGAGCGGTTCTCGGAAGCGGACATCCCGACAGGGCGCGGCACGCTGAGAACCATCGTGTTCCGGGACAAGCGCAACGGCCGGGAGCACGTGGCACTCGTCGTGGGGCATGTCTCGGGGAACGAGGGCGTGCCGGTCCGCATCCACTCCGAGTGCCTCACCAGCGAGGTCTTCGGCAGCCTCAAGTGCGACTGCCGCGAGCAGCTGGATCGGGCGCTCGAGTTCATCACCCAGGCCGGCCAAGGCGTCGTCCTCTACCTCCGTCAGGAGGGGCGCGGCATCGGCCTGGGGAACAAGATCAAGGCCTACGCGCTCCAGTCGAAGGGGCTGGACACCTACGAGGCCAACCGGCAGCTCGGCTTCGCGGATGACCTGCGCACCTACGACATCGCGGCGGAGATGCTGCGCAGCCTGGACGTGCGTTCGGTGGACCTGATGACGAACAACCCGCTGAAGATCGCGGGCATGGTCGAAGAGGGCATCCCGGTCCGGCGCCGAATCCCTTCCCGGACCGAGCACAATCCGCATAACGTCGACTATTTGAGGACGAAGCGCGAGCGCACGGGGCACCTGATTGAGCTCTTCGCCGAGGACGAGGACACGGAAGCCAAGACAGGCTGAGACGCCCCCCGCGCGGCGCCGCAACACCGTCGCGCGCAATCAGGCTCGCGTGCCCTTCGAGGTGCGCTTCTGGGGTGTGCGGGGCTCCATCCCCGCGCCCGGGGCGAACACCCGGCGCTACGGCGGCAACACGCCCTGCGTGGAGGTCCGCTGTGGGGATGAGCTGCTGATCTTCGACCTGGGCACGGGAGCCCGCGCCCTGGGCCACGCGCTGCTCGCGAAGAAGAAGCCGGTGCGCGGCTCCATCTTCATCTCGCACTACCACTACGACCATCTGCAGGGGCTGCCCTTCTTCGGCCCCATGTACCTGCCCACCAGCGCGCTGGACGTCTACGGGCCGTCGCGCAACGGGCAATCGGTGAAGGAGCTCCTCAGCGGGCAGATGGCGCCCCCCTACTTCCCGGTGACGGCGGACGGCGTGTTCCGGGCGCGGCTCACGTACACGGACCTGACGGCCACGCAGACGCTCACGCTGGGCCCCGCGAAGGTACGGACCCTCGAGCTGAACCACCCGGGCGGCAACCTGGGCTACCGCGTCGAGTGCCAGGGCCGCTCACTGGTGTACGCCACGGACCTGGAGCACGGCACGGAGATGGACGCCGCCTTCTACGCGTTCGCCCAGGACGCGGACGTCCTCATCTACGACGCCATGTACACCGAGGACGAGTACCACGGCCGCACCGGACCGGCCCGCAAGGGCTGGGGCCACTCCACGTGGCAGGCCGCCGTGCGCGCGGCTGACGAGGCGGGCGTGAAGAAGCTCGTGCTCTTCCACCACGACCCGTCGCGTGACGACGCGGGCCTGGACCGGCTGCTGCGTCAGGCCCGCAAGCACCGCCCCGAGGCCATCGCCGCCCGCGAGTCGCTCGTCATCAAGCTGTAGGGCCCCGCGCGGCGGCAACCGCGCGCCTCACCGTCTCGCGCAGGCCCCGGAAGGGCAACCGCTCCAGGGCCGTGGGCACGTCCACCCACTCGAAGGCGTCATGTTCGGCGCTCAGGCGCACGTCCGCGTCCGGAGGGACATGGGCGGCGAAACCACTCTCCTCGACGAGCCGCGGGGGAAGCGCTTCGCCCAGCGCGAACGCGTGCCGGTAGTCCAGGTCCACCAAGGGCAGGCGCAGGCCGGTCTCCTCTTCCAATTCGCGGGCCGCGGCCTGCGCTGGAGACTCCCCTGCTTCGAGGCGGCCCGTGAGCACCTGCCAGAAGCCTCCCCGCTCCGGCCGGCGTCGAACCAGCAGCACACGCGCCTCGGCGCCGTGGCCCCTCACCACCGCGATGCTCACCGTCCGCAACGGGGGCGGCGCGTCCACCCGCTCGCTGTCGAACACGGCGCAGAAGCTGTTGGCGATGGCATCCTCCACCTCCGCCATGGGCAACGCGCGGCCCAGCTCACGCTGCATGGACGTGACGCCCGCCTCGCGGATGCCACACGGGACGATGAGCTGGAAGTGGTCCAGGTTCGTGTTCACGTTGAGCGCGAAGCCATGCGTCGTAAGCCAGCGGGACAGGTGAACGCCGATGGCGGCGACCTTGCGCGCATCCGGCGCCCCCTCCTCGCCAATCCAGACGCCGGGCCACTTGGGGATGGGACCTGCGGTGATACCCCACTGCGCCAGCACGTCCATGATGGAGCGCTCCACGTCGCGCACGTAGCGGCGCACGTCCCGCCGGCCCTCCGACAGCAGGAAGAGGGGGTAGCCCACGAGCTGGCCGGGCCCGTGGTACGTGACGTCTCCCCCGCGGTTGGTCTCGAAGATCTCCGCGCCTTCCTTCGCCAACTGGGCGTCGCTGGCGACGATGTTCTCCCGCTTCGCGGCCCGGCCGAGCGTGAGCACGGGCGGGTGCTCCAGCAGCAGCAGCACGTCGCCAGAGAGCCCTTGCCGGCGGGACTCACTGAAGAGGCGCATCAGCTCGAGGCCGTCCTCGTACTCCACCCGGCCCAGCCGGTAGACAGTGATGGTGTTCATGGCGTTCGCTTCCTTCGGGCCTTGCGAGGGGCGGCGGGCTTCGCCGCGGGCTCCAGGTGCCATGTCCCCGTGGGCACCCGGTTGAGGAGGGCGTGCAGCTCATGGCCCGCGCGGGGCGAGCGACCCGCCTCGGTGGCCAGCGCGGCGAGCACGTCCTCGGAGAGGGACACCACCGGCTCTCGCGAGGCCAGACGCGCGCGGGCAATCTCCACGAACTCGGACTGCGTGGGGACGCGCAGCGGCAGCAGCACCTGCACGTGCTCCAGGAGGCTTGTTGGCACGGCGCCCCGGACGGCCTGACTGAGCGAGGCCGTGGTTGGCAGCAGCAGGGTGCGCGCGTCGCTGCGCAGCGCGAGGCCTTGAAGCTCTGGAGCATGGCCCCGCGCGCTGAGGACGACGGTGGGCCGGCGGTGGCGGGCCAGGAAGGACTGCAGCGTCGCCAGGGATTCGGCGCTCAGCCTCTCCACGTCCTCCACCAGCAGCGCGCGCGCGGCGGAGGCCCCGTCCAGGTCGGCAACCGAGGTGATGACGCCCTGCCCCTCTCGCTGGAGCTGCTGGAACCAGGTGCTCTTCCCAGTCCCTTCGGGCCCGACGACGAGGAGGCACCGCGTCTGCGCCTGGAGTGACTGCGTCAGCAGGTCCCGGACCGCGTCCTGCCCCACGAGGCCCACGACGGACTCCGCCGCGAGGGGGGCCCGGGAGACCGGCGGCGGCGGCGCGGGTGGGACGTCTTCCAGCAGGGACTGGGATTCGAGCAGGCAGCTCTTGCAGATGAAGGCCCCCGCGGGCCCCGCGACCAGGTCCCCCGTGTCGGCATGAGGCCGGCAGCAGAACGAGCACCACGCGTCGAGCGCCGCGTCCGCGCGCGTGGGTCCCCGCTCGATGAGGCGGACCTCGCGACGGCGCCGAGGCCGGGCCTCCTCGGGGGCGTCAGCCGTTTCCGCGACCTGGGCAAGCTGCGCGTCGAGCCGCTGGAGGTCTTCCACGACCTCTCTCTCGATGACCCACGCCTGCGCCGCGTCGCGAGGGGCCTCGTCGCTGGCATGCAACGCGGCCTCACGCAGGGCGTCCTCGATGAGCCGCTGCCGCTGGACGCCCTCCGGCAAGGGCTCCGCGTCCAGGGAGCGCTCCAGCGGCGCGTCCTCATCGTCCTCCACCGGCCGCCACGCGAGCAGGGTCTCCGGCAGCCACTCCAGCCGGTTCACCTCCTCCGCGATGTCCCCCCGGCGCCCATCCAACCTGAGCGCGTGGCGTAGCAGCTGCAACGCCCGGGGCGTCTTGCCCGCGTCGCGGTACAGCGCCGCTGCTTTCTGGAGGCACTCGACCGCACGGGCCACATCGCCCTGCATCTCGGCGGACTGCGCGGCGCGGATCAGCTCGCGAGGGTTCTCGGCCATACAGGGAGAGCCTAACCGGCCCGAGTCACCCGCGCGCGGCTCTCGTCGAGGGCCGCCGCTGCGGAGAGGCGCTCTCAGGGCCGGCTCCAGGGCCCGAGAGCGGGGCCTCCACGCCCCGGCACCTCCGGGGCGCGGCGCCACCACGACGCACGGCTCACGCCATGGCCAGGAACAGGAGGTCCGGCTTCTCCAGGTACTTGATGATCTCGTACGTGAAGTCCGCCGCCACCGAACCATCGATGACGCGGTGGTCGCACGACAGCGACAGGTTCATCATGTCGCGGACCACGACCTGGTCCCCCACCACGGCCGGGCGCTTGCGCAGCCGGTGCACGCCCAGGATGCCCACCTCGGGGTGGTTGATGATGGGCGTGGCGAAGAGGCCACCGCTCTGCCCCAGCGAGCTGATGGTGAAGGTGCCGCCCGTCAGCTCCTCCATCTTCAGCTTGCGGTCTCGCGCGGCGGCGCCCAGACGAGACGTCTCGCGCGCCAGCTCCGCCAGCGTCAGCCGGTCGGCGTTCTTCACCACCGCCACGGTGAGGCCGTCCGGCGTCGCCGCCGCCATGCCGATGTTGTACTCGCCGCGCACCACCAGCTCCTGCGCCGCCTCGTCGAAGTTCGCGTTGAGGTGCGGGAACTTCTTCAGCGCCGCCACCGTCGCCTTGATGATGAACGGCAGGTAGTTGAGCTTGGTGTTGTCGCCGGCCGCCGCCAGCTGCGCGTTCAGCCGCGCGCGCAGGGCCACCAGCTCCGTGGCGTCCACTTCCTCCACGAACGCGAAGTGCGGCGCGGTGAACTTCGACCGCACCATCTTCTCGGCGATCTTCTTGCGCAGGCCCCGCAGCGGGATGCGCTCGTCGGCCGCGCCCGTGCTGACGGCGGGCGCCGCGGGACGGGCCTGCTTCGGGGCAGCGGCGGCGACGACGTTCTTCTCGCCGCCTTCCAGGGCCGCGACCACGTCCGCCTTCGTCACGCGCCCCTGCGGGCCCGTGCCAGCAATCGCCGCGAGGTCCAGCCCGTGCTCACGCGCCATGCGCCGCGTCACCGGCGTGGCCAGCACCTTCGTCGCGGAGGCCGTGGCGCCCGCGCCATTACCCGCCGCGGGCGCTGCCGCCACGGGCGCCGGCGTCTCCGCCGCGGCGGCGTGTCCCCCGGCCTGCGCCGAAGCGTCGCCTTCGACCTCCAGGGTGACGAGGAGCTGGTGCACCTTCGCCATGTCGCCTTCATTGCCGTGCGTCTTCACGACACGGCCCGCCTTGGGCGAGGGGACGGTGACGGTGGCCTTGTCCGTCATGACCTCGGCGAGCACCTGGTCTTCCTTGACGGAGTCCCCCTCCTTCACGTGCCACTTCACCAGCTCACCCTCCATCACGCCTTCACCGAGGTCGGGGAGCTTGAATTCGAAGATCGCCATGGGGTCGTCTTTCCGGGAAGCAGGGGGTGGGGTCAAGCCAGGATTCGGAGCATCACGGCTCAGCCGAGCCGCTCGAGCCGCTCACGCTCCATCAGGCCCTTCATGAAGAATTCGGCGGCCCGGTAGCTGGACCGCACCAGCGGACCGGACGCCACGTAGAGGAAGCCGTAGGACTCGGCCAGCGTCTTGTACGCCTCGAACTGCGCGGGCGTGACGAAGCGCTCCACGCGCAGGTGGTACTGCGACGGCTGCAGGTACTGGCCCAGCGTCAGCACGTCCACGCCCACGTCGCGCAGGTCCTTGAACGTCTGCTCCAGCTCCGCGTCCGTCTCCCCCAGGCCCACCATGACGGACGTCTTGGTGTAGAGGCCCTCGGGGCGGTTCTTGAGGTACTCCAGCACGCGCAGGGACTGGCGGTAGCCGGCGCGCCGGTCGCGCACCGTCGGCGTCAGCCGCTCCACCGTCTCCACGTTGTGCGCCACCACGTGGGGCTTCGCCTCCGCCACGGTGGTCAGGTCCTTCTCCACGCCCTTGAAGTCCGGGATGAGGACCTCGACGATGGTGCGCGGGCTCTCCCGGCGCAGCTCGCGGATGGCGGACGCGAAGTGGCTGGCGCCGCCGTCCGGCCGGTCATCCCGGTTCACGGATGTGACGACGATGTACTCCAGGTCCATCTCCTTCACCGCCTGGGCCAGATGGATGGGCTCCATCGGGTCCAGCGGCGGAGGCGCGCCGACCTTCACGTGGCAGAAGCGGCACGCGCGCGTGCACACCTCGCCCATGAGCATCACGGTGGCGGTGCCGCCGCCCCAGCACTCGGCGATGTTCGGGCAGCGAGCCTCCTCGCACACCGTGGCCAGCTTGGTGCGCTTCACGATGGCTTTGACCCGCTCGTAGCCTTCACCGTGCGGGAGCCGCACCTTCAGCCACTCCGGCTTGCGGGTGGTCTCGGGCACCTGGGGGAGCGGGAACCGGTCGGGAGTCGCCATGGATCGCGGGCCTTCTATGGGTTGGGCGAGGGACGTTCAAGCGGAAGCCACTAACGCGAGGCGTCAGCATCCACCTGGCGTCTGCCAGTTGTCGCCTCTCTACTAATGCCCCGGACGCCCATGGGCAGCCTGCGTGCGCACTTCGCACCCGCCTGCCGGGGAGCCGGGACCTCGCGCGGCCGCCAGGGCCGGAAACAGCCAGGGCCGTCCACGGTACACCGGGACGGCCCTGGAGACTTCAGGCGTGGCGCCCGCCGCTCAGAAGTGGCGCGGGTGGCCCAGCGTGGCCTCGGCGCCCTCGTGGACGATCTCCGAGAGCGTCGGGTGGGCGTGGATGGTGTTCGCCAGCTCCTCGGTGGTGATCTCCAGCTTCAGCGCGACGCACGCCTCGGCCAGCAGCTCGGTGGCGTGTGGGCCGATGAGGTGCACGCCGAGGACCTCGTCGTACTTCCGGTCCGACACGATCTTGATCATGCCGTTGGACTCGTTGGAGATGGCCGCCTTGGTGACCGCGCCGAAGGGGGCGATGCCCACCTTCACGTCGTAGCCGCGCTCCCGGGCCTTCTTCTCCGTCAGGCCCACCGAGGCGACCTCGGGGTAGCAGTACGTGGCCGACGGGGTCAGGTCGTAGTTGATGGGCTGCGGGTTCTTGCCCGCGATGTGCTCCACCGCCACCACGCACTCCGCGCTGGCCATGTGCGCCAGCATCGGCGTGGGGATGACGTCGCCCACGGCGTAGACGTTGGGCTCACTGGTGCGCAGCATCGAGTCGACCTTGATGAAGCCCCGCTCGGCCTGGATGTTCGTCTTGTTCAGACCGACGTCTTCCGTCACCGGCGCGCGGCCCACGGCCGACAGGAGGATCTCCGCCTCCAGCGTCTTGGTCTCGTTGCCCACCTTCATGGTGACGCGAACGCCGTCCGCCGTGTGCTCCACCTTCTCCACCGCGGAGCCGGTGTGCACGTCGATGCCGCGGCGCTTGAAGATCTTCTCCAGCTCCTTGGAGATGTCCGCGTCCTCGATGGGGAGCAGCGCGGGCATGTACTCCACGATGGAGGTCTTGCTGCCCACGTGGTTGAACACGGAGGCGAACTCACAGCCGACCGCGCCGGCGCCCAGGACGATGATGCTCTTGGGAACGCGGTCGATCTGCAGGATGGAGTCGCTGTTCAGCACCCGCTTGTGGTCCACGGGGACGTTGGGCAGGGACTTGGGCACCGAGCCGGTGGCGATGATGATGTTCTTCGCCTCCAGGACCTGCTTGGAGCCGTCCGCGGCGGTGACCTCCACCTTGCCCTTGCCGGCGATGCGGCCATGGCCCTTCACCACCGTCACCTTGTTCTTCTTCATCAAGAAGTCGATGCCGTTGGCACCCTTGGTGACGACCTTGTCCTTGTGCTTCATCGCGTTCGGCCAGTTGATGGCCGGGCTGCTCACATCGATGCCGAAGTCGGCCGCCTCGCGGACGTGGTGGAAGAGCTCCGCGGTCCACAGCAAGGACTTGGTCGGGATGCAGCCACGGTGGAGGCAGGTGCCGCCCAGCCGCTTGTCCTTCTCGATGATGGCCGTCTTCAGGCCGAGCTGACCCGCGCGAATGGCACCCACGTAGCCGCCAGGGCCCGAACCGATGATCACCACGTCGAACGTCTCAGCCACGCACGCCTCCGTAATTATTGCGGATGGAACCCGGTGGGGCTGATAACCCCCGGTCCCGGTTGGAATCAAGGAGTTTGCTCGTGCGCCGTTTCCCGCTCCGAACCCTCCTCTTGATGTTGGCAGCGCTCATCGCCTTTGGACGCCTCTGGTGCGTGACGCACCCGGCTGAGCCGCCCCATCCTCGCTCGGAGGGCCCGGCCCAGGGCCCCGGAGCGATGGCCGGGTCCCCCGCCCCTCCGGCTCCCCCCGAGTGCCGCACCCTGGAGCGCAGCCTCGAGAACGCCCTCCGGACCCCCGAGGACTCCGGCGTCCTGACCCAGGCCCGCCGGCAGCTCGACGCGTGCACGGAGCCGCCCGCCCGCGCGTGTGCGCTCGGCACCGCGCTCGACGCGCGCTCGCCCTTATCCATTGGAGAAGCCACGCCGCTTCGTGGGCTGCTGGGCACCCTGTGCGAGCGCTGCCCGCCCGCCGCCAACACCTGCGCCCAGGCCGTGGGACAGGCCCTGCTGGCGGCCGCCGTGAGCCCCCAGGTGGATACCGCCCGAGCGAAGTGGAACCTGGACCATGCGGGACCGGGGCTGGATGCGGCCTGCGCCTCGCTCGTCCAGCTGGGGCTCGCCCCGGCTGCGCAGTCCGGCATCGATGTGCGCCCCCCGGTGCTGGCGCTCGTCGGAGAGCTCGCGCCCCGATGCGCCCAGGGGGGGCAGCTCGATGACGCAGTGCTGCGTGCCGCGGCCTCCAACCTGGCCGCGCCGACGCCAGCCCTGGTGGCCCTGGCCGCCGCCCCGGTCGATGGCGCGCCCGAGGTGGTGAAGCCAGACCAGGTCGAGGGCACCGAGCCTGGATGGCAGGCGTTCGACCGGGACGAGCACACCCGCGTCGCCATTGGCAAGGCGCCCCTCGGAGAGCGCTGGGAGGCGGACGGAGCGCTGCGCGCGAGCTACGCGCCCACGCTGAAGCAGCTCGTCGCCGTGCAGGTCCGCGCCACTGGCCCGGGCTCGGTGAGGGCCATCGTCCGGACCCCGAAGGGCGTGGGCCTGACGGATCCGGAGAAGAACTTCTCCTTCGTCAACCCCACCATCTGCCGCTTCCAGGGCACCGGCCAGTGGGAGCGGTGCCAGCTCCAGGTGGCGCTGCGCGACGTGGACTCGGTGAGCGTCTTCCCCGAGCGTGAGGACGTCGCGCTGAGCGGGCTGGAGGTCATCGGCGCCCGCTAACGGGCGCCGGAGCCATCCGCTTCAGCTGACGAGGAGGCCACGCTCCTTCGCCATGGCGAAGAGCGGCGTGGCGTCCTTCTTCAGCACCGCGCTCACGTCCTTGATGATGGAGTCACCCGACTTCGCCACCGAGAGGAAGTTGTCGAAGGTGCGCGTGAGGATGAGCACGCCGGAGATGATGACCCGCTGGAGATTGTGCTGCAGGTCGGAGCCCTCGTAGATGAGCCACGCCTGCTCCATCCAGGTCCGGCGGCCATCCAGGAGGAACTGGTTGAGGATGGCGCGGTCGTTGGCGTCAGGGACCTTCGACTTCGCGCTCACCGACGCGATGTAGATGAGCTTCGAGTTGAGCCGCGCGGAGGCCTCCTGAACCTGCGCGAAGAGCAGCGTCATGTCCTCTTTCGTCGGTGGATTGTCCCACCGCGAAAACACGATTCGGTCGAAGATCTCCGCCTTGTACGTAGGGCCGTTCACGATGCCTCCGGTGAGGCGGGCGCCAGAGCAGCGTCCGCCCGGCTTTCCACTCCGCCGTGCGCTCGGATCTGTAGCAGGAACACTCCCATGGTTGAAGTCCACGGCCACGCGAGCGGAGCCACTTCCGCCATGAAGTGCCGCGCGCGGCTGTAACAACGGCGGACAAATCCGGCCGGGTCGCCGCAGATTCTCGTGGAAACCCCGTATTCATCGCGCACAGCCCAGGAAATAACAGGATACGTGAGACAAGGCAGATCTGCGCATGGCCAGGCCCGTGGTGCACGTGCGGGGGCTGAAGCGACGCGGAGAACAGCAACGCGCACCACCGCCAACCCGCTCCGCACGCAGCCGCTGTGACGCTTGCAAACCCGCGCCGGGGCGAGCAGGAAGCGCCTATGCAAGTCTCGGACGTCATCATCGTGGGCGGGGGCATCATGGGCTGCGGCATCGCGCTGCGGCTGCGGCAGGCCGGGGTGCGCGTCATGGTGCTGGAGCGGTCCATTCCAGGTGCGGAGGCGTCCAGCGCGGCGGCGGGAATGCTCGCGCCCCAGATGGAGTCGGACGGACCGGGCCCATTCCTGGAGCTGTGCCTTCGCAGCCGGGGGCTCTACCCGGCCTTCGCCGCGGAGCTGCGTGAGCTGTCCGGCGTGGACGTGGCCTACCGTCCCAGCGGCATCTTGAAGGTCGCGTTCAACGAGGCGGGCCTGCACCACCTGGATGCCACGGTGGCGTGGCAGCGCGGACTGGGGCTGCGAGCGGAGCTGCTCGACGGCGCGGCCGCGCGGGCCCTGGAGCCTCGCCTGTCCGAAAAGGCCCTGGGCGCTGCCCACTTCCCGGATGACCACCAGGTGGACAACCAGCTCCTGGTGCGCGCGCTGACGATGGCCGCCGCGCGCGTGGGCGCGGCGTTCCGCAGCGGCTATGTGCGCGGCGTGGTGCAGGAGGGAGGCCGGGCGGTGGGCGTGGACCTGGACGGCGAGCTGTTGCGCGCGGACGCGGTCGTGCTGGCCGCGGGCTCCTGGTCCGCCCTGGTCCAAGGTGCTGGCGTGGAGGCCCGCGCGGTGCGGCCCGCGCGCGGACAGATGGTTCAGTTCCAGACCCGGCTGCCGCTGATGGACCGCGTCCTCGTCTCCGAGAAGGGCTACCTGGTGCCCCGCGCGGACGGGCGCGTCATCGCCGGCAGCACCATGGAGCTGGTGGGGTTCGACAAGCAGGTGACGGCCGCGGGGCTGGCGCGCATCCTCGACATGGCGCAGGAGCTGTGCCCGGAGCTGGGCTCCGCCGCCGTGACGGAGACATGGGCGGGCTTCCGGCCGTGGACGGAGGACAAGCGCCCCTACCTGGGCGAAGGCCCCGTGCCCGGCCTGTTCCTGGCCACCGGACATTTCCGCAACGGCATCCTCCTGGCCCCCATCACCGCGAAGCTCGTTGCGCAGGCCGTGCTGGGTGAGAAGCCCGCAGTGGACCTGGCCCCCTTCCGGTACGACCGCGTCCCTGCCCCGCCGCGCGCGTGACGCCACCCGACGTCGAGAGTCAGGGGGGCCATCGAGCGCCCCCTGGGCACAGGTGCCGAGACGTCGCACCCGAGGCCCCTCCTCCCTGCGGCGCGGGCGAGCGGACGGGCGCTACGGGCAGCGATTCCAGGGGCTGAAGGAGGCCCTCACGCCCGCCTGCCCCACCCGCCGCCAGGGGTTGGCTACCTGCCACGTCCCTCGAACGATCAGCCCCGAACCCTGATCCGGTGCTAGATTCCCGTACTCGTTGGCCAATGAAACCCGGAAACCTCTAGAATCGCTCGCCGTGGAAGCCCTCCCCCCTGCCCCACCCCGAATCCTCATCGTCGACGATGACGACTCTGTACGCGACGTCATCTCCGTCCTGCTGCGTGAGGAAGGCTACAACTGTGTCGTCGCCAACGGTGCCGAGATGGCCCTGGACCTGGCGGGCGAGGAGGAGACGCCGCTTGTCATCAGCGACATGAAGATGCCGGGCAAGGACGGCCTCTGGTTGCTGGAGAACCTGCGCGAGCGGCTGCCGGACACCTCCGTCATCATGCTCACGGGCTACGGCGACACCGAGTCCGCCGTGGACTGCCTACGCCGGGGCGCGGTGGACTACCTCCTCAAGCCGCCCAAGCTGACGGACCTCATCCGCGCCATCGAGCGTGCGCTGGCCAAGCGCCGCATCGAGATGGCCCGCAAGCGCTACCAGAAGAAGCTGGAGCGCAAGGTGCGGGACAGGACGGCCGAGCTGCGCAGCGCCCTGCGCGACATCGCCAACACCTACCAGAACACCCTGCTGGCGCTGGTGGCCGCCCTCGACGCGCGCGAGCACGAGACGAGCGACCACTCCCAGCGCGTGGTCAGCTACACGACGGCCATCGCGCAGCGCATGGGCATCCAGGGCAAGGAGCTGGAGGAAATCGGGCGCGGCGCGTTGCTGCACGACATCGGGAAGATTGGCGTGCCCGACGCGGTGCTGCTCAAGCCGGGCAAGCTGACGCCGGACGAATGGCTGGAGATGCGCAAGCACCCGGACATCGGCTTCCAGATGATCCAGGCCATCCCCTTCCTGGACACACCCGCCTCCATCGTCCTCTCGCACCAGGAGCGCTGGGACGGCGCCGGGTATCCGCGCAACCTCCAGCGGCACGAGATTCACATTGGCGCCCGCATCTTCGCGGTGGCGGACACGCTGGACGCGATGACCAGCGACCGGCCGTACCGCAAGGGCACCACCTTCACCAACGCCATCCAGGAAATCAAACGCTGCTCCAACACGCAGTTCGATCCGGAGGTCGTGCGGGCCTTCCTCGACATCGGCGAGGAGGGGCTGATCCGCATCAAGCAGGAGATGGCGCAGAAGAAGCTCCAGCTCCCGCAGGCCGAGCAGGACGCCAGCGAGGCCGAGGCCGAGCTGGAGCGGCTGACCGACCTGGAAGATGACGTGGACGGCGTATCCGGAAGTTCCGCCCTCGACGATGACGAGCCCAAGCCGGCCGTCGTCCGTTCGGCGGCGGGCAACAAGGGGTGAGTGGAGCAAGGCCCTGGCTGGAAGTGATGACCGTACCGGGGGCGGCTGTTATGAGGTCGGGCCCGCCGTGACGTCCCTCGAGTCCCAGCCCGTGCATGCAGCGCTCGCCCCGCCCCTGCTGGATGCCCAGGGGCGGCGGATGACGTACCTGCGGCTGAGCCTCACCGACCGCTGCAACTTCCGGTGCAGCTACTGCTCGCCCGCCTCGTGGGGCGGCAAGCGGGACCTGCTGGGGCCGGAGGAGCTCGAGCGCATCACCTCCGTCTTCGCGCGCATGGGTATCCGCCGCGTGCGGCTGACGGGAGGCGAGCCGCTGATCCGCCCGGACATCCTCGACATCGCGCGGCGCATCGCCGCGGTGCCCGGCATCCAGCACCAGGCCATCACCAGCAACGCCAGCCACCTGGAGCGGCTCGCCACGCCCCTCCGCGAGGCCGGTGTCACCCAGCTCAACCTGAGCCTGGACACCCTGTCCGCGGAGACGTTCCGGCGCATCTCCAAACAAGGGGACTTCGGCGCTGTCATGCGCGGCATCGACGCGGCGGCCGCCGCGGGCTTCGCGTCCTTGAAGCTCAACGTCGTCGTCATGCGCGGCGTGAACGACGACGAAGCGCCAGCGCTCGTGGCCTACGCGCATGCACGCGGCTTCACCCCCCGCTTCATCGAGCTGATGCCTTTCGGCCAGGGCACGCCGGTCCCCACCGCGGAGCTGGTGGAGCGGCTCCAGGCCTCGGGACTGCCCCTGGAGCCCGAGCCCGAAGACTCCCAGGACGCCTCCACCTCCGGCCCTGCCCGCTACTGGCGCGCCCCGGAGGGCCGCGTGGGCTTCATCTCCCCGCTCACGCAGAACTTCTGCGGCGGCTGCAACCGCGTGCGCGTGGCCTCCAACGGCGACCTTCGGAGCTGCCTGGGCGGTCGCGCGCAGGCGCCGCTGCACCAGCTCATCCGGGGCGGCGCCTCCGACGTGGAGCTGGCCATGGCCATCCGCCGCGCCCTCGGCGACAAGCCGGAGGGCCACCGCTTCACCGAGCCCGGCAACGGCGCCACCCTGCTGCCCATGATGGGCATTGGCGGCTGAAAACACGACGGGCGGGCCCGCGCCTTCGCGCATGGCCCGCCCGTGCGACCTGCCCCGCGTCCTGGGGCGGCGTGCGCTACTTCACCAGCCGGATGTTGACCGGGTACCGGTACAGCTGCCCCTCGTTCGCCTTGAGGCCCGCGAGGATGCAGAAGACGATGGCCACGACACCGACGACGGGCACCAGGACGGCGCCAATGCCAATGCAGATGGTGATGGCACTGACGAACATCGCGATCATGACAGTGATCTGGAAGTTCAGAGACTCCACGGAGTGAGCGCGGATGAACGCCGACTCCTTGCCCTTCGTCAGCATCAGCACCAGCGGGACGGCGAAGCCCAGGCCCACCAGGCTGGCGGCCAGGGCGCCGATGTGGGCGAGCAGCCCCATCGTCTTCTCATCCTGGGTCGGCATCGGTGAGCCACTGATGAACGAACCCATCTGCTCCTGCGGCGGAGTCTCCATCGAAATTCCCCTCCAATGATGTCTCGGGCGCGTTCACCGCGCCCCTCGGGGTCCACCATGACACGCACCGAATCCGATTGTCACGCCCCGGACAGGTGACTCCAGCGGGTCATGCCTGGCGATACAACTGGCTGCCCGCCTTCTTGAATTCCTCGCTCTTCTCGTCGAGCCCAGCCTGGAGCGCGGCGTCCTCGCTCATGCCCTGCTTCTCCGCGAAGTCACGCACCTCCTGCGTGATCTTCATCGAGCAGAACTGCGGACCGCACATGGAGCAGAAGTGGGCCACCTTCGCGCCCTCGGCCGGCAGCGTCTCGTCATGGAAGGCGCGGGCGCGCTCGGGGTCCAGCGACAGGTTGAACTGGTCCTCCCAGCGGAACTCGAAGCGGGCCTTGGACAGCGCGTTGTCCCGCGCCTGGGCGCCTGGATGCCCCTTGGCCAGGTCCGCGGCGTGGGCGGCAATCTTGTACGTGATGACGCCTTCCTTCACGTCGTCCCGGTCGGGCAGCCCCAGGTGCTCCTTGGGCGTCACGTAGCAGAGCATCGCCGTGCCGAACCAACCGATCATCGCCGCGCCAATGCCGCTGGTGAAGTGGTCATAGCCCGGCGCGATGTCCGTGGTGAGGGGCCCCAGCGTGTAGAACGGCGCCTCGCCACACACCGCGAGCTGCCGGGTCATGTTCTCCTGGATGAGGTGCATGGGCACGTGTCCCGGCCCTTCGATCATCACCTGCACGTCGTGCTTCCAGGCGATCTTCGTCAGCTCGCCCAGCGTCTCCAGCTCGCCGAACTGCGCCGCGTCGTTGGCGTCCGCGACGGAGCCCGGCCGCAGCCCGTCCCCGAGGCTGAAGCTGACGTCGTACGCCTTCATGATCTCGCAGATCTCCTCGAAGTGCGTGTAGAGGAAGTTCTCGCGGTGGTGGGCCAGGCACCACTTGGCCATGATGGAGCCGCCCCGGCTGACGATGCCGGTGAGGCGCTTCGCGGTGAGCGGGACGTAGCGCAGCAGCACACCGGCGTGGATGGTGAAGTAGTCCACCCCCTGCTCGCACTGCTCGATGAGGGTGTCGCGGTACAGCTCCCAGGTGAGGTCCTCCGCCTTCCCGCCCACCTTCTCCAGCGCCTGGTAGATGGGCACCGTGCCGATGGGCACCGGGGCGTTGCGCAGGATCCACTCGCGCGTCTCGTGGATGTTCCGGCCGGTGGACAGGTCCATCACCGTGTCCGCTCCCCAGCGGATGGACCACACCATCTTCTCCACCTCTTCCTCGATGGAAGACGTGACGGCGGAGTTGCCGATGTTGGCGTTGATCTTCACCAGGAAGTTGCGGCCGATGATCATCGGCTCCAGCTCCGGGTGGTTGATGTTGGCCGGGATGATGGCGCGCCCCCGCGCGATCTCATCGCGCACGAACTCGGGGGTCATCACGCGCGGGATGGAGGCGCCCCACGACTGCCCCGGGTGCTGCGCCGCGAGCGAGGCCTCCACCTGGAGGTTCTCCCGCAGCGCGACGTACTCCATCTCCGGGGTGATGATGCCCTTGCGCGCGTAGTGCAGTTGGGTGACGTTGGCACCGGGCTTCGCCACGCGGGGCTGGCGGCGGTGGCCGAAGCGCAGTCCCGCGAGGCGCGGGTCCGCCTCACGGGCTCGGCCGTACTCGGAGCTGACGCCGGGCAGCGCCTCGGTGTCGTTGCGGCCCAGGATCCACGACTCGCGGAGCGCGGGCAGGCCCTGGCGCAGGTCGAGCTGCGCGGACGGATCCGTGTACGGCCCGCTGGAGTCATAGACGTAGACGGGCGGGTTGGCCGTCACCTTCTCGCCCGCCCCGTGGCCGTGGCGCGTGGGGGTCTGGCTGATCTCACGCATCGGAACGCGCACGTCGGGGTACAGCGTCCCGGATACGTGCACCTTCCGCGAGGCCGGCAGTGGCCCCCGGCTGATTCCCTCCAGCACCTTCCCATCGACCTTGAGGCTCCTGGACGCTCCGCTCATCACGCATCTCCTCGGTGGCGGATGGGCGAACGGTCGAAGGGCCGTGGGGCCCCACGCCGCTTCCCTCCGCCGGTATGAACCGGTTCAGGTTCCAAGGGTCGGCCGGCACTACGGCCCTCTCAGCCCCTTCCGGGGCACCCCTAGCGACTGGGCGAGCATCTAGCGCACAGCAGAGCCACCTTCAACCCGCCCCTGGACGCGAACCGCTGTCCAGCGCGCAATACCTGCGGGGGGAAGTGCGCAAGCGCAAACCTTGCGCCTTTCGAGGCCGGGAAACACCGTTCCCTGGGGTAGACCAGTTGGCCCCGGAGATGCACAACAACCAGGGACCGGTAGGGTTTCCCACAGCCAGGAGTGCCGCGCATGCAGATTGTTGGAGAGCTGATGACCCGTGACGTCGTCACGCTCAAGGAGACGCAGAACCTGGCCAAGGCGGACGAGCTGCTTCGCCTCCACCGCATCCGCCACCTGCCGGTGGTGCGGCAGGACAAGCTGGTGGGCCTCGTCACCCACCGCGATCTGCTGCGCGCCGCCGCCACCCACGCCAACGACCCGGCGGCACACCCGCTGTGGGCCGCCGACATCATGACCCGGGACGTGCAGACGGTGCGGCCGGACACGCCGCTGCGCAAAGCGGTGACGACGATGCTCGACCACAAGTACGGCTGCCTGCCCGTGGTGGATGAGGCGGGCTGCCTCCAGGGCATCCTCACCGAGGCGGACCTGGTGCGCTACGCCCAGTACCTCATCGGCGAGCAGGACCGCCGGGAGCTCGCGGCGGAGTTCAACGCCTGACCGCGGCCCCGAACGAGGGGTGAGTCGCCGCTGGGTGACGGCGGGCGAGGGGCTCGGCGCGTCCGCGCTGGCTGCGCCTCTTTGGCTTGCCATGAGTTTCCCTCTCCCTCCGCCCAGCCCGCCGGTACGAACGCGGCGTCCCGGAAGAAGCACTCGCGCGGCACGCGCGTTGAAGGGGCAATGCTTGCTCTGGCTTCGGTGGAGGTGAGCCCGTGACGACCGTGACCATCACTGAGTACGAAACGCGCCTCTATTGGCAGGGAGAGCGCGGCGCCGTGCTGACGAGCGACCGTGCGCCGCCCGTGCCCATCGGCCAGCCGCTGACCGGGCAGGTCGCGATGGCGGTGGGCCCCTGGTCCCCCGAGGCGCTGCTGGTGGGCGCCGTGGAGGGCCGGACCCTGCTGGCGTTCCTGGAGCAGGCCCGCGAAGCGGATGTGCGCGTGCTCTTCTACCAGAGCTCCGCGGTGGCCCGCGTGGTGTGCGGCACCGACCAGCCGCCGCACCTCACCGACCTCATCGTGCGGCCCCACGTGGCCGTGTCCAGCGAGGCCGACGCGGAGGCGGTCCGCCTCATCTTCACCGAGCTCCCCTCACACTGCTTCCCCAGCTCCGTCGTCAACATCACGCCACGCATCGAACCCGTCGTGGAGACGTGGCACGCTCGCAACATCGTCCCGAGCGAGCCCTCCGCGACCGCCTCCGCCACCTGACCTGACAGCAAAGGCCCCACGTCCCCATGTCCCCACAGCGAATCCTGGTCGTCGACGATGAGGACAACGCCCGCCGGGCGATTGCCACCATCCTGAATGAGGAAGGCTACGATGTGGCCGAGGCCGCCAACGGCGCCGAGGCCCTGACCCGCATCGGCGAGTTCTCCCCCGCGGTGGTGCTCACCGACGTGCGGATGCCACAGATGGACGGGCTCACGCTGCTGAAGACGGCGCGCGAACAGGGCAGCGACGCCACGTTCGTGATGATGACGGCCTTCGCCAGCGTGGAGACGGCCGTCGAGGCGATGAAGTCCGGCGCGGACAACTTCCTGCTCAAGCCGCTGGACGCCGACCAGGTGCTCGTCACGCTGGGCAAGGTGCTGGAGAAGCGCAGCCTGCGGCAGGAAGCCGAGGCCCTGCGGGACCAGGTGCGCTCGCGCGTGCGCCGCTTCCACGACATCATCGGTGAGTCGCCGCAGCTCCAGGGCATCTACGACGTCATCCGCCGGGCGGCGGGCACGCGCGCCACCGTGCTCATCCTGGGCGAGTCCGGCACGGGCAAGGAGTTGATTGCCCAGGCCCTGCACCAGGAGTCGCCGCGAAAGGACAAGCCCTTCATCCGCGTGCACTGCGCCGCCCTGTCGGAGAACCTGCTGGAGAGCGAGCTGTTCGGCCACGAGAAGGGCGCGTTCACCGGAGCCCTGGCCCGGAAGGAAGGCCGCTTCGAGCTCGCGGACGGCGGCACGCTGTTCCTGGATGAGATTGGAGAGATCTCCCCCGCCGTGCAGGTGAAGCTGCTGCGCGTGCTCCAGCAGCGCGAGTTCGAGCGCGTGGGAGGCACCCAGACGCTGAAGGTGGACGTGCGCATCGTCGCGGCCACGCACCGCGACCTGGTGGCGGAGGTGAAGGCGGGCCGCTTCCGTGAGGACCTCTACTACCGGCTCAACGTGGTGAGCGTGACGCTGCCGCCCCTGCGGGACCGCAAGAGCGACGTCCCCGCGCTGGTGAACCACTTCCTGGAGAAGTACAGCGACGCGTACGGCAAGCAGGTGCGTGGGCTCGCGCCCGGGACGCTCCAGGCGCTGCTGTCCCACGACTGGCCGGGCAACATCCGCGAGCTGGAGAACGCCATCGAGCGCGCCGTGGTGCTGGCGCAGGGCCAGGAGCTGACCACCGATGACCTGCCGCCCGTGCTCCGTGGGCCCCGGCCCCACGGGACATCCACGGGCGCCCTCATTCCAGGCGCCACGCTGGCGGCCATCGAGCGTGAGGCCATCCTCCGCACACTGGAGATGGTGCAGGGCTCCACGTCCCGGGCCGCCGAGGTGCTGGGCATCAGCGTGCGGAAGATTCAATACCGGCTCAAGGAGTACAGCACCCCGAGCGGCGCCCCGCTCAAGGTGGTACCCGACGAGGCGGATGACCTCGCCGCGGAGTCGTAGCGGCTCCCGAGCCCGACAGCAGCGCGCCCACGCGAGCGGAATCGCACGGCGCTCGGGGCCCCGGGCCATCTACGACGGGCGTCGTTGACACTTACGACGGCCGTCGTAATACTCCGCGAGATGACCACCCACGCCCTCCCGCAGCCGACGCGTGCCGAGCTGGCCATCCTCCGTGTGCTCTGGAAGCAGGGCCCCTGCACCGTCCGCCAGGTGCACGAGCGGATGCGAGGCACCCAGGACAAGGACACCGGGTACACCACGGTGCTCAAGCTCCTCCAGAACATGACGGAGAAGGGCATCGTCCAGCGGGACGAGAGCGAGCGAACCCATGTCTATGAAGCCGCCATCAGCGAGACGCGCACCCAGCGCGACCTGCTGCGCGACTTGATGGACCGGGCCTTCGGGGGCTCGGCCATGTCGGTGGTCGCCCAGGCGCTGTCCATGAAGCGCGCCTCCGCCGAGGAGCTGGCGGAGATTCGCAGGCTGCTCGACGCCCACGAGAAGCGGGGGAAATGATGGACGCACGTTATCTCCACGCCCTGGAGCAGGCCCTGCTCGGCTTCCTGTGGCAGGGCGCGGCGGTGGCACTGGCCGTCGCGGGCCTCCTGGCCCTGGCGCCGCAGCGCGCCGCGCGGGCGCGTTACGCCATCGCGTGCCTCGGGTTGATGACGATGGCCTGCCTGCCCCTGGTGACCTTCCTGACGGCCCTGGCGGAGGCCACCCGCGCCGCTTCGGCCGGCACCTTCGAGCCGCTCGCCCATGCCGGCGTGCTGACGGTCGTCACCGCCGAGGGCGCCCCCCTGGCGGACCTGCCCTGGACCGAGGCCGTCCGCCCCTGGCTGCTGCCGGCGTGGTGCTGCGGCGTCCTGCTGCTGTCGGCGCGCACCGTGCTCGCCTGGGTCATCACGCAGCGGATGGCCCGCCAGGACACGCACGCGCCCGCGGCCCCCTGGCGTGAAGCCCTGGCGCACGCGTTGCGCCGCGTCCGCCTGTCGCGGCCCGTGCGGATGCTCGCCTCCGCCCGCGTCGACGTGCCCATGGTCATCGGGCTGTGGCGGCCCCTCATCCTCGTGCCGGCCGGCGCCCTCACCGGCCTGACGCCCGCGCAGCTCGAGGCCATCCTCGCCCACGAGCTGGCCCACATCCGCCGCCACGACTACCTCGTCAACCTGCTCCAATCCCTCGTGGAGACCCTCCTCTTCTACCACCCGGCCGTCTGGTGGCTGTCCCACCGCATCCGCGTGGAGCGAGAGCACTGCGCGGATGACCTCGCCGTCCAGTGCTGCGGCGATGCGGTGCTGTACGCCCGCGCGCTGGCCCACATCGAGGAGCTGCGCTTCGCCGCCGCGCCCCAGCCCGCCCTCGGCGTGGGCGGAGGCGCCCTGCTGGCGCGCATTCGCCGGCTGCTGTCCGGGACCGAGGCCAGCACGCCGCGCCGGCCATGGCGGCTCGCCAGTGGCGTGGGGAGCGCGGTGCTGGCCGTCGCGCTGGGCACGGCCCACGTTCCCGAGACGGCCCGCGCGGAGACGCCGTCGAGCCCGCCGCTCCCGCGGGTGGAGGCCGCGCCCGTGCCGCGCAACCTCGCGAGCCCGGCCCCGCTGCACCACCTGCTCGTCGCGCCCGAGTCCTCCTCGCCGCCCGCCCGGCACGCCTCCGCGCCCGTCCCCCCGGCCACGCTGGCGGCGACACCGAAGCCGGAGCGCGCGGCGCCCGCGAAGGCCCGTCCCGCTCGCCCCCTGCGCCTGCTCATCCCGGACACGGGGGCGATTGGCCGCACGGAGCTGTCGCGCGTCCCCTACTCGCTCGACGGTGGCCCCGCGACGGCCGTGACGACGGAAGACACCGGCGCGCTGGCGGATGTCACCTCCGCGCACGCGGACGAGCACGCCACCGAGCTGCCCTCCGTCGTCGTCTCCGCGCCCGCGCCCGACCGGGCGTCCGCGTTCGACGCCGTCTTCAAGCACATGAAGGGGCCGGCGCCCGTGAAGACGCTCCGCCCTGGCATCACCCCGCCCCGGTTCGTCTCGGGCGAGCGCATCCACTTCCCCACCATCGCCTATGGAATCCAGTCGCGGCTCGGCGGCTTCCCGAAGGGCTCGGTGGTCGCCCGCTGCATCATCACCGCGCAGGGGTCCGTCACCGACTGTCAGCCCATCCAGGGGCTGCGGGGACTGGAGGACGGCGTCATCCGCACGCTCTCCACGTGGCGTTACGAGCCCGCCCGGCTCGACGGAAAGCCGGTGGCCGTGCGGTACGTGTTCGACATCTGGTTCACCAAGGAGCCGGGGGGTGGCCCGAGCGAGTCCCAGCAGCTCGCTGGGCTCGACCTCTCCGACGTGGTGGGCGCCGCCGACACGGACGTCTGCGACGACTGCGACACCTACGAGTTCCACAGCCCGACGGCCCAGCGCTGACGGGCGCTACGCCGCCAGCGGCAGCCGGAGGAGGAAGCGGGCGCCCCCGCCGGGCGCCGTGTCCACCTCCAGCGAGCCCCCGTGCTGCGTGACGATGGCGTGAACGATGGACAGGCCCAGGCCGGAACCCTGGGCCTTCGTGGTGAAGAAGGGCTCGAAGATGCGGTCCCGGACGTCCTGGGGAATGCCGGGGCCGCTGTCATCCACCGTGAGCCACACGCGCCCGCCCTCGTGTCCCGCCGACAGCGTCACCTGCCCCCCCGCGGGCGTGGACTCCAGCGCGTTGAGGCACAGGTTGATGAGCACCTGACGCAGCCGCTCCTCCTCGCCTGCCACCGGAGGCACGCGCGACTCCCGCGCCGTGAGCTCCAACGCCACCTTGCGCGACGCGGCCTGGCCGGTCAGCAGGTCCACCACGCGCCGCAGCAGCTCGTTGACGTCCACGGTGGCGGGCCGGAACTCGCGGGGCCGCGCGAACTGGAGGAAGTCTTCCAGGATGTGGTCCAGGCGGCGGATCTCATCCCGCACCAGCAGCAAGGGCTCCAGCAAGGGCGCCTGCTGTCCATCGGGGAGCCGCCGCAGCCGTCGCTCCAGGACGGACAGCTGGAGCGCGGCCGCGTTCAGCGGGTTGCGGATTTCGTGAGACAGGCCCGCCGTCATCGTCCCCACCGCGGCGAGCTTCTCCGTCACCTGCGCGCGCCGCGCCAGCTCGCGCTTCTCCGCGTGCAGGCGCACCTGACGCATCGCCTGCTCCAGCGTCAGCAGCAGCTCCTGCGGGGCACAGGGCTTCATCAGGTAGGCGCAGGCCCCCGCGCGCACCGCCGCCACGGCCGTCTCCAGCGTGGCGAAGCCCGTGAGCAGCACGACCTCGGAGTCCGGTGACGCGGCCTTCAGCTCGGCGGCCAGCGCCGTGCCATCCCCGTCCGGCAGGCGCAGGTCCACCAGCGCCACGTCGAAGCCCTCCCGCGCGCGCACGTGCGCCGCCTTGCAGTTCGACGCGCCCCGGACCGCGTAGCCCGCGTCTCCGAGCAGCTCCTGCAGGTTGTCCAGGAAGGCCGCGTTGTCATCCACGACCAGGACGGTGGGCAGCGACGGAGAGGATGGCTCGCTCATGAGGTGTGAGAGGGCCGCGCCGCGTGCGCCGTTTCCAGCACCTCCAGCAGCGCCCCCGGGTCGAAGGGTTTGGAGAAGACACTGGTGACTTCATGCGCGGGGGCGGCGTCCGGATAGGCGGTGATGACGAAGGTCGGCAGGCGCGGATAGCGCGCGCGCAGCCGCCGCAGGGCCTCGCCATCCGGGCCGCCCGGTACGCGCAGGTCCACCAGCGCCGCGAAAGGCTCGGCGCAGAGGATGCGGTCCGCGTCCAGCACCGAGGCCGCCGTCACGCACGAGAAGCCCCGGCTGCGCAGCAGCTCCGCCAGGTTGTCGCTCAGCGCCGGGTCGTCCTCCACCAGCACCACGAGGCCATCCCGGCGCGCGGCCGACAGCAGCTCCACCAACGTGGGGATGGGCACGGGCTTGGGCAGCACCGCGAGCAAGCCCTCGCGCCGCGCCGTCTCCAGGTCGTCCTGGCGCGGGTAGGCCGTGATGACCACCGCGGCCAGCCCCGGGTCCACGCGTCGCAGGTGGTGCACCGCGTCCGCGCCGCTCATGCCGGGCATGCGCATGTCCGTGAGCAGCACGTCGAATCGCGTGGTGCGCGCCAGGGCCACGGCCTCGTCGCCGCTGGTGACCACGGTGGCTTCGTTGCCCGCGTCGCGGAGGATCTCCGCGAGGTTCTCGGCGAACGCCTGGTTGTCATCCAACAGGAGGTACTGGCGCATGGGTCTCCTCCGTCGAGATGAGGGGAAGCCGGATCACGAAGCGCGCCCCCGCTCCGGGACGGGGGACATACGCGATGGCGCCCCCATGCCGCTCCAGGATGCGCTTGACCAGGGACAACCCGAGGCCGATGCCCCGCGCCTTCGTCGTCATCAGGGGCTCGAAGAGCCGGCGGCGGATGATGTCACTGACGCCCGGTCCGGAGTCCTCCAGCACCAGCTCGACGTGGCCCGGCTCGCTCGTGCTGCCCGACAGCGACACCGTGCCTCCCGTCTCCTCCAGCGCCTGGACGGCATTGTCGAGGAGGTTGATGAACACCTGCCGGAGCTGCCCCGCGTCCCCCTGCACCACCGGGAGCGACGCCAGCCCCTCCTCGCTCACCGTCACGGTGTCGGGGCGCTGCACGGCCTTGAGCGCCTCCTGCCAGACCTCATCCAGCCAGACCTCCTGCCGGTGCAGGGGCCGGTCCCGGATCATGTCCAGCAGGTCGGAGACGATGCGGTTGGCGATGCCCACCTGGTCGCCGATGCGGTCCAGGTGCTTGGCCGTGCGCGCGTCCACCGCGCCCGGACGGCCGCGGAGGATGTAGAGCGACGTCTCGATGACGCCCAGCGGGTTGCGCAGCTCATGGCCGATGGAGCCCACGAGCTGGCCGAAGGTGGACAGCCGCTCGCTCCGGGCCTGCTGAGCCAGCAGGTCCTCCCGGTACGTGTGGAGCATGATGGCCAGCTCCAGGTCCAGGATCTTCCCGAGCGCGATACGCGACGCCCGGAGCGCGGACGGCTGGTCCAGGTATGTGGCGTCGATGATGCCGTTGAGCTCCTGCCGCAGGATGTTCATCGCGCCGAACATGTAGTGCTGAGGCAGCGCGATGCGCACGTGCATGCGGCCAATGCGGCAGCGCAGCGCGTAGTAGGCCTCGTCCCAGGGGCCGCTGAGGAGCTGGTCCATCCACAACTCGAGCGTGCCGCGCAGGTGCCCCACCTGGCTCTCCCCGCCTTCGAGCGCCTGACGGGCCCCCTCGTGCTCCAGGATGCGGTCATAGAAGACGCGGGCAATGCGGGAGAAGTGCGGCTTCGCGGTGCCGTGCAAGGTCACGAGTGCCTGCTCGTCGGCCGAGCTGAAGCCCACGTACCGCTTCAATTCCTCAAACAAGGTTTCCGCCATGAGTCCTGGGGTGAGAGCCTAACCGCGCTGAACAGCCGGGGGCAGGATCTTCCTCCCCACCGGCACGCCCGCCCGGCTCGCCGCACGCCGTTCCCCAGGCGCGTGAAGAAGTGGACCATCTGTCGCGCGCCTTGGATGACCATGAGGGTTTGCTCGTGCCCGGCCCTTCCGACCTGGCGGGGATTCCACAGCAAGGCCTGGGCCAGCACGCCCCCGCCCCGTGGTGATTTGAGGGGCGCAAGAAATGCGGGCTTCGGGCCATCGCTCCCGGCAGGCGCAACGATTGCGCCTGTCATCGCCCGACGTGCTGGCGCGCTACTTTCCAGCCTCCGGTCCCGCCTCCGTGAGCAGGTGCTCCAGCAGGTCACGGACGGGGGCCGACAGTCCGTCCCAGCGCAGGAAGCAGAGACAGAGTCGGCGTCGCGCCCAGGCATCGGACAGCGGCACCTGCCGGTAGGCACCCTCGCGACGATGCCGAATGGCGATTCGCTCCGGAACGATGCCAAGGCCGACGCCGTGAGACACCATGGCGCACAGACCGCGGAAGGTCTTCATCCGGACCCGGAACGAGAAATCGAAACCCGCGCGGCGGGCATGCTCACAGAGATGCTCTTGCAGCGCGCTCTCCGCTGCGAGCCCGACGAATGGCTCCCGGTGGACGTCGCGCAGCGCAAGGACCCTGGACTGCGCCAGCGGGTGGCTGGAGGGAATGATGAGGACGAGCGGGTCGGGCGCGAGCGGGCGAACCTGCAACCCGCCTGTCTCCACGGCGTCGGAGAGCAGCCCGGCCTCCGCCAGCCCTGCTTCAACGGCCTTGACGATGTCCGTGCTGGTGCGCTCCCTCAGATCGACGTTCAGGTGCGGGTGGCGGGCCAACCATGGGGCCAGCGTCTCTGGCAGGAAGCCGGTCAACGCCGCGGTGTTGGCGTGGAGCCGGATGGTGCCGCGCCGGCCCGAGACGAACTCGTTCAGCTCGCCCTTCAGCAGCTCCTGCTGATGGAGGATCACCCTGGCGTGATGCGCCAGGGCGTCACCGGCGGCGGTGGTGACGACGCCCCTGGGGCGGCGCTCGAGCAGCTTGACGCCAACGTCCTCCTCGATGCTCCGCAGGCGCTCACTCGCCGCCGCCAGCGACAGGTGTGCCCGCTGTGCGCCTTGCGTGATGCTCCCCGCGTCCACGATGGCGAGGAACAGACGGAGATCCGCGAGATCGAGCCGCATCGTGCCTCCCGCACAACCTTGAGCCTGCCCCGGTTTGGTAGGGGAGGCTCAAAGCAACGCCGACAGCACGCACTATAGGCTCATGGAACCGCCAAGCCCTCAACCTGCCGTCTACCGAAGCCGAGGCGTGAATCAGGGCACGTATACCTCCGCCGTGGCAAGTTGGCGGGTGCCATCTTCGCCACCCACGACGAGAACCCTGCCTGAGGTGAGCAGCGTCGCGGTGTGAGCGCTGCGGGGCTCGGCCATGGAGGCGGTTGCGGACCAGGAAGAGGTGGCAGGATTGTACAACTCTGCGGTGTTGTAACCGCTGCTGCCCTCGCCCCCCGCGACGAGCACCTGGTCCGAAGCGAGCAGCGTAGCCGTGTGGCGGGAGCGGCCTTCGACCATCGAGCCAGTCGCAGACCAGCTGTTGGTGCCTGGGTCATACAGCTCAGAGGACGAGGGCTCGGTGAGCGACTGTCCCCCCGAGATGAGCACCTCTCCAGAGGGGAGCAGTGTGGCCGTGTGAAGGCCATGGCCCGTCACCATGGTGGCGGCTGGAGTCCACGAATCGGTGGCCGGGTCGTATACCTCGGCGCTGCTCAAGCTCTCGGAGCCATTGGCGCCCCCTGAGACGAGGACCTTGCCCGAAGGGAGCAAAGTGGCCGTGTGGTTGGAGCGGGCGGTGCTCATGGGGCTGGATCCAAGCCAGCGGTTGGACAGCGGATCGTACAGCTCCGTCGTAGCCAGCGCGTTGCTGCCATCGGTGCCTCCCGTAACGAGCACCTCCCCCGAGGGAAGCAGTGTCATGGTGTGACCGTAGCGCCCCCCGCTCATGACGCCGGCAGAAAACCAAGAGTCGCTCGTCGGCTCATACACCTCTGCGCGGTCAAGGGCGCCGACGCCCCCAGAAACGAGCACGTAACCGCCGGGGAGAAATAGGGCGGCGTGAGCGTAGCGGCCCTTGGACATGGCTTTGACTGGAGACCAGGAATTGGTCGCTGGATCATACAACTCCGCACTGTTCAGGGGAGTCGTCTCATTGCGCCCTCCCGCGATGAGCACCTGGCCCGAGTCGAGCAGCGTAGCAGTGTGATTGTCACGGCTCGTGGACATCGCCCCTGCGGACGTCCACCCAGTGACGCTGAGTTGAGCCTCGTCGCTCACGCCATCCAGGGTGGCGGTGATGGTGACGGGTCCGCCCCCGGCCACGCCGGTGCCCAGCCCCGAGCTGCTCACGGTGGCAATGGCGGTGTCGCTCGTCGTCCATGTCGCGCTGTTCGTCACATCGACCATGGTGCCGTCGCTGTAGGTGCCCTGGGCGGTGAACTGCTGTGTCGAGCCCGAAATCACCGAAGCCGTCGTGGGGGTGAGCTTGATGGAGGTGAGCACGGGCGGCGGAGACGTGATGGTGTATTGCGCCGAGCCACTCACGCCATCCAGGGTGGCGGTGATGGTGACGGGCCCACCCGGGGCCACGCCCGTGCCCAGTCCCGTGCTGCTCACGGTGGCAACGGCGCTGTCACTCGTCGTCCATGTCGCGCGGCTCGTCACGTCGACCGTGGTGTCATCGCTATATCTGCCCTGGGCGGTGAACTGCTGCATGCCGCCTACGGGCACAGAGGCAATGGTGGGTGACACCTGGAGCAAGAGGAGGCGAGCGTCAGTGACCTCAAGGGTTGCCTCACCCGAGGCTCCGTTCGCGTTGACTGTGATGATGGCGCTGCCAGGCTTGAGCGCCATCACTTTGACGGTGCCGTCCGGTTGCGGTTCGACGGAGGCTACTTGAGGAGCAGACGATGTCCATTGCTGTGCAGTGGAGGCGTCGAGGTCAATGACGCGGCCATCGTCAAAGACCCGCTGGGCCTTCGCGGCGGTCTTCATCCCCGCAGAGAGACTGGTCTCCGCGAGGACGACCCGGAGCGAGTAATCGTCGGATGGAGCTGGAGACGGATGCTCATGGCAGCCCATGACCGCCAGCGTCAAGCAGAAGGCAAGAAGTGAGCTTGGTAGTTTTTTCATTCGAAGTGGTTCTGGGTTCATGGTGGGGAAAGGCCCAGACGGCCATCAACCCAAGAAGAGACCGGGTCACGTCAGCACGTCCGCTTCTACTCTGACAATCAGAACATGGATATTGGACCTAGTGCTTACACAGCACGGGCTCAGCAAAGGGCTCGAGGAGGAAGTCCACGGCGCGTGCCTTCATGGCGGCCACTGGCCGACGCCACCACCCACAGCCAGAGGACGCCCCTCTGCTCATCGCCCCACTGCATGGTGGCCGCCGCGGCGAAGCGGCCATCCGCCGAGAGGGCGCACGCGGTGACGGAGAACTCGCCCTCCGGCCACTGCAGCGCGCGGACCGGACGCCAAGCGCGGACATCCCAGAGAAGGCCCTCTCCCTCGTCCATCACCGCGAGCAGCTGGGAGCCGTCCCTGGACGCACAGAGTGCGGTGACCGCATGGGGCAGGAACTCCTGGCGCTGGAGAGAGCCATCCCTGACGGACAGGGCCTTGATGCTCGGCCGCCAGAGTCCCGCGGGTGACAGTGCCGGAGCGCCGATACAAACCACCAGCGCTCCCAGCGCCACGGAGGGAGCCTCCAGGAGCGGCAACTCAGTGTCCACCACGGGATGGTCTGAAACCGCCCCAAAATCCCACCACCTCAGATGTGTGGGGTGAGTGTCCTTTGCGACCAGCACCGCGCTTCGAGAGTCGAAGCCCAGCCGCTGGCCCGAGGAGGTGGAGGCGCGCACGGGAGCGAGCTGCCGCACTCGACTCAGGCGTGCGGCGTTGGCCGGGGTGATGATGGGACGTAGGGAGCTCATTGGCACTTTCCAGAGCGCCGAACAGGTTAGCGGAACCTCTTGCCGCAATCCGCCGCTGCGCGTCGAGGACCCAATTCGAGGTGTTTGAAATGCTCGCGCGAATACGGCGGACTTTCGAGGTGCCACCTGCTCACCCCGCGCGCCTGCTCACGCGCCTGATGAGAGGTGACCACGAGGCCAACGTCCTGACGTGGTTGACGCTGACCGGGACCGCGCTCGTTCTGTCACATACACGATAGTGGCTTCTCTCCGCACCTGGATGCCTCGCGGCGCGTCGCTGATGCTCATGCGCGTACCGTGATGGGCTCCGTCCACCACGTGCTCACTGGCTCCGGGGGGAACCGTGATGAACCGACACGGAATGATGCGGTCAATCGGCATGGCGCTGGCGCTCGTCGATTCCCTGTGCAGCTGTGGCGCCGAGGACGGCCCGGGCTTGCTTCGCCAAGAGGGCATGACGCCGGTCAGCATCGTGTGAAGAAGGGGGAGCTGACTTCCATGGTCAGCTCCGAGCCGTCCTCGAGCCCGTGTGAAAGACAATGCGAGGCGCCCTTCAAGCCCCCCCGCACCCGCAGAGCCCAGACTCGGGAGTCCTGGGCTCAGGGCCCTCACGCAAGGACGGCCTGGACGTGCTCCGGGCTTTGGCCATCATTTCGGTGCTCTGTTTCCACGCCCCGGAGTCCGTGCGGCGGGCCCTGCCGGAGGTGCTCCGTGCCGGCTTCGAAGTGGGCTGGGTGGGCGTGGACCTGTTCTTCGTCCTCTCCGGCTACCTCATTGGCCGGCAGGTGTTCGCGACGGAGGACGCAGCGCCTCTGGGACTTCAGCTCCGCACGTTCTGGATCAAGCGGTGGATGCGAACACTTCCGCTCTACTTTCTCGTCCTCGCCTTCTATGCACTGAAGCCATGGTTGCTCGGGACACCCTTCGTGGGAGGAGGTTGGCACTACCTCGTCTTCCTCCAGAACTATGTCGGCGTGCGCGACTTCGTACAGAGCTGGTCGCTCTGTGTCGAAGAACACTTCTACGTGGTCCTGCCGCTGCTCGCCTTCGGTCTGCGCGCTCGCTTCGCCCCCGCCTGGGCATGGCTGACGCCCTTGCTCCTGAGCTTGGGGGCCCGAGCCTGGGAGTTACACACCGCCACGCCGGACCTATTGCCCGCGGAACGGTGGGTGCGATTGCAGTGGCCCACCCACCTCCACCTGGATGGACTCGCGGTGGGCGTCTTTCTCGCGAAGACCGCGCCGCGCTGGAAACGGTGGCCCCAGGCCTGGCGGGGGGCGTGCGGCGCGATGGGCGCTCTGTTGCTCGGGGTGACCTTGGCAGTGTGCGCGCCTCACCTGTCGGACTGGGGAGGCGTGTGGATCTTCGCGGGGCTCGCGGTGGGATTTGGCGGGCTGCTCGTGGCCACGGAAGCGGTTGCGCTGCCCGTACCGCTGAGAGGCCTCGTGTACCAGGCCGCGGTCCTCTCCTACGGCACCTATCTCTGGTTCTGGGTCGTGGCGC
This sequence comes from Pseudomonadota bacterium, assembly GCA_023426545.1. Lineage (GTDB taxonomy): Bacteria > Myxococcota > Myxococcia > Myxococcales > Myxococcaceae > Myxococcus. Next base: position 91,396 of record JAFAAN010000175.1, read on the forward strand.
GCGTGTTCGAGCGGCAAAACCTGACCTTGGGTGTGTGGGGATTGGATCTGCTCGCCTTCATCACGGTGACGCATGGGCTCGCATGGGTGACCTACGTCGCGGTGGAGAGACCTGCCCTGCGGCTGCGGGACAGGCTCCTTGCGTGGCAGGCCTCGCGGGCGGAGCCGAGTAACGGGGTGGTGGCACCCGGGCGCTAACGGCTCGGCAGCACAGAGAGCATCGTGCACAGGGCTTCCCTTTCGTCGGACCCGAGAGCATCGGGTTGGCCGGACGCCTACAAGCGCCCCAACCCCGCTTCGAGCACCGCGCGCCCCAACGTGACCAGGCGACGGCATCGCTGGCGCGCCACGAACACAGCCCAAAGCACGAGCCGCTCGGCGCGCATGCGCAGCAGGTCCGCGCGCAGCGCACCCGGCGTCGCCTGTCGGATGCGTCCCGCCTCATAGGCCTCGCTGATGGCGCGGCGCTGGAGCTTGCCGCTGCTCGTCTTCTGAATCTGGCCATAGCGGATGAAGCGCACGTCCTCGGGAGACACCGCCACGCCCACGCCGGACAGGACGGCCTCACACACTCGGCGGCGGCTCACCTGCTCATGCTCCAGCGCTGATGGGTGATTCACCTCGGCGAGCACCACGATCTTCCCCTTCACCTGGATGACCACGGTACGGCCCGCGCGGATGAAGGGCAGCCGCTCCACCGCCTGCTCGAAGTCTGGCGAGAAGAAGCTCTGCCCGTTCACCTTGATGCGATCATTCACGCGGCCGGTGATGTACAGCTCACCGTCCTGGACGAAGCCCAGGTCGCCAGTCGCATAGAAGCCGCTCTCGCCCAGCAGGGGGCGTTCGTCCTGGTAGTAGGTCGCCGCCAGCGTGCCGCCCCGTAGCTCCACCTCACCCAGCTCGCGCTCGCCACACACATGCCCGTCTTCCGCACGCAGGCGCACGTCGAACTCGGGCAGCGGACGTCCCACGGAGATGGCGGACTGCCCGTTGGGCGCCATCACCGAGCGAGACTCCTTGCCCGGCGCCGCGGCCGCCACCATCAGCACCGCTTCGGCCATGCCATAGCACGGGATGAAGACGTCCCGCCGCAGGCCATACGGCGCCAGCAGGTCGAGGAACGTGTGCATATTGGGGATGTTGATGGGCTCGCTGCCCAGGTAGACCGAGCGCAGCGCGGACAGGTCCAGCCTGGCCAGGTCCTGACGGTCCGCCTCGCGCAACGTCTTCAGCGCGTAGTCGATGGCGAAGTTGGGGATGACCGCGTGCGAGGCGCGCTGCTCACTCAGTTGTTCGAGCCAGCCCATGGGATCCAATAGGAACGCGGCCGGCTGCGACTGGTGCAGATCATTGCCGCCCATCAGGCTGGACAGGAACGAACCGATGAGGCCCATGTCGTGGTACAGGGGAAGCCAGCTGCAACAGCGGACGTCGTTCCGCCGCCCGTCGTGCCGCGCGATGAGTCGCAGGTTCTCACGCAGGTGCGCCTGGGTAATCGGCACACCCTTCGGGAACGACGTCGAGCCCGAGGAGAACTGCACGAACGCCAGTTCGTCCGGAGCCACCTCGCGCAAGCGAGCGCCGGGCTTGCGTGCGTTGGCCGGAGGCAGCGCCAAGCGCTCCAGCGATAGCCTCACCGAGGACAGGCTGGGCGCATCGAGTACCCGGCGCACGCCGTACCGCTGAGCGATGCGGTCGAGGAACTCGCTGTACGTTCCCCGAGGCGTGCTGAGGATGTACGGCTTCACCGACAACGGCAGCGCGCCCAGCTCGATCAACCCGAAGAAGGAGAAGATGAGCTCGGGCGAGGTCTCGAACGGAAGGATGACCTGCTCGCCCTGGCGAACACCGCGCGACTGGAAGTGCTCGGCGGCCCCGGCCACGCCCGCTGGGAACTCTCGGTAGGGAATGAAGAGGGGCGCGTGAGCGAAGTCTTCGTACAGGAACAAGCCTTTGTAGGCGTCCTGCGTTTCCAAGCGCTGAATCAGTTCGAGCATGGTGCGCCGCCTCCCGACGACTCACCGAGGGTGGGAACACGCGGCGGCCAGGAAGTCCTGCAGCGAGCACAGGGTGCGCGACTGCTCGTCGATGAAGGCCACGTGCACCGCCGCCTCCACGGCCATCTGGCTGCCCCCTTCCGTGAAGACTCGCTGACGGAAACACACGCGGTAGGTGACGGTGTCCTCCAGCTCCTCGAGCGGAGGCGCATCGAGCACGGTGCGCACCCACACTTCCTGTGGATGGATCTCCCGGCGAAAGTCCACCTCGACGCGAGACACCACGGGAAGGATGTGCGTGCGGTGACGAACGCCGTGCTGCTCCATCCAGGCCCAGCGTCCCGCTTCCAGGTACTCCAGGACGGTGGCGTTGTTGACGTGCCCCAGGCTGTCGAGATCGTTGGGGCGGACGCGCAGAGTCAGGATCGATTCGTCGAAACGCATGAAGGCCCTCGACATCGCACGCATCGTGATGCAGCTCCGCATCCGTCCAGAACCATCCGTCCACGTGCGGGAGCGCCTTGTGAAGAAGACGCCCGGCTCGCGAAGCTCCTCCACCGACTCCAGCTCGTGGACGGCTTGCAGGTCGTGCCCCAGGCCGATCAGCACCCGACCAAATCCATCCAAGTGTCTTCCACCTGCTGCGCGGAGGACACCGCAATGCCAGTGATGCGCTTGAGCGCGTTGAAGATGAGCACTTCTTTCGTCTTGACCTCATCCGGGCTGTACAGCCCCTCGCGGTGCTCCACCTGATCCCACCAGTTGACGTGCGTGCCGCGCGACTCCACGTGCTCGCGCTTGCTGCCGTGCACCTCGCCGCCCTCACGCAGGAACAGGTGCGCCACCGCGAAGGCCTCCTTGGCCTTGTACTCGCCACTGTCCACGAGCGCTCTGGCGAACGCGATGAAGTAATTCATGTGCTGGATCTCATCCGCGCCCACCTGTTTGAAGAGCGCCTTGAGCCCAGGATCCTGGATGACGCGCACGCAGTGCCCATAGTTCACCGCCGCGATGATCTCCGAGATGGACAGCAGCGTGAGCGTGCGCAGCATGTCATCGTCCGGGAACACCTTCCGGTACTCGATGAACGTGGCGTCGCTGATGGGCTCCAGTTCCAGCAGCTGCGAGAGCCGGTTGAAGCTCGTCTCGTGGTGCGCCTCCTCCTCGTTCCAGTAGCGGCTCCACGTGCCGCAGGCCTGGAGGATGGACGCCACTACGTCGTTACGCCCCTGCCACTTACGGCACTCGGCGTCCGCCAGTCGCTCCAGGCGATCCGCGCCCGGCTTGGTGGTCAGCTCCGCACGCCCGGCGTTCCACACGAGGTTGCGATCCGACTCGCTCAGCCGCTGGATGTCGACGGCGCCCACCATCTCCATCGCGCTCCAGCGCCGCGACTCATGCAGGCGCTGTTGCTCCCACGCCAATTCCACCAGCGTGCGGTTCTCGCGGGAGATGGCTTGATACAGGTTCGCGACGATGGCGGGCCGATTCGCCGCGACGGCCCCCGACTCGTGCTCCACGTGCTCCGAGCCCTCTTGCTCGAGGATTGCCTCCGCGGAGGCTCCCCACACCACGCGAGGGGAAGCCGTTGTCATCCCGCCCTCCCCTGCTGAGCCTGCGCCTCCTGGAGGAAGACCTCGAGAACGCGTGAGATGGGCGTGTCCAGCGACAGCGCCGGCAGCCGCACACGAAGGCCGAAGTCCTTGCGCAGCCCGTTCGACGTGCGCGCGAAGGCCTCCATCAAATCCACGCTGTTCGTCATCCGCTCCGATCTCGAGATGAGGGCCGCCAGTGTCAGGTCCTCACCAAAGAGGTCCGCCTCCGGTAGGCCCACGTGCTCCGCGAACTTCCTGCGGATGTAGGTCCCCATCTCGTGGATGTCGGGCATGCAGGGTGCTCTCCTTCTCCAGGCCAATAGGAGGATCCCAACAGAGACACGATGAAAGTTGAAGATGCGAAAGTGCGAGTGTCAACAGTGCTGCCAACGTTCCGCGGTAGGGAGTGGGCGCCGACCCTGGCGCGTCACGCACCCAGGCGGGAGATTTCCTCGGCGATGAAACCCGCCTCGCCCAGGATCGCGCGCGTGTGCTCACCCAACGCGGGCGGCTGACGCAGCGGCGCGTCTCCCTTTCGTAGGGGCGTCAGCCAATGCGTCACGTTGCGCCCGAGACGGGAATCCTCGACGTCCACCCACTCAGGGCGACCCAGGCGCGGGCCCGAGGAGCAGGCGCGAGGCCACGCAGGTGTCTCAGATCACCTCGCCCGTGACGCTCACGACGGGAGGCTACCGCCAACAGCCGCCATCGACTTTGGAGGCGACTTGGGCCGCCCCGTGGGCATTGCCTGCGGGGGCATCAAGGCGGGGAGAGGCCACCAACGAAGCCTCCCCCCAACCATCGCATGGGAGCCAGCCGAAGTTCTGCCTCCCGTCTCCGCTTCAACTCTTGCCTAGCGTATCAACGAGCTGCTGGGCCGACTGAGGGTCGTCGCAGGAGTTGCTCAGCGGGAACCACCCGCACCCAGCCGGCGGTCCCTTCGGGAACCATTCCTTGTCGCCATTGAACGCGCTGACATAGGCATTGAGGTGCTGGTAGCCGAGCTGCGCCAGGAACGACGAATCGGCGGTCCATTTCACGCCGGTGTGCTTGCTGTCGGTGTAGAGCGCCAGCGGACCGTCGAACGCGGCTGTCGGCTCGAACTGCACGTAGTTTTGTTTCGAGGCGCTCGCCTGCTGAGCGCCAATCATCTTCCCAACAGGGTCATCGGCCAGGACGTCAAGGCCGTAGATGTTCGTCGGTTTCGTCAGCGCATTCATCGTGCCCGCATTCCAGGCGTGCGGCACCACGTCCTTGGCATTCCAGATGAAGGTGGCATTGGCTTTGCCGGCACCGAACACACTCTTGAAGTGGTCGAGGAACGCCTGGTTGCCGATCGACGGCCCCGCTGTCGCCAGCAGGTTCACGTGCTGCCAGTTGCCCAGGTTCGTGTCCTGCGTATTCAGCGCCGAGTCCGGATCCATCAGCGCGAGCATCAGCATCGGGGCGAGGGCTCCGCCGAGACTGTGCCCGGCGAACCAGAGCGTGACGGTCTGCTTATTCGGGATGTTCCCCAGGAACGTCCGGATGTCATTGAGAGGCCACTGCATGTTGATGCTGAAGAGGAGCCTCATGAGGCCATCCCAATCGCCCTTCGTCACCTGCATTGGCGAGGAATTGCTATCCCCCTGCTTGAGCGTCCAGTCCGTCGGATTGATGTCGAGGTCCTCGATCACAAGATCGAAGAACGACTTCGCGTTCGTCCCAGCCGTGGCCACCACGTAGACCGGGAGAGGATTGTTGCGATCGTCCAGTTGCTGCGCGACGAACATCCCGTTGCTCACCTGAGGGGGGAGCAGGTCATCCAGGGTGTAGCACGGGCCCCAGACCACCCTCCATTGCGAGTAGGGGGCATTCAGGCTGTTGATTTGACCCTGCAGGTCCTTCGCGCTCCAGGAAAAACCCTTGTTGCCCACAGTGGCCTGGCTCGCCAGCCACGAGAGGGCAAAGACCTGCTTCTGCATAGACGAGGGATTGAACATGCGGTCTCCGGATGAGAAACGGGTTGAGGGCCAAAGCCAACGCTGTGGAGAAACTCCAAGAGATGGCGCCCACGAGGCAGCAATGCATGCGCTGTGCCTCTACCGCGGATAAGTGAATTCTGGGTGGGCGCTACTCTGCGCAGCCCGGCCAGAACTCAAGCCTGCGTCCTCGCCCGAGGTGTCAATCCTCTTGTCTGACATGTCAATTCCCACCGCTGACACGTCAGTCCTGAGCTGAAGGGAGGGATCCAATGGCTCTTGACTCTCCCCCAAGGGGAGACCGCCACCCTCCCGCGCATGTCATCCAGAGACAGGTCATGGAGGAAGGTCATGGTGGTCATCGTGGGAGGGAGGCGCGCCCCACTCCCGCGACTGAAGGCCCGGGTCTCCAGCTCAGGGCGCCTTGCGTCCGGGTGTTCGGCCGACCACGTGGAGCCAGCTTCGCACGTCGTCCAGGGACGCCAGTGGGAGGGCATGGCCGCTGGCGTGGTAAAGTCGCACGCCATGGACGACGGAAGAACGAGCTCGGGCCCTCGACCCCGAGAAGTGGTGGAGCGCTGGGTCGAGCGCTTCAACGCCGCAGATGTCGACGGGCTTGCCGCCCTCTATCGCGAGGACGCGGTGAACCACCAGGTGGCGAACGAGCCCGTTGAAGGCCGGGCTCGAATCCGCGAGATGTTCCAGCGGGAGTTCGCGGCAGCCAAGATGGTCTGCATCGTCGAGCAGATTCTCGAAGATGCCCCTTGGGCGATTCTGGAGTGGAAGGATCCGCTCGGCCTTCGAGGTTGCGGCTTCTTCCAGGTCGAGGACGGGTTGATCCGCTTCCAGCGCGGCTATTGGGACAAGCTCTCCTTCCTTCGCATGCACGGGTTGCCCATCGAGTAGGGCTCGCGGGGATGGCTCCCCCCCCTCCGCGAGCCACGGGGGCCGCTCAGTGCGCGGTCGTGTCCGGCGACTCCCTGCGCCGCGGCTCGAGCTGTTCGCGCGTCACCGACTCCCGGCCGGTCGCCCTCCCCCGCTCCAGCAGCGACTTGAAGCGCAGCAGGTCGTCATCCATCTGCTTCTTGGGGTCCGCGCCCAGCAACTTCGCGAACGCATGGCCGATGGCGCCCGCGGGCGGGTTGTACGACAGGCGGATGTCCAGACGCGTCCCACCTCGCGGCGTGGGCTCGAAGTGGATGACGCCCAGGTTCTCCACCGCCGTGCCTTCCACGCTCTTCCACGCCAGGACCTCGTTGGGCACGTACTTCGTGATGACGGCGTCCCATTCGAAGTGCAGGCCCGCGGGTCCCCTCACCTTCCAATGCGAGCGTCCCTGCGCTCCCGGGATGACCTCATCGACGTGCGTCATGAAGCGGGGGAAGTTCTGCATCTCTCGCCAGTAGGCGAACACCTCATCCACCGGCGCGTTCACGGTGATGTCCTTGTGCAGGGTGATGGCACGGCGACCGGCGCCCAGGCCCGTGAGCCGCTTCATCCCCAGGTTCGTGAAGGCCCGGGTGCCCAGCAGCGCGCCCCCCAGGACCGCGAAGGTCCCCGACAGCCCCCGGCGTCCCAGCCCCCAGGCCGTCAGCGCCAGTCCACCGAGCGCACCGAACAGCCTCTCCGAAGGCGACCAGTGCTCCTGAAGAAAGGGCCGCGCCTCACCGGAGCGCATGATTCCACCTTGCAGCGCCGGGTGCATCGAGCCATCCCCGTAGGAATCCAGGCGGTTGTCCAGCCCGCGCACGCCTTGCACCTTCGCCAGGCGCGGAATCACCCGCCGTAGCTCATCGCGCAGGATGACCCCCTCCAGTCTCACGATGCCATCGCTCGCCGCGACACGGATGGCCCCTGGATGCGAGCACACCCGGCCCAGCGCCGAACGCACCCGTTCCTCCAAGATGAGGTCATCCACCCGTTCCCGTTGCAGCTTGCGCCGCGACTCAAAAAAGAGGCCGCGTGAGCGCTGCGAGAGATCCCGGGCGACGACGCCCACCGCGTCCCCCGCTTCATGTGCCGCATGCACGGCCTTTCCTTGAAGGTGTGACCTGCGCCAACGGCCGCTGCGTGGATCGGCCCAGTACATCAGGCCCACGCCCAGCCCCGCGCCTCCAATTCCCCATAGGGCAGCTTTCATCGTTCCTCTCCTGTCGAGTCGCTACATCCGCTCCACGGAACGTGACTGCGCCGTTGGCGCGGTGCAGCAGACGGAAAGGGGCTGCCCCGCTCGCGTCCAAGCGAAGCGCCCGGCCTCCACCCCGCCCGTGGCCCGGCCGCTCGACCGGGCGCCCGCGTCGACGGATGGCGCCCACGCGTCGGTAACGTGCCTGGCCATCGAGCCGCGGGCCCCAGAATTCCCGCAGCCGAAACCGCATGCAGTGCGGATAGACTCCGCGCTCGCGTCCCACCACATGCACGAGTTCCCTTCCCGTCGACAGTTGCTGCTGGCCGTCCTCGTGGCCACCACGCTCTCCGCTGCCGTCGAGGGAGTCTGGAGCTACTCCGAGGTGGCGAGCCCCCCGGCGCGCATCCTCCTCACCGCTGCCGTGGGCCTGCTCATCAGCGGTACGCTGGCGCTGCTGCTGCTTCGCGCACGCGAACGCGCGCACCACGCACGGGACGCTGCCCTGCGCACCGCGGATGACGCCAGCGCCATCCGCGAAGCGGTGATGGGCGTCACGCCGGTGGGCTTCGCCTTCTTCGACCGCGAGCTCCGGTACGCCCACGTCAACCCCGCCCTGGCGGCGATGCATGGACTGCCCGCGGAGCGCCACCTGGGCCGGCACGTCACCGAGGTGATGCCGGACCTGGGCAGGCTCATCGCGCCCCGCCTCCAGCTCGCGCTCGTCTCCGGGGCGCCCGTCCAGGACACGCTCCTCCAGGTGGAGACGCCGGCCGCGCCGGGCGAGCGCCGTTACTGGTTCGGCAGCTACCTGCGCGTGTGCGGAGCGCGGGGCGAGGTCCTGGGCGTCATCGCCGCCCTGTCCGAGCTGACCGAGCGCATGCGCGCCGAGAAGAGCCTCCAGGAGCACGAGGGCCGGCTGGACGTGCTCACACGCTCGCTGCCGGACTATCTCTGGGGCGGCAAGCTCCGCGACGGCCGGCTGCGCGACTTCTACTGCACGCCGGTCATCGAGCGCACCACGGGCTATGCCGCCTCCGCGTTCGTCCGGCCCGCGCCCGATGGCGGCCCCCCGCCCTTGTGGGCGGAGATGATCCACCCCGAGGACCGCGCGCGCTATCGCGCCAGCATCGAGGCACTGGCCCCAGGCGCGGAGGCGGAACTGGAGCACCGGCTCATCTGCGCCGACGGGCGCGTGCGCTGGGTGCGCAGCCGCGCCGCAGCGTCGGCGCGGGACGCCGAGGGCGAGCTGCACGTCGGCTGCGTCGTCACCGACATCACCGACCGGCGCCTCGCCGACGACCTGCGCCAGCGCCTCCACGACAGCTTCCGCCGCTCCGCCCAGGAATGGCGCCGCACCTTCGACGCGGTGTCCTCGCCGCTGATGGTGCTGGGCGCGGACGGCACCGTCCAGCGCCTCAACGCCGCGGCCATCGCGCTGTTCGACGGCATGGACCCGTCCGGCCAGCCGCTGTTCACCGCGGCCAGCGCCCCGCCCTGGTCCCAGGCGCTGCCCCTGGTGGAGGAGCTGCGCGGCACTCGCGCCAGCACCACCCGCGAGCTGAATGACCCGGCGTCACGCCGCACGTGGGAGGTCTCCGCCACGTGGGTGGACGAAGTGGGCGGCGAGGACTCACGCATCATCCTGGTCGCCACGGAGGTGACGCGCCTGCTGGAGCTTCAATCCAGCCTGCGCCGCAGCGAGACGATGGCGGCGATGGGCGCCATCGTCGCCGGCGTGGCCCACGAAGTCCGCAACCCGCTCTTCTCCATCTCCGCCGTGGTGGACGCGGTGGAGGCCACGTTCGGCGCCCGCGAGGAGCTCAAGCCCTATGTCGACGTCCTGCGCGGCGAGGTGAAGCGCCTCAACCACCTCACCCAGGAGCTGTTCGAGTACGGCCGCCCCACCCGGGGCGAGTGGGTGGAAGGGCCCGTGCTCCCCGTGATGGAAGATGCGCTCTCCGCCTGTACCCTCGCCAGCGAACGAGCGGATGTCCGGGTGGAGCGGGTGCTGGCGGAAGCACTTCCGCGCGTGCGCATGGACGCGCGACGGCTGTTCCATGTCTTCCGGAATGTCGTGGAGAATGCGGTGCAGCACTCCCCTGCGGGCAGCACGGTGCGGGTGGCCACGGAGGAGATGGAGGAACTGGGCCGCGCCTGGGTGCAGTGCACGGTGCGCGATGGCGGACAGGGCTTCCGCGAGGAGGACCTTCCCCATGTGTTCGAGCCCTTCTTCAGCAAGCGGCGCGGGGGAACGGGCCTGGGCCTGGCCATCGTCCAGCGCATCCTCGAGGAGCACCAGGGCCTCATCCGCCTGCGCAATCACCCGGAGGGCGGCGCGGAGGTCATCCTGCTGCTGCCGGCTGTTTCTTCGCGTGTATCAACCCAACGCGTAGACTCCCTGTTTTCATGACGCGCACCCGTATTCTTCTCGTGGACGACGAGCCTGGCATCCGCCTGGGCATGAGGGGATTCCTCACCGCCCACGGGTTCGACGTGGACGAGGCGATGAGCATCGCCGAAGCGCAGGAGGCGTTCCGCACGACGCGCCCCGACGTGGCCGTGGTCGACTACCGCCTCACCGACGGCACCGCGCTGGAGCTGCTGCCCCGGCTCAAGGACATCGACGCCTCGGTGCCCCTGGTGGTGCTCACCGGGCATGGCTCCATCGAGCTGGCCGTCCAGGCGGTGAAGGAAGGCGCCGAGCAGTTCCTCACCAAGCCGGTGGAGCTGGCCGTCCTCAAGGTGGTGCTGGACCGGCTGGTGGCGCAGCGCCGCGAGCGGCAGCGCTTGCTGGCGGAGCGCTCGCGCACGAGGCACGGCACCGTGGACCCCTTCGTGGGCACCAGTGCCGCCCTCCGCGCGCTCCAGGCCCAGGCCGAGCGCATCATCGAAAGCGACAGCCCGGTGCTCATCACCGGCGAGACGGGCAGCGGCAAGAGCGTGCTCGCGCGCTGGCTGCACGAGGGCGGCCCACGCCAGGACGCGCCCTTCGTGGACCTCAACTGCGCGGCGCTCTCCAAGGACCTGCTCGACTCGGAGCTGTTCGGCCACGAGAAGGGCGCCTTCACCGGCGCGGTGGCCGCCAAGCAGGGCCTGCTGGAGGTCGCGGACCGGGGCACCCTCTTCCTGGATGAGATTGGCGACATGGACGCCGCCGTCCAGCCCAAGCTGCTGAAGGTGCTGGAGGAGAAGCGCTTCCGCAGGCTGGGCGACGTGAGGGACCGGCGCGTGGACGTGCGCCTCATCGCCGCCACCCACCAGGACCTGGGCACCGCCGCCCGCGAGAAGCGCTTCCGCAGCGACCTCTATTTCCGCGTCAGCGCGCTCATCCTCCACGTGCCCCCGCTGCGCGAGCGGCCGGAGGACATCACCGAGCTCGCGCACCGCTTCCTCGCGGAGCTGGGCGCGGCGCGGGGCCGGAGCAGCGTTGGCCTGGAGCCCGATGCCGAAGCCGCGCTGAAGCGCTACGCGTGGCCCGGCAACATCCGCGAGCTGCGCAACGTGCTCGAACGCGCCGTGCTGCTGTCCGGGGGCGGCCCGCTGTCCCGGGGGGACCTGCGCTTCGAGGCCACGTCCGGCGAGGCCTCCTCCGACGCGGACGAGGACCTCACCCTCGAAGAGGTGGAGCGCCGCCACATCGAGCGCATCCTCCGCCGTGAGCATGGCCACGTGGAGCGCGCCGCCGTCCGGCTCGGCATTCCCCGCTCCTCGCTCTACGAGCGCCTCAAGCGCCTGGGTATCAACCGGTCCGGATTCCAGAAACCGGATCCGTAACCTGGACGCAGCACGCGAAGATGCCCGAGCCCCGCCCGGCAAGTACCAGGAAATACTTAGCGCCGTGACAGGCCCGCCGCTGGCCCCACGTTTGCTGGTGGAGCGGCTCCGTGGCTCAGAACATCCTGATTGTCGACGACGAGTCTTCACTCTGCTGGGTGCTGGGCCAGTTCTTCTCCGGAGCCGGATACCGCGTGGACTCCGCGTGCGCGCTGGATGAAGCGCTGAGCCTGCTGACGACGGGGCGCTACGACCTGGTCATCAGTGACTTGCGTCTGAGCGGTACCTTGTCCGAGGAAGGATTGATGCTGGCGGACTTCGTGCGCCGCTTTGCCCCCCAGACGCGAATGCTGCTGCTGACCGCGTTCGCCAGCCAGGAGCTCACCGACCGCGCGCAGGGACTGGGCGTGGACCTGGTGCTCCCCAAGCCGCAGCCGCTGCCGGCGCTCGCCGAGCATGTGTCGCGCCTGCTGGGCACCGCGGCGGCCGCGACATAATCAACCGAGAGCTGCAATCCCAGACTTCCGGCTGCCCGGCGCCGTCGTTCGCCTGGGTCACGCGTCTCCGTGTTCCAATAAAACAATTCCAGACACCTGGCCACCAGCGGGCGGCTCTTCGTTTCTTGAGTCAGTCATCCTCCGATGACAACCTGCGCGGCTCACAGACGGGGCCCGTCTCGGCCTCGAAATTCCATGCGCCCGCTCCACCGCTCCACATCCGCGCCGCACAGCCCTCTCCGCCGTGTGTCACGGCTCGCCGCCGCATTGCTCGTGGCGGTCGCGGCCACCGCCAGCGCGCAGCCCTCGGTGTCGCAGGCCATCGACGTGCAGCACTACAAGCCGGGACCGGGCGCGTATGACGTGCTCGGCGTTCACGGCGCGCGCATCGCTCCCCACCTGAGCTGGAACCTGGGAACGTCGCTCAGCTACGCGGATGATTCGCTCAACCTCGTCGATCCGCGCGCGGGCCGGTTCCTCTACCGCATCATTGACAGCCAGCTCACGCTGGACCTGATGGGCGCCATCGCCCTCTTCGACCGCGTGGAGCTGGGCGTGTCGCTGCCCGTCTCCCACACCACCTCCGAGCCCGCCGCCGCCGTGGCGCCGGACCTCGCGAATGGCGCGGGCACCACGGGCGTGGGCGACCTGCGGCTGGTCCCCAAGGTCCGCCTGCTCTCCACGAAAGGAGGAATCCACCTCGCCGTGGCCGCGGCGGTGACGCTGCCCACCGCGGGAGGCTCGAAGTTCCTCGGCTCGGAGGCGGTGACGTTCCAGCCGCGCTTCGTGGCCGAGTGGGCAACCCCCTCCGTGCGCCTGCTAGCCAACGCGGGCTTCAACTTCCGGCGCGAGGAGCGGCTGCGCAACCTGCGCGTGGGCCATGAGCTGACCTACGCGGTGGGTGCGGAGGTGCCCCTCACGGAGAAGATGACGGCGCAGGCCACCCTGGCCGGCGCGCTGGGGTTGAAGGAGACAGGCTCGGAGGAGCGTCCCCTGGAGGCGCTGGCCGCGCTGAAGTACCGCGTCGTTGATGGGCTTGCCGCGCACGCGGGCGCCGGACCGGGCCTTTCTCGCGGTTACGGCACCCCATCCTTCCGCGTGCTCGCGGGCCTCGCGTGGACACCGGCCACCTCCAGAGCAGCGCCCCCGCCCTCGGACGCCCTGGGGTCCAAGAACCTCGACGGCTTCCAGGATGACGACGGCGACGGAATCCCCGACGTCACCGACGTGTGCCCTCACGAGCCAGAGACCTTCAATGGCTTCCAGGACGAGGACGGCTGCCCGGACGATCCGAACGCCCACCAGCCGCCCGCCCTGGAAGGCACGCCCGCCGTGCCCCCGGCGCCGCTCGTATTGCCGCTCGCGCCGAAGGACACCGATGGCGACGGCATCATCGACTCGGAGGATGTCTGCCCCAACGAGCCCGAGGACTTCGACGGCTTCGAGGATGAGGATGGCTGCCCCGACCCCGACAATGACCAGGACGGCATCCCCGACACGGTGGACCAATGCCCGCTGGAGGCGGAGACCATCAACGGCGTGAAGGACGACGACGGCTGCCCGGACGTGGGCAAGGCACAGGTGCGCGTCGAGGGCGCCCGCATCGTCATCCTGGACAAGGTGTACTTCGCCACGGGCAAGGACGAGATTCTGCCCCGCTCCTTCAGTCTGCTGCGCCAGGTGGCGGCCACCCTCAGGGCCCACCCGCAGCTCCTCCGGGTCCACGTGGAGGGCCACACGGACAGCCAGGGGGATGAGGCCAAGAACCTGGACCTGTCCCAGCGCCGGGCGAAGAATGTCACGGCCTTCCTGGTGAAGGAGGGCATCGCCGAGGAGCGCCTGGAGGCCGTGGGTTACGGCGAGACGAGGCCGGTGGACTCCAACGCGACGGAGCAGGGCCGCGAGAACAACCGGCGCGTCGAGTTCAACATCGTGAAGGTCGCCGAACCCTCGGCGGGAGGAGGCACGCGTTGATGCGGACAGCCCCTGGGTTGATGGCGGTGCTCCTTGCGGGGACACCCGCGCTCGCCTCGGAGGCGCAGGCGCCGTGTGGCGGGCTGCGCTTCGAAAGCGGACGGATGGTGTTCGGCCGGACACTGGTGCCGCAGGGCGCGGACACGGACGCGTGCCTCCAACACGTGGCCGACGCGATTCGGACACGGCCCGCCATCCGCTCCGTCACCGTGGCCGCGAGGCTGCCGGACGCGGACCGGCTGGACGGAAGGGGGCTGGCCGTGGCGAAGCGAGCGGCGGACGTGCTGGTGGCGGCGGGCGTTCCGCGCACGCGTGTCTCGGCCGTGGCACCTCCGGCCGTGGATGGCGAGCCGGCGCAGCTCCAGCTCGCCTATGTCGAACGGCCCGCGCAACCCGCGGTGGCCCGGCTGCGAGCCGCCAGCGGCGCGGTGGAGGCCGGCACCACGGAGGCGCAGCTCCACCCCAGGATGGTGGGTGACTCGCTCTACCCGGGCGAGCTGCTGCGCACAGGACCGGACGCCCAGGTCGAGCTGGCGCTCGCGGACGGCAGCGTGGTGCGCGTGATGGCGGACAGCCTCGTCAAGCTCGGCGCCGTCGAGCTGATGGCGAACCTCCAGCGCAAGGTGCGGCTGGACCTGCTGCGCGGCAGCCTGGAGACGGACGTGGCGCCCGGCGGCGCGGGCTCCGTCTTCGAGGTCCACACGCGGGGCGCCGTGGCCGGCGTTCGAGGTACGCGCTTCCGTGTGTCGGCCCAGGACGACGGCACCCGCCGGCTGGAGACGCTCGAAGGCAAGGTGGCGCTGAGCGCGGAACAGGCCGAGGTCGAGGTGGCCGGCGGCCAGGGCTCGCGCGCGAAGGCGGGCATGCCGCCGGAGCCTCCCCGCCCGCTGCTGGCGGCCCCCACGCTGGTGGCCCCCCGGAGCGGCGTTTTCACCTCGGCGCCGCAGGTCTCCTGGCGGGGACTCAATGGCGCGGCGAGCTACCGCGTCCAAGTGGCGCGCACGGCGGACTTCGCCGCCGCGGTCCAGACCTACGGCACGTCCGGCACGGCGTTGGCGGTTCCCGGCCAGCCGCGAGGCAAGTGGTTCTGGCGGGTGATGGCGGTGGACCCGGATGGCTTCGTGGGCTTCCCCTCGAAGGTCCACGCCTTCGACGTCCAGCCCTGAGACCACCGCATTGCGCGGGTGCATCCGGACACGCATCATGGCCGGGCCCCGCGCCCGCGCAGGGCCCTTCCATGGACTCCCACCCCGCAGCGCCCCTCCGTCTCCCCTCACCCGCCGTGCAGCGGGCGCTGGCCGCGTGCGTGGGCATCGCCCTCGCAGCGGTGACGGCGGCCACGGGCGGAGCGCCGGGGTTCCTGGAGCGCTCGCTCTACGACCAGACGGTGAGCAGGCTGCTCCCCGCGATCCCCCCCAGCGCCGACCTGGTGCTCGTGGAGGTGGATGACCGCGCGCTGGCGACGCTGGGCGAGCGCTGGCCGCTCTCTCGCGCGACGTGGGCCCGTGTCTTCCATGCGCTCGCCGCGCACCACCCCGCCGCCGTGGCGGTGGACGTCGTGTTCGACCAGCCGGGACCGCGAGACGCGCTGGAGTTGGGCGAAGAGGTCCTGGAAGCCCTCCAGGTTTCGGGCCTCTTGGAGCACCCCGCGGGGGCCGCGTTGGCGGCGGACGTGGAAACGCGACTGTGGGCACGCGACGGCGATGCCCGGCTGGCGGAGGCCCTCTCGGAGGGGCACGGCGTCATCCTGGGCGCCGCCGCGCTCACCGAGGACATGCCGGTGATGCAGCCCCTGGAGGACGGCGCCCTGCATTCCCCGCTGGCACTGCCCGCACGAGAGCTGAAGCTCCAGGCGCGAGCAGTGGCGGGCAGCATCGCGCCGCTGCGCCTGGCGGCGCGGGGCAGCGGCACGCTCAACATGCTGGTGGACGGAGACGGCGTCATCCGGCGCTATCCCTACGCCGTGGGCGTGGGCGACCAATCCTGGCCCTCGCTGGCCCTGGCCACCGCGCTGCACCTGATGCCCGAGCGGGCCGAGTCCCTGCGCGCCCTGGCGGCCGTGGACCATGGCGCGCCGCTGATGCGCCTGCCCGCACCGGACTGGCTGCCCCGCGTGAGCCTGGCGGACGTGCTACACGCGGCCCCGCGCTCCGCGGGATTGGAGCTGGCGCTCCGGGGCAAGACCCTCTTCGTGGGCGTCACCGCCACGGGCCTCCATGGCCAGAGCACCCTGCCCGGTCAGGTCGCGGTGCCCGGCGTGGAAATCCATGCCTTCGCCCTGGACAACCTGCGCGCGGGCCGGGTCATGCGCTCGACGGGCGTCGTCGCGCTGCTGGGCGTGCTGGAGACGACGGCCGTGCTCGCGGCCTTCGCGCTGCTCTGCCGCCATGCCCGGACGCTGGGCGCCGTGCTCCGGTGGGCCGCGGCGCTGAGCGCGGCCCACGCCGCGCTGGCGGCCGGGCTGGCGGCGGAAGCGGGCTGGGTCATCCCCCTGGTCCCCGCCTGGGTGGGACTCGCGTTGATGTTGCTGGTGGACATGACCTCGCGCGCGGAGGAGCTGAGACGCCAGCGAGGCGCCCTCCGCCGCCTCTTCATCCGCTATCCCCAGTCCGCCGTGGAGCCCCCACCCCGTACTGGCGCGATGCGCCAGGACTAGCACCCGCCCCACCAGCGCCCACTTGAGGCCCACGCCTCCACGGCGAGCCTTGAGCCCGCCGGCATCCGTGGCAGCATCCCTTGTCCCTCCATGGTCCGCTACGCCCTCATCGCCGAGCCCGATCCGCAGCGAGCCGCCGGTCTGAAGTCCCTCATCGCGGAAGAAGGGCTCGAATGCGTCGTCGCCCGCGACGGCGCGGAGGCCCAGGCACAGGTGCGCCAGCGCGGCGCGCCCCTGCTGCTCGTCACGGACCTGGCGCTGCCCCGGGTGGACGGCTTCGCGCTGTTGATGTGGCTTCGTGAGCAGGAGGACGCGGCGGACACGCGGGTGGTGGTGGTGACGGCCTTCGACGAGCTGCGCGTCCGGGCGTGGCAGCTCAAGGACTCGCTGGGCATCCACGCGTTATTGAGCCGCCGCGCCTCGGCGCAACGGATGCGGGACACGCTGAGGCGCGCCCTCGGCGGTCAGCGCGCGCCAGAGCCACCGCCGGAAGAGTCACCTTCCGAGCAGGAGGAACAGCGGCTGGCGAACGCCGCCGCCATGCGCCTCACGGACGATGGGCCCCCGGAGGCGGAGCTCCAGCAGCTCGTCACGGAGGTGGCGCAGGCCTTCGGCGTCCCCGTGGCGCTGCTCACGCTGGTGCTGGGCGAGCGCCAGTGGTTCAAGGCCCACGTGGGCCTGCCGCCAGCGCTCGCGAAGGACCGGGGCACGCCGCGCGACTGGGCCTTCTGTCACCACGTGGTGCAGGGCCGTGAGCCCCTCGTGGTGCCGGACGCCCGGCGCCACCCCGTCTTCCGGGACAACGTCCTGGTGCGCGACGGCGTCGTGGGCAGCTATGCGGGAGCGCCGCTCCGGACGTCCACCGGCCAGGTGTTGGGCTCTCTGTGCGTCATCGACACGCGACCGCTCGTCCTGGGCTCCGAGGACCTGGCCGCGCTCCGCGAGCTCGCCAGCCGCGTCGCCGAGGACCTGGAGCAGCGGGCCCAGGCGAAGCAGACTGCCGCGAAGTCCCTGGTGGAACCCGCCCTCACCGAGTCCTCCGCCCTGGCACTGCTGGGCGAGGCGGTGCAGGCCCTGGACGTGGCGGCGCTGCTGGTGGCGCCGGGGCACAGGCCGTACGCCTGCAACGCCGCGCTGGTGGAGCTGCTGGGACTGCCCCCCGCGCCATTCCCTGGAATGAGCCTCGACGCCTTCTTCCAACACGTCGCGAGCCTCACCTCGGATTCCGCTAGCACGCTGCGGCAGCTCGACCTCGCCGCCAGCACGCCGCGGGGTCATTACCTGTCGCTCACGCTGGAGCGGCCGCAACCTCGCCAGCTTCGCTGGACGGCACGCCCCTTCTCCGTCCCTGGTGGAACGGCGCAGATGTTGACGCTGACCGACCTGAGCCACGCACGCACACCTCCTGAGGAGCACGAGCGCCAGCTCCGGGTGGATGCGCTGACGGGCCTGGACTCGCGGCGCGCGGGCGAGGAGCGGGTGCTGCACGAGATTGGCCGGTGCCGCCGCGGCGGGATTCCCTTCAGCGTGCTGCTCGCGGACCTCACGGGCCTGGGCCGCCTCAACGCGACACGGGGCTTCGATGCGGGCGACGCCGCGCTGCGAGATGGCGCCCGGGTCCTGGGAGCGTTGGGGGCGCCCACGGGCTTCGCGGTGCGCTGGGAGGGAGGCGCGTTCCTGCTGGCGCTTCCGGGGACGGACGCGGAGAGAGCGGAGGCCCTCCGGCACAGGCTGCATGACACCCCGGGAGCCCCGAAGATGGTGTCCGCCGCCGTCACCGTCAGGGGCGAGGAAGATCCCCAGGGGACCCTGGCCCGTGCCCAGGCGGCGCTCGCCCGCGCGAAGACGGAGCAACGGCCGCCCCACCTGCCCTGAGCCGCGCTGTCACGCCCATCGCCGGGATGTGATGGCATCCTGGATGAGCCCCGCCAGCTGGACGGTGGCCTGCGCATCCTTGCTGGTGAGCACGCGGCACGCGCCCGCGCGCGTGTGGAGCACCAGCCGGTACGAGTCCACCGCGAGGATGAGCCGGGCGATGCACCCGAAGATGACCATGACGACGGCGATGAGCGCCGCCTCGTAGACCCCCTTCGCCGTGGCGCTGGAGACTGAAAGGGCCGACAGGGCCGGCAAGCCCACGCTCATGCACAGGCCCAGCGTGGCCAGCACGGGCACCATGCGCGGCGCGCGCCGCACCGCCTCCACCCGCTGGACGTCCGCGAGCAGGAAGGTCTTCCCCCGCGCCACCACCCGCTCGGTCGTGACCAGCACCCCGCCATCCTGGAACAGCGGGGTCTCGGAGGGTGCGGGAGGCACCACGGCCGGCCGCTCCGGGAAGGCGGGGGTGGCGGACAGCGGCGCGGGAACGGCGAGTGGCTCAATCATGGGAGGACCCAGGAGACGGCGGCACGGCCCCGCCGGGAGAGATGTACGCAGAGGCAGACCGCACCGGGACGTGCGCCCTCAGCACCCGGCGCAGCTCATCGAGCGGGTGGCCCAGCGCGAAGCAGTCGCGGGCGCCCAGCCGCAGGGCGAGTCCCACCAGCCGCTCGTCCGCGAAGGGCACCAGCGCGATGACGGGCGCATCGGCGGAGGACTCCCGGGCGCGCTGAAGCTGACGCTGGAGGCTCTCACCCCGCTCGACGTGGACGAGCACGAGATCCACGTGCCCCGCCGCGGCCGCGCACTGCTCCAGCGCGATGCCCAGCTCGCCCAGCACGTCCATCAGGAGCGAGCCGAGCGAGGCATCCCCTCCGAGCAGGAGGGCACGGGAAATGAACGAGGACTTCACGCTGGAACATCAAGCAACACGCATGCCCGCGCTCTTCGCTCCGGGAGCCGCGGCCCCGCCCGGGCGAACCGTTGCATCACGCCAGACGGGCATGGCGGATTACCACGGTGTCCCGTCCTACCCGCGCTCGCGCCGGTGGATGGTGGACACGTCGATGCCGAGCACCTCCGCCGCGCGCGTCTTGTTCCCGCCGCAGCGTGTCACCATCCACCATGCCGTACCTCCGTACCGGGCTTCGCGGCGGGCCACGACACGGTGACGCACGTTCCGCGGCCCTCCTCGCTCTCAAGCTCCAGCCGGCCACCATGGTTGCGCACCACGTGGGCCACCATCGCCAGCCCCAGCCCCGTGCCCTGCCCCCGCTTCTTGGTGGTGAAGAAGGGGTCGAACACCTGATTCAAATGCTCCCGGGGAATGCCGCATCCGTCGTCTCGGATGGTGAGCACCACCATCTGCGCTCCCTCTGGCGCCGCCGCGGTCAGCGTCACCCGCCCGCCCTCGCCGCAGGCATGGCAGGCGTTGAGCGCCAGGTTCACCAGCACCTGCTGGAGCTGGTCCGGGTCCGCGGCCAGCGGCGGGAGCGACTCGGGGGCGTCCACCTCGATGCGTACCTGCCGCCGCTCGACCTCCATGCGCAGCAGCTCGTGGACGTCGCGCAGGATGGCGCCCAGCGGCACCAGGCGCACCGCCGTGGGCTGTAAGCGCGAGAAGTCCAGCAGTTGCCGCAGCGTGCGGCTCACCCGGTCGATCTGCTCGATGATGACGGCGATGCCGGGCCCCTGGGGATGCTCCCGGCTCAGCTTGCCCAGGACGTACTCCGCCCGGCCGCGGACCACCCCCAGCGGCGTGCCAATCTCATGCGCGATGCCCGCGGCGAGCGCGCCCACCGTGGCCAGCTTCTCCGCGCGCAGCAGCTGCGTCTCCAGCGCGCGCACGTTGCTCAGGTCCTCCACCACCAGCAGCGTCTGCACCTCCGGGTGGCGCGCCTCCAGCGGCACCGCGTGGAGGCTGAACCGGCCCTCGTCCCCGAAGAGCACCAGCGCCTCGCCCAGCACGCTGTGGGCGCGGGACTCACTGGCCGCGGCGGCGACGAGCGCGCGAATCCTCGCCACCACTGGCGCCGGGGCCAGGGGAAAGGCCGCCTCCAGCGGCGCGCCAATGGCGTGGGGCGGCATGCGTTCGCGTAGCACCTGATTCACCGCGCTGATGAGCCCGTCCGCGGTGAGCGCCAGCACCCCGGAGGGAATATGGTCGAGGATCTTCTGCGTCTTGTCGTGCAGGTGCGCCAGCTGCTCCGCGTGCTGGCGGCTCTCCCGGAGCGCCGCCGCGCGGCGCTGCGCCAGCACCACGTACACGGCGAAGGTCACCAGGAAGAGCGCCACCAGCAGCGCCGCGGCCAGCAGCCGCCAGATGAGCGCCTGCTGGTGCGCGCGGAGCGCCGCGGTGGACACCAGCGTGGCCGCGGACCAGTGGCTGCCGCCCCGGACGCGGATGGGGGTGAAGACGGCGATGGCGTCGGAGCGCCCCAGGCCCAGCCGCTCGGCCTCGTCCGCGCGCAGCGGCAGCGCGCCACGCTCGCCCTCGCGCATGCGCGCAATCAGGGCCGTGAAGCCGGGGACCCGCGAGCCCTCCACGTCCAACCGCCGGAGCCAGTCCACCAGCCTGGCATCACTGGCGGAGGTGGGCTGGCCGTGAGCGCCCAGCAGCACGAGCCGCGCCTCCGGGGCCGACGTGACGATGCGCAGCGGCATGAAGAAGGACGCCGTGTCCACCAGCACCGCCACCGCGCCGGCCGGACTGCCCGCCTCATCCTGGGGCAGCGCGGTGGCCATGACGCGCAGCCAATCCGAGCTCTCGTCCTCCACGGGCGCAGACAACGTCACATCTCCCGGCGGGCGCGCCAGGGCCTGCCGGGCCGCGTCGGCCATCTGCGCCAGCACCGGCGCGCGGGCCACCTGCTTCCCCATGCGCCGGTCCAGCATGCGCAGCCATTCCTTGCCGCTCGCGTCGTACGCGACGATGACCTTGTACTGGCCCACCGCCTCCAGCAGCGCGCGCAGCTCGCGCCGGTGCTCGGCGACCGTGCCCGGCTGCGACATCAGCTCGCCCGCGAAGCGCAGGTCCTCCGCCACGTCCTCCAGCGTCTCCGCCACACCGCGCGTGGCCTCGTCGAGCTGCGCCTGGCGCTCCACCGCGAACTGGCGCGCCAGGGCCTCCCGGTTGCGCTCCAGCAGGGTGAACACCCCCAGCCCCACCGAGGTGAGGGCGGCGCAGAGGAGCAGGACGGGGACGAGCGCGTAGCGCATGGGCCGCGGAGTCTAACGCCCAACGCCCTCCCAACCCCTTGAAATAGCAGGGAAATACAGAGGCCCGCGCCCCCAGCGACCGACTTTCGTGATTGACACTCCGCGTCGGGGGCTGCTACCTACCGGTCGGTAGGTCCCAAGGAAGGAGCAGACGTGACGAACACCGGAGGACGGAAGCCGGACGAGGGCGAGCGCTACCGGGCCATCCTGGAGACGGCGGCGCGGCTCATCTGTGACCGGGGGTACGAGGGCACATCGATGCAGGAGATCGCCGCCGCGTGCCGGATGACGAAGGCGGGCCTCTACCACCACATCCAGAACAAGGAGCAGCTGCTCTTCGCCATCATGAACTACGGGATGGACCTGTTCGAGGAGCAGGTCCTCACGCGCGTGCAGCACATCGCCAATCCCGTGGAGCGGCTGCGCGCCTGCATGCGGCACAACATCCTGCTGGTGACGCGGGGGTGGAGCAAGGAGGTCATCATCATCCTCCACGAGCACGCCACGCTCACCGGCGAGGCGCGCGCCTTCATCGACGCGCGGAAGAAGCGCTACGTCGACTTCCTGGAGGAGACCTTCGCGCAGGCCGCGCAGCAGGGCCTCATCCGTCCCGTGGACCCGACGGTGGGCGCCTTCTCGTTCCTGGGCATGGTGCTGTGGATCTACAAGTGGTTCAAGCCGGACGGGCGCCTCACGGACGAGCAGATCGCCGACGGCATGGTGGACCTGCTGTTCCCGCAGCTCGTCGCCACGGGCACCTCCGACGCGCCGGGCACCGCCCCGCTGCGCATGGTCCCGCGCGCGTCCGCCACCGGGACGGACCCGGAGGGCACATGAAGACCGCGCGCTGGTGCTCGCTCGAAGAGGCGGTGGCCTCCATTCCGGATGGCGCATCACTGGCCACCGGAGGCTTCATGCTGGGCCGCGCGCCCATGGCGCTGGTGATGGAGCTCATCGCGCAGGGCAAGCGGAGGCTGGGCCTCATCTCGCTCCCCAACCCGCTGCCCGCGGAGTTCCTCGTCGCGGGAGGCTGCCTGGAGAAGCTGGAGATTGCCTTCGGCGCCCTGAGCCTCCAGGGCCGCGTGCGCCCCATGCCCTGCCTGAAGCGGGCCATGGAGCAGGGCACCCTCTCCTGGCGCGAGCATGACGGCTACCGCGTCGTCCAGCGGCTGCGGGCGGCGTCCATGGGGCTGCCCTTCATCCCCGCCCCGGACGCGGACGTGTCCGACCTGGCGCGGGCCGAGCCGCCGCCCACGGTGGAGGACCCCTTCACCGGCCAGCGCGTGGCGGTGGAGCCGGCCTTCTATCCGGACGTCGCGCTGATTCACGCGCGCGCCGCGGACGAGCGCGGCAACCTCTACATGGAGGACCCCACCACGGACCTGCTGGTGGCCGGCGCGGCGAAGCGCGTCATCGCCACGGTGGAGGAGCGCGTGGCGAAGCTGCCTCGCGCCACCCTGCCCGGCTTCCAGGTGGAGCGGATCGTCCTGGCGCCCCGGGGCGCGCTGCCCACCGGCTGCGCCGGCCTGTACCCGCACGATGACGACATGCTGGCCCGCTACCTCGCGCTGGCCGAGACGGGCCGCGAGGCGGAGTTCCTGGGCGCGCTGCGGACGCGGAGGGCGGCATGAGCGCGACGCTGGACATCACCCCCGCGGAGACGGTGGTGGCGCTGCTGGCGCGGCAGATTGACGACGGCGGCGTGGTGGCCACAGGCGTGGCCTCGCCGCTGGCCATCCTCGCCATCGCCGTGGCGCGCGCCACGCACGCGCCGGGCCTGACGTATCTGGCGTGCGTGGGCTCGCTGGACCCGGAGATTCCCACGCTGCTCCCCTCCTCCGAGGACCTGGGCTACCTGGACGGCCGCTCCGCGGAGATCTCCATCCCGGACCTTTTCGACCATGCGCGGCGCGGCCGGGTGGACACCGTCTTCTTCGGCGCGGCGGAGGTCGACGCCGAGGGCGCCACCAACATGACGGCCAGCGGCAGCCTGGACAGGCCGAGGACGAAGTTCCCCGGCGTGGCGGGCGCTGCGACGCTGCGGCAATGGGTGCGCCGCCCGGTGCTGCTGGTGCCCCGGCAGTCGCGCCGCAACCTGGTGCCCGAGGTCCAGGTCGCCACCACGCGCGACCCGCGCCGGCCCGTGACGCTCATCTCCGACCTGGGCGTCTTCGAGCTGGGCGCCTCCGGAGCCCGGCTGCTCGCGCGCCACCCCTGGGCCACCGAGGACGCCATCGCCGAGCGCACCGGCTTCGCCTTCCAGGTGCCGGAGGCGCTGCCCGTCACCCCCCTGCCGGATGCGCGCACGGTGGCAGCCATTCGCGCCATCGACCCACGGGGCTACCGCGACGCGCTCGTCGGCTCCTGACGCCCCGCCCCCCCTTTCTTGGATGCACGGAGAACCCTGATGAAAGCCGTCGTTCTGCGAAGCTTTGGTGAAGCGGGCAACCTGAAGTTGGAGACCGTGCCCATGCCCCGCCCCGGGCGGGGCGAGGTGCTGCTCCGCGTGCACGCCTGTGGCGTCTGCTACCACGACGTCATCAACCGGCGCGGCAACCTGCCCCGCACCAGCGTCCCCGCCATCCTGGGCCACGAGGCCGCGGGCGAGGTCATCGAAGTGGGCCCGGACACCCCGGACTGGAAGACGGGGGACCGCGCCGCGACGCTCCAGCGCATGTCCTGTGGCGAGTGCGCGCTGTGCAAGATGGGCCGCAACAGCCTCTGCAAGACGGACAACCGCTTCTTCGGCGAGGAGCTACAGGGGGGCTATGCCCAGTTCATGGTGGCGCCCGTGCGCGGCCTGGGCCGGGTGCCCGCGTCGCTGCCCTGGAACGAGGCGGCGACGGTGTGCTGCACCACCGGCACCGCCGTCCACACCGTGCGCACGCGGGGCCGGCTCCGCGCGGGTGAGACGGTGCTCATCACCGGCGCCAGCGGCGGCGTGGGGCTGTCCTCCGTGCAGCTGGCGCGGCTGGATGGCGCGCGCGTCATCGCGGTGACGTCGAGCGAGGCGAAGGTCCAGGCGCTGAAGGAGGCCGGCGCGGACGAGGTCATCGTCTCCAGGGGCCTGGACTTCGCGTCGGAAGTCCGCAAGCGCACGCAGGGCGCGGGCGTGGACATGGCCGTCGAGATCGTCGGCAGCGCCACCTTCGACCAGACGCTCAAGTCCATGGCGCCGGGCGGGCGCGTGGTGGTGGTGGGCAACCTGGAGTCGGGGCTGGTGCAGCTCAACCCGGGGCTCGTCATCGTCAAGGAGCTGGAGATCCTGGGGGCCTACGCCACCACCCAGGCGGAGCTGGACGAGGCCCTGCGCCTGACGGCCACCGGCGGCGTGCGGCAGTTCGTGACGGACGCGGTGCCCCTGGCCGAGGCCGCGAAGGCGCACTTCCGGCTGGAGAACCGCGAGGTGGCGGGCCGGCTGGTGCTGGTGCCCCCCGAGGCGTGAGCGAAGCGGCGGCTGGAATCCACAGCACGACAAGGAATCGAGGAGTCCGATGAAGAAGCGCGTGGGAATCGAAGCGTTGGCGGTCGCGGTGCCGTCCCGGTACGTGGACATCGAGGACCTGGCCCGGGCCCGCGGGGTAGACCCCGCGAAGTACACGGCCGGCCTGGGGGCGAAGGAGATGGCGGTCAACGACCCCGGCGAGGACACCGTGGCGCTGGCGGCCACCGCCGCGGCCCGCCTGCTGCGCCAGCAGGACGTGGACCCGGCGCGGATCGGCATGCTGGTGGTGGGCACGGAGACGGGCATCGACCACTCGAAGCCGGTCGCCTCGCACGTCCAGGGCCTGCTGAAGCTGCCGCGTACCATGCGCACCTTTGACACGCAGCACGCGTGCTACGGCGGCACCGCCGGCCTGATGGCAGCGGTGGAGTGGATTGCCTCCGGCGCTGGGGCAGGCAAGGTGGCGGTGGTGGTGTGCTCGGACATCGCGCGCTACGGCCTGAACACCGCCGGCGAGCCCACCCAGGGAGGCGGCGCGGTGGCCCTGCTCGTCTCCGAGCAGCCCGACCTGCTCGCCATCGACGTGGGGCTCAATGGCGTGTGCACCATGGACGTGTATGACTTCTGGCGGCCCGTGGGCCGGCGGGAGGCGCTGGTGGACGGGCACTACTCCATCCAGTGCTACCTGGAGGCCCTGTCCGGCGCGTACCGCGGCTGGCGCGAGAAGGCGCTGGCGGCCGGGCTGGTGCGCTGGTCGGACACCCTCCCCGGCGAGCAGCTCGCGCGCATCCTCTACCACGTGCCCTTCTGCAAGATGGCCCGCAAGGCGCACACCCAGCTCCGGCTCTGCGACCTGGAAGATTCGGCGGGCGCGGCGGGCCTGACGCCAGAGGCGCGGGAGGAACAGGCGAAGTCGGCCGCGAGCTACGAGGCGCAGGTAGCCTCGTCCCTGGGGCTGAACGCGCGCATCGGCAACGTGTACACCGCGTCGCTCTACCTGGCGCTGGCGGGCCTGCTCCACCGCGAGGCCGGCGCGCTCGCCGGACAGCGCATTGGCCTGCTGTCCTACGGCAGCGGCTGCGCGTCGGAGTTCTACTCCGGCACCGTGGGCGAGAAGGCCGCCGAGCGGATGGCCAGGGCGGACCTGGAGTCCGTGCTCGCCCGCCGTGAACGCATCTCCATCGAGGAATACGAGCGGCTGATGAAGCTGCCCGCGGAGACGCCCGAGCCCGTGGCCCCGGCGCCGGGCGCCTTCCGGCTGACGGGCATTCACGACCACCGCCGCCAGTACGCCGAGGGAACCTGAGCCCTGGCCGTGGGCCGGGACGGCGAGCCCCCCCGCTCCCGCCCGGCGGCCCACGGCGCCGGGCCGTCCTCCCAGAGGCGCGCCGAGAAACCGGCGGGCTGCCCGGTGCCTCATCTCCCATCGGCCGCTCCCTACCGTGTGTCTCGAACCCGGGGGGAGACGCGCTCCGTCACCTCCGGGCCTCGTCGAATCCGATACGGACGAAAGGAGACGGAACCATGGCTGACTTACCTGTCCGCAGAGGCGGAGGCTTGCTGGGGCCGCAGCGCGGCTGGGACCCCTTCGAGCGCATGCAGGAGCTGCTGGGTCTCGATATCGGCCGGATGCTCGTTCCCCCCGGCGCACGGGAGGGCGGCTTCGTTCCCGACTTCGAGGTGAAGGAGACCAAGGACGCCTTCATCTTCAAGGCCGACATTCCCGGCGTGGAGGAGAAGGACCTCGAAATCACCCTGGCGGAGAACCGGCTCACCATCAGCGGCAAGCGGGAAGAAGAGCGCCGCGAGGAGAGCGACCGGTATTACACCTACGAGCGCAACTATGGCTCGTTCAGCCGCACCTTCACCCTGCCGCGCGGAGTGAACGCGGACGACGTGCAGGCCGACTTCAAGAACGGCGTGCTCGGCGTGCGCATCCCCAAGAAGACCGAGGACCAACCCAAGCGAATCAAGGTCGGCGGCGAGCGC
The DNA here is from genome assembly GCA_023426545.1 of Pseudomonadota bacterium. Taxonomy (GTDB): domain Bacteria; phylum Myxococcota; class Myxococcia; order Myxococcales; family Myxococcaceae; genus Myxococcus. Next base: position 118,508 of record JAFAAN010000175.1, read on the forward strand.
GGCGAGAAGGCCAAGGCCTGAGCCCCGCGCCTCCAGGCCTGACGGCGCGATGGGCCCCGGCGGGTGAGCACGGCGAATCGAGGCGTTAAGACAGACCCTTCGCGGAGGGGCCTCGGACGCGCTCTCCCCCGGGGCCAACGGCTCCCGCGCCACGGTGTGCGCGTTGCAGCGGGCCCGAGCGCGGCATATACAACGCCCATCGTGTCCGGGCTTTCGCGACTCCTCGCGCTCTCGCTGTTGCTCCTCTGGCAGACGGTGGCCAGCGGCGCGGCGGGCCTTGCGCACTACTGCGAGAAGCAGGTCCAGACCCAATCCACCTTCTGCAAGTGTCCCCATGGGGGCGTGCACTCGGAAGCGGCCGCGCGCGGCGAGCCGGTGCTGCACGCGCACTGCTGCGACGCGCCGCACTGGAACCTGCCCTCGCCCACCGAGGCAGGCACCGCCAGCCACGCCCCCGTCGTCCACGCCCCCCTCACCCTGGTGCCAGCCGCGTGGCTACCTGGCCCACCCGTCGCGGACAGGCCCCCGCCATCGTTCGCGCGCAGGGAGGTGCCCCAGGGCCAGGGGCCGCCTGTCTTCCTCCGCATCCGCACGCTGTTGATTTGAGCCGAGCGCCCCTTCGTTGACGCTCGATGGCGGCCGCCCTGCGTCCGCCCGTCGAGCCCTGCCGAATGCGCTGTTTTCTCGAATCAACGACGACGGAGTCGCGACGTGGACATGCTCTGGGAGCTTTTGCTGGGAACCGTGGTGTTGACCTCCCTCATCGTGGTGGTGACGCCACCGCTGTGGAGCTCGAGGTTCAGCCTCCGTGAGAAGCTGAAGAAGGGCGGCGAGCACACGAAGCCAGACGCCTGAGCCGCATCTGGCTGCTTTCGGGAGGAGCCGGCCGTGTTATGGCTTCTGACACGACAACCGGCTTTTCCCGAAAGAAGGCACGCTCATGAAGGGTCGTTCCCAATTCGTTTCCGTCCTCGCATCCCTGCTTCTGTGCTCCGCCTGCGCGACGCCCGGCAGCGGGACCGCGGAGGCAGACATCCTCCAGCTCGTGAATGCGCAGGCGGAAGCCTGGAACCGGCAGGACGCCGAAGCCTGGTCCAAGGACTTCGCGCCGGACGCTCCGTTCATCAACATCGTGGGGACCGTGTTCGAGGGCCGCGATGAAATCCAGCAGCGCCACGCGAGCATCTTCGAGACCATCTTCAAGGGCAGCCGGAGCCAGGTCACCGTGCGGAAGCTGTCGTTCATCCAGGACGACATCGCCATCGTCGACACCACGCACGAGGTGACGGGCCATCCCGGCCTGCCCCCGGGTGTCCAGGACACCGAGCCCGGGCTGCTGCGCACGCAGATGCGCTACGTCATGAAGTACGCGGATGGCCAGTGGCGCATCCTCGCCGGGCAGAACACCGACGTGAAGCCCCGGCCGCAGGCCCCGTGAGGCCCTGACCGTCAGTGCCCCCGGCCCTGGTGCGCCGGCCGCTCGCCGCGCTGTACTGCGCGGGCCTGACGGAACAGCGGAGCCAGCGCGGTGAAGCCCGCCACCACCGTGGATCCATTGTTCACCATGGCGGCGGCGGCGGGCGCCAGCCAGCCCAGGGACGCCAGCACCATGGCCACGGCGTTGGGCACCAGCACCAGCCCGAGCCCCCGCCGCACGCGGGAGAGGGTGTCCTCGCCCGCGGTGAAGGCCAGCAGCAGGTCATCGAGGCTTCCGCGCAGCAGCACCACGTCCGCCGTCTCCAGCGCCACGTCCGTGGCCCCGCGCAGGGAGATTCCGACATCGGCGAGCGCGAGCGCGGGCGCGTCGTTGATGCCATCTCCCACCATGACCACGATCCGCCCCCGGCGCCGGAGCGCGCGGACGTGCGTGGCCTTGTCCTCGGGGAGCAGCTCCGCGACGGCCTCGTCCACGCCCAGCCGGCCCGCCACCTCCGCCACCCGCGCCGGAGAGTCCCCCGACAGCAGGATGATGCGCCGCCGCCCGTTCTCCTTCAGCGCCTGGACCACCCGCGCGCTCTCCGGACGGAGCGTCTCCACGTAGACGATGCAGCCCGCCAGCTGGCCGTCGATGGTGACCCACAACGTGGAGGCCGCCTCCTCCACGGGCCGGGACAGGGCCGTGCGCGCCCGCGCCACGTCCACGCCCTGCTGCTGAATCCACCGCGCGCTGCCCACACAGACGCGGCGCCCGCGCACCTGGGCGCAGACACCCCGCCCCAGGACGAACTCCTCCATGCCCACCTCGGGCTGGGGTACCTCCACGCCCTGGGCCTGGGCGTGCTGCCGCACGGCCTCCGCCACCGGATGGGACTGGCGCAGCTCCGCCGCGGCGCTCAGGGCCAGCACCTCGTGCGCGTCCCAGCCCTCCACGGGGATGACGTCCACCACCTCCGGCACGCCGAGCGTCAGCGTGCCCGTCTTGTCGAAGACCACGGTGTCCGCCTGGGCCAGGCGCTCCAGGTACTGCGCGCCCTTGATGAGGATGCCCTGGCGGGCCGCGAGCGTCATCGCCACCAGCGCGCTCGCGGGCACCACGATTCGCACACCGGTTCCGAAGTCGGTGATGAGGACGCTGATGGGCCGCGCCACCTCCCGCGTCCAGAGCCACGTCGCCGCGGCGAGCCCGAACGTGGGGAGCACCACGGCGTTCGCCACCCGGTCCACCCGCGCCTGGAGTGTCATGGGCTTGGCGCCCGCACCTTCCAGGATTTGGAGGATCTTGGCCGCCGTGGTCTCCACACCCGCGCGCAGCACGCGCACCTGGAGGCTGCCCTCGCCCACGACGGACGCCGCCAGCACCCGGTCCCCGGCCTCGCGCACGCGGGGCTCCGACTCGCCCGTGAGGGCCTTCTCGTCCACCCACGCCGTGCCCGCCTCCACCGTCCCGTCGGCCGGCACGCTCTCACCGGCATGCACGACGATGAGGTCGCCCTCCTTGAGGCGGTCCGCCCGCACCTGCTCCACGTCTCCGCCGGAGCGGATGCGCCAGGCGTGGAGCACCTCCAGCCGCATCAGCCGGGAGATGGCCGACCGCGCGCGGTCCGCGCTGCGCTCGATCAACAGGTCGCCAATGCCCAGGAGCCAGGTGATGAGCGCCGCCGTCTGCACCTGCCCCGTGGCCAGCGACACGCCCACCGCCGCCATGTCGAGCAGGTCCACGGTGGCGCGCCGCTCGGCGACGGACTCGAGGGCGCGCTGCGCCAGCGGCAGGCTCGTCAGCGCGACCCCCGCGGCCAGCACGGGCATGGGCGCCACGTTCGCCACACACGCGGCGAGCACGGCCGTGTTGAAGGCGGAGGCGGCCCACTCCCGCTGGGGCGGCGCCGGCGCGGGGGGCCAGGTGGAGGGCTCGCTCGCGCGCACCGCCGCCACCAGCTGCTCCGCGCCGAGGACCTCCGGGTCGAACGTCACCACCAGCGAGTGGATGGCGGGTGAGGCGCTCGCCTTGTGGACGCCCGGCTGCGTCGCCGCCCAGGCCGCCAGCTTCAGGATGTCGTCGTCCTCCAACCCGCGGACGTGCAGGCGCAGGCGACCCGGCAACGCATGCAGCACGTCCACCTGGAAGGGCCTGGGCGCGCGCCGGTGCAACGTGAAGGCGAAGTCCCGCACGCGCAGCGCGAACGCCCCCGGGAGCCGGGCCCCGTCCCGGTAATGCACCTTGACCAGCCCCGTGCTGCGCTGGCACGTGGCCACCTGGACCTCGGGGCGGGACTCCAGCCACCCGAGCAGCTTGCGCAGCGTCTCCGTGTCCTCCGCCGCGCCCCGGATGTGGAGCCGGCCCGGGGCCGTGATGGACACGTGGAGCGAGGCGGGCCGCCCCGAGCCGCGAGCCTGGGGCTCGTGCCCATCCAGGACGTCCTGGGCCCGGTCCTTCCAACCGCGCGCGACGCCACTCAGGAACTCGACCTCCGCCCGCATGACCGCCCCTCCGACGTGACTCCCGTATGTCTACTTCCGGGCCCGGCGCCCCCCGCGCCGGGGCCAGGCCGTCAGGCGTGGGGCCTTGGCCGGAAGGCCACCGTCCCACTGACGTGCGCGGCGTCCTCCAGTTCCTGCTCCCGGACACCGTCGCGAAACACGCTGTAGGCCCAGTACAGGGCATTGTCCCAGCGGGGCAGCCACCCCTTCTGCGACGGGTTGGTCACCAGCGAGTACACGCCCGTCACCGTGAGCACGGCGGGGATCAGCTCGTACAGCCCCGCGCCGGTCAGCTCACGGGACAGGCCATCCAGCCACTTCGCGCCGCGCACGATGTTCTCGGCCGGGGGCCTGCGCGACCGCGCCACGGCGTCGGCGTCGGCGATGCCGTCCAGGCCCGCAGTGTCGACGATGGCCGCGAGCAGCGACTCCACGTCCGCGACCTCCGGGCTGTACTCGATGAGCAGGCTGCCGGTCAGCGGCGAATGGAGGGTGCAGGACACGCCCGGTGTCTCACCCAGCTCACCGCGCACGCGCTCGGCCACCTCCGAGACATCCCGGAAGCAGGCCGCCCGCACCCGCAGGCGGCCCGGCGAGTGGTGGACGAGCAGCAGCCATTCCCCTTCGACAGTCCCCGCGTCCGGGTCAAGCCTCACGCGTGCCCCTCCCGGCGTTCCACCACGGGGTGAGCACCGTCCGCGGCGCGCCTGTGGTGGGCTTGATGAGCCTCGGCGCGCGACCGGGCCTCGGCGATGAGGTCGGAGAGGTACTCACGCTCCGTAGCGACGACCCGCCGCGTCCACCCCACCAGGTCGAACGCGGCGGTGGCGACGGAGACGATGGCGCCGCGCGAGGTGTCGACGGTGCTGCGCGCCATCCAGCCCGTGGCCACGCCCGCCAGGAATGCGACCGCCGTCTTCATACCGCCCCCGGGACGCCGTACGCCTCCGCGCCCAGCGCGGCCTCACGGGGCGAGGGAACATGCTCGCCGGAGGGCCCTTCCGCCCTCCCCCTGCCCACGACGCCATGGGCGCGGAACTGCTTCACCAGCTCCTGCACGCGCTCGCGCCGCAGCGGGCGGTTCAATGCGGTGGCCGCCTGCCGCAACAGCAGCCACTCCGCGTTCGAGGTGGACATGTCCACGGCGGCGATCACCTCCAGCGCGTGCAGGAAGGCGTCACGCGCCGGCTCCGGCACCTCGTGGAGGCGCTCGATCCAGGAGGACTCCTCGCCCCCGAGGCGCTCCAGCACCCGCTTGCGCGCCATGGACGGGCTCGCGCGGAGCAGGTGGGCCAGCATGACCAGCTCCTCGTCCCGCAGCGCGCCATCCGCGCCGAAGAGGAACCAGGCGCCCTCGATGAGTTGCTCCACGCACCGGGCATCCACGGAGCGTACGGCGGAGAAGGCATCGTCCAGGGCGCGCCGATACCGCACATACTCCACCGCGGTGTCTCCGAACCGGCGCGTGTGCCGCCAGCTCGTCACGGAGGACGTGAGGACCCCCACGAAGGGAAGGACGTTGCGCAGCACGCCCTCGCCCATCAAGCGGTTGCCCAGGTTCCTCTCGGCCTCCTCCGTGTCCGCCGTCAGCAACCGGTTCACGCGCTGCGCGCCGTCGGTGTCCTCGCCCGACTCGGAGCCCGCGATGAGGGCGTGCAGGTGCAGGAAATCCCACGGGTCATCCGGGTCGATGTGCACGCCGAACGCGGCGGCGACGTCGCACATCATCCGGGCCTGGATGAGCGAGCGCAGCATCGTGTCCAGCCCTATCGCGGCACCCGCGACGGGAACGGCGACCAGCGCGCCCAGGAACCCCGTGTCCACGGTGAACACGGTGGCGCTCGTGGAGATGCCCGCCGCGCTGGCCCCGATCAGGGCCACTTCCTTGCACGCGCGGCGGATGATGGCGTTCGTCTCGGAGGGCCGGAGGGCACGGGCGCCGGCCGCGGTGGCCGACTGCCGTGCCTCGTGGTGCCGCACGTAGGCTGTCACCAGCCGGGCGTGCCAGGCCCCTGAGCGGATGTCTTCGAGGCGAAGCTCCCGTCCGAGCTTCTCGGCGAAGTCTCGCAAGGGGTGGAGCGCGGCCGCCGACTTCGCGGCATCTTCCGGATGAAATGGAGCAGTTCGTGTCATGGGCTTGCGTGCGGGAGCGGCCGTCCACGCCTGCTGTGTCAGGCGCGGCGCGGCCGGTGGGGGCGTCCGATGTGGCTTCCTGGATTCGGCGCGCACAAGCTAGTGGCCCCGCCATGCCCCGAGAACCGGTCCACGGGGTGACTGCCACGCCGCCGGGTTGACGGCAGCGGAGCTGCCCCCGGGTGGCCCCCCAATGCCCGCTCAGCGCATGGACACGGCGGCCCGCGCCTCGCGCAGAAGCCCCGTGAGCTCCAATCCGCGAAGGCCGCCGCAGCGGGCTTCTGTTCCAGGATGAACCGATTCCGCAGCTCCCCGAGCGCACTCGCGACGACGTGGCCCTGGCGACGCCCCTCCGCGCGGGCCTGCCCGAACAGCTCCGCGGCGGGCGCGCTGCCCTCGACGAGCAAGGCGCTCCGGCGCAGGGCCAGCAAGCCCGTGAGCAACCCGATTCCGGGTGACGCGCCCACCAGGGCCGCACCGCGCCCGGCCGACACGTTAGGCTTGCGGCACCATGCGTCCCGCCCAGCGCATCCCTGACCCGGTACATCCCTTCGAACCGCCTGTCACGGTGTCACAATGACTCGCACATCCAATACGGCGCGAAAGACACAGCGGAAGTCCGCGGCGCCGCGCGCCCGTGTCAACCGGGAGGTGCGCGCACAACTGCTGCGCCTGGATCGCCTCGATGCCGCGCTGCGTTCCGCCTGGGTCGCCACGGAGTTCAAGGACCGGGACCTCGAACGCAAGCTCGATGCGCTGACATCCGCCGGCATTGACTGGCTGCGAGACATCATCGCGGAGCACGGCTGGCCGGGCCGCAGCCTGGTGGGAGCCGCGGCGGCCGCTGCCGCGTGGCGCCTCGTCCAACATGCCGAGTGCTCCCTGACCTTCCAGCGTCGTTGCCTGAAGCTGCTGCGCGACGCGGCCGAGCGCGGGGAGGTGCCCCTCCAGCAGGTGCCCTACCTCACGGACGTCGTGCGCATGCGTGAGGGAAAAAAGCAGCTGTATGGAACGAAGTTCCGCAAGGTGAAGGGCCAGCTCGTACCGTTCCCCATCGAAAAGGCAGACACCGTTGACTTGCGGCGCGAACGGATGAACCTTCCTCCCCTGGAAGCCTATGCGCGGCGGATTCGCCGCCGCTTCCAACCCGCATGACCCGAGCCACCATGCGCCATGGATTCGACTGGGGAACGTTCGCGAAGCGCCACTGGGAGAAGGCTCCCGCGCGACTGTCCTTGCCCCTCCCCATCCTCTCCGCCGAGCAGGTCTTCCAGCGTGCGGCCTCCACCTGCGAGCCCTTCCGGTTCGGAACACGCTTCCGCGCCCTGCCCGATGTCCGCTTCTTCGTGGGCCACGCCCGGCTGGCCGCGCCCGGCGCCATCCTTCCCGGCGTCGGCGACACCTCCATCGGCGCATACCTCGACCGCGCGTCCGCGAGCCTGGAGGGCGCCCCCTTCCAGCTCCACATCGAACAGCCCTTCATGTTCGACTTCGGCCTCTGGAGCGCCATGCGCGGCTTCATCGGCGGACTGCTGGAGCGCGTGGGGGTCCCCGTGCTCCCCGCCACCACCGACCTGGTGCTGGGCCGCTTCGACCGGGGCGCCCTGGGCGTCTCCAAGCGCCCCCACCACGCGCTGTTCACGCTGGTGCTGCACGGCAAGCTGCGCGTCCGGCTCTGGGAGAAGCTCTGGGGCGAGCCGGCCAATGAGACGGTGGACTTCGAGCCGCACCTGGACACGGCCACGACACTTGAGGCGCGAGCCGGTGAGCTCCTCCACTGCCCCTCACGCTACTGGCAGCTCGAAGAAGCGACAGGTGACTGCATGGCCGTCCGGGTCTGGCTCCCGGTCCAGGGCAGCCGGCCCACGGATGCAGTCAAGGAGGTGCTCGTGTCGCTCCTCGAACGCCAGCACTCGCACGGCGAGGAAGTGCCCTACCTCGGCTATCCCTGGCGCAGACCCCGCAGGGGCCAGCGAGCCGCCGTCGAGCGCCTGGAGCAGACAGCCAGCGCGCTGCATGGGCTGACACGAGGAGCCGAGGTCCAGCAGACCTTGCGCCTCATCTGGGCGAAGCGGGTCAGCGCCTGCGCGCTCGAACCCGTCCCCCCTCCTGATGCTCCCGCGCCGCTGGTGGACACCCAGCGTGTGCGCCGCGCGCCCACCACGGACATCATCCGGATGAAGGACCCGTCCGGGCTGTGGATCTGGGCCATCAATGGCCATGCCTTCCCCGGCCCCGGCGGCACCGTGGCGCAGCGGCTCCTCCAGACCCTGTCCACCGGAGAAGCCTGTCATGTCGGCGCGCTGTGCGGCCTGGGACGGACGGGCGCGCAGCGGGCCGCCATCCGCGCGCTCTTGGAGACGCTGCTGCGGCTGCGCGGCATCCAGGCCGTGTCCGGAGCGGAGACCTGACACATGCCGACCCTCGACATCGTACGCCGCTTCGACTGGGACACCTTCGTGAGGCGCTATTGGAACCGGCGCCCGGTGCTCTTCAAGGGAACGGGGGCTTCGCCCTTCACGCCCGAGGACGTCTTCGAGGCCTCCGCCGGCGCCACGCGGCGCTACCTCGGGCGGAGCTACGCCTCGACCTCGCGCCCGGACGTCAGCTTCACGATTGACCGGCTCCGGCAGCTCTACGCCAGGGACTGGCTGCCCCGGGCATCCGACGGCTCCCTGGACGGCTATGACGCCCGCATCGCAGCCCGGCTCGACGGGCAGCGCTATGCCCTCATCATCGCCGCCCTGCATGCGTCCGGCGAGCGCCTGTGGTCACGGGAGCGCGCCTTCTTCTCGGAGCTGTGGCGGCGTGTCGGCATGCCCCTGACGGGCGGCATCACCAGCCTGTTCCATGGGACCTACGAGCACAGCCCCGTGGGCGTGCACCTGGACCGCTTCACCACGTTCCTCTTTGCGATCCGGGGCCGCAAGCGGATGCGGTTCTGGCCGAAGCGCCCCTGGCGCGAGGACGTGTCGACCATCCTGGACTACCAGCCGTACCTGAAGACGTCCTTCGTCGCGGAGGTCGAGCCCGGCGACATCCTCTACTGGCCGTCCACCTACTACCACGTGGGCGAGAGCGCGGAGGACGGAGTCGCCAGCAGCGTGAACGTCGGCATCCCCATCACCGAGCACCGCGCGCTCTACTCCGTGGATGACCTGTTGCGGGGAATGCTCGACGAGACGTCCCTCGCCGACCAGGAATGGAAGCACACGCGGCTGGCGCGCGTATCAGCCCCTCCGCTGGCACGCGGCGCGCTCACGCGGGATGAAATCCTGTCCGCGAAGCTGCCGCGCGCCCTCACGGCCGCGGTACACGCATTCCGGGACGTCAGCGAGCCCCGTGAGGCCCGGCGCCACATCCAGTCCACCTGGCTCAAGCGGCTCACGGCCGGAGGCTTCGAGCCCGTCCCCCCGCCCGGGCGAACACGGCGACTCAAGGATGACCACCACGTCCAGGCCGACGCGCGCTTCCCCATCCTCTTCGAACGGGATGGCGGCAGACATTGGCTCTGCGCCGCGAACGGCCACGCCCTCCGGGGAACGGGGGGAGGCAAGGCCATCGATGCCTTCTTCCAGCGGCTGAACAGGGGGAGGAATGAGCGTGTGGGTGAATTGCTTCACCCCTTCCGCGTGACCCACGCCGCGAAACACGACACGGATGTCATTGCCGCAACGCGCGATGGCATGCGCAATGTCCTCGAAAAACTTCACACATTCCGCGCAATCACTCTCACCTCTTGACGCTTCATCCATCAGCGCCCAGGCTAGGCAGGCAGTTCACGCTCACCGACGGAGGAGTGTCATGACGAAGACGAAGTCGAAGGCCCCCCGGTCGTCCAAGCAGGCCAAGGAGAAGCTCGTGCAGATGATGCGCGACATGGAGAAGGCCGCGGTGCCGGCGGCCACGCAGGCCGCACCGGGCACGTGTATCCGCATCTACTGCTCGCCGTACTAAGAGAGCACGACGGGCCGCGGGGAAGTCCTCCGGCGGCCCGTCTCCCAACCTGCGCAGTGTGCCTCGTCAAGCCAATGCAAGGCATTCTGGAGCAGGCGGCGCCGCTCACTATCCTGTCACCCTCCTACATCCTCCCAGGAGCCGTGACATGAAAAGCGCTGTCGAGCTGCATGGCAACCCACTGAGCGAGTTGTCCCTCGCCGCGATGCGGCGCTGGCTCCTCCAGGTCGACGTGCTGGGCTACCTTCCGCAACTCGTCGCCACGGAGGCCGAGGGCAGGCTGTGGACCTACTTCTGGTTCGGCATCCGCCGCATCGACGACCTCGTCGACGCGCACGGCTTCCAGATTCTGGATGACCCCAACGCCTTCACCGAGGACCTGGACGCCATCCGGGTGCTGCGTGAGTTCATGGCCGCCGCGCCGACACTCATCGACGGGCGGCGGCGGCTCATCGAGCAGATCCGCTCCTTCTACGCGGAGCCGGAGTACCTCGCGCTCGGCCGTCCGCTCACCGTCAAGGAGCTGTTCTCCCTCTGGTACCTGAAGGCCGGCCCTGGCGCGTACATGGTGCAGCGCCTCCAGCTCTCCGACGTGGACGAGGCCACGGTGCGCCGCATCGTGAAGCTGGCCGCGGTTGGCCTCCAGATGTTCGACGACCTGGTGGACCTCCAGGAGGACCTCGACCTGGGACGCTTCTGGCTGACCGCGGAGGAGCTGGAGCTGCTGGGCCTCTCCGAGACGCCGCCCGCGTCGCTGCCCGCCACCGCGGGTGAGCGCATCGTCCGGCTGCGCAAGGCCATCTGCCTGGAGTACTTCCTCGCCGTGCATGACGAGGCCTCGCGTATCAGCTCACCGGAGAGCCGGAAGATCGCCACGGCCTTCGCGGAGGGCTGGCTGAGCTTCCTGCAGCAGGGCTACCTCAAGATCTACGCCGCCGGGGAGACCAAGCCCTGGAACGCCATCCAGCGCGTCCTCCTGGCGCTGCCGGGCTCGGAGACGGTGAAGCTCCCGGTGCTGCGCTCGGTCTTCTCCCTGGTCTCCACGTTGCCGCTGCCGCCGGTGGACATCGCCGCGAGCCGGCGCGAGCTGCAGCAGCTCGGAGGCTGCCCCAAGGCGCTGGCCCCGGAGGTCGCCCTGGAGGTCATGGGCGCATGCGAGGCCGAGGGCGACCGCGAGTCCTTCGACCAGCCGGGCCCCAACGCGGGCGCGCTGGAGCGGCTGCTCCTGTCCTCGCCGCCGAAGAGCACGGCGGCGGACTTCGCGCGCAGCTGCCGCGACGCCGCCGCGGGCTCTCCGTCCAACCTGCGCGGCCCCGGCCTGTCCGAGGTCGTCGCCAGCGGCTTCAAGCTGGCGGAGCGCACCGCGCGCCACTCCTTCACGGCCCGCGACAACTTCCTCCAGCTGTTCCGCCAGGGCGGGCGCCGGGGGCCGGTGGTGGACGAGGAGCTGGCCGAGCAGTTCGCGCGTGACAGCGCGGACTGGGTCGCCCTGGGCATCGAGGCCGTGGCCGCCACGGCCCGCGAGCTCCGGGGAAGCTGCCAGAAGTAGGCGACGCCGCCCCCCCGGTGGGCGCTGCTCACCGGGGGACGAGCGGCAGCCGCGCCAGTCCGCGCATCATCAACGAGTCCACGTACTCGCGGCGGGTGTCCGCGCGGCGCACACCCGGGAGCAGCGGCACCAGTTCCTCCAGCGCCACGCGGGCCTCCAGGCGCGCGAGCCCCGCCCCCAGGCAGTGATGGATGCCAAACCCGAAGGCCCGGTGAGGCGACGGCGTGCGCATCACGTCGAAGCGGTCGGGCTCCTTGAAGACGCGCTCATCCCGGTTCGCCGCTCCCAGCAGGAGGGCGATGTTCGACCCGGCCGGCAGGCACGCCCCGCCCACCCGCACGTCCTCGACCGCCGAGCGCAGGGTGAACTGCACCGGCGACTCCCAGCGCAGCGACTCCTCGACGAGCCCCGGAATCCGCTCTGGAGCGTCCCTCACGAACGCGAGCTGCTCGGGATGGTCCAGCAGCGCCGCCGCCGCGTTGCCGATCAGGTTCGTCGTCGTCTCGTTGCCCCCCAGGAGCAGCGTGTGGATGAAGCTGAACAGCTCCTCTTCATCGAGCAACTGTCCGTGCGCGGGGTCCACCAGCACGCTGATGAGGTCGTCCTGGGGCTCCCGCCGCCGCTTCTCCACCAGCGTGCGCATGTAGGCGCGGAACTCCGTGAGGACGTCGAAGAACTCGCGCATCGGGCGCGACTCCCGGCCCGCTCCCGTCGCGAAGGTGATGAAGCCCGCGGCCCAGCGCTTGAAGTCCGCGCGCCACTCCGGCTCCACGCCGAGCATCTCCGTCACGATGACGACGGGCAGCGGCACCGTGAGCCCCGAGACCAGCTCGAACGGCTGACCGGCGCGCAGCGGCGCGAGGAACTCGTTCACGAGCTGACGGATTCTCGGCTCCCAGGAGGCGATGGTGCGCGGCGTGAAGCACCGGCTCACCATGCCCCGCAGCTCGCCATGACGAGGCGGGTCGGAATTGATGATGGCGTCTGGCGGCCCCTGGAAGAACTTCTCCACGTCCACGCGGCCACGCAGCACCAGGCGCAGGATGGATGGCACGTCCGCGAGCTCGGGGCGCTTGTTCTCGAACATGACCGTCGTCATCGCCCGGGACGAGAACAGCTCCGGCCGCTTCAGGACGAAGTCGACATCCGCGTGGCGGGACAGGCAGAAGAGCTTCGCCTGAGGCGCCCAGTGCACCGGGCTGTGCTCCCGGAGCGCGCGATAGACCGGATAGGGGTCCTCCCAGTGCCCGGACGAGAACGGCTCGAACTCCACGCGTGGACGGATACTCCATGATGCGTTTGACATGTCAGCCACTCCCACAATCATGTTTACGAATCATCCAGGCTGTGCAAGGGATGTTTGACAATCATATACCCAGGGGAGCACACCCATTTCTCACATGAACCCTGAGCTCCATCCAGCCCCGGAGACGACGCCGTGGCTCATCCGGCGGAAGCCCTCGGCGGCGCCGCCCCTGCGGCTGTTCTGCTTTCCCTATGCGGGAGCCGGCAGCCTCCCATACTTCAAATGGCCAGACCTGCTCCCCGAGGCGGACATCGAGGTGTGTGCCATTCAGCCACCCGGCCGCGAGAACCGGCTCCATGAGCCGTCCATGGAGGACCTGCCCGGACTGTTGCACGCGCTGGTGACCGAGCTCTCTCCCCTGCTCCAGGGGCGCTTCGCCTTCTTCGGCCACAGCCTGGGGGCGCTCATCGCCTTCGAGCTGACGCGCGAGCTGCGCCGCCGGGGCCTGCCCTTGCCGCAGACGCTGATTGTCTCTGGCGCCGAGGCGCCCTCGCGGCGCAACGGGCTTCCGCCCCTGACGGGCCTCGGGCGTGACGCCTTCATCCGTGAGCTGTGCGCCCGCTACGACGGCATTCCCCAGCAGGTCCTGGCGCAGCCCGAGATCCTCGACCTCATCCTGCCCATCCTCCGCGCGGACCTGAAGATCTCGGAGAGCTACACCTACCAGGTTGAGCCGCCGCTCCCCGTGCGCATCTGCGCCCTGGGAGGGACACGGGATCCACGTGTGTCCGAGGCCGCGCTGGAGGCGTGGCGGCAGCACACCCAGCAATCCTTTTCCATGCGGATGTTTCCGGGCGGCCATTTCTTCATCAATGAAATGACCGTCCAGGTGGTCCAGGCCGTTCACGAAGAACTCGCAGTCAATACAGGCGCCACGTCATGAACAGAGACGAATTGCTCAATGAGCTGACCCGCTACGTCGTTGAGGAGCTGCTCGATGGAGACGCGGACGAGCTCGATGCCTCGACGCCCCTGCTGGAGCTGGGGGTGCTGAACTCACTGGAGACCGCCCGGATGATGGGCTTCGTCCAGAAGAAGTACGGCATCTCCGTCCCCGCGGAGGCGCTGAAGGTCGAGAACCTCCAGACGCTCTCCGCCATCGCGGACCTCGTCTACGACGCGAGGCCCCGCCAGCCGTAGCCGCTCAGCGGCCGCGCCGCAGCATGGCCTGGACGGCCTCTTCGTCCAGGCTGTCCACGTCGGCCAGGAGCGCGTCCAGCTCCACGTCCTCGGCCGCCTCCTTCACCGGGGCGGCCGCTGCCTGCGACAGGCCCAGCACCTCGGCCGCCAGGTAGTCCACCAGCCCGTTGACGGTGGGGTTGTCGAAGGCCACCGTCGCGGGCAACGAGGTGCCCAGGCTCCGCTGCAGGACGTTGCGCAGCTCCACGGACATCAGCGAGTCCATGCCGAACTCGAAGAAGCCCTGGTTCGGGTCAAGCGGCTCCGCCGGGGGCCGCCCCAGCACGCCATTCACCAGCGCCCCGACATGCGCGCGCAAGGCCCCCCGGCGCTCCTTCTCCGGGAGCTTGTCGAGCTGCTGGCGGATGCCCTCGCTCGTGGTGGGGCTCGCCTTCTCGATGAACGCCTCGAACAGGGGCGCACCGCCGCGCCTGCCCAGCACCGCCCAGTCCACCGGCAGGATGCCGAGCTGACCGCTCAGCCCCAGGGCCTGCTCCAGGACCTGGAGGCCGTCGTCGGGCGGAATCACCCCGAAGCCGAGCTGCTCCATGCGTCGGCGAATCGGGTCCTCCGCCGCCGCGCCCACGTCAGCCCAGGCGCCCCAGTTGAGGCTCAGGCCCGGCAGCCCCTTCGCGAGCCGGAAGCGGGCGAGCGCGTCCAGGAAGGCGTTGGCGGCCACGTAGTTGGCCTGCCCCGCCGAGCCGATGAGCGACGACGCCGACGAGAACAGGACGAAGAAGTCCAGCGGCGTGCCTTGCAGCGCGTGGTGCAGATTCCAGCCGCCCGAGACCTTGGGTGCGAACGCCTTGGCCAACCGCTCCGGCGTCATCTGCACGAAGAGGCCGTCATCGATGACGCCCGCGGAGTGGATGACGCCGCGCAGAGGTGGCATCCGCCCGGCCAGCTCCGCCAGGGCGCGCTCCAGCTCCGGCGCCGCCGCCACGTCGCACTGCACGACATGGAGCACCATGCCTCGCTGCGCCCATGCGTCCAGCCGCGCACGCGCCTCCGCCGTGGGCGCCCGCCGTCCCATCAGGACGAGGTGGCGAGCCCCTCGCTCCACCAGGCGCTCCGCGACGGCGAGCCCCAGGCCCCCGAGACCACCGGTCACGAGATAGCTCGCGTCCGGCCGCAGCTCCGCCTCGGTCCCCGCGCCCCGGAGGCGGCGGCTGCGCACGAGCCGAGGCACGCGGCGGGCGTTGCCGCGAAGAGCCACCTCGTCCTCCGCGCTGCCTCCGAGCAACTCGGCGCGCAGCTGCTCGACCTCGTGAGAGGGCGCACGGACATCCAGGTCCACGCGCCGGCAGTGGAGGTCCGGATGCTCGCGGGTGATGGACTTGCCCAGGCCCCACAGGACCGAGCTGCCCAGGTCACCGAGGTCCTCCTTCTCAGAGGTCGACTGGGCCCCCCGCGTCACCAGCCACAAGGAGGTGTCCGCGCCCTTGGCCTCCACGAGCGCCTGCGCGAGCCCGAGCACCCGCGAGGCATGGCTCAGTGCCTGTCCGGGCACATCGCCCTGGCCACCCCCGAGGCTCCACAGGTCGACCACGTGGAGCGGCCCCTGCGCCGCGCCCGGCGGCAGGCGGGACAGCAGCGCCTGGAGCGCGCCGCCCCCAGCTTCATTCGCGCGCACCGTCACCACGTTCCAACCGCGTTTCTGGAGCCGCTCGGCGAGGCGTGTGCCCAGCCCCGCTTCATCCGCGAGGACGAGACAGTGGGTCTCCTTCGCGGTGGTGTCCGCCGCCGCCCTCGCCTCCAGCGGCCGGTCCTGCCATTCCAGTTCGTAGAGCCAGCTCTGGAAGCGCTTGCTCTTCGCGCCCAGGAGGCTGTCGCGGCTGATGCGCCGGAGCTGCAGCCGCTCCACCGTCGCCACGCGCTCCCCGTCGGCAGTGAGGAGCTGGATGTCACAGGTATAGCCCGGCCCCTTCGGGTCGTCGCTGCGTGACAGGGTTGCGTGCGCCCACACCTCACTCAGCCCACGCCGCTGAACCTGGACCTTGCCGATCCCCACGGGGAGGTACGCGGCATCGCCCTCCTCGTCGAGCACGGCTCCGACCATCTGGAAGCACGCGTCCAGGAGCGCGGGCTGGAGGGTGTACTGGCCCGCTTCCTCTGCCGCGCTGCCAGCCAGGGACAGCCGCCCCAGCACCTCGCGCTCGCCCCGCCAGAGCTGCTGGATCGCGCGGAAGCTGGGACCGTAGGCGAGCCCCGCGTGGCCCAGCTTCTCGTAATAGCCGTCCACGGACACGTCGCGAGTCAGGAGGCTCCGCCAGCGGTCGATGTCGACGCGCGCGGTCTCCCCCTCCCCCGCGGCGGAGAGCTTTCCGTGCGCGTGGAGCGTCCACGCGGGCTCTCCGTCCCCGGTGCGCTCATCCTCGCTGTAGATCTCGAAGCGTCCACCGCGCTCGCCCTCCGGTGAGTACAGCAGCTGCACCCTGCGCTCGCCGTCCTCCGGCAGGAAGAGGGCTTGCGAGAAGGAGAGCTCATCCACCACGCCTCCCGAACCGGCGAAGAGCGCTGCCCCCGCGGCGAGCCCCATCTCCACGTAGGCCGCGCCCGGCATGAGGATCTGACCGTAGACGCCGTGGTCGCGGAGGAAGGCCGGCTTCGCGGCGCCGATGAAGGACTCGAACTGCCGCGTCTGGGATGGCGAGGCATGCAGGTCTCCCAGGAGCGGATGACCTGGTGCCCCCGAGGTGGACCGCCCCGAGACGCCCGGGACGTCCCATGTCGAGCCGTTCAGCTCCATCCAGTGGCTCCGCCGCTGGAAGGGATAGGTGGGAAGCGCGACCTTCTGCCGCTCCCGGCCGTGGTCCACGCCCTGCCACGACACCGGGATGCCCGCGACGAACAGGGAGGCGAGCCCCGTCAGCATCTGCTGCCAGTCCGAGCGCTCGGGCCGCAGGCTCCCCGCCCAGCGCGCATCTTCCTTCGTGATGCAGGACTGGCCCATCGTCATGAGCGTCGGCTTCGGGCCGACCTCCAGGAAGGTCCTCACGCCGGCCTGGTCCAGCGTCTGCATCCCGCGGGCGAACATCACCGGCTCGCGGAGGTGCTGGACCCAGTACCGGGGCGTCAGGATCTCCTGTCCCGCCTCGCGCCCGCTCAGGTTCGACACCAGCGGGATGGACGGCGCCTGGAGCCGCACCTTCTCCACGGCCTTACCGAACGCATCGAGGATGGGGTCCATCAGCGCCGAGTGGAACGCGTGCGACACGCGCAGCATCGTCGCCCGCTTGCCCTTCCGGGTCAGCTCGCCGGCACAGTCCGCCACCAGGGCTTCGCGCCCCGAGATCACGACGTTGCGCGGGCCGTTGAGAGCCGCGATGGAGACCTGCCCGTCATAGCGGCCGAGCAGCGCCTCCACCTCCGCGGGCTCCGCGGACACGGCGGCCATGGTGCCGCCGGCGGGCAGCGACTGCATCAGCCGCGCACGGGTGGCGATGAGCTCCAGTCCCTCTTCCAGCGTGAAGACGCCCGCCACGCACGCCGCCACGAACTCACCGACGGAGTGGCCCATCACGAAGTCCGGCCGGACGCCCCACTGCATCCAGACCTGCGCCAGGGCGTACTCGAGCGCGAACAGGGCGGGCTGGGTGAAGCCCGTCTCGTCCAGACGCGCACGCGCCCCTTCGTCGCGCTCGGCCGGATACAGCAACTCCACGAGCGACTGTCCCATCAACGGCCGCAGCACCTCGTCGCAGCGCAGGAGCGTCTGACGGAACGTCGGCTCCGTCTTGAAGAGCTCCTCGCCCATCCCCAGCCACTGCGCGCCCTGCCCCGTGAACAGGAACGCGAGGCGGGGCTGCCCATCCACCTTGCCGCGCAGCACCGCGGCGGGCTCCTGCCCCGCCGCGACGGCGGCGAGCTGCTCCTGCATCGCCTCCCGGGACGTCCCGAGGACCGCGAGCCTGTGGCGGAAGGCCTCTCGCCCGGTGTTCGCGGTGAAGCAGATGTCCTCCAGCGGCACCTCCGCGAGCCCGGACGCGCCGAGTGCGTGGGCGTATCGCTGTGCCAGCTCGCCAAGCGCCTGCGGCGTCCGCGCCGACAGCGTCAGGGCGTGGTGCGTCCGGGGCGACGCGTCCGGCGTCCGGGGCGTCGAAGGCGGCGCCTCTTCGATGAGCACGTGGGCATTCACGCCGCTGAGTCCGAAGCCGCTGATGCCCGCGAGGCGGGGCTTGCCACCGCCCGGCCATGGCGTCACCTGCGTGGGGACGGTGAGGTTGAGCGCGTGCCAGTCCACGGCCGGGTTCGGCTTGCGGAAGTGCAGGTGCGGCGGGATTTCGCCCTGCCGCAGCGACAGCACGACCTTGATCATCCCCGCGGCGCCGGCGGCGGACTCCAGGTGCCCCAGGTTCGTCTTCGCCGAGCCGACGAGCAGCGGTGCGTCCTCGCTCCGGCCATGGCGGAGCACGGCGTCGAGCGCGCGCAGCTCGATGGGGTCGCCCAGGGGGGTCCCCGTCCCATGCGCCTCGATGTAGCTCACGTCGGCCGGCGCCGCGCCCGCCGACTCCAGCGCCTTGCGCAGCAGCTTCTCCTGCGCGGGCCCGTTGGGAACGGTGAGGCCGCCGCTGAGCCCGTCATGGTTCACCGCGGAGCCGCGGATGACGCCGAGGATGCGGTCCCGGTCCCGCAGCGCGTCCGAGAGCCGCTTGAGCACCAGGACGCCGCAGCCCTCGCCGCGCCCGTAGCCGTTGGCGGACGCATCGAACGTCTTCGAGCGGCCGTCCGGCGACAGGGCCCGCATCTTCGACAGGACGATATTGCTGTCGGGCCGGATGATGACGTTCACACCACCAGCGAGCGCCAGCGAGCACTCCCCCTGGCGCAGCGCCTGACAGGCGAGGTGTGCGGAGACGAGCGCCGAGGAGCACGCCGTGGCGACGACCATGGAAGGCCCCTGGAGGCCGAGCACATAGGAGACACGGCCCGCCGAGAAGCTCAGCTCGTTCCCGGTCCCCATGTAGGGCAGGTCACGCGTCTGCACGGCGCTGAAGGGGATCCGGCCGTAATCGCTGCTCAGGAAGCCGACGTAGACGCCGGTGTCGCTGCCCACCAGGGAGCCCGGCGCGATTCCCGCGTCCTCCAGCGCCTCCCAGGACACCTCCAGCATCAGGCGCTGCTGCGGGTCGACGTAGTTCGCCTCGCGCGGCGACAGCCCGAAGAACTCGCTGTCGAAGCCGGTGATGGGCTGCGAGAGGAAACCGCCTTCCCGCACGGTCATCTTCCAGCGAGCGTCCGGGTCCTCGTCGTAGTACGCCGCCGCGTCCCAGCGGTCTGGGGGCACCGGCCCCACTGCGTCGATCCCCGCGCGCAGCAACTCCCAGTATGCCTGGGGGTCGTTGGCCCCTCCGGGAAACCGGCAGCCCATCCCGATGATGGCAATGGGCTCCGAGCGTGCACGTTCGAGTCCGTCGACTCGCGCCCGGAGCGTCTTGATTGCCAACGCCGCCCGCTGGAGCGGCGTCATCGACTCGGTCGCTCGATTGGACTCATCCGACACGGCCCACCCCTTTCACTGCCTAGCTGATGGAAATCTTCTCCAGCGGTTCCGGTGCGGCGCTGACGCTCGCGCTGGTTCCGCTCGGGTTGCTCGGCACCGCCGCTCCCTCCTCAACGGGGCATCCCACGGCGGAGCCGCTGGCCGGCGCGCTCGGTAGCGGCGCTCTCCTGTCGCTGGGCCTGGCGCACGCCGCGGGAATCGTGGCGCTCGCGGCACCCTTCGGCCGCTTCGACATGAACAGGTCGCCGGCCTTCTGCAAGACCTCGCGCAGGGACATCACCGGCTTGGGCGGCTGGCTCGCCGCCGGCCGGGGCGGAGCCGGAGGCCGCTTCGCGCGGTCCTCGATGGCGGCGTCGATGTGCTCCAGCTCCTGGAGCTGCGCATCGAGCAGGTGGGCGACGCCCTTGAGCGCCTCCTGCTTCGCGCGGAAGAGCTGCTGCACGAAGCCCCTTCCTCCGGGGACCACCGCGTTGGTGAGCTCCGCGATCCGGGCCGCGTACTCCGGTGAATTGCCAAACGCGCCTTGGGGATGACGACCATCTTGTGTGGACATCAGACACTCCTTTCTCTCTGGAAGCTCACGACGAGCCGGTCGCCCTCCATGCGGGCGCCCGACGTCGGAAGCTGTGCAACCATCCGAGGCAACACGACGTTGCGCCGGGCACCGCCGACCTGGATGACGAGCTCCTCTCCGCGGCGGGAGAGCGACACGTCGCTCTTCGCCACGAAGGGAAGACGGACCTCCAGGTGGTACACATCCACCGCGTCCTTGCGCAGGCCCAGCAGGGGCTGCGCGGCGCCGAGCCTCACCGGGTCCTCGCCCTGATAGAGCTGCTCGGCGAAGGCCTCCAGCGGCTTCTCCCCCACCACCTCGCCGTCCACCTCCGGCACCTTCAGCACCAGCACGTCGGTGAAGGCCCCCTGAAGCTTCTCGACCTGGGACTGCTGCGCCTGGGCCCGCCCCGAGGCCCCGCCCGCTCCAGTGGGCGCGAGCCGGTTGATGACGACGCAGTCCACCGCCACGCCGTGGAGGTTGAAGTACGTATATGCCCGCTGCACCTCCTGGACCGACGCCGTATCCGCGGCAGTCACCAGCCGCAGCGCCGTCACCTCCGGATCGTGCAGCAGCTCGTCCACGGCCTTCAGCCGGTCGCGGACCTCCAGGCTGGCCTCCGCGCCCTGAAGGCTCGCCGCCAGCAGCCGGGCCCGGCGGCCGGGCTGCGCGGGTGTCTGCTGCCTGCGCGCATACCAGCTCATGGCGGACACGGTGGTGACCAGCCCCAGCGCCTCGGTGGTGGAGCCGCAGTCCACGACGATGAGGTCGTGGCGCTGCTCCCGCACGTACTCCCCCAGGCGGAGGAGCGTGACGACGTGGGCCGCCTCGGCCGTCACCGCCACCTCTTCCGCGCCGGCGCCCGCCAGACCGCCGCCCACGAGCGCGGCCAGTCCGCCCTGGCCGCTGTTCCACCCCAGCCGGAGCTCCTCGGAGACGTCCACCTCGTGGATGGACAGGTGGTCGTTGATGGCCACGGGTGCGCCCCGGGGCCCCGAGAAGAGCGGCGCCTCGACGCCGAAAACGGAGCCCAGACCCGGGGACACACCGGACGCGAGCACCACCGTCCGGACGCCCCGGCGCGCCGCGGCCAGCGCCGTCGCCGCCGCCACGGAGCTCTTCCCGGCGCCACCGCTGCCGGTGACAAGAATGATCCTGGCCATCTCAATCCACCTCTCGCGTTGCGGTCCGTGCTGGGTGTGCCATGCGCGCTAGGAAGCCTTGGCCGGCGGCGCCTGGTCGTGCGCCGGCTTCTCCAGCCAGCCCGAGCGGCCGAGCCACGTCTGCGCGCGGTTGATCTGCATGAGGGTGGACTGGGTGCTCAGCAGCCCCTGGACGGTGGACTGCACCTGCTTCGTGTTCGCCGCGGAGAGCGAGTGCTCGACCACGGGATTCAGCCGGAAGTACTTCTTCCGCAGAATCATCCGGCACTGGTAGTCCGCCGCGTCCGAGCCGGCCTCGAGCATCATCTTCACCAGGACCATGGGGTCGTGGAAGTCCAGCAGCCACTTGGAGAAGCCCCAGTTGCCGACGCCGTGCCGGAAGTGCGGCGTGAGATACGAGGACGTGCAGCCGTTGCCCACCGACAGCATCAGGATGTTCGTCAGGTCGGGCGGCTCGGACTCCAGCGTCTCCACCTTCTCCGAACGGCTCTTGCGGGTGATGTTGTTGATGATCTGCGCCAGGCCCACCAGCGACGGGTTGTTGGCGAAGATGCCGCCGTCCACGTAGCCGCTCCCCTGCTCCCGCATCCCCTGGTAGATGGGATAGGACAGCGGGGGCGAGCCGCTGCGCATCAGCACGTCCACCACCAGCTCGTTGAGGTCGGAGTCGTTGTCCGGGCCGGTGTTGTGGAACACCTTGGCCTTCCACGTCCGAAGCGCCTTGCGCTGACCATCGAGCTGAAAGGCCGGCAGCGCGACCTTCCGCTTCAGGTCACCGAGCCGCAGCGTCGCGCCGAAGTAGCTGCAGAAGAAGTCGCGCATGTAGCGCGAGTCGAGCAGCGAGCTGTTTCCCGTCAGGGCCAGCGCGGAGCGCCCCAGCGACACCGCCTTGCGGTTCATCGCGACGACCTCGCCCCAGAAGTCGAGAATCTTGGGGAACGCGGCGTCGGGGTGCTCGTGGCTGGCGAAGAACGCGGCGTTGAAGGCGCCAGCGGACGTGCCCACGAAGAGCTCGACGTCATCCAGCAATGACTGACGTTCCCCCTTCGCGTCCATCTCATCCCGGAGCGACTTCAACATTCCCGCGGTGACATATCCCTCACCACCAGAAATAGACGTACCATCCATCGACAGGACTCGGTGCGGCATTGCACAACCTCCTTTAGGAGCTACGCGGTCAGACGCATGACTGGCGTTTCCGCCCGAGACATCTCTGCGTTTGGCGGGAAAGTCAGGACTCCATCCAGACACTTCTGGATTTCATTTGCAAGCACAAGAACATTTCTCTCATCCATGATGAGTGTCATGTGATTACCAGGGACCGGAATCACATCCGTGCCTGCGGGGGCGAACCTGCGCACGCTATCGACAAGCGGATCGCCTCCCACGGTGACGGGCCCCGTCCTGAAGAGTGTGGCGGTGCCGCCGTATGAACCAAACGTATAGAGTTGTTCGGCCCGACGCGTGGCCATGAAATTCCTCACGGTGTGCGCCGTGTCTCTCAAGAAACGCCAGAGGTATGTGAGCTGCCCTTCGGCGTCCCGACGGAACAGGTCTCCCAGGGCCTCAGGCAGGTTGATACCCATCCATTCCCCAATCAACCTCGCGCTCGCGTAATCGCGCGGCATCTGGGCTTCTCCCAGCACCTTGACGAGCTGCGAGCCCGCAGGAATCTCGGCGGGCGTCCCTTCGTGTGAGGCCAAACGGTCCAGCGCCGCGCCATCAATCAGGCCGAGCAACGAGACCTGCTCTCCCAGCGCTTCGATCTGCCGGGCCATCTCGCAGACGACGATCCCGCCGTAGGACCAGCCGGCGATCCGGTACGGGCCGTGCGGCTGGACCTGCCGCATGGCGTCCACGTAGAGCGCGGCGGTCTCCTCGATGGTCGCCGGTGGCTGTTGGTCATCCATCACGCCCGGCATCTGGAAGCCGAAGACGGGCTGCTCTGGCGACAGGTGGCGCGCCAGGGCCACGTAGACGGCCGGGCTGCCCGCGGAAGGCGGCGCGAGGAAGAGCGGCGGGTTGCGGCCCAGCGGCTTCAAGGCCACCACGCATGCGGGCAGCTGGCGCACCAGCGCGGTGACCTTGCCGGAGTGCTCGTCAATCCAGCGGGCCAGGGCCTCGACCGTGGGACGGTCGAACACCTCGTTGAGGGGCACCTCCAGCCCCAGCTTCGCGGAGATGCGCGCGATGAGCGTGACGGCCAGGAGCGAGTGCCCTCCCAGGTCGAAGAAGCTGTCCGTGGGGCCCACCGAGGCCAGGCCGAGCAGCTCGGCGAAGAGCGCCTGGAGCTCCCGCTCCGTCTCGTTCAGCTCGCCGGTCCGTGCCGGCGCGGCCGTCGCTCCCGCCTCCGACGTCACGGGCGGAAGCGCCTTGCGGTCGATCTTCCCGCTAGGGGTCAGCGGCAGCTCCGCGAGGACGGAGATGACCTCCGGCACCATGTACTCGGGCAGGACCTCCCGCAGGGCCTTGCGCAGCTCGGTCCTCAGGTCCGTGCCGTCCGGGCGCTCCAGCGTCCGGGGCTGCACGTACGCCACCAGGCGCGGCGCGCCGTCAGGCGGGCGCTGTAGCACCACCGCGGCCTGGACGATGTCGGGGTGGCTCCCGAGGGCGGCCTCGACCTCGCCCGCTTCGACGCGGTGGCCGCGAATCTTCAGCTGGTCGTCCTGGCGGCCCAGGTACTCGATGCGCCCGTCGTGCAGGAACCGGGCATGGTCCCCCGTGCGGTAGAGCCGCGAGCCCCCCGGCCCGGAGCCCGCCGTGTCGAAGGGGTTGGGGATGAAGCGCTCGGCCGTGAGGTCCGGACGCCGGAGGTAGCCCCGCGCCAGTCCAACGCCCCCGATGAACAGCTCGCCGGGCACGCCGACGGGCACCGGTTGCAGGAAGCGATCGAGGATGTACAGCCGCATGCCGGCGATGGGCCGCCCGATGGCAACACGCTCCGGCAGCGGCGCGCCGTCCGGAAGAAGTTCCTCGAAGCAGCAGGCCACGGCGGCCTCGGTGGGGCCGTACTCGTTGATGACGCGCGTGGGGATCCCCTGTTCCCGCCAGGGCGCCAGGTCCACGCCGTGCAGGCCCTCGCCGCCCAGCACCACCGCGTGCGTCCGGCCCAGCACCTGCCGCGTCCGGCCCAGGCCGTTGAAGGCCCGCAGGTGCGAGGGTGTCATCTTGATGAAGCTGAGGCCCTGCTCCGGATAGTCCCCGGATGTCAGCACGTCGAGCTCACGGCCCCGCGGGATGAGGAACAGCGCGCGGCCCGCCAGCAACGGGGCGAAGAGGCTCGTCAGGGTGCCATCGAAGCTGACGGAGCCAATTACCGGGCTCCCCGTGCCTTCATGGAGCCGGTAGGCCCGGACGCACCAGCGCAGGTAATTGACGATGCTGCGGTGGGTGATCTCCGTCCCCTTGGGACGGCCCGTCGAGCCCGACGTGTAGAGGATGTAGGCGAGCTGCTCGGGAAGCACCTCGCGGTGAAGCCGCGTGCCCGTGGCGTCCGGCACGTCCTGGTAGCCCTCGTCCACGTAGACGGTGACGAAGCCGCCCATGCCCCAGAGGCATTCGGCGCGCTGCCGGGTGGAGATCAACACGCGGGGCCGAGCATCCGCGACGATGTGGCGGAGCCGGTCCGTGGGCTCGTCGGCGTCGAGTGCGAGGAACGCGCCACCGGCCTTGAGCACCGCCAGCAGGCTGACGATGAGCTCGGGCGAGCGCTCCAGGTACACGCCCACCACCACCTCCGGCCCCACGTCCAGGGCCTGGAGTCGCGCGGCGAGGCGGTCACTGAGCTGGTCCAGCTCGCCATACGTCAACTCCCAGTCGTCCACGACGAGCGCGACCGCGTCGGGCGTGCGCGCCGCCTGGGCTTCGATGAGCGTGTGGAGACACGCGTCATTCCCCGTCGACTCCTCTCCCGAGGTGTTCCACGCCGCCAGGATGCGCTCGCGGTCCGCTGCGGGCAGGAACGGCAGCGCGCCCACGGGGCGCTGCGGCTCGCTCACGAGCCCTTCGAGCAGGACCTGGAAGCAGTCGACGTGGTGCTGGATGGTGCGCTGCTCGTAGAGGTCCCGGTTGAAGACCATCCGCGCCGACAGCCGGTCGCCATGGTCGTCCACGAACAGGCTGAGGTCGAAGCGTGACGTGGTCGTCTCGAACTCGAGCGGCCGCATCTGGACGCCCGTCGCATCCTGAAGCTCTCCGGACGCCCGGACCCAGGCGAACACCACCTGGAACAGCGGGTTGTGCCCCAGGCTGCGGGCGGGCCGCAGCTCCTCGACCAGCAGGTCGAAGGGCAGGTCTTGGTGGGCGAAGGCCTCGAGCACCGTCTCGCGCACGCGCTCCACGACGGTGGCGAAGCCGGGCGCGCCCCCCAGGTCCACCCGCATGACCAGGTTGTCCACGAAGAAGCCCACCAGCGGCTCCAGCTCCGTGCGGCTCCGGTTGATGGAGTTGGCGCCGAGCACCAGGTCATCTCGCCCCGAGAGGCGGTGCAGCAGCACGAAGAAGGCGCTCAGCATCCCCACGAAGGGCGTGGTCCTCGCCGCGTGGCTCAGCGCCTTCAGGGCCGAGGTGATGCGCGGCCCCACGTCGAAGCGCACCTCTCCGCCCCGGTTCGTCTGCACCTTGGGGCGGGCATGGTCCGCGGGAAGCTCCAGGAGCGGCGGCGCCCCCTCCAGCTTCTTCCGCCAATAGTCCACCAGCTTCTGGCGGACCTCGCCCTGCAAGTAGTCCCGCTGCCAGATGGCGAAGTCGGCGTACTGGAGTGGCAGCGGCTGCAGCGGCGAAGGCAGCCCGCTGGTGAAGGCGCCGTACAGCGTGACGATCTCCCGGACGAGCACGGCCTGCGCCCACACATCCGCCGCGATGTGGTGGAGGCAGAGCTGGACGAACTGCCCCTGGGTCCCCCGCTCGATCACGAGGACGCGGACCACCGGCCCCGTGGAGAGGTCGAAGGGCCGTTCCCCCTCGCGATGGAGGAATGCCTCCACGCCCGCGGGCTCGGCGGCGAGCACCTCGCGCTCATCGAGCACGTGGAAGTCGAACCGGGGCTCCGGGTCGACAATCTGGACCGGGGCACCGGCCTGCTCCGCGTAGCGCGTGCGGAGGATCTCGTGCCGGCGGACAATCTCCTCGAAGCACCGGCGCAGGATGGAAGCGTCGAGGCGCCCCGCGACCTGCAACGCCAGCACCAGGTTGTAGGCGGTGCTGCCGGGCTCGAGCCGGTCAAGGAACCACAGCCGCGTCTGCCCATAGGACAGGGGCGCGGGGCCCTCACGGTGGACGTGGACGATGGGCGCTTCCTCCCGGCCCTCGTCATGGTCGCGCAGCAGCTTCAGCAGGGCCTGCTTGTGCTCGGCCAACGCATGACGCAGCTCCGGGTCGGTGGCTCCTTTCGGCCCCCGGAGCCGCAACGCCTCTCCCTCCGCACGAACTTCCAGGCCGCGCCGGTTCAGCTCGGCGACCAGTTCCCCCAGGTTCATACCGTCAACTCCTCGATTTCGGCCGCGGCCGCGGCGGCGGGCGCACGCGTGAGCAGCTCCTTCAGCTCGAGCTGGGTGTGGAGCGCCTCCACCAGCCCGTCGAGCGTCGTGCCGTCGATGAACCGCGCCATGAGCAGGTCCACGCCCAGCTCGCGGCCGATGCGGTTCTTCAGCTCGACCGCGCGCAGTGAGTCGAGCCCCATCTCGTTCAGGGAGATCTTCTTCTGGAGGACCTCGTGATCCGGAGAGAACCCCAGCAGCGGTCCCAGCCGGCTCTGCACGTACCGCGTCAGCAGCACGCGCCGCCGCTCGCTGTCGGCGCGCTTGAGCTCCTCCATGAGCTCATTCATCCGCGAGGCGCCCGCTGCCTTGGCCTGCTCGCGAAGCATGAGCTCGGAGAACAAGGGGCCGTGACCGGGCGAAGGGCCCGACTCCAGCGTGTTGACGCTGAAGGGCACCACGCCCACCTGCACGGCCCCCTGCTCCAGCAGTTGCTCCAGGAGCTGCAGCGCCAGCTCTGGCGAGAGGCTGGAGCCGTCAGCGGCCCCGGCGCGGTCCGCGCTCTTCGCGGCCATGCCCGCGCCCGCCCAGCGTCCCCAGTTGATACTGAGCGCGGGCAGCCCCTGCCGGCGCCGGTGGTGTGCCAGCGCGTCGAGGACGCTGTTGGCGGCCACGTAGTTGGCCTGTCCCGCGACGCCCACCAGCGACGCGGCGGACGAGTACATCACGAAGAGGTCCAGCGGCAGCCCCTGCGTGACGCGGTGCAGGTTCAACGCGCCTTGCACCTTGGGCGCGAACACGCGGGAGAAGCGCGCACGGTCCTGGTAGAGGACGACGCCATCCTCCAGCACCCCCGCGGTGTGGATGACGCCTCGCAGGAGCTGCCCCCGCTGGGCCACGCCATCCACCAGCCGCCGCACATCGTCCTCGCGGGACACGTCCGCCTGCGCCACGCTGACCTCGGCGCCCCGGGCGGTCAGCGCCGAGAGCCGCTCACTCACCGCGTCCCCGGGGGCGCTTCGACCGACCAGGAGCAGGTGCCGGGCCCCCGCCCCGACCAGCCACTCTGCGGTCGCAAGCCCCAACGCGCCCAGGCCGCCAGTAATGAGATAGACGCCGTCCGGTTGGATGCGCGTGGGGGACGTGGGCGCTGGCGCCTTCCCTGGCCGCGCGAGGCGCGCACCGAGGAGCCGGCCGTCGCGCACGGCCATCACGTTCTCCTCGGGAGGCTCGGCCATGAGGTGGAACAGCCGCGCCAGCGAGTCGGCTCCCGGTTCGAGGTCGACCATGCGGCAGCGCAGCTCCGCGTGCTCGATGGCGGCCGCGCGGCCCAGGCCCCACAGCGAGGCCTGGGCGTAGCCGTCCACCACATCCGCGGGCGTGGCGGCCACGGCGCCCTCGGTCACCATCCACAAGGCAGGCCGCTGGGCCCACGTCGCACGCGCCATCGCCTGGACCAGGTGGAGCGCCCCCATCGTGTTCCACGTCACCGAGCCAGACCTCGACTCGGGAGAGCGGTCTCCCAATCCCCACAGGAAGGCGACGGTCGTGATGGGCGTGCCGGTCGATGACACGTCCTGGAGGAGCCGCTCGAAGCCCGCCGGATCCTCGGGGTCGAGGCGATAGAGGCCGGCGTCGACGTGCTCGTAGGCGGAGCCGGGCGTGGCCACGACGCAGCTCCAGGCACGCTCCCTGGCCAGGGCACGGACCTCTTCCTCCGTGCGGCCCGCGTCCACCAACAGCAGGCACGCGCCGGAGTGGGCCGCGACCCGATCGCTCGCCGCGGGCGCGGAGGGCTCCCGCCACGCCAGCTCGAAGAGGAGCTCCTGCGCCGCACCCGAGAAGGACGCCTTGAACGCGCGGCGGTCGAGCTGCTTGAGCAGCAACCCCTCCACCTCCGCGACCACGGCCCCGTCTTCATCCAGGATGCGAAGGTCGGTGCTCACCAGTCCCTCCGCGACAGCGCCGCCCGCGCCACCACGCGCATGGACCCAGATGCGGCTCCCAGGCCGCTTGAACCAGCGCAGCCGCTCGATGGCCACCGGGATGCGCCCGTGTCCGCCGCCCGCGAGCTGGGCCGCGTCCTCCGTGAAGGCGGCCGCGGCCGTCTGGAAGCATGCGTCCAGCAGCAGCGGGTGGAGCCAGTAATCTCCCAGGCCGAGGACGAGCGAGTCCGGCAATCGCACCCGCGCGAGGCAGCCTCCCTCGCCAAACCGAAGCGCATCGATGCCGCGGAAGGACGGGCCATACTCGAGCCCCCCTTGAGCCATCATCTCGTAGAGGGCGCTCACGGAGCCCTCACGCGGGAAGGCCGTGAACAGGTCCCCTTCGAGGTCGACGGCCTCGGGGCGCGTGCGAGCCTCGGTGATGCGGCCCTGGGCCAGGCGGAACCAGCTCCGGTCCGCGCCCGTTCCCTGTCCATGGATCTCGAAGCGCGAGCCGGACTCATCCGGCATCAGCACCGTCTGGACGTCCTGAGACTGGCCCTCGGAGAGGACGAGCGCCCGCTCCAGCTCGATGGCCGTCAGCTCCAGGGCGCGCTCTCCAGCAGACACCTCGTGCGCCGCCCCGATGGCCATCTCGACATAGCAGGCGGCCGGGAGCACCGCGTTTCCGAGCACGCGATGCTCCTCGATGAAGGCGGGCTCGCGCGTGCTCAACCGGGCCGCGAACCGAGCCTCCTGCGTCCCTGGCAGCGGCAACCGCGCGCCGGGAAGCGGCGCGGCACCGCTCGGGGCCCCGTCCTCGTCCGATGCGTAGCCGCGCTTCTCCCCGGTGCGCGTCGTCATCCAGTAGCGCTCCCGCAAGAACGGATGCGTCGGCAGGCAGCGCGGGCGCCTCTCGAAGGGGGCGTCGAACGCGGCCCAGTCGACCTCGACGCCGCGCATGTACAGCTCGGCCAGACTGGAGACGAGCTGTGCCGTCTCGCCCGCGGAGGGGCGCAGGCTCGGCAGCCAGCAGAGCGCATCCTCCTGCGGGAAGCTCCGCCGACCGATGCCCGCCAGGATGGGCGCCGGGCCCACCTCCAGGAACATCCGGTGCCTCTCCTCGCGAAGCGCGCCCAGTCCCTTCGAGAAGGCGACGGGCTGCCGCAGCTGCTGGCACCAGTAGTCCGGCTGGGTGAGCTCACCATCGACGCGGCGGCCATGCAGCGTGGAGACGAGCGGGATGCGCGGAGCCGAGAGCGACAGGCCGCGAAAGGCCTCCGCGAACGGCTTCAGCACCGGCTCCATCATGCTGGAGTGGAAGGCGTACTCCATCCACAGGCGCTTCACCTGAACGCCTTCGGACGCCAGCGATTCCGCCACCGCGGTGATGGCCTCCGGCTGGCCGGAGACGACCAGGTCATCCGGACCGTTGATGGCGGCCAGACACACGGCCCCGGCATGCGGCGCGATGACCCGCTCCACGAGGTCGAGGGGGGCGAAGATGGACAGCATCGCGCCGGCCCCCAGGTGCTCACTGATGAGCCGCGCGCGCGTCACCACCAGCCGCAAGGCGTCCTCGATGCTGAAGACGCCCGCCACCGCGGCGGCGGCGTACTCCCCCAGGCTGTGGCCGATGACGGCCCCGGGCGTGACACCCCATGCGGCCCACAGCTCCGCGAGCGCGAACTCCAGCGCCACCAGCGCGGGCTGCGCGAGCCGCGTGTCCTTCAGGAGCGCCTCGGAGGATTCACCGAAGAGCAGGTCCTCGAGCCGGCAGTCGATCTGCCCCTCCAGGGCCTTGGCGCAGCGCTCCAGCGCCGCCCGGAATACGGGCTGCGTCTCGACGAGCTCCCGCCCCACGCCGGGGCGAAGCGCGCCCTGCCCCGTGAACAGGAAGACGGGCTTTGGGCTCTCCGTCCCACGCAGGGGCTCGCGCGCCGGACGCTGCGACTCCTCGCGCAGGCGCGTCAGGCTCTCACGCAGCTCCGCGGCGGTGGTGCCCACCACGGCGGCGCGGTGCTCGAACTGCGTGCGGCCGGTGTTCGCCGTGTAGCACCAGTCCCCCAGCGCCGCGTCGTCCGCTGGCAGGGTCCGCGCATGGACCTCCATCAGCGCCTCCAGCGCGGCCTCGCTCTTGGCCGACAGCGAGAGCACGTGCGCCGGCCGGTCCTTCTCCACCCGGGGCCGCGCCAGCACGGGGGCTTCCTCCACCACCATGTGGACGTTGGTCCCGCTGAAGCCAAAGCTGCTGACCCCGGCGATCCGGCGCTTCTCCCCCCGTGCCCATGGCCGCGCGGTGGTCGGCACCGTGACGGGCAGGTCTTCCCAGCGGATGTTGGGGTTCGGCCGCTCGAAGTTCAGGTGGGCGGGGATGACCTCGTTCTGCAACGCCAGGAGGACCTTGATGAGCCCCGCGATGCCCGCGGCGGCCTCCAGGTGCCCGATGTTCGTCTTCACGGAGCCGACGAACAGCGGCTCACTCCGCGAGCCCTTGCGTCCGAAGACGGAGCGCAGCGCCTCCATCTCGATGGGGTCCCCGAGCAGCGTCCCGGTACCGTGGGCCTCGATGTAGCCGACCTGCTCCGGCTCCACGCCGCAGCTCTCGAGCGCCGCCCGGATGACGCGCTCCTGCGAGCGCCCGTTGGGCACCATCAGCCCGCTGCTCCGGCCATCATGGGTGACGGCCGAGCCTCGGATGACGCCGATGATGGCGTCTCCGCTCGCCAGCGCATCCGAGAGGCGCTTGAGCACGACGACGCCGCAGCCCTCCCCGCGCCCGAAGCCGTCCGCGGACGCGTCGAAGGTCTTGCAGCGGCCATCCGGCGCGAGCATCCGGTTCTGGCACTCGACCATCACCGTGACGGGCGACAGGTTCAGGTTCACCCCCGCCGCGAGCGCGATGTCGCTTTCGTCGTTGCGAAGGCTCTGGCAGGCGATGTGGAGGGCGACAGCTGACGACGAGCACGCCGTGTCCACGGCGACGGCGGGCCCCTGGAGCCCGAGCGTGTGCGAGATGCGGCCCGCCGCGACGGAGGGATAGTTGAGGGACGCGGAGTGCATCTCCATTCCCTCCGTGAGGCCGAGCAGGTTGTAGTCGTTGTGCATCAGCCCCAGGAAGATGCCGGTGCGGCTCCCGGTGAGGCTGCCTGGGGGGATGCCCGCGCGCTCCAGGGCCCGCCAGCACTCCTCCAGCAGCAATCGCTGCTGCGGGTCCATG
The DNA here is from genome assembly GCA_023426545.1 of Pseudomonadota bacterium. Lineage (GTDB taxonomy): Bacteria > Myxococcota > Myxococcia > Myxococcales > Myxococcaceae > Myxococcus. Next base: position 150,391 of record JAFAAN010000175.1, read on the forward strand.
CCCTTGGCATCGCGCGGCGTGATGCCGAAGAAGCCCGGGTCGAACAGGTCCACGTCGTCGATGAACGCGCCCCTGCGCGTGTACATCTTCCCCGGGACTCCGGGCGTGGGGTCGTAGAGGGCGTCGATGTCCCAGCGCGAGGCCGGAACGTCGCGCATCGCGTCCCGTCCCGACGCGAGCAGCTCCCAGAAGGTCTCCGGCAGCTCCCCTCCTCCGGGGAACCGGCACGACATGCCAATCACCGCGATGGGCTCCGCCGCCAGCAGCTCCTTCTTCGAGCGCAGCTGGCTCGCGAGGTACGCGAGCTTGACGACAGGCAACTCCGAGATTCGTGTGGTTAGTTTCGCCATCGGGGGTCTCATCTGGTGAGCGCGCTCTCCAGCTCCTGGTCGATGAGGGATGTCAGCTCCTGCTCCGACAACCCTTGGATCTCCGCGGTGAGCGCGCCCTGCGCCTCCCGCGATGCTTCCTGCTTCACCTGGACTTCGCCCCCCACGCCCAGCTCCTCGCCAAGGTGCGCGACGAGGCCGTTCACGGTGGGGAAGTCGAAAATCAGCGTCGAGCGCAGGCTCCGCCCGAGACTGCTCGCGAGGCGGTTCCGGATCTCGATGGCCAGCAGCGAGTCGACGCCCAGCTCGAACAACCGCTCGCTTCCCGCCAGCTTCTCCGTCTCCGGAAGGCCCAGCGTCGCCGCGACCTGCGCCGACACATGCTGTCGCAGCAGCTCCAGCTGGCGGTTCGGCGGCGCCGCGTCCAACTGCTCCCGGAAGACCGGCGCCTGTGACCGCGCCGGCGCTCCGCCCATGAAGGCCTGGACGAGCGACTGGCGCGCGAGCCCTGGGAGCTGCTCCGCGAGGCGCGCCCAGTCCACGGGGAAGACGCCGAGCTGAACCTGACCGCTGCCCAGCAGCCGGTCGAGCACGCCCAGCCCCTGCTCCACCGGAATGGCGCCAAAGCCCTGCGCCCCGGGGCGTACCGTGGCCCCGCGCTCCAGGCGCGCGGCCATGCCCGTCTCCGCCCAGGAGCCCCAGTTGATGGTCAGGGCGGGCCTGCCTTCCGCGTGGCGCAGGTGCGCCAGCGCATCGAGGAAGGCGTTCGCGGCGACGTAGTTCGACTGCCCTGGCGAGCCGATAAGCGAAGCGGCTGAGGAGAAGCAGACGAAGAAGTCCAGCGCCATGCCCGCGCTGAGCGCGTGCAGGTTCCAGGCGCCCTGGAGCTTCGGGGCCAGCACCGCCCTGAACTGCTCGGCGCTCTGATTCAGGAGCGTTCCATCCCGCAGGACGCCAGCGGAGTGGAAGATGCCGCGCACGGGCGGCGCGCTCCGCAGGCTCTCGAAGAGCGCCGCCACGGCGTCATGTGAGGTGACGTCCACCTGCGCGACGCGCACCTCGACGCCCCGGGCCTCCAGCGCGTCGAGCTGCGCACGCGATTCGGCGGAGGGCCCGCTCCGTCCCATCAGCACGAGGTGCCGGGCGCCCTTGTCCGCCAGCCAGAGGGCGACCCGCAGCCCCAGGCCCCCCAGCCCTCCCGCGACGAGATACGTGGCGTCGCCCACGACCACGGGCTTCTTGCCCTGCGATGCCCGCAGACGCGCGCGTTCGAGCCGGGCGGTGAACAGCCCTCCCTCGCGGATGGCCGCGCTGGACTCCGCGTCGGGCAGCGACAACGCGCGCATGAACGTGTCCAGGTCCTCCGTCCCGGGCTGCGCCGGCAGGTCGATGCGGAGGCACCGCAGGTCCGGCAGCTCCGTCGCCACCGCCTGCCCGAATCCCCACAGCGGCGCCTGGGCAACACGCGCGCCCTGCGCATCCATGGAGAGGCACTGCGTGCCGCGCGTGACCAGGACCAGCCTGGGCATGGCCCCCGTGCTCCGGGCCAGGGCCTGCGTCAGGAGCAGCGCGCCCAGGCACCCGGATACCTGCGCCGCCTCCAACCGGGCCAGCGTGTCCGCTCCAGAGGGACCTTCATCGAGCCCCCAGAAGTACAGCACGCCTGATGGCGGCTCACGCTCCCACGATTGGACGAGGCGCGCGAAGTCGTCCGTGGACTCCGGGTTGATGCGGAAGCCTTCCGGGCCGTCGTCGCTGAACGTCTCGCCCTTGCGCACCACGGTGCAGCGCTCGCCGCGCTGGGAGAGCGCCCGCGCGACCTCCGAGCCAAAGCCGCCGTCCTCGGAGAAGACGACCCAGTGCCGCCCAGGCGCGCGTCCCTCCTCCGTGACGGTGCGTGACGCCCAGGCGATGCGGTACAGCCAATCCTGGAAGTCCCCCTCCAGGCCGCGCAGCAGCACGTCCCGCTCGGCCTTTCGCACCGAGAACCCGGAGAGGACGGCCACCACCCTCCCGTCGTCGGCGCAGAGGGTGAGGTCCGAAGCGGGCCCCCCCGCCTCCGGCTGCTGCACCGCATGGGTCCAGACGCGCTCCGGCAGGGCCCCGTACAGGTCAAGCTTCCGCATCGCCACCGGGAGGTGCAGCGCATCGTCGGCATTGAGCTGCGTCACCGCCGCGGCCGTTCGGAGGCAGCCATCGAACAAGGCGGGATGGACGCGGTAGTGCCCGCTCCGGTCCTCCACCTGGCTGAAGGACAGCGCTGCTCCCGGCCCCCGATGGAGCGACGTCAGCACCCGCAGCGATGGCCCATAGTCGAGCCCATGCTGGGTGAAGACAGAGGCGAGCGCGTCGATGGAGACCGGCGTGGAGCAGTGCTGCCGCCACGCCTCCCTATCCGCTGGAGGGGGCGGCGCGCGCAGCACGGACACACGGCACGTCACGTGGGTGACCCACGACGCACGCGCGGCGGCGCCCTCATCCTGGCCGGCCTCGCCCCGGCTCATCACCGTACACGCGAGGACGTCCTCCCCCTGGCGCTCCACCAGCGTCTGGACGACGCGCGACTGCTGCTCGGGCAAGACGAGCGGCTGGAGCAACGACAAGTCCTCCAGGCGAAGCGACTCCGTTGCGAGCACCTGCGCCGCGGCCGACGCCACCATCTCCACGTACGCCGCGGCAGGCACCACGGCCTTTCCGTACACCCGGTGGTCCGACACGAAGGGCACGGTCCCCGCCGACAGCTCGCTGCTGAAGACCGTGGCCCCTTCCTTCAGCGCCGGGGACTCCAGGCGTTGGCCCAGCAAGGGATGCACCGACGCGCGCCGCGACTGCCGCATCCACGGCGCGGGGACGTCCAGCCAGTGCCGCTGCCGCTCGAAGGGATAGGTGGGCAGGGACTTGCGGACACGCCCATAGCCCGAGTCGAAGCTCGCCCAGTCCACGTTGCCACCGCGCACGTGGAGCTCGGCCAGCGCGCGCAGCAGGCCCGCCCACGCCGAGCGGCGCGGGTGCAGCGTCTCCAGCCACAGGGCCTCCTCGCCCGCCACGACGTCCCGCGCGAAGCCGGACAGGGACGGCTTGGGGCCGAGCTCCAGGAACACGCGCACGCCGCGCTGGAGCAGCGTCTGGACGCCCTCCGCGAAGCACACGGGCTGGAGGATGTGGCGGGACCAGTAGCCGGGCTGGGTGATGGCCTCGCCCACCTCGCGACCGTCGAGGTTCGAGATGAGCGGGACCTTCGGCGGCTGGAGTGGCACGCGCGCAACGGCCCGCTCGAACTCCGCCACCATGGGCTGCATCAGCGGCGAGTGGAACGCGTGCGACACGTTCAAGCGCCGGCTCTCGATGCCTTCGGCCGCCAACGACTGGGCAATTGCCTCGATGGATGCCGTGGCTCCCGAGACAACGGTGTTTCGTGGGCCGTTGATGGCCGCCACGCTCACCTGTCCGTGCCCGGAGAGGAACGGCTCCACGCGGGCCCGGCCGGCGAACACGGCCAGCATCGCGCCGCGCTCGGGCAGGGCTTGCATCAGCCGAGCACGCTCGGCCACCAGCGGGAGCCCCGCCTCCGGCGCCATGACCCCGGCGAAGATGGCCGCCGAGAGCTCGCCCACGCTGTGCCCCAGGACCGCTTCCGCACGCACGCCCCAGGCTTGCAGCAGGTTCGCCAGGGCCAGCTCCAGCGCTACCAGCGCGGGCTGGGTGTACCGCGTCTCACTCAGGATGCCGCCCGGGTCCTCGAAGAGCACCTCCGTCAGCGGACGCTCCAGGCACGGCTTCAGGAGCTCCTCGAAGCGGAGCAGCTCACGACGGAAGACAGGCTGGGTGTCGAACAGCTCCAGGCCCATGCCCACGTACTGCGCCCCCTGCCCTGTGAAGAGGAAGGCGACCCGTGGCGCTTCATCCGGCCTCCGCCCCTCCACGCACGTCCCCGGAGCCACGGGCGCGGCGCGGCTGAACGCGCCGAGGGCTTCCGCCAGGGCCTCCGACGTCGGGGCCACGAACGCCGCGCGCTCCTCCATGGCGGCGCGGCCGGTATTCACCGTGTGGCACACATCGGCCAGCGTGCCCGCCCCGGGAGTCGACACCACCTCCGAGAGCGCCCCCGCGAGCCGGCGCAGGCTGCCAGGAGACCGGGCAGAGAGCGCCAGGACGTGCAGCGGGCGCTCCGCGTCGCGAGCCGGCACACGGGGCGCAGGCGCGGACTCGAGGATGACGTGCGCGTTGGTGCCCGAGAACCCGAACGAGCTCACGGCCGCGAAGCGCGGTGCGTCCGCCCGCCAGGGCCTGCGCACCGTCGGCACTTCGATGGAGAGTTGCTGCCAGTCCACGTGCGGCGAGGGCGTGCTCAGGTGCAGGTGAGGAGGCACTTCCTCGTTCGCCAGACACAGCGCTGACTTGATCAACCCCGCGATGCCCGAGGCCCCTTCGAGGTGCCCCATGTTCGTCTTCACGGAGCCGGCCATCAGCGGCTGCTGGCGTCCCGTCCCGGCGCAGTAGACCGAGGCGAGCGCCTCCAGCTCGATGGGGTCGCCCAACGGCGTCCCCGTCCCATGGGCCTCGACGTAACCCACCTGCGCCGCGTCCACCCTGGCGTCGCTCAGGGCATCGCGGATGACGCGCTGCTGTGCGAGCCCGTTCGGGACGGTGAGGCCGCTGGTCCTGCCATCCTGATTGACCGCCGAGCCCCGAATCACCGCGACGATGGGGTCCCCGTCCGCGAGCGCATCCGACAGGCGTCGCAGGAAGATCAGGCCACACCCTTCCCCTCGGCCAATGCCGTTGGCCGAGGCGTCGAACGTCTTGCAGCGCCCGTCCGGCGACAGCATGTGCGTACGCGACTCGATCAACGTCGCCACTGGCGAGAGGATGAGGTTCGCGCCGCCCGCGAGGGCGAAGTCGCACTCGCGCTGACGCAGACTGCGGATGGCGAGGTGGACCGAGACGAGTGACGAGGAGCAGGCGGTGTCGACGGTGAGGCTGGGGCCCTGGAAACCGAAGGTGTACGACAGGCGTCCCGCCGCGACGCTCGCGCTATTCCCCGCCCCCGTGTGCGCGTCGATGAGCTCTGGAGACTGGGTGGCGATCTGGGTGTAGTCCTGCCCCATCAGGCCGACGAAGACGCCCGTCCTCGTGCCGTTGAGGCCAGCCGGGTTCCGGCCGGAGCGCTCCACCGCCTCCCACGCCACCTCCAGCAACAGGCGGTGCTGTGGATCCATCCGCGCCGCCTCACGCGGAGAGATGCCGAAGAAGCGGGGCTCGAACTGGTCGATGTCCCGGAGGAAGCTGCCATGCCGCGTGTAGATGCCTCCCGGGTGGTCCGGGTCGGGGTGGAAGAAGCTGTCCGCGTTCCACCTGTCGGCGGGGACCTCCGAGACGGTGTCCGTCCCGTCCAGGAGCATGCGCCAGTAGCCCGCGGGGTCGCTGGCCCCACCCGGGAAGCGGCACCCCACCCCCACGATGGCGATGGCGCCGTGCCGCTCCAGCTCATGTGCGTCGAGCTTGGACTGCGCCTCCTGCAACTTCAGGAGCGCGCGCTTCATCAGCTCGCCGTAGCTCGTCTCACTTCCTTGCGCTGACATCGATCCGTCCTAGTTCATCTTCGACAGCTGCTCGGAGAGCAGGTGCGCGAGGTTTGCGTCCGCCAGACCATCGAGAGGGCTCTCGCCCGCGTCGCGCTCCGCCGAGCTGGCGCGCTCCTCCTCCGTGAACTCCAGGGGGATGAACGCCTCCATGAGCTGCGTCGCGAGCTTCTCGGCCGTCGGGTAGTTGAAGACGAGCGTCGCTGGCAGTGACACGCCCAGGCCGCTCTGGAGCCGGTTCTTGAGCTGGAGCGCCGCGAGCGAGTCGATGCCGAGCTCGTGGAAGCCGCGCTCCGGGTCAATGGACGCGCTGGTGCCCGCGCCCCGCATCCAGGCCACCTGCTCGCGCACGTAGTCCATCACCAGTTGCCGGCGCCGGGAGACAGGCGCGGTCGCGAGCGTCTCCAGGAGCGCCGCCCGCTTCTCCGCTGGCGCGCCCCCTGTCCGGGCGCGCAGGTCCGCGTCATAGGGCGTGGACCGGCCGCTTCCGAACACCGACCAGTCGATGGCGGCCACGCCGACCTGCGGGAGGCGAGACGTGAGCAACAGCTCCAGGGCCCGCAGGCCCTGCTCCTGCGGAAGCGTGCCGAACCCCGGTGTGCGCGCCCCGTCGCTGACCGTCATCTGCGCGCCCGCGTCGCCGGCCCAGATGCCCCAGTTGATGCTCAGCCCTGGCAGGCCCAGCGCGCGACGGTGGTGCGCCAGCGCATCCTCGAAGGCGTTCGCCGCGCAGTGGTTCGACTGCCCCGCCGACCCCACCAGCGAGGCCACCGACGAGAACAGCACGAAGTGGTCCAGCGGCAGGCCCACCGTCAGGCGGTGCAGGTTCCACGCCCCCAGCATCTTCGGCCGCAGCACCGTCTCGAAGCGCTCCCAGCGCTGCTGCCGCAGCACACCGTCATCGAGCACCCCCGCCGAATGGAACACGCCCCCCAGCGGCGCCATGTCCCGCGCCACCTCTTGCAGCAGCGCCCTGAGCGCCTCGGCGTCCCCGAGGTCGACCTGCCGGTATTCGACCCGGACGCCCTGCTGACGCAGGCGATCCAGACGCTCGGCGGCGTGAGCGCCCACCTGTGCCCGGCCCGTCAGAACCAGGGTGCGCGCACCGCGGCTCGCCAGCAACTCCGCCGTCAGGAGCCCCAGGCGTCCGAGCCCGCCCGCCACCAGATAGCTGCGGTCCGGCCGCAGCACCTCGCCCCGCTCCGCTGGCGAAGCCGCCAGCCCGCGAGACTCGGCGCGCCGGAGCCGGGCGACGTACCGCCCGTCCCGATAGGCCACCTGGTTGTCCGCCACCACCGAGCTCAGGCGCAGCTCTCGCGCGAGCAGCTCCGCCTGAGCCTCCGGCGCGCCCTGGGGATCGAGGTCGACACACCGGCAGTCCAGCTCGGACGCCTCGATGGCCAGCGGGCGCGCCATTCCCCAGAGCAGCGATTGCACGAGCCCCGGCAACGGCGCTCCTGGCTTCACTGGCTGCGCGCCGCGAGACACCAGCCACACCGCGCTGGCGTAGCCGCGGCCCAGCAGGAACTGGAGCAGCTCCAGCGCGGCGCCACCGCCCTTCCGTGCGGCCTCTCCCACGCCGTGCACGTCCAGCGTCTCCACATCCGGCCCTTCGGCGCCCCACAGCAGGACGACGTCGGACAGGTCCCCCGGGAGCGGGAGTGCCGCCAGCCCTTCGGAGAGCGATTCGGGCAGCTCGAAGGTGCGCGCATCGACCTGACGGTGCGCCGTCCCGCGGAACGCGACGACGCAGGTCCTCCCCTCTCGCTCCAGCGACCGGGCGAGCGCCTCTCCCACGCCAGCGCGGTCCGCGAGGATCAAGCACGCGCCGCTCTGAGTGCCCTGCCCCTCCAGCGCCAGCGCCTCCCACCTGCGCTCATAGAGCCACTCGTCCAGCGACGCGGAGACGGTCGCGCGCAGGGCCTCACGGCTGGTGCGCTGAAGCTCCAGCCCGAGCACCCGCGCCCGCAGCGTCCCGTCGCCGCCCATGATGCGCACATCCGCGCGAAGCCGCTTCCGCGACGCGTCGGTCGGCTGCACCACCGCGTGGCTCCAGACGCCGTCGTCGATGTCCCCCAGCAACGCGAGGCGGCCGATATGCACGGGCACATAGAGTTCGGAGCCGTCCAGGTCTGGGTAGGCACCGCCCACCACCTGGAGGCAGGCGTCCAGGAGCGCGGGGTGCGCGAGGTACGCCCCGCCGCCGCTGAGGCCGTCAGGCCGCTCGACGCGCGCCAGCACCTGCTCACCCTCCTGCCGAAGCTCGGTGATGCCCTGGAACTCAGGGCCGAAGTCGACGCCCGCGCTCCGGGCTCGGCCGTAGTAGTCCTCGACGGACTGGGTGACGTTCAGTGCCGTCAGCACCTGCTCCAGCGCAGGCGCCTCGTCAGGCCGCGCTTCGTCCGCGAGGACGGCGAGCGCGGCGGTCGCATGCAGCTCCCACGCGGCGTCGGCGCCATCACCCGCGCGGCTGAAGATGCGCAGGGTGGCGCGCCCATCCCCCTCGCGCTGCACGGCGCATTGCACCTTCCGCTCCGCGTCCTTGGGGAAGGTCATCGCGTTGAGGATGGCCAGGTCCGCCAGCTCCAGCGCGCGGGTGCCCAGCAAACGATTACCTACGGCCAGCGCCATCTCCACGTAGGCCGTCGCTGGGAGCGTGGGCGTTCCGAAGACGCGGTGCTGTCCCAGGAAGCCCAGCGAGGAAGGCCCGAGCACCGCCTCGAAGAGCAGCTCTCCCGCGTCGAGCACCGCCAGCGGCACCCGCGCGCCGATGAGCGGGTGCTCCGAACGGAGCGTGGTCCTGGCGCCAGGACGCTGAAGCCCAGCGCCCTCCTCCCAGTAGCGCTGCCGCTGGAAGGCGTAGGTCGGAACCTGCACCTTGCGCCTCGGGTAGCCCGCGTCGACGGCGGCCCAGTCCACCGGCGCGCCGCGGACGTACAGCGCGGACAGGCTCTCCAGCATCTGCCGCCAGCCACCGTCATCCGCGCGCAGGCTGGGCAGCCACGTGCCCATGCCTTCGGGCACCGAGCGCGCCGCCATGCCGAGCAGCGTCGCCTTCGGCCCCACCTCGACGAAGGCCCGCGCCCCGTCGCGGTAGATCGTCTCCACACCCCTGGCGAACTGCACCGGGTTGCGGAGCTGGCTGCACCAGTACTCCGGCGTGCAGAGGTCCTCCGAGATGAGCTCTCCCGTCATGCCGGAGACCATCGGAATCGACGGCGGCGCGTAGCGCAGCGTCGACGCGACGGCCCGGAACTCGGGGAGGATGGCCTCCATCATCACCGAGTGCGCGGCGCGTGGAATGTTCAGCCGCTTGACCTTGTAGCCGCGGCCCTCCAGCGCGGCGCCAATCTCTTCGATTTCAGCGGGGATGCCGGAGATGACGACGTTGTCCGGCCCGTTGACGGCCGCGATGGAGCTGGCCCAGCCCCCCTGCGCCAGGAAGTCGCGCAGCTCTGGCTCCGATGCGGAGACCGCGATGTTGCCGCCCTCGGGGAGCTGCTGAATCAGCCGCCCCCGGTGCACCGCCAGCTTCAGGCCGTCCTCGACGCTGAACACCCCCGCGATGCACGCGGCGGCCAGCTCCCCCGTGCTGTGTCCGAGCAGCACGTCCGGCTGGATGCCCCAGGACATCCACAGCTCGGCCAGCGCGTACTCCAGCACGAAGACCACCGGCTGCGCGTAGTCGAGCTGATCGATGGGCGACGCCTCCCCCGGCTCCGCGTAGAGGACGGAGACCAGCGAGCGGTCCCAGTACTCGCGCAGGAGCTGGTCGAACGCGTCGATGCGGCGGCGGAAGCCCGGGTGCGTCTGGTACAGCTCGCGCGCGGCCCCGACATACTGGGAGCCCTGGCCGGAGAACAGGAACGCGACCTTCAACGCCTGCTTCGCGTCCGCCGTCCCCTGCATGAGGCCGGGGTGCTCCTCCCGCCGCTCCGCGGCGCCCAGGACCTCCGCCACCTGCGACGCGTCCGCGCCCACCACCGCGAGCCGATGGTCGAACGCCACCCGCCCGGTGTTCGCGGAGAAGCACACGTCCGCGAGCGAGGCGCCCGGCGCTTCGAGCACCGCCCGGTACCGGCCCGCGAGCTCGCGCAGCGCCTCCGGATTCCTCGCGGAGAGCGTCAGCACATGCCGCGAGCGGTCCGGCAGCGCCGCGCTCGACTCCACCGTCACCTGCCGCGGCGCCTCCTCCAGCACCAGGTGGGCGTTGGTTCCGCCGATTCCAAAGGAGCTGAGCCCCGCGCGCAGGGTGCCGCCCGGCGCGGTCCACGGACGGGCCTTGTCCACGACGTAGAAGGGCGTCCGGTGAAGCTCCAGCCGGGGGTTCGGCGTCTCGTAGTGGAGCGTCGCAGGCAGCGTGCGGTGCTGGAGGGCCAGCACGACCTTGATGAGGCCTGCGACGCCCGCGGCGCTGTCGAGGTGGCCGATATTGCCCTTCACCGAGCCGATGCCGCACGACTGCGCCGCGACGCCCCCGCCGAAGGCCTCGGTCAGCGCGGCGACCTCGATGGGGTCTCCTATCAACGTCCCCGTGCCGTGGGCCTCGACGTAGGAGATGGTCCGAGGGTCCACCTTCGCGTGCTGATACGCGCGGCGGACCACGTCCGTCTGTCCATCGACACCGGGCGCCATGAACCCGACCTTGCGGTGTCCATCGTTGTTGATGGCCGAGCCCTTGATGACCGCGAGCACCCGGTCTCCATCCGCCAGCGCCCGGCTCAAGCGCTTGAGGACCACGACGCCCGCGCCACTCCCCGGAATCGTGCCGTTGGCCTTGGCGTCGAAGGGACGGCAGTGACCGTCGCGCGAGAAGACGCTGCCCTCTTCGTAGAGGTAGCCCACGCGGTGGGGCACCTTGATGGCGATGCCTCCCGCGAGCGCCAGGTCGCAGCTCCCGTCCCGCAGCGCCGCGCACGCGGCGGACACCGCGACCAGGGACGTCGAGCAGGCCGTCTGCAGGTTCACGCTGGGCCCGCGCAGGTCGAGCTTGTAGGAGACCTGCGTCGCCAGGAAGTCCTTGTCCTGGGCCATCAGGTCCTGGAAGAAGCCAATCGGCCGCGTCAGGTCCGGGTACGGATAGCGGTAGTGGCTGACGCTCTTGCCGGCATACACCCCGACGAGGCCGTTGCTGCCGGAGGGCGGATAGCCCGCGTCCTCCAGCGCCTCCCAGGCGCACTCCAGGAACACGCGTTGCTGCGGGTCCAGCGCGCGGGCCTCGCGAGGCGTGAGGGAGAAGAACTCCGCGTCGAACGCGTCGAAGCCGTCCATCACCGCCGACGCACGGACGTACGCCGGGTCGTGGAAGGCCTCCGGGCTCACCCCCGCCGCCAGCAGCTCGTCGTCGGTGAAGGAGTCCACCGACTCGATGCCCTGCATCAGGTTGTGCCAGAACGCCTCGGGGTTCGCGGCTCCCGGGAAGCGGCAGCTCATGCCGATGATGGCGATGTCCTGCTCCTCGGACTCCTGCGTCCGGGGCGACTCTTCCCGAGGCGCGAGCGCCGCCTCCGGCTTCACGTCACCTCCCGCCGCGGCAATCCTGGCGGCAAGGGCCTTGACGGTCGGCTTGCCGAACATGTCGGTGACCGGAATCGAAATCCCCAGCTTCTCCTTGAGCTGGAGGTGCAGCTTGATGAGGTGCACCGAGTTGGCGCCGAGCTCGAAGAAGTTCCGGTCCGGGTGGACGTCGGAGACGCCGAGCACCTCGGCCACCGTCCGCGCGAGCGACTGCTGGAGCGCCTGCGCTTCACGCCCGGCGTGGACCGGAGCGGACGGCTTGCGCGCCTCGTTGGCCGCGGGCACGGTGACCTGGTCCGGGTTCGGCAGCGACCGGCGATCCACCTTGGCGTTCCGGGTCAGCGGGAGCGCCTCCAGCACGACGTAGGTCGCCGGCACCAGGTGCTCGGGCAGCTTGCGCGACAGGAACTCGCGAACGTGCAGGGTATCCACACCCCGCGCCCGGTCCGAGGGAACGACATACGCGACGAGCCGCTTCTCGTGGTGCTCGCCCACCGCGCCAACCACCGCCGCGCTGATGCTCGGCTCCTGGAGCAGCGCGGCCTCGATCTCGCCCGGCTCGATGCGCTGCCCGCGGATGGAGAGCTGGAAGTCCACCCGGCCGAGGAACTCGATGGTGCCATCGGGCAGGTATCGGCCCAGGTCGCCGGTGCGGTAGATGCGCTCGCCCGTGCGGGGATGCACGGTGAACTTCTTCGAGCCCGCCCCCGCGCCGATGTAGCCCTGGGCCACGCCCACGCCCGCGCAGCACAGCTCACCGGGCACCCAGACGGGCCGCTCGTCCAGGTGCTCGTCCAGCACGTAGTACTTCGTGTTCGAGATGGGCTTGCCGTACGGGATGCTGCGGCGGCGCTCATCCGCCTCGGCCACGGGATGGGAGATGTTCCAGAGCGAGGTCTCGGTGGGGCCACCGACGCTCATCAGCTTCACGCAACCGACCCTCGCCCGCAGGCGCGCCGGCATGGTGACGGGGATCCAGTCGCCGCCAAGCAGCACCAGCCGCAGCGGGCACGCGAGCCGGACATTGCTGCCTTCCAGGTACGTCAGCAGCATCTCCATCATCGCCGGCACGGTGCTCCAGATGCTGACGCCATGGCGCGCCATCAGCTCGGCCCAGTGCGCCGGGTCGCGGCGGGAGGCGGCGTCTGGCATCACGATGGCGGCGCCGGCGCCCAGCGTTCCGAAGATGTCGTAGACGGAGAAGTCGTGATGGAGCGCGCTGAGCGCGATGACGCGGTCATCCGGCCCGACGCCAAACGTCCGGTTCGTCCACTCCACCCCGTTGAGCATCCCGGCGTGGGACAGCATGGCCCCGTTGGGCTGGCCGGTGGAGCCGGAGGTGTAGAGGATGTGCGCCAGGTCCTCGGGACGCTGGATGGGCGCCAGCGGCGCATCGCTGTACTCGCTGAAGGCGTCCGGCGTGACGACCAGCACCTGCGCGCCCTCCGGCCACGCCTCCCCCGCGAACCTCGGCTGCGTCACCACCAGCTCGGCGCCGCCGTTCTCCATCATGAAGACACGGCGCTCCTGTGGGAGCCCGGCATCGATGGGCAGGTAGGCCGCGCCCGAGCTGAGCACGCCCAGCGCCGCCACCACCTGCTCCCAGCCCTTCTCCATCACCACCGCGACGATGCGGTTGGGCGCGGCGCCCCGCTCGCGCAACGCGTGTCCCATCCGGCTGGCGCGGCGTGCCAGCTCTCCGTAGCTCAGCGAGACGCTCGACGTGGCCAGCGCCAGGGCATCCGGGCGCGCGGCGGCGTTCCGGAAGAAGCCCGTGTGGAGCAGCTCCCCGCTCAGCGGACGCGCCGTGTCGTTGACGCGGGCGAGCAGCTCGACCTGCCGGGCGGGCCGCGTGTCCAGCCCGGGCACATCCCACGCCGCGTCGTCCTCCGCCAGGCGCCTGAGCAGCGCGCAGAAGCTGGAGAACATGTCGTCAATCATCCCGGGCGGGAACAGCTCCTCCGCCACGTCCCAGTTCAGGAAGACGCCGCCACGCTGGTAGACGATCTGGAGATCGATCCACACCTGCGGCGTCTGCGTCAGGGCCTCGATGAGGTCCCCGAACTGCTCGGCCAGGAAGTCCACCCAGTGCGAGTCCCGGCTCTTGGAGTGAGACGCGAAGCTCGTCATCACCACCGGCATGATGGCGCCAGCGATCCGGCCCTGTGCCCGGAACAGCTCGCGCAGCAGCTCCACGCCGCTGACGTCGCGATGCTCCAGCGCGAGGAAGAGCTGGTCCCGGATGGCCAGCGCCCGCTCGGTGAAGGTGCGCTCCGGCCGGTGGTCCACCTCGATCAATGTGAAGCTGGCGAAGGTCCCGACAATCTCGTTGACCTGCGGGTGCAGCGGCAGCCGGTTGAAGTGCGGCACGTTGAGCGTGAAGCGCGGGCTGCGGCTCCAACGCGCCATGGTCTCCGCATACGCCGCCAGCAGGAGCTCCGGCTCCGTCAGCTTCCGCGCGCGGGCCCGCTGCTTGAGCGGCTGCCAGATGTCGGGCCCCAGCCGCTCGAAGACGCGGCCGAAGCGAGGACGGCGGAGGGACGCCGGGTCCCGCTCCAGCGGCAGGTCGGGCGCGGGCGGCAGATGTGGCAGGCGCGAGCGCCAGTACGCCAGCGAGCGGGCATGGCGAGCGCCCCGGGCGTCCTGCACCGCCAGCGCGTAGTCCCGGAACGACAGGTCGAGGCGCGGCAGCGTGGGGGCAGCCCCCAGGTGATTGTAGAAGTGGACCAGCTCCCGGTAGAGAATCTGGAAGCTGTAGCCATCGATGAAGGTCCCATCCATGCTCATGAAGAGCCGGGACCGGCCGCCGTCGAGCAGGCACACGCGAAGCTCGAACAGGGGCCACTGGTCGAGCGCCAGCACCTGCTGGGACAGCCGCTCGCGGATGGCCCCGAACCGGGCCTCCGTCTCCTCGGGCCCCCGGCCGCGCAGGTCCTCCACGGGCAGCGCGTAGTGGGGAACGCTGGGGAGGATGCGCTGCTGGAAGCCCGGGAGCGCGACCACGCGGAGCATCTCATGGCGGGCGACGAGCAGGTTCCAGGCCTCCTCGAAGCGCGCCACGTCGAGCGCGTGGCAGTCGATCTCGTTGTACGCGTGCATCGCCGCGTTCATCTCGAGCTCGGCCTGCCGGCCCACGCTGTAGGCCTGCTGGATCTCCGTCATCGGGAACGGCTCGTGCCGTTCCTCGGGACGAGGGGTGATCTGCGGCAGCGTCTCCGCCTGGGGCGCGCCCTGCTCGGACAGCAACGCCAGCAGCGCGGCCTTGTTCGCCACGAGCTGCTCGCGCAGCGCGCCCGGAATCTCGCCCGTGGAGGACTCGACGGCCAGGCGGTCTCCCTCGACGGACAGCTTGATACCGTGCCCGGCCAGGGCCTGAAGAAGCTCACTCAATGTCATAGCAGAACCCGCTTCGAATCACCGCGCTCCGAGGCGACGGCGCTGAGCACACTGGCGACCGCGAGCTTCTCGAGAAGCTCAGCCGTCACCTGCTCGATGGAACGTTCGTCGATGAAACTCTTGATGGGCAGGCTCACGTCGAGCTCGCCCAGCACCATCTCCCGCAGCTCGATCGCCATGATCGAGTCGAACCCCAGCGCGTCGAACGTGTCGGAGGGCGACAGCTTCGCGGCCGGAATCTTGCCGACCTCGCAGACCATCTCCTTCAGCCGTGCCACCAGGGCATCACGCCGCGCGGCACCATCGAGCGCGAGCAGCACGTCCCGCAGCTTGCGCGGCGCCGCCTCCACGGGCTGCACGCCACCTGTAGCCAGGACGCCGCGGAACAGCGAGGACGCCGCGATGGAGGAGTGGCTCGCGCCCCAGCGCTCCACATCGAAGCGAGCGATGCCTCGGGTGATGGGGTTCTCCGGGAGCACGCGCGCCATCGCCGCCAGGGCCTCGTCCACGGACATGGGCGCCATGCCCTGCCCCGCGAGCCGCGCTCCCCGCCGGGCGTCCGCCGCGGCCATTCCGACCTCGCCCCAGCTTCCCCAGTTGAGGCTGACGGCCGGCAGACCCCGCGCGCGCCGGTAGTGCGCCAGGGCATCGAGGAACGCGTTGGCCGCGGCGTAGCTGGCCTGCCCCGGAGAGCCCACCAGCGACGCCGTCGAGGAGAAGAGGACGAACTGCTCGACGGTGGCGTCCGTGGCCAGGGCGTGGAGGTTCCAGGCCCCTTCCACCTTGGGCCCCATGACCGTCTCGAAGTCCCGCGACTCCCATTGCAACAACGAGCTGTCGGCCAGGACACCCGCGCTGTGGAAGACGCCGCCCAGGGGCGCGCCCCCACGGCGGACGGATTCCAGCATCTCCGCCACCTCGTCCGCGCGGCTCACGTCGACGCGGAAGGTGTCGACGCGGGCCCCTGCCGCCCGCAGCGGAGCCAGCGCCTGCCGCGCCTCGTCTGTCTCCCCCCTCCTGCCGCACAGCACGAGGTGACGCGCGCCCTGGGCCACCAGCCAGGAGGCCAGCCGGAGCCCGATGCCTCCGAGCCCACCGGTAATCAGGTACGTGCGGTCGGCCCGAGGCCGGAACGCACTGGCTTCCGGCGGCACCGTGAGCGCCTGGGTGAAGGCCGGCGTCAACCGGCGCGCGCCACGCAGCACCACCTCGTCATCGTCCGAGTCGGGCGATCCCGGGCGCACAAGCTCCGCCACCAGCGCGCCGAGCGACGCCGGCTCGGCATCGATTCGCTTGCAGGCCAGCTCCGGGTGCTCATAGGCGAGGACGCGCCCGAGCCCCCAGAGTGGCGCGCCCGAAAGCGACACCGGCCCCTGCTCGTCCGCGGCGGCCTGCGCCCCTTGAGTGATGAGGAACAGCCGGGGCGGTGGTGCCACCGCCATCCGCGCCAGGGACTTCACGAGGGACGTCGCCGCCATGACCTCTCGCAGAACCGACGCGCGCAGACCTTCCAGCGTCTCGGGATGTTCCCTGGCGGCCAGGAAGACGACACCCCGGAGCGGCATGGACGCGCGCAGCACCTCATCCAACGGGGAGTCCGCGCGGACCACGCGCACCGTGCCACCGGAGGTCGTCAGCGCCGCCCCAAGCTCGCCAGCGGTGTCCGGCACCTCGCTCACGATGAGCCAGTTCCCACCCGCCTGGACCGGCTCCTGACTCACCGTCTGCTCGGTCCACGTGAGCCCGCAGAAGAGTCCGTCCACGGACGGCGGCGGCGCGGGCTCCGGGCGGGCCTTCGCGTCAACGTTGGCCTCCACACGCGCGGGGGCGTGTTCCCCGTCCCACCAGAAGCGCTCGCGCTGCCAGGGGTACGTCGGCACCACCGTCTTCCGCGCCCCGGCATAGAGCCCATCGAACCGGACAGCCACGCCCTCGGCGTAGAGGCGAGAGATGGCCCGCAGCACGCCCAGCCAGGCGTCACCGTCCACAGCGCCGGAGCGAAGGACGCGCCCCGTGTCACCGCGACGCCGTGCCGCTGCCTCCAGCGCCTCACCGAGCGCTGCATCACCAGAGACCTGGAGCACGACCGCAGCGCTCCGCGTCCCGAGAGACGCCAGCGCCAGCACGAGCTCGCTGGCACCTGCACCGGGCTGCTCCAGGGCTTCGACCGGCAGCGCGGCGCCCGCGTCCACCCAAGCCTTCGCCGCCAGGGAGAAGAACGCGCACTTCGCGGCCTGTGGCCGTACAGGTGTCGTCGTCGGAAGCCGCAGGCTCAGCCGGAGCGCGTCTTCCTCCGAGATCATCCCCGCGACGACGGCAGCGGACAGCGCCCCCGTTCCGGCACCAGCGACTCCCGTGGGCGCGAGGCCACACGTGCGCCAGAGCCACGCCAGCGCCACCTGGAACACGAGGAGGGCACCCGCCCGCCGCTCATCGACGGTGACCGTCCCCCCCTGCTCCACCTGCTCGATGACGGACCACCCCGCCAACTGCCGGAGGGTGGCGTCCAGTTTCTCCGCGTGGCCGCGGAAGGCGCCATGCCCCAGCAGCTCCCGGAAGCGTCCGTCCAGGTCGGGCTCCGAGTCACCGAAGACGAGCACCGCCTCGTTGAGGGCGTCCCCCTTCGACTGCCCCCGGAGGACGGCCTCCGTCGTGCGCCCCTCCGCGACGGCCTGGAGGGCCTCCACGAGCGCCTCGGGCGTGCGCGCGACCAGCGCGGCGCGGTGTTCAAGATGCGAGCGGCCCGCGCCCGCCGTGAAGCAGGCATCCCGGAGCCACGCCCCGGGCCGCCCGGTCAACTGCTTCGACCACGCGCTCGCCAACGCGCGCAGCGCGGGCTCGTTACGAGCAGAGAGCGGCAACACGTAGGGCCCCGCCTCCATGGCGGCCTCCCGGGGCTCCGCGTAGGCTTCGACGAGCGCGTGCGCGTTCACCCCGCTCATCCCGAACGAGCTCACGGCGACGCGATGCGGCCCCTCCCTGGACGGCAGGGGCCTCCGCTCCCGGGGGACGTCGAGACCGGAGCCCGCCCAGGTGAACTCGGGCGTCGGGTGCTCGAAGTTGATGGACGGCGGAACCTCTCCGGCCTGGAGCACCAGCACCGCCTTGATGAGCCCCGCGACGCCGGCCGCCGCCTCCGTATGGCCGATGTTCGGCTTCACGGACCCCACCCACAGCGGGCGCTCCGCGGGCCGGGAGTCGCCGTAGACGCGCGCCACGCCATCGAGCTCGATGGGGTCCCCCAGGCGCGTCCCCGTCCCGTGCGCCTCCAGGTAGTCCACCTGCCCCGGCTCGATGCCGGCGCGATGGAGGACGCGGCGGTAGAGCGACTCCTGCGCGCGGACGTTCGGCACGGTGAGGCCACCGCTCGCGCCGTCGTGGTTCATGCCCGTTCCGCGCAAGGTCGCGAGGATGCGATCCCCATCGCGGATGGCATCCCGGAGCCGCTTCAGGATGACGACGCCACACCCCTCGCCCTGCACCATGCCGTCCGCGTCCCGGTCGAACGTGCGGCAGCGGCTGCTCGGGGACAGCGCCCCCGCCTTGGCCAGGAAGACGCTGAGGTGAGGCGAGAGGATGAGCTTCACCCCACCCGCGATGGCGAGCGTCGACTCCTCCGTCCGCAGGCTCTGACATGCCAGGTGCACGGCGGCCAGCGAGGACGAGCACGCGGTGTCCACCGCCATGCTGGGCCCTTCGAGCCCGAGCAGGTACGACAGCCGGCCCGCCACGTAGCTGGAGTCCACCCCCGTGGAGTAGTGGGCGGTCACCTGCTCCAGCCCGCCCCCCGTCACGAACGCATAGTCCTTCGCATGGACACCGGCGAACACTCCGGTGCGCGTTCCCGCGAGCTGGCGCGGAGGAATCCCGGCGTTCTCCAGGGCCTCCCAGCTCACCTCCAGGAAGAAGCGCTGCTGCGGGTCCATACCCTCCGCCTCGCGGCGTGAGATCTGGAAGAAGTCGGCGTCGAAGCGGTCGACGCCGTCGACGAAGGCGGCTCGCCGAGATGGGTCCGCGTCATGGAGCGCCTCAAGCGCCCGGCGGTCCGAGGGAATCTCCGTCAGCGCCTCCCCGCCGCTCCACAGCAACTCCCGGAACGCCTCCGGACTGTTGGCGCCTCCCGGGAACCGGCAGGCCATGCCGATGATGGCAATCGCCTCGCGCTCACCCTGCGCGGTCGCGGCCAGCTTCTTCTGGAGCTTCTCGATGGTCAGCAGTGCCTGCTGAAGAGGGGTCAGCTCCGCCACGACTCCATCCTTCCGACTCATCACGCGACCTCGAGATTGAGTTCCGCCAGCGCCCGGGCAATCTGCTCGCGCGCTTCTTCCTCGGAGAGCTGGACAACGCGCTCCACCAGGCGCTGCTCGTCCTCGTCGACCGTGCTCGCGGCACCGGCCGGCGGCGGGCGGCTCCCATCACGCGCCTCCATCAGCGACAGCAGCCGCTTCGCCAGCGGCTCCAGGCGAGGCAGCTCGAAGAGGAGCGTGGTCGAGAGCGGCAGCTCCAGCGCCCGGGAGAGCCGCTCCTTCAACTGCGTGGCGCCGATGGAGTTGAGGCCAAGCTCGAAGAAGGTTCGTCCCTGGACGTCGAGCGCAGCCGGGTCCACCTCCAGCACCTCCGCGAGGTGCCCGCGCAGGAACGCCCGCATCTGCGCCTCTCCACGAATCACGGGCACGGCGCGGGCATCGCCCGCCGTCCGCGCCGCGGCCTGGAGCAATGCGGCGGCATCCGGGCGCGGGGCCATGGGCGGGCGGCAGACCTCCTCGGGAGAGAGCCACTCGGGCCACAGGCGCTGACGCTGGAAGGGATACCCGGGGAGGCTCACGCAGCGCCCGTCCCGCACCGGGAGCCCGTCCCGGGACAGCTCCCCTCCCTCGACGAAGGCTCGCGCCGCCGCCACCCAGCGCTCCGGCAGGCCCCCCTGCGCGAGGACTGTGTCCTCGGGCGAACGCGCGAGCGCGTCCAGGCGCTCCACCACCCCATCACGGCGCTCGGCGATGACCACCGCTCGGTAACGGTGGTGCTGCCGCTTGAACGCGGCCGTGAAGCAGATGTCATCCAGCGACGCCTCGGGCGCCGTGGCGAGGAAGTCCCGCAGCTGGAGCGCACGCTGACGGAGTGCCTCCCGGGTGAGCCCCGAGAGCACCAGGACGTGACCCGGAACATCCTCCGTCTGGCGCTCCACGGGCGCACACGCAGGGGCAGCCTCCAGGACGACGAAGCCATTGGCGCCGCCCAGGGAGGTGGACACGATGCCTGCCCGGGGAAGCGCCCCCGCGCCGCGCTCTGGCCAGGGCTCCCGTTCCGACTGGATGCGCAGGCCCAGCTGCTCGAACGCAATCAACGGGTTGGGCGCGTCCACGTGAATCGTCGCCGGCAAGGTGCGGTGGTGCAGGGACAGACACACCTTGATGAACTGCGCGATGCCCGCGGCCGCCCCCAGGTAGCCCAGGTTGTTGCTGATGGCGCCGAGACGACACGGGAACGTCCGCTGTGTCCCGAGCGCCGCGCCAATCGCATCCGCCTCGGCAGCGTCCCCCTTCAGGAAGGACGAGCCGTGCAGCTCGATGTAGTCGAGGCTGGAAGCCTCCACCCCGCCGTGCTCGCATGCCTGACGGATGACGTCCGCCTGCGCCGAGGCGCTCGGGGCCATGATCCACTCATTGCGGCCATTGTGGTTGACCGCGCTGCCGCGAATCACCGCGTACACGCGGTCTCTGGCATCGACCTGGGACAAGCGCTTGAGCACCACCACGCCCGCCCCCTCGCCGCGCACATAGCCGTCAGCCTGCGCATCCAGCGTCCGGCACTGGCCCCGCTCCGAGAACACGCCCGCCTGCGACAGCATGATGCTGCTGTCCGGCGACAGCATCAACTCCACCCCGCCCGCCAGGGCCAGCTCCACCTCGCCCAGCATCAGGCTGCGGCAGGCCTCGTGAAGCGCGACCGTCGACGAGGCACACCCCACGCTCGACACGGTGCTGGGCCCCCGGAGGTCGAACGCATAGGACAGTCGATTGGCGGCGAACGAAGCGGTCGTCCCGAGGACGGCATAGCCATCCAGCGCCGACCAGTCCCGGACCAGCATCCGCTGGAAGTCGCTGAAGTTGACGCCCATGAAGACACCAGCCCGGCTCCCTCGAAGCGACTCGAAGGGAAGGCCCGCGTCCTCCAGGGCGTTCCACGCGCACTCGAACAGCAGGCGGTGCTGGGGATCCATCTGACGCAGCTCTCGCTTGGAGAGCCGGAAGGCCGTGGGGTCCGCGGACTCCACATCCTCGATCAGACCCGCGCGGCGGTTGCGAATCCTTCCCGGCTGGTCCAGGGCGGGGTCATAGAGAGACTCCAGCGGCCAGCGCCCGGGCGGAATCTCCCCTGTCGCATCAACCCCATCACACAGCATCCGCCAAAGCGCATCGGGGCTGTCTGACATGGGGAAACGCAGCCCCAGGCCAATGACAGCAATGGGCTCGCACCACATTGGGACACAGCTCCGCTGACGGCCTGAAAGCCGATCAGAGTCTTCGTTTGTTTGAACTTCAATCATGACCAACGAACATCAATAGAGACACAGGTTGGGCACATCCCTCGCGGCCTCCGGGCCGCTTCCCGTTGTCTGAGAATTTCGCGGAGCGAGTCCCCCATCCTCCACCACGGACAGATCCGCGAAATCGAACAGCGCGTGCTTGTACAGCTTGATGCGGGGGCTCAAACCCTCGGGCCCGACGCGGATCGCGACGAACTTCGCGTAGTCGGTCTGCATCATCCGCTCGAAGTCACGCACAGCTCGAGCGGCGGAGGGTGGATACCCGAATCGGGCAATGGCCTCCAGGACCGCGGAGGTCTGGGTCCCGCTGAAGATGAAGTTGACCCGCTTGGGCTGGGATTGGAGCTCGGACGCTTCGATGGCGACCTGGGTCATCTTGTCCGCGGAGCGCTCCCACAGCAGGTCATTCAGTTGCTTGATCCGCTCCAGCTCCGAATCAGACACGCCCATCCCCTGGAGGAAGCGCCACAGCTCCGAGCCCGGCTGGAACGGGGGCCGCTTGTCGTCGAAGCGCACCAGGTACATCTTCGACTCGACGGTCCCGTCCTCCTGGAAGCTCAGCCCCAGGAACAGCGGGAAGTACTCGTTCGCCAGCGCGCTGGCATGGGCCTTCACCCGCTCCGCGAGCATGCCCACCCGGAAGCGCTCCGGGAGCCGGGTCATCGCCTCCTCGAAGCCGGTGTGCCCGCGCAGCGGGTCGAAGTGCCAGCTCGATGCAATCGAATACCGCGTGGTGCTCCCCGGCTTGAACTCCGCCCGCACCATGCCCAGGTCCGAGGGCCGGAACGTCTCGCAGATGGCGACGGAGCGCTCCACCCCTTCGTTGGAGATGCCGATCCGGCGGGTGTATTCCCTGAAGGCCCGCGTCACCGTCTGGTTGTCGCTGTAGAGCATGAAGCCCAGGCCACGCTCCTCCACGTTGAAGGAGAGCTCGATGAGCGCCTTCTTCGCGGCGCCCAGGCCCTGGAATGGCAGCCAGAACTCCAGGAACTTGCGGACCTCGCCAGCCTCGCCCAGCAGGTTCTGCGACTTGAGCGCATCCCGCACGAACCAGCCCATCGACTTGTCCGGCGTCCACATCGCCTCGGTGTCGAAGTGGCAGAGGCGATCTCTCGGCCCCACCTTCTCCGGCGCCGCCAGGTTGGCCAGGACGCGGCCCGCGTAGCGCAGGCCCAGCGCCACCCGGCTCGCCGGCCACAGGACGCCCTCACGTACCGGCTCCTCCGCGCTCGGGGCGGTCTTCTTCCGCCAGGCCCGCTTCGCGAGCCGCATGGCGATGTCCGGTCGCAGCAGGAACTCCGGCCCCGCCTGGACGTGCATCAGCTTGAGGAACTCCCGGTAGACCTCGGGATGCGCATGGTTCAGCGCGTAGAGCTCCTCCACGTACCACTGGGCCAGCTTGACGAGCCGCGTCCGCTCCCCGGGCACGTGGACATGCCGCATGGCCTCCGCGCTGACGAAGAACCAGAGCCCCCGCAGCCACTGCGCGCCCCTGCGCAGGTAGTCAGTCGTCCACGCCTGCGTCACCGCCTCCAGGCTGTCGAGCTGGTGCAGCGCCTCGTTCAGGACGTTGGCTTCCAGCATCGCTACGGACATGCCCTGGCCGAAGACGGGATCGAAGTAGCACCAGGCGTCTCCCAGGACGAGCAGCCCCGCCGGGAAATCCGGCAGGCGCTCGAAGTGGCGCCACCGCACGTCCGGCACCCGGTAGACATGGACGTCCGAGGCGGGCCGGGCGTCCTTGATGGCTTCGTAGATGTCCGGCTCGCGCAGGCTCCGGGCGAACTCCACGAAGCCGCTCTCCTCGCGCGACGGGTGGTGCTCTCCGTAGCCGAACAGGGATACGATCCAGCGGTTTCCCTCGACCTCCTGCATCGCCCCGCCCCGCGGCGCCTCCGGCGGCAGCGGCGTCACCCACAGCCCCCGCCAGTCCCTGGCCGTCGCGGGCCGCTCGAAGAGCCGCGACACGTAGCAGAGGTTGATGGGCAGCCGGCTCTCCTCCAGCGGGCCGTGGCCCAGGTCCGCCAGCCACTTGCCCAGCTGCGAGCCCCGGCCGCTCGCGTCGACGACGACGCTGGCCAGCCGGTTCGTCACCGCGCCCCCCGCCGACTGACGGTCAACGGTCTGCACGCCCAGGATGCGCCGTCCATCCGGCGTCGCCAGCAGCGCACGCACGGCGGTCGACTCCAGAATCTCCACGTTGGCGAAGGCCCGGACCCGCCGGCGCAGCGCGCGCTCCAGCGAGGCGCGCGTCTGGGGATACAGCACGATGCCGCTCGGCTCGCGCGGCATCCAGTCTCCGAACTGGAGCCACCGCAGGTCCTTCGTGAAGTCGAAGGGCTCGATGCCCGCCGCCTTCATCTCATCGAGGAGGCCCGGGAAGTACTGCTCCAGCAGGTCCACGCCCCGCCGCAACAGGACATGGATGTGATGGGCCTGGGGCGCCCCCTGGCGTGGGCCATCCTCGAGCACGTCCCGCTCGATGAGGGTGACGCGCTCGAAATGATCTGCGAGCACACGGGCCGCGCTCAGCCCGCCAATGCTCGCACCGATGACAATGGCGTTCCCGGGAAGTTTGTTCATGACATGTCCCGCCTCTCGCGAGGGCCGCTCAGGCCGTCGCCTGCTGTCCGGTCAGATGGGCCAGGATGAGGTCGTGGACTTGCGTCGCGTGGAGAGTGTCTGCCTCGAGCAGCCCGGCATTCCGGGTCATCAACACAGGTGAGCGCTCGGGGGTGGAGAGCAGTCCATGGGCCCCCTTGAGCAGCGAGCCGTCCGTCGAGACGACCTCCAGCCGCGTGCGCAGGCCCAGCTTCTCCTTGAGGAGGCTGCCCCCCACATCGAGCATGCGGAGCCCCAGCTCGGGGTCCACGAACATCTCCAGCGGGTCGTACCCGGGCTTGCGGAAGATATCCACGGTGCGCGCGTAGTCCGGCGCCCGGCGCTCATCGAGCCAGTAGAAGTAGGTGAACCAGGCATCCGGCTCGGCCAGGGCGACGAGCTCGCCCGAGCGCGGGTGGTCCAGGTGGTTCGCCCGCTTGCCCTCGGCGTCGAGCACCTGGGCCACCCCTGGCTCGGCCTCCACCAGCGCCTTCACCTCGTCCAGCAACGCCGGGTCACGGACGTAGATGTGCGCGACCTGCATGTCCGCGACCGCGAACGCGTCGCTGCCGCTGGGGTAGACCATGTCGCGGCCCGCTTCCTCGCGGATGGCCAGCCAGCCCCTGCGGCGGAAGAGGCGGTTCAGGTGGACGGGCCGGGAGACGGGCGTGGCACCGAACTCCGAGAGGATGATGACCTGGACACCGCGCGCCTCGTAGAAGGCGATGAGCCGCCCGACGACGGCGTCGATCTCCTGGAGGCTCTTGTGAATCTCCCGCGCGTCCGGGCCGAACGTGTGGGGCGTGTAGTCCAGGTGTGGCAGGAAGACGAGTGACAGCGTGGGGCTGTGCCGCCGCTCCAGCCACATCGCGACGTCCGCGATCCACTCCGACGAGCGGATGCTGTAGCGAGGTCCCCAATAGTCATACGCGGGGAAGTTCCCCAGGGCCTCGACGAGCGGCTCGCGCAGATGGAGCGGCTCCGTGAAGACGTCCGGCAGCACGCGCCCATCCGAGGTGAAGGACGGCTGCGGCGTGACGGCGTAGTCCGCCTTCGAATACATGTTCATGAACCAGCACACGCGGGCACAGGTGAAGCTGGGGTCCAGCCGGCGCGCCGCGTCCCAGAGCTGCGGCGCCTGCACCAGCCCGTCCGTCTGGGGCCAGAAGCGGACCTCGCCCAGCTCCCGGTGCAGCCAGCCATCCGCGACGATGCCGTGCTCGCTCGGGTACTTTCCCGTCAGGAACGTCGCCTGCATCGTGCAGTTCAGCGCCGGCAGGACGGGCTGAAGCGTGACCATCCGCCCCTGTCCCGCGAAGGCCTGCATGTTTGGCGCCGAGGGCCCGATGTATCTCGCACAGAGCCCAGGCAGGTCCAAGACGACGCAACGTTCCATGCCCAGAGCAAACTGCTCGCACGGCAACCAGTCAATCACCGACCAGGTTGGGCCATGGCTGTGTCTGTCGAGCTCAAACGGCCTGCTGTCATTATCAGCCGCATGTAGAAAGTTACCGCGGCCCCTAGCTGCGGAATTCCAACACGCTCGTTCGTGCCATGAATGAGTGACAGTTCACCCGGCCCAATGGGTAGTGGGGTGAAGCGCAACACACTATCTGTGAGCGCCTGAAAATAGACCGAATCGGTGCACGCGGAGACCAGATAGGGCACCACCAGGGTCCCGGGATTCGCCTGCTCGATGGTCGTCTTCAGCAGGTGGTAGGCCTCCCCGTCCATGTTGGACACGGGGGACGCCTCACGCGAGGGCTCCACCACCCGGACCTCGGCCTCGGAGCCCACCACACGGCGGATGCGCTCGAGCACGGCGCGCACGGTGTCTACGAAGTGCAGGCGCAGATTGAGCACCGCCCGGGCGCGCTGCGGCAGCACGTTCTCCTTCTCCCCGCAGCACACCACGGTGTGCGCCAGCGTCGTGTGGAACAGCGCGGACGAGGCGGGAATGCGCCCCAGGAGCTGTTCGAGGAAGGGTCGGGTCCACCGGATGTAACGGAAGAGCAGGCGCTGTATGGGGCCGGACTCGGGCCCCAGCGTTTCGAGCATCCGCTGGGTGGACGGGTCCATCGCGTTGCGAAACCTCAGTCTTCCCAGGCGTTTGAGGAGGGTGAAGAGCTTGCCAATGGCGAGCCGCTTGAACGGGAGCGGCGCCGAGGCGTGGCCCCCCTCCCCCCGAGTGGAGACCTCCACCACCAGGAGCCCCTTCTCCGCCACGCCAATCACCGCGATGTCCTTGGCCACGCCCGGGAAGAGCGGGCCCGCGAGCCCGCCTCCTTCGTCGCCGCTGAAGAAGAGGCGGACGCCCCGGGACGCAAGCAGCTCCGCGATGCGCCGGCTGCCCTCCAGTCCGCCGTTCTCCTCGTCGTGTCCGAAGGCGAAGTAGATGGTGCGCTCCGGCTGGTGGCCCTCCTGGATGAGCTGCTCGGCGGCCTCCAGCAGCGTCACCAGCGCGCCCTTCATGTCGAGCGCCCCGCGCCCCCACACCTGGTCCTCCGCGATGGCCCCCGCGAAGGGAGGATGCGACCAGTCAGGTTCGGTCCGCGGCTCCACCGGCACCACGTCCATGTGCGCCAGGAACAGGACCGGGTCGAGCGAGGTATCGGAGCCCTGCCAGGTGAACAGCAGGCTGTACTCCCCCACCACCTCGCGCTTCGCCACCGCGGAGAAGGCGGGATAGGCGCTGCTCAGCCACTCCCGGAACGCGACGAGCGCGCGATGTGACTCATTGCGTTTCGTTTCATCCGAACCCACTGGATAGGAAATGGTCCGGTGGCGGATGGCTTCCGACAGCTTCCGCGCGACCACTTGCACATCAATTTCGGGCAGGCGCATGCTGCAATAATAGTCTTCATCACTTAAATACACACGTCACACCGTCATCTCACAGGTCCTTGACGGTCCACGCCGGCGCACGTCAGACTTCTCCTGTATCCCTTTCAGCCTTCCTCTGCCCCCGGGGGCAGCCCGCGCGCGTGCGCAAGGCGTTCGCAGCGCGGCCCCCGGTCCTGTCACCCTTTGGAACGCCAGGAACCCATGGACTTCAGTTGGACACCCGAGCAGGTGGAGCTTTACGACCGCGCCCTCGCGTTCGCGCGAGCCCAGCTCCCCGAGACGTCAAAGCCTACCAATCAAGTCTTGCCACGTGACTCATGGCAGCGATGTGGTGAGTTTGGCTTTCTGGGACTCTCCGTCCCCACGGCGCATGGCGGCCTGGGGCTGGACACGCTGACCACGGCCCGGGTGATGGAGGCCTTGGGCCGCGGCTGCGTGGACACCGGGCTGGTCTTCTCCGTCGGCGCCCACCTCTTCGCCTGCGTGATGCCCCTCCTGGAGGGCGGTGACGAGGCGCAGAAGGCCCGCTATCTCCCCCGGCTGTGCTCTGGCGAGTGGGTGGGGGCGAACGCCATCTCCGAGCCAGAAGCGGGCTCGGATGTCTTCGCCCTCAAGACGCGCGCGGTGCGCGACGGCGACGGCTACGTGCTCGACGGGGGGAAGAGCTACGTCACCAACGGCCCCTCCGCCAACGTGTTCCTCGTGTACGCCGCCACCCAGCCCGCCCACGGCTACATGGGCCTGAGCGCCTTCCTCGTCGAGAAGGACACGCCGGGGCTCACCGTGGGCCGGGCCTTCGAGAAGATGGGCCTGTCCACCTCGCCCATCGCGCCCATCTACCTGGAGGGCTGCCGCGTCCCGGAGTCCGCCCGGCTCGGCCCCGAGGGACAGGGCGCGGCGCTCTTCAAGCGCTCCATGCAGTGGGAGCGCGCCTGCCTCTTCGCCGCCTACGTGGGCGTCATGGAGCGGGTGCTCGAACAGACGGTGGACTTCGCGAGGACGCGCAAGCAGTTCAAGAAGGCGCTGGCGAAGAACCAGGCCATCTCCCACCGGCTCGCGGACATGAAGCAGCGGCTCGAAGCCTCGCGGCTCCTGCTGTACCAGGCGTGCTGGAAGATGGACCGCGGCCAGGAAGCGGCGATGGAGGTCTCCCTCGCGAAGCTGGCCATCAGCGAGGCCGCGATTCAATGCGGGCTGGACGCCATCCAGATTCACGGCGGCATGGGGTACGTGACGGAGACGGGCATCGAGCGCGTGCTCCGGGACGCCATTCCCAGCGCCATCTTCTCCGGCACCTCCGAAATCCAGCGCGACATCATCGCCAACCAGCTCGGCCTATGACACTCGACCAAATCGTCGTCCGCGCAGCGGCGAGGGCCCCCGAGGCCGTCGCCCTCAAGGGTCCCGATGGGACGCTCACCTATGGCCAGCTCGACACGCTCGCCAACCGCATCGCCCGCGCGCTCCAGGAGCTGGGCGTCAAGCGCGGCGACCGCGTGGGGCTGTGGGCGGAGAAGTCCGTGCGCGCCGTGGCGGCGATGCAGGGCATTGCCCGCCTGGGCGCCGCCTACGTCCCCATGGACCCGCTGAACCCGGCGGCGCGGACGCGGCTCATCCTGGACGACTGCGGCATCGACGTGCTGGTCACCACCACCACGCGCGCCGCGGAGCTCCACAACGCCGGGCTGGGCCGGCTGCGCTTCCTGCTGGTGGACGACAAGGGCCCCGCGATGTCGTGGGACCGGCTGTCCGGCTTCCCCTCCGAGCCACTCCCCCCGCACGGGGCCGGCGACAACGACCTGGCCTACATCCTCTACACCTCGGGCTCCACCGGGACGCCCAAGGGCGTGTGCATCAGCCAGCGGAACGCGATGGCCTTCATCGAGTGGTGCCACGCGCTGCTGGGCACCACGCCGGAGGACCGCTTCAGCAACCACGCGCCCTTCTTCTTCGACCTGTCGGTGCTGGACCTCTACGCGGCCTTCATGGGCGGCGCGTCCGTCACGCTCATCCCCGAGGCGCTGGCCTTCTCTCCGGAGAAGCTGGTGGAGCTGGTCCTGCGCGAGCGGTTCACCTGCTGGTACTCGGTGCCCTCCGCGCTGATGCTGATGATGCAGGAGGGCGGGCTGCTGAACCACGCGGACCTGCCCTTCCGCGCGGTGCTCTTCGCGGGCGAGCCCTTCCCCATCCGCCACCTGCGCCCGCTGCGCGAGCACCTGAAGCACGCGCGCTTCTTCAATCTCTACGGCCCCACGGAGACCAACGTCTGCACCTACCACGAGGTGACGGACCTCCCGCCCCACCGGACCGAGCCCGTGCCCATTGGCCGCGCGAGCTGCGGCAACCGGGTATGGCTGGCCCGGCCGCCGCCGGACTCCGAGGAGGCGAGGGAGGACGGTGACGGCGTGGGCGAGCTGATGGTGGAGGGCCCCACGGTGATGCTCGGCTACTGGGGCCAGCCGCCCCATGGAGACCGCCCCTATGCCACCGGGGACCGCTGCCGCGAGCTGCCGGACGGCACATTCGAGTACCTGGGCCGCCGGGACAATCTGCTCAAGGTGCGCGGGCGGCGCATCGAGGCCGGAGAAATCGAGGCGGTGCTGCTCAGCCATCCAGACATCCGCGAGGTCGGCGTGGTCGCCACGGGCTCCGGCCTGGAGACACGGCTGGTGGCCTTCATGGTCAGCGGCTCGGCCAGGCCCCCCTCCCTGCTCAAGGTGAAGAAGCACTGCGCTGAGCGGCTGCCGCGCTACATGATTGTCGACGAGGTCCGCGCCCTGCCCGAGCTGCCACGAACGCCCAATGGCAAGCTCGACCGGCGTGCGCTGCGGGCTCTGGCGCAGAAGCCCGCCACGCGCTGAGTCCTCCAGGCCGTCTACCCGGGGCGCGGGGCCTCGTCCTGCGCCTTCGGGTAGAACTGCCGCGCCCAGGTCCGGTAGGCATGGATGGGACCGTCCTCCGCCACAAGCACGGGACGCGCCTTCCATTGCTTCGACTCCCAGACAGGGACGTCCTGGTCGATGATGGCGCTCATCTCCGCGGCGGACTTCTTCCATAACAGCCGGGTGGCGAGCTCCGAGGGCAGCCGGCGGATGGACAGGACGCTGTGCAGCTCGATGCAGGTGTCGTCCACCGGTACCGGGAAGAAGACGAGGCAGTACTCCATCGACCACTTCAGCGTGACATTGCCGCGCTCGACGACGATGCCCAGGCCGTGGCAGGAGATGTCGAGCGTCCCCTCCGCCTCCTTCGCGAGCGCCTTCACCAGACCGAAGAAGGTGAAGCGCTGAAGCGTGCGGTGGGTGTAGACGTGCCTGTCGACCTCCACGGACTTCGTGACGCTCTGCTGCCCATGCAGCCAGGTGCTGTGGACGTTGTCGGCGCCGTTCTCGCAGAACTCCTGCACGTGGGTGCGCAAGGTCCAGGTGCGGGCGGGCAGGAAGCCGGTCCAGTTCGGGTCGATGGCCTCGAAGAGCTCGGGCGGCTCCCACTCCGGCGCCTCCCCGTCGGGGTGGTGCCAGACGAAGATCTGCCCGCTGGCCTCCCGCAGCAGCCAGGAGCGCACGCTGATGCGAGGCGTCGCCTTGCTGTAGGGGACATGCGCGACGGCGCCATCGCCGCCAATGCGCCAGGCGTGGAGCGGGCACACCATGTTGTCCCCTTCCACGCAGCCCCCCTTCCCCAGGTGCGTACCCAGGTGAGGACAATACGCCTCGATGAGCCGGGGCACGCCGCTGGCCGTCCGGAACAGCACCAGCTCCTGCCCGAAGAGCCGGAGGTTCCGGTGCGTCCCCGGCGGAAGCTCGGAGGCGGCGGCGACGCGAAACCAGCCAACGGGATAGGGAGACATCGGAAAGCGGGCAGACAGGGATTGGGACACGTGGACCTCGTCGGGCAAAGGCTCACAGTCATCCCGCGACTGAGAGACTTCAAGGACCTGCCGAGTCCGGTGCGTCGACTGACAAGGCCATGCGCTGGCGCCCGGCGGCTACCGCCGGTGCTGGAGGGACAGTCCGAGCTGCCTCCCGGGGCTGCCCGCCGCCTCCCGCGGCTGGAATGGCCACCCGCCCGTCCCAAGCGTGACGCGCAGCGAGTGCCGGGCGAGGTACCAGGTCACGCCCGCGTCCAGCCGCGACACGGCCTTCGCATCCGGCGGCCCTGTGGCGTGAGCGACTTGCGCCCAGGGCTCGACCACTGTGCGCCAGGGCCCAGGCAGGTTGACGCCCGTGCGCGCGTGGACCAACCACCGTGGCGCCTGCTCCCCGTTGAGCTGATGCACCTCCGCGGCGAGCACCCATGGCGACAGGCGCAGCAGGGCATCCATCCCCACCGAGCGAGCAGCGCCTCCCAGCTCGGTGCTGGCCTGGAGGGCCAGCGTCAGGCCGGGCTGGAGGCGCAGGTCGTTCTGGGGAAGCGACAGCGCATAGGTCTCCGACTCGGGCGCCCCCAATGTCCACGCGACGCGCGCGAGGAGCAGCGGCGGACGCGGTCCCCCTCCGGAATCCGCACCGGCGCGATAGGCCACCAGGCCCGCATCGTAGCGTGCGCTCCAGCCCTGCCGTGGAAGCAGACCTCCGACGTTCACCCCGGGCGCGCGCCCAGGCGCCGTTCCCGTGAGGTGCTCGCGCAATGGCCCCTGGGTGAGGGCCTTGTCCAGCGAGTCCACGACGAAACCGCTGGTGAGGCTCTCCCGGCCCAGTTGGGGCCGGAACAGGCCCACGGTCAGCCACATCCGCTCAGGCAGGACCGCGAAGGTCGCGTGGAGCTCCAGCAAGGTCAGCGGTGGAGGCGCTACCGCACCCGGGAAGAGGCTCCAACCGTCGAAGGCCACCTCCATCGCGGCCTGCCCCCAGCGCGCCCCCACGAGCCGCAGCCCCACCCTGCCCCGCCTCAACCGCACCGTTGTCGCGTCGGGCGTCCCCGCCAGAGGGTCCAGGCGAAGCTGAAGCGCTTCATGGAACTCCAACCGCGTCGGGCCCACCCCGGCATCGGGGGGCGGCGCGGCGGCGGCGGTCCGGACGCACACGAAGCCCGAAGCCGCCATGACGGCGACACCCGCTGTGAGGACGAGCAGGACCTTCATCGGGTGCTCCAATGCACACCAGGTGCCCCCGAGCCCCTGGAAGAGAGGCTCACCCGTTGAGAGCCGGCCGGCGTCCGAGAGGATTCAGGGCGCCGCGTGGCCCGGAAAGCTCCACAACCCGACAGGGCGCTCACCGATAGGCGCGGCGGGCCTGTTCACGAGCACTCAGGCGCTCCGCCTCGTCACCCAGGAGGCCATCGGGCAGGCCGTCTCGCTCTGTCTCGTGGTAATGGGCAACCCCATCCCGTTCGAGAACCGCGAGGCGGTGGCCAGCGCTCATGACGAAGCGCGGCCCGCGGCGAAGACGTTACCCAATACGCACGGAGCCCTTTTCCGCTCCGAGGAGTGGAGAGCATGGCGAATCAGCCCCCGGACGCCGCGGCACAGTGGAACGCCCGCTTCAGCGGCGAGACCTACGTCTATGGCACGCAGCCGAACGACTTCCTCGCGGAGATGGCCCCCCGCTTGCGTCCCCACAGCCGGGTGCTGAGCCTCGGTGAGGGAGAGGGCCGCAACGCGGTCCATCTCGCCACGCTGGGCCACACCGTGCATGCCGTGGATGCTTCGAGCGTGGGCCTGGAGAAGGCTCGGCACCTCGCTTCGGAACGGGGAGTCGCGCTCGAAACGGAGGTGACCGACCTCGCCGCGTTCACCTTCGAGCCTGAAGCGTGGGACGCCGTCATCATGATCTTCTGCCACCTGCCTCCGGCCCTCCGGCGGACGGTGGCTCGGGGCATCGTGACGGGCCTTCGGCCCGGGGGCATCGTCCTGCTCGAAGGCTACACACCCGACCAGCTTCGCTACCGGACCGGCGGTCCGCCCGTCGAGGAGCTGCTGTACACGGCCGACGCGCTGCGCGAGGACTTCGCGGGCCTGAA
Organism: Pseudomonadota bacterium; assembly: GCA_023426545.1. Taxonomy (GTDB): domain Bacteria; phylum Myxococcota; class Myxococcia; order Myxococcales; family Myxococcaceae; genus Myxococcus. Next base: position 183,168 of record JAFAAN010000175.1, read on the forward strand.
TCTGCCGGTGCTCCGGGAGCTCACGCGCGAAGTGCGCGAGGGCACGTTGCACACGGGCATGGCGGCGGTGGTGCAGCTCGTGGGCGAGAAGCCCGCGCCCGGCTCCCGGGCCCCGTGAGCATCGCCTCCCCACGGGCCCCGGCTGCACCGAGATGGAGCCGCGTCCTCAGTAGCGGATGACCTGATAGCCCTCCGCGACGAGGCGCGCGAGCTCCGTCACGCCGTTGTCCACCACCTCGGCCTGGGGCTGGAGCTTGTTCCGGTCGATGCCGAACTTCTCGAGCGCACTGCCGCAAGCCACGAGGCGCACGCCCACGGCCTTCGCCTCTTGTGCCTCCTTGCGGATCGAGTCCGGCACGGCCTTCACCGTCGGGTCCAACGCCACCACGGCGCGGCCATACGTGAGCCACACCACGTCAGACAGGTGGCCGGACACCTTGGCGGCCTTCGCGTGCCGGAAGGCGCTGGACAGCGTGCCCAGGTCCTCCAGGCCCGTGGTGGAGACGAAGACGAGCTTGCCCTGACGCGCGGGGGGCTTCTTCCCGGCATCCGCCGCGAGCGTGGCGAGCGGCGCGGTGACGAGCGCTGCAATGAGGATCAGCAGGAAACGGTTCATTCGGGGCACTCCCTTTCGAGTCAGTCGTTATTGGATGGACAGCAACCGCATGAGGCCCCAGGCGAACACCGCCAGGGCCGCGAAGCCGACGAGGCCGGCGTAGACGACGCGCATGCCCGCGCGGCGGATCATGCTGATGTGGGTCCCCAGCCCCATGGCGGCCATGGCCATCACCATGAGGAAGACGCTGGCGGACGAGAGCGTGGCCTTCGCGGCGGCGGGCAGCACGCCCACCGAGCCCAGGCCCCCCACCGCCAGGAAGCCCATCACGAACCAGGGGATGGGCGGCTCCTTCCACGAGTAGCGCACCGAGCCCCCCGCGCCGGAGACGAGCCCCAGCACGACGAGCGCCGGCGCCAGCAACACCACGCGGGTGAGCTTCACCAACGTGCCCAGGTCTCCCGCCGAGGTGCCCCAGGTGAAGGCCGCGGCCATCACCTGCGCGACCTCGTGCAGCGTGGCACCAGAGAGGATGGCGAGCTGCGAGGAGCTCAGGCCGAGCAGCGGCCCGACGAAGATGAAGAACAGCACGCCCACCGTGCCCAGAATCCCGCACAGCCCCACCGCCAGCGTGGTGTCCTCCTCCTCTGCCCGAGTAACGGAGCTGGCCGCGACCACGGCGCTGGCGCCACAGACGGAGGTGCCCACCGCCAGCAACGTGCCCAGCTTCTCCGGCACGCCGAAGCGCTTCGTCACCCAACGGATGCCCAGGATTCCGCAGACGATGACCGCCAGGGAGAGCAGCAGCACGCGAGGCCCCACCTTCGCCACCAGCGCGAAGTCCAGTCTGGCCCCCATCAGCACGATGCCCAGCCGCAGCACCGAGCGCGCCGAGTAACGCGTCCCCTCCACGAGGGTGGGCGACAAGCCCAGCGCCGTACGCAGCAGGATGCCAATCAGCAGCGCCACCGTGAGGGGGCCCACCACCTTGAGGCCGGGGAGCGTGGCGAGCCAGTGGCTGGCCACCGCCAACCCCGCCGCGGCCCCCAGCCCCGGAAGGCGCCGGCGCCAGACGCTCCCGGACGGCGGGGGAGCGGGAACAGTTTCGACGGCGGTCCCCGGCGTCATGGCTGCACCTGCTGCGTGCGCAGCACCACCGGCAGGTCCTCGCCCACCGCGCGCCCCTCTAGCGAACCGTGCAGGCGGGGCTTGCTGGCGAGGAAGCGGCGCACGGCCTCGTGCGCGTCCATGTCGAGGACCCGCGGCTCCTGGATGCCAGGAATGCGGCAGACCATGTCGGGGGCATCGCCCTCGCGCTCGCAGGCCGTCACGGTGTAGAGGCGGTCATCCTCTACCGGCTCGCCGCCCACTTCGAGGGACAGCAGGCGCTGCCCCTTGGGCGCATTGGCCCGGAAGCGCAGCGTCATCCCCGAAGGCCGGGGCAGCCACCCACCAAAGCGCTTCTCGGGCTCCTTCGCGAAGACGTTCTCCAGCTCCTGCTCCCAGAAGGCGCGGAGCTGACGGCCGCTCACCTTCCCCGTCTTCAACTTGTTGACGATGGGGAAGATGTTCCACAGGTCCGCCTCGCGCACAGGCCCGGGGAGCAGGGGTGTCCCAAAACGGAAGCCGTTGGAGAGCCCGATCTCCGTCCCTCCGGCGATGCGGATGGCGTCCGCGAGCATGTTGTCCAGCGGGTTCTCCACGACCGCGTACCGCGCGAGCGTCACATCGGTCTGGCCCACGGGGGCTGCGAGCGCCGACGCATGCGGCGCGAGCGCGGCCTCCACCTGCCGGGCCACCTCGGGATCCTCGGGGTAGCGCGCCGCGGTCAGCTCGATGAGCTCCCAGCGGCGGTCCACCACCCGGCCCTCCTCCACCCACAGGTCCAACCGCCCGAGGAACGAACCGAAGGCGCCGGCCTCCACCACCCAGGTCCCCGCCTGCTCGATGGGCTCATACGTGCGCTCATGCGTGTCGCTGGACAGGTGCGCGTCCACGCCAGGCACCTGGGCCGCGAGCCCCACCGCCTTGGCGAGCCCCACGTGGGTCATCAGCAGCACCACCTGGGCGCCCTCGCGCTCGCGGACCTCGCGCACGAGCGCTGGGAGCTCGTCCGGACCGTCGTAGCGCAGCCCCGTGCTGTAGCCGGGAGGCTGGCGGCGCGGCACGTCCGGGTCCGTGTACCCGACGACGGCCACCTTCACCCCCCCCACCTCCTTCACCAGATATGGAGGAAAGAGGCGCTCACCGCTGGCGGCATCGCGCATGTTGGCCGCGAAGAAGGGATGCTTCAGCTCGGCGACGCGCTGGCGCAGCACCGCGGGGCCGTAGACGACCTCCCAGTTGCCGGGCACCGCGCCATCCAGCCCGAGCGCATTGAGCGGCTCGATGAGCGCGCGCCCCTCGGTGAGGGCCGCCACGCCGGAGCCCTGGATCGTGTCTCCCGCGTCGAGCACCAGGACGTCGCCGGCCCGCTCAGCGCGGATCTGCTGGATGGCGGCGGCGACACGCGCCAGACCTCCCGCCTCTTCAATGCGCTCCTGTCCATCGCGCCAGAAGAGCTCAGGGTGGGCACGAAGCTGCGCGTGCAGGTCGGCCACGTAGAGCACGGTGAGCTGCTTGCGCTCCGGCGGCTCCGCGTCAGCGGCGCTGACGGCCCCCGGCGTGGCACAGCCGGAGACCAGGGCGGCCACCGCGCCGACCAGGGAGAAGAAACGAATCATCGAGAAGCACCTCGGGGATGTGAAAAGCACAGTTGAAGGGACACAAGGCGCGACGCGCGGAGTTCCCCATGCTCAGGGGGCGACGCGAGCCAGGGCGTCGATCAACACAGGCGCCTCCAGCTCGGAAACGGCCAGCGCGGCCTGCTCGCTTCCGCGCGGGGCCACGCAGATGCGCTCCCCCACCGGGCCCTGGGTGCAGCGCGGTCCATCTCCGGCGAACCGCGAAGCGTGCCGGGCCGCGACCGACCCCGGGGGCGGAAGGAAGAGCGTCATCGCCTTGTTGCCATGCCGGTACAACAGTGACGCAGAGAGCCTCCCGTGCAGCCGGCAGCGTCGGGCCCCCAGCAGCGTCGCGCCCGGCACCACCGGCACCTCCACCGCGTAGCCCACCTCCCGCTCCACCCAGGCCTTCACCTCGGCCGGATCCGAGGACTCGAACTCGCAGGGCGCGACACGGGAGAAGGCCCGGAGGTGATGCCGCTCCAGGTCCATCGCCAGCGCCTCGTTCATGCCGCCGGGCCACAGCGTCCAGAGTCCCCCGGTCGCGGCAAGCGCCACGGCCAGCCCCGCCGCCAGCGTCCGCCTGGGGAGCACGGAGCGGGCACGCGGCGCCAACTGGGCGATCCTCGCGGCCAGCTCCGGCGGTGCGTGCGCCTCCACGGCCCGCTCCGCCTTCAGGAACGAACGCAGCGACGCGTAACGGGCCGCCTCCCGAGCACACCCCGCGCACTGGCCCAGGTGGTGCTCCACCGCCTGCTGCTCGTGGGCCTGGGCTTCACCGTCGAACCAGGCGGAGAGCCGCTCCTGCCACTCGGGGCTACAGGCTTCCATGGACCTTCTCCTTTTCGAGGTGTTCAAGCATCGCCAGCCGCGCCCGCGCGAGGCGCGAGCGCACGGTTCCGACAGGGCAGCCCTGCACCTGGGCGATCTCCTCGTAGCTCAGCTCCTCGACCTCACGCAGCCACAACGCGTCCCGCCACTCCGGTGCCAGCGACTCCAGTGCCGCCTTCATGCCCGAGCTGAGGCTCCGGGCGTGCAGCTCCTCCTCCAGGTCCGCGGAGGGCTCCCTGGGCCGCTCCTGCCCAAGCCCGCCCGCCAACACCTCCAGGCGCGGCCGAAGCCCCCTGCGGGAGTTGAGGTAGACCGTCCGCTGCACCGCGAGCAACCAGCCCTTGAGCCGCTCCGGGTCGCGCAGCTCACCTCGGCGCTCCAGGGCGCGCGCCACCGTCTCCTGCACCAGGTCATCCGCCTCCGCGGCGCTCCCCGTCAGCCGGCGCCCCACACGCCGGAGGGCGGGCAGGTACTCCAGGGCTTGCTCGATGAAGGCACGGGCGCTCACGGCACGGAGAGACACGTCAACGAGCCGAAAAAGTTCCTGGGCGGTTTCTGTCGCGGTCCGAATCCTCAGGCGGGCCCCCTGGCTCTCATCTTCAGGAGGCTTCGACATGATTTTCCGCCAGCTCTTCGACTCGGATTCCTCGACGTATACCTACCTCATCGGCGACGAGACCACGCGCCAGGCCGTCCTCATCGACCCGGTGCTGGAGCAGGTCGAGCGAGACCTGCAACTGGTGAGCGAGCTGGACCTCACGCTCACGCACGTCTTCGACACGCACGTCCACGCCGACCACATCACCGCGTCGGGGGCCCTGCGCGAGCGCACCCGGGCGAAGGTGGTGGGCGGCGCCCGCGGCGCGTCCTGCGCCGACCTCCACGTGCATGACGGCGACGAGGTCCACGTCGGCCGACTCGTATTCAAGGTGCTCGCGACGCCGGGGCACACGGACGACAGCGTCAGCTATCTGCTGGAGGACCGCGTCTTCACCGGAGACGCCCTCCTCGTGCGCGGCAACGGCCGCACGGACTTCCAGAACGGAGACGCCAGCCAGCTCCACGACTCCATCACCCGCGTCCTCTTCCGCCTGCCGGACGCGACGCTCGTCTACCCCGCCCACGACTACAAGGGGCGAACCGTGACGAGCATCGCCGAGGAGAAGCGGCACAACCCACGCGTGGCCGGCAAGAGCCGCGAGGAGTTCATCCACATCATGGAGAACCTCCGCCTGCCGAAGCCCCGGTTGATCGACCTCGCGGTCCCGTCCAACCGCGCCTGTGGCCACACCGCGCCCTCACCGGCGGGCGCGTGAACCTGCCGCACCTCAAGGAGACCGCGCCATGACGCCCCCTCCCTTCAAGAACATCGCCCCCTCGCGGCTCGACACGCTCGGCCCCGAGGTGCGGCGCATCGACGTGCGCGAGCCGGACGAATACACGGGCCCCCTGGGGCACCTGCCTGGAGCGGAGCTCGTGCCCCTGGCCACGCTCGAAGCCGCGTCCGCCACGTGGCCCCGCGAGGCCCCCCTGCTGCTCATCTGCCGCTCGGGTGGACGGTCCGCGACCGCGGCGCAAGCGCTGGCTCAGCGGGGCTTCACGCGCCTGTACAACCTGGCGGGCGGGATGCTCGCGGTGCGCGGCACCACCTGAACACGCTCCTCGCGGAGCGACAGGTCCGCCTCACGGCGCTGCCCACCACATCGTGGCGGACGTCATCGCGGGGGAGCACGGCGCCGCCGAGCCATGCCACATGCTCAGCCGATGGCCGGCGCAAGTCCCGCGAGGGTGTCGTGAGAGCGGTCCACCCCGCGCACGGTGGACACAGGGGCCAGGGGCCCCCCGGGCCATGACGCAAGCAACGCCGCCGGCGCCACGGGCGAGGTCGTCTGCTCCGCCATCTGCGCGAACAGCTCGGCGGGAGGCAGCGTCTTGCGTCCCTCCTTGAGGACCGCGCTCACCAGGGCGCGGGCGCACAGCTCGCCACGGCGCTCCAAGCGCTGCTCGTAGTAGAGCCACTTCTCATCCCACGCGGCCAACTGCGTCACCAGCGTGCAGCGCTCGAAGGCGCGCACCTCGCGGCGGTACTGCACGGACACGCCGCCCAGCAGCGGCCGGCAGCGGCGCTTGACCATCGCCGGAATCAGCCCCGTCCGCAGGCCATGGTCCAGCCGTCCGTGGTCCATCAGCGTGAGGTAACGGCCGTTGTTCACGTGCCCCCAGATGTCGAGGTCCGAGGGCCAGATGCGCAGCGGCAGGTCCACCTCGGCGAGGACATGTGTGTTGGGGCGCGCGAGGCTGCCCACGGACGTGACGGCCATTCGCGCCAGGTAGTTGCTCAACATGGTGAATCCTCCGCCGGAGCGGCTTATACATCAATCAGTGCCCTGATAGTCCTATAAACACCCCCGCCCGTGTCAAGCATGGACCGGGGCGCGCCGGGCGGCTCGCCGCGGATTGGGAGGGACGAAAGGCCCTGGGGCGAGCAGGATGGAGGCGTGAGCAAGGAACCGATGCAGAGCGCGGGGCGCGCCGACATCCTGGCTGCGGCGCTGCGCGAGTTCGCGGACCACGGATTCACGGGGGCCACCACCGCGGGCATCGCCCGGAGAGCGGGCGTCACCCAGCCCCTGGTCCACCACCACTTCGGCTCCAAGCAGGGCTTGTGGAACGCGGTGATGGCGGATGCCTACGGCGACCTCCACTCCGTCCTGGAGCGCACCATCCAGGAGGTGGAGGGCTTGGATCGGCGGACGCGGCTGGCCCGGCTGCTCCACACGCTGGTCGTCTACTTCGGCCGGCGCCCCGAGCTCAGCCGCCTCATCCGCACCGAGAGCAGCGCGGGCGGCGCCCCCTTCGACGCGCTCTACACCCGATGGCTCTCCGGGCTCATCGACCTCTTCCGGCGCGAGCTGGCGGCGGCCGTGGACGACGGCACGCTGCGGCCGGTGGACCCGCGCCTGGCCTACTCATTCATCATCGGCGCCTGCGCCCAGCCCTTCTCCGAGCCGGAGACGGCGAGGCGAGCCTTCGGGTTGGACATGCACGCTCCCGCCACCGTCGAGCTGTACGCGGAGTTCGCGGTGGACGTGCTGCTGCGAGGCCTGGGCGCTGCTCCGAAGCCCTCCCGCCCCGCTCGGGCGCGGCGTCGCTGAGACCGGCCCGGCCGCTTCGTCGCGAGCAACCCACAGGCTCACCGCGTCGTCCGGTCCCGCTCGGGGGCTGGCAGGGCATGGGCCGCAGGGCTCGCGCTCCTGGCCGCCATGAGGCCATGCCCGCGGCGCTCTCGCGCCCTACCTTCGCTCCAGGAGCGGCCCGGCCCGCGGACCGAAAAGCGGCGGTGACGGGCAAGGGGGCACGAGACGATGGCCAACAAGCAGGAGGTCGTGGTGGTGACGGGCGCGTCCGCCGGAGTGGGCCGCGCCATTGTCCGGGAGTTCGCCCGGCAGGGCGCCTGTCTGGGGCTCATCGCGCGCGGGGTGGACCGCCTGAACGAGGCCGCCCGGGAGGTGGAGGCGCTCGGGGGCGAGGCGCTCGTGCTCCCGTGCGACGTGGCGGACAACCAGGCCGTGGAGTCCGCGGCAGCGGACGTCGAACGGCGGTGGGGACGCATCGACGTGTGGGTCAACTGCGCGATGGTGGCCGTGTTCGCGCCCATCGTGGAGACGCGCCCCGAGGAGTTCCGCCGCGTCATCGAGGTCACCTTCCTGGGCTACGTGCATGGCACGCAGGCGGCGCTGCGCCGCATGCGCCCGCGCGACCAGGGCACCATCGTCCAGGTCGGCAGCGCGCTCGCGTTTCGCGGCATCCCGCTACAGGCGAGCTACTGCTCGGCGAAGCACGCCATCGCCGGCTTCACGGACGCCCTGCGGTCCGAGCTGCTCCATGACCGCAGCAAGGTCCATGTCACCACGGTGGATCTGCCCGGCATGAACACGCCGCAGTTCGAATGGTCTCGCAGCCGGATGCCCCGCCGCGCGCAGCCAGTGCCCCCCATCTTCCAGCCAGAGGTGGCCGCGCGCGCCGTGGTGTGGGCCGCGCACCACCGGCGCCGCGCCGTCTGGGTGGGCATCCCCACGGTGAAGGCCATCGTCGGCAATCGGCTCGCGCCCTGGTTCGCGGACCGCTATCTCGCCCGCGTGGGATACAGGAAGCAGATGACGGCGGAGCCCCAACCGCCGGACCGCGCCGACAACCTGATGTCTCCCCTGCCCGGCGACTTCGGCGCCCACGGCCGCTTCGACCGGAGGGCCCGGAGCCATAGCTTCCAGGTATGGACCGACCTCCACCGCGCCTGGGTCGCGGCGGCCGTGGCCGCGGTGGGCGTGACCACCACGGCCCTCCTGGCACGGCGCTGACCGAAGGCACCCGCTGGCGGCCGGCCGGTGAGCCAGCAAGTGGGGCAGCCACACGCAGCGGTGGCCGGCGCGGCGAGCCAGGCACAGGCTCCAGGAGAGAGAGCCCTTCTTCCCTGGAGCCATCATGCGCTTGCCTGCCATTCACCTCTCCCAGCGCACGTCCATGACCCCAGGCGCGGACATCCGAATGTCCACTGGCGCGGCGCTGGCCTCCGGGGCTCGCGCGGGGGCGACGGGCGCGCTGGCCGTGGCGTGCCTGGCCCGGCTTCGGGACCGTGCCCTGGGTCGGCCTCCTCCGTACGCATCCCCGGCCCTGGTGGGGAGGCTGGCGGCCAGCGCGGGCTGGAGGCCATCGGCGCGCACGGCCCGAGCCGCGGGCGAGCTCCTGCGCTTCGCGTACGGCACGACGCTGGGCCTTCTCTTCGCGGCGCTGGGAGGCAAGCGAGCCGCGCGGACCCGAGACGCGGGCTGGGTGCTCGGCGCCGCGGTCCTGCTGGGTGAGCACCTGGCGTTCCCGCGCCTCGGTCTCACCCCTCCCCCCTCGCGCTGGACTCGCGGCGAGCGGAGCGCGCTCACCCTCCAGACCCTGCTCTTCGGACACACGGTTGCCTGGGTCTATCGCCGTGAAGCCCGCGTCCGTCTGACAATGGACGCCCCAGCGTCGTGATGCGTTGGTCCCGTGACGCCAGCGCCGGCTTGCCCTCGAAGGCCCCCCAGGCTTTCGCGCCCAGGGCTTCTCCAGGTGCCATCTTCCCCAAGCGCTGAAATGACCTGGAGGTACGCTGTGGGACTTCTCGAGTTGCTCGCCCGCTGGCCCGTGCTCCGGCAGCTGAAGGAGGGAGACGTCACGGGCCTCCACGAGACTTCCATGAGCGAGCGCAGCCAGCGCCTGGAGCCACGGACCGCGCAGGCGGACAAGGTCGTCAAGTCCATCTGCCCCTACTGCGCCGTGGGCTGCGGCCAGGACGTGTACGTGAAGGACGGCCGCATCCTGGACATCGAGGGCGACCCGGACTCGCCCATCTCCCGGGGCCGGCTGTGCCCCAAGGGCGCGGCGACGTTCCAGCTCGTCACCGGCAGCCACCGCATCCAGGAGGTGCTCTATCGGCGGCCCGGCGGCACCGAGTGGGAGGTCCTCCCGCTGGAGCAGGCCATGGACATGGTGGCCGAGCGCGTGAAGCGCACCCGAGACACCACCTGGGAAGAGCACGACGTCAACGGCCTCCAGGTGAAGCGCACGCTGGGCATCGCCCACCTGGGAGGCGCCACGCTGGACAACGAGGAGAACTACCTCATCAAGAAGCTCTTCACCGCGCTGGGCATCGTGCAGATCGAGAATCAAGCCCGCATATGACACAGCGCGACCGTGCCCGGTCTGGGCATCTCATTCGGAAGAGGCGGCGCGACGACCTTCCAGCAGGACCTGCAGAACTCGGATTGCATCGTCATCCAGGGCTCGAACATGGCCGAGTGCCACCCGGTGGGCTTCCAGTGGGTCATGGAGGCCAAGGAACGCGGGGCCACCATCATCCACGTGGACCCGCGCTTCACGCGCACCAGCGCGATGGCGGACCTGCACGTGCCCATCCGGCCGGGCACGGACATCGCCTTCCTGGGCGGCATCATCCACTACGTCCTGGAGAACGAGCGCTACTTCAAGGAGTACGTCCTCCACTACACCAACGCGACCACCCTCATCCGCGAGTCCTTCGAGGACACGGAGGACCTGGATGGCATCTTCAGCGGCTACCAGCCCGGCAAGAACAAGTACGACATCGCGTCCTGGCAATACCTGGGTGTGGATGGCTCCGTGCCCGCCGCGGGCCACAAGGAGGTCTTCGCCGAGCCGGGCGCCGGCGAGGGCGGCGTCGTGCGGGGTACCCGCATCACCGAGGAGCAGCAGGACTTCACCCTCCAGCACCCGCGCTGCGTCTTCCAGCTCCTCAAGCGCCACTACTCGCGCTACACGCCGGAGCGCGTCTCGCGCATCTGCGGCGTGTCGCAGGAGCTCTTCCTCGAGGTGGCCGAGGCCCTGTGCGCCAACTCGAACCGGGAGCGCACCAGCGCCTTCTGCTATGCCGTGGGCTGGACGCAGCACTCGGTCGGGGTGCAGTACATCCGCACCGCGGCCATCCTGCAGTTGCTCCTGGGCAACATCGGCCGGCCAGGTGGCGGCATCCTCGCGCTGCGAGGCCACGCCTCCATCCAGGGCTCCACGGACATCCCCACCCTCTTCAACCTGCTGCCCGGCTACCTGCCGATGCCGCACGCCAAGCACGCGCACTCGCTGTCGGAGTACGTCAAGAACAACGAGGCGGGCGCCGGCTGGTGGAGCAACTTCCCCCAGTACATCGTCTCGCTGCTCAAGGCGTGGTTCGGCGCCGCGGCACAGCCGGACAATGACTACCTCTTCGGCCACATCCCCAAGCTGACCGGAAACCACTCTCACATGCAGACGGTGGCGGACATGGCGGATGGGCGGGTGAAGGGATACTTCGTCATGGGAGAGAACCCGGCCGTGGGCTCCATGAACGGAGCGCTCCAGCGCAAGGGCCTGCGCAAGCTGGACTGGCTCGTCGTGCGGGACTTCACCCTCACGGAGACCGCCGAGTTCTGGCGCCGCGCGCCCGAAATCCAGAGCGGCCAGGTGAAGACGGAGGACATCCCGACGGAGGTTTTCTTCTTCCCCGCCGCCGCGCACACCGAGAAGGACGGAAGCTTCACCAACACCCAGCGGCTGCTCCAGTGGCACCACAAGGCCGTGGAGCCCCCCGGGGACGCTCGCAGCGAGCTGCACTTCCTCTTCCACCTGGGCGAGCGTCTCCGGAAACGCTACGCGGCTTCGACGGAGTCGAAGGACCTTCTCATCCAGCACCTGACGTGGGACTACCCCACGCACGGAGCGCTCCGGGAGCCGTCCGCCGAGGCGATGCTGAAGGAGATCAACGGCTACACCGTGGTGGACGGCAGGCCGGTGAGCGGCTTCCAGGAGCTGAAGGATGACGGCTCCACGGCCAGCGGGTGCTGGCTCTACTCGGGCTGCTACAAGGACGGCCTCAACCAGCCCGCACGCCGCAAGCCAGGGCGCGAGCAGACCTGGGTGGCGCCGGAGTGGGGTTGGGCCTGGCCCGACAACCGGCGACTGCTCTACAACCGCGCCTCGGCGGACCTGGATGGCAAGCCCTGGAGCGAGCGCAAGCGGTACGTCTGGTGGGACGCGCAGGCGAGCAAGTGGACGGGCGAGGACGTCCCGGACTTCATCCCGGACCGCGCCCCCGCCTACCGTCCGTCCGTGGGCACGACGGGGGTGGACGCGCTTGGCGGCGACGACCCTTTCATCATGCAGGCCGACGGCAAGGGCTGGCTCTTCGCGCCCAGCGGCTTGCTGGATGGTCCGCTGCCCACACACTACGAGCCCATGGAGTCGCCCGTGCGGAACGCGCTCTATGGGCAGCAGTGCAACCCCACGCGCGAGGAGTGGCGGCGCCAGGACAACCCCTATCACCGCGCCTGGGGCGACCCGCGCTACCCCTTCGTCCTCACCACGTACCGCCTCACCGAACACCACACCGCGGGGGGCATGAGCCGCTGGCTGTCCTGGCTGAGCGAGCTCCAGCCCGAGCAGTTCTGTGAGGTGTCCCCGGAGCTGGCGGCCGAGCGCGGCCTGGAGAACGGCGGCTGGGCCACGCTGCGCACGGCGCGCGGGGACGTGGAGTGCCGGGTGCTCGTCACCGAGCGCATCCGGCCGCTGAAGCTCGACGGGACGTGGGTGCACCAGGTGGGCCTGCCCTACCACTGGGGCGTGGTGGGCCGCTCGCGCGGCGCCGGCGCCAACGAGCTGCTTCCCTTCGTGGCGGACCCCAACACGAGCATCCAGGAGTCCAAGGCGCTCACGTGTGACGTCGTCGCGGGCCGGCGAGCCACGGGCCTTCGCGCCGCGGCGGGAGCACGCGTGCCGCCGTTGCCGGACGGGACTCCGGAGGCGCGGCGCGACAGCCCGCGCGCGGCGGTCCCCGGGCATGAGGTGTGGCAGGAGAAGCCGGGAGAGGAGAAGTAGGTCATGGGACGCAAGGGCTTCTTCACCGACACCACGGTGTGCATCGGCTGCAAGGCCTGCGAGGTGGCGTGCAAGCAGTGGAACCAGCTTCCCGATGACGGCCTACACTTCACTGGCATGTCCTACGACCAGACCGGGGACCTGGGCGCCTCCACCTGGCGGCACGTGGCCTTCGTGGAGCGCCCCCTCCCCTTTCCGGGCCAGAAGACGGGCGTGGGCGACTTCTCGTGGCTGATGATGTCGGACGTCTGCAAGCACTGCCAACGCGCCGGGTGCCTGGAGGCGTGCCCCACGGGCGCCATCGTGAAGACGGAGTTCGACACGGTGTACGTGCAGCCGGACGTGTGCAACGGCTGTGGGTACTGCGTGGTGGCGTGTCCCTTCGGCGTCATCGACCGGCGCGAGGATGACGGGCGCGCCTGGAAGTGCACGCTCTGCTACGACCGGTTGGGTGAGGGCATGACGCCCGCCTGCGCCAAGGCGTGCCCCACCGAGTCCATCGTCTACGGTGACCTGGACGCGCTCACGGAGCGGGCGGAGCAGCGCGTGCGCAAGCTGCACGCGCTGGGCGTGACGGACGCGTACCTGTACGGCGCGGACGCGGAGGGCCAGCCGGGCACGGGGGGACTCAACGCCTTCTTCCTGCTGGTGGACAAGCCCGAGGTCTACAACCTGCCTCCCGACCCCGTGGTGCCGACGATGAAGCAGCCCGCCGCCTGGGCCTCCGTGGCGCTGGCAGCGCTGGGCACGGCCGCGGTGGCCCTGGGCGTGGTGCTGCTCGAACGGGGAGGCCGGACATGAAGCGGCTGGAGGAAGGGCGCACGCTGCTGGAGCGGCTCGAGCAGGCCTCGGACGGACGCAACATCGACCCGACGCGAGGCGCGCTCGTGGGCGAGGCCGCCGGCCAGGAAGTGAAAGACCTGGCCAGGGCGAATCCGGTGCCGACACTGCTGACGACCCTCCCCTCCCGCTCCGGCCCCGCCGAGGCGGCGCCGAGCTACTACGGCGTGCCCGCCATCAAGGCCCCGGTGTGGCGGCCCAGCATCCCCACCTACTTCTACGTGGGCGGCTGCGCGGGCGCGGCGAGCGCGCTGGGCGCGGCGGCGGAGCTGCTTGGAGGACACCGGCTGGAGTCACTCGGGCGCCGATGCCGATGGCTCGGGCTCGCCGGAAACGTGGCGGGCGCGGCGCTGCTCATCCAGGACCTCGGGCGGCCCGCGCGTTTCCTGAACATGCTGCGCGTCTTCCGCCCCACCTCCCCCATGAACCTGGGCGCCTGGATCCTCTCGGCCTCCGGCGCGCTGAACACCGTGGCGGTCGCGGGGACGGTGCTGGGAGGCCGCGGCGGCACACTGGAGAAGCTCGGCGGCGCGGCTTCCGTTGCGGCGGGCGTGCTGGGCCTGCCGCTGGCAGGCTACACGGCGGTGCTGCTCTCCAACACGGCGGTGCCCGTATGGCAGGGGGCGCGGCGGACGCTGCCTTTCCTCTTCATCGCGTCGGGCGTGGCCAGCGCGGCCTCCCTGCTGCAAATGCTGCCGGAGCACTCGCGCGTCGCGCGCCGGGTGGTGCGGCGCTTCGGCGTCATCGGGAAGCTGGGGGAGCTGGCAGCGGAGGTCGCCGTGGAGCGCGAGCTGTCGCGCACGGAGGCGCTGTCCCGGCACCTGAAGCAGGGCCGGGCCCGGCGCCTCTGGAACATGGCCCGGCTCTGCACCGCGACGAGCCTGGTCCTGGACCTGCTGCCGGGCCAGCGGCGATGGAAGCAGCTGACATCGAGCGGCCTGGGCACCGTGGGAGCCCTGGCGGCGCGTCAGGCCATCTACGCCGCGGGCATGGCCTCCTCGAAGGACCCGCACGCCACCTTCGTTCCGCAGCGCCACGGACTGGGGGCCGCCGAGGTGACGCGACACTTGCGCGCCTCGGACGGCAAGCCCCTGAAGCTCGCGCTGCCCGTCATCGCCTGACAGGAGGCATTCCCATGGGGCGAATCCACCAGCTCCAACAACGTGTCCACGACCAACGGGCGAACGCCCTGGAGTGGAGTCTGCTGCGCGACGTGCTGCTGCCCGGAGCGGTGGCGGGGATGCTCGGCGCGCTCCTCATGATGGCGTTGGCGCTGCCGCTGGGCGCGCTCACGCACGGGGACCTCTGGTACGCGGCCCGGCTGGCGGGGGGCGTCTTCTTCCGGGCGTCCCCGTCGGGCACATGGGCGGTGGTGCTGGGCCTGCTGGTGCACGCGGCCACGGCCGGAGGGCTGGCCACCCTCTTCGCCCTGTTCCTGCCCCGCGGAGGCACCGCGACCGCCGCGCTGTTCCTGGGCCTGCTCATGGGGCTGGTGCTCCAGGCCATCATGCCCTCACTCGTGGCCCCCTGGGCCTCACCTCCGCTGGACCGCGAGGCGCCCCACGCGGCGCTGCTGCTGCTGCACCTGATGTTCGGCGCTTCGCTCGGGCTCGTCGTCCCGTTGCGCCGGCTGCTGGCCGCGGCGGACCGGGCCCGCCACACCGCCCACGGCGTGCGCAAGGCCCGCGACTGACGCGCGCTCAGGGCCCGCGGGGAGGCTCCCGGTGCGGCGTCACCTCCCGCGCGCCTTGGAGGGCAGGCAGGAGCAGCGGCTGGAAGGGCCCGGGCGGCATCGTGGGCCTGGCCCGGTCGCTGGCCTCCGCCAGCACCAGCCCCACGAGGATGACGACGAAGATGAACGACGTGGCGAACACCAGCCGGGGCCCGCCCGGCCGCTCCGACAGGTGCATGTAGAAGAAGGCGATGAGCCCCACCTTCGTCGCGGCGATGGCGAGCGCCAGCACCACCCCCGGGCGCCCCAGGTGCTGCTGCGCCAGGAGGTATGACAGCGTGGTGAGGGCCAGCAATCCCACGCCCACCAGCAACACGCCTTTCGTCCTCGCCATGCGCGTCTCCCTTCACACCAGGTACAGCAGAGGCCAGAGGAACAACCAGACGACGTCCACCAGGTGCCAGTACATTCCGCCCAGCTCCAGGGGGGTGTGGTAGGCCGCATTGAAGCTGCCGCCCATCGCCCGGAAGGCCATCACCGACAGCACGCCCATGCCCACCACCACGTGCAGCGCGTGGATGCCCGTCATCAACCAGTAGAGGGTGAAGTAGAGGTTGGCGCCGGGGATGGCGAACTTCGTGAAGGCATAGTGCGCGCCCGGCAGCGCCTTGTCATGGAAGTGGTGCGTGTACTCCACGCCCTTGATGGAGAGGAAGCACACGCCCAGCAGCACCGCGCCCATGAGCAGCGTGCCCGCCACCAGGTCCCTTCCACGGCGGACGGCGACGGTCGCCAGCGCCACCAGGATGCTGCTGCTCACCAGCACATAGGTGTTGAGGGTGCCCAGCGTCACGTCCATGTGCGTGCGCCCCAGGTGGAAAACCTCCGGGTACGCCAGCCGGTAGAGCGCGTATGCGGTGAACAAGGCGGTGAAGAGCATCACCTCCGACGCGAGGAAGACCCACATGCCCATGTGGGCGGCGCCCTGGCGCGCCGGCTCGTCCCCGAAGTGGCGGGCCTGCGGGACCACCGGCCGCGCGGGGGCGTCAGAGGGCATGGCCCGCCTCCGGTTCGATGCCGGGCCGCGCGTAGTCGTGCGGCGAGTGGGTGAAGACGGGCGGCTCGTGGAAGTTGGACTCCGGCGGGGGCGAGGCGCTGTACCACTCGTAGCCGCGGCTCTCCCACGGGTTCTTCCCCGCCACACGCCCGTGGCGCAGTGACCAGCCCATGTAGGTCGCGACGATGACAAAGCCGAACGCCAGCAGCGACGCGCCGGCGGTGGACGCCACGTGCAGCGACTGGAAGCGCTCCGGGTATTCCGCGTAGCGGCGCGGCATGCCCATGTTTCCCAGGAGGAACTGCGGCAGGAAGGTGGCGATGAAGCCGAAGATGATGAGCACCGCCGTGCCGATTCCCAGCGCCTCCGGGTAGCGCCGGCCGAACATCTTCGGGAACCAGTAGTGCAGCGCCCCGAGGAAGGCCATCAGCGACGCGCCCACCATGATGAAGTGGAAGTGCGCCACCACGAAGTACGTGTCGTGCCAGTGGATGTCCGCGGACGTGACGGCCACCGCCACCCCGCTCATGCCGCCGAAGAAGAGCAGGAAGATGAAGCCGAGCACATAGGTGAAGGGCGTGCTGATCCAGATGCTGCCCCGGTACATGGTGCTCAACCAGGTGAAGATCTTCAGCGCCGTGAAGATGGCCACCAGCATGGACAGCACGCTGAAAGCGCCAGCGCCGAAGGTGGACTGGCCGGACACGAACATGTGATGCCCCCAGGTGAGGAAGCCCACGAAGGAGATGCCCGCGGTGCTCCACACCAGGACGCGGTAGCTGAACGGGTTCTTCCGGCTGAAGACGCTCACCGTCTCGCTGATGACGCCCATCCCGGGGAGGACCATGATGTAGACGGCCGGGTGGCTGTAGAACCAGAACAGGTGTTGGTACAGCAGCGGGTCTCCCCCGCGTGCCGGGTCGAACAGCCCGATGCCGGCCAACCGCTCCAGCGCCACCAGCACCAGCACCATGCCCAGCACCGGCGTGGCCAGCACCTGGATGATGGACGTTCCGTAGATGGCCCACACGAAGAGCGGCAGCTTCATCCACCCGACCCCGGGCGCCCGCAGGGTGTGGACGGTGGTGATGAAGTTGAGCCCGGTGATGATGGTGGAGAAGCCCACGACGAACACGCCCAGCAGCACGGGCATCACGTCCGTTCCGGTGGCGGTGCTGAAGGGCGTGTAGAAGGTCCACCCCGTGTCCACGCCCCCCTGGAGAATCGCCCAGAGGGTCATCAGCGCGCCCAGCACATAGAGGTAGAAGCTGGCCAGGTTGAGGCGGGGGAAGGCCACGTCCCGGGCGCCAATCATCAGCGGCAGCAGGAAGTTGCCGAAGGCGGAGGGAATGGAGGGAATCAGGAACAGCCACACCATGACGACGCCGTGCAGGGTGAAGGCGCGGTTGTAGGCCAGCCGCCCCATCACCGTCTTCCCCGGGGTGAGCAGCTCCACTCGCAAGGCCAGCGCGTAGCAGCCGCCCAGGAGGAACATGAGCAGGATCGCCACCAGGAACATGACGCCGATGCGCTTGTGGTCGTGCGTCGTGAGCCAGGACCAAAGCCCACGCTCCGAGTTGAGGTAGTGCTCCTCCGGCATGGCCGGCTCAGCGCCTGCGTGGCTCATACCTGGGCTCCTGCGCGGTGGGAGGCACGGGGCGCTCCGGCCGCAGCGACTGGATGAACTCGACGAGGGCGGCCACGTCCGCCGCGCTCAACCGTCCCTGGAAGGAAGGCATCACCGGCTCGAAGCCCGCCACGATCTTCGCCTGCGGGTCCATCATGGACTCGGTGAGGTAGGCCACGTCGGCGCGGATGCGGCCCCCCGTCGTCAAGGGCTCATCGCGCATGTACAGCCCCAGCCAGGTGGGGCCGATGTGCGGTGTGCCGTCCACCGTGTGGCACTGGAAGCAGCCCATCCGCGTGGCCACGACGCGGCCCTGCTCGACCAGCGGCGGCACGGCGACGTCCGCTCCGAAGGCGACCTCGGGGGCCTCGCCGGGGCCGGGCTTGGGCACGGCTCTGTGCTGGGCCCGCCAGGCCTCGAACTCGCCCGGCTCCAGCGCCACCACCTCCGCGCGCATCCGCGAGTGGTTCAATCCACAGTACTCCGCGCACAGCACCTGGTAGCGCCCCGGCCGCACCACCTCGAACCACGTCTCGGTGTAGCGCCCGGGCAGCGCGTCCATCTTCAGCCGGAACTCGGGCACGTAGAAGGAGTGGATGACGTCGCGTGAGGTGATGAGCACGCGCACCGGCCGGCCAGCGGGCACGTGCAGCACCCCCACCTCGCCGGGGCCGTCCGGGTACGCGAACTTCCACATCCACTGCTTGCCCGTGACATAGACGTCCAGCGCGTCCGCGGGCGGCGTCCGCGCCCAGACGTAGTCCTCGTAGCCCAGGGCGCCCCACAGCAGGAAGATGGACAGCGGCACGCCGATGTAGATGCCCTCCAGCCATGGGGGGGCCCGGATCACCGGCGTGGGGGCGTGCGCCTTCCGGCGCCGGTAGCGCATCAGGAACACGAACCCGGTGAGGCCAATCCCCGCGCCCACGATGAAGGTGGTGATGATGATGAAGTAGTGGATGTTGTCCACGCGGGTGGCCAGCGTGGAGCCCTGCTCCGGCAGGAACAGGATGCGCCGCAGCAGCTCGCTCATGGGCCCGCCCCCTCCTCCACCAGCACCTGCTCCATGGCACGCTCCACGGGCAGGTGGATGAGGCCCGCGTCACGGTCCACCCATCCATAGCCATCCAGGCGCGACCGCTGCTCGCCGCGCAGCCGGGTCGCCTTGTCATCCAGGGCGAAGGGGCGCTGGTTGACATCCGCCACCTCTCGGTGGCCCATGACCGGTGACGGCCCCGCTCGCGACGCGGGGCGGCTGCGCACCTCCCACCACCGGGCGGCCAGCAGCGAGACGACGACGAGCAGCAGCCAGCCCCCCGCCACCAATGCGATGAGCAGAGCGGGGAGCTGGCCCCGGTCGGACGGTGGCGGTGTGTATTCGCCGCGCATCACTCGGTCACCTGGAGCGAGTGAAGGAGGAACGGATCTCTCACGGGCACCATGTAGCCGCCGCGCGCGAGGGCCCAACAGGCCGCCACCGTGATGCCGCCCACGCCCAGCCAGGCCGTGAGCCCCGTCCAATGAAAGTAGAAGGCCCGGGGGTGGAGCGCGGGCACCACCAGCCAGTAGATGTCCACCACGTGCATGAGCAGCAGCCACACCGACACCATCCCCAGTGAACGAGGACTGTCCTTGATGCGCCGGACGAGCAGCAGGAAGAAAGGCACGGCGAAGTGCCCCACCGCGAGCAGCACCGCAACCCGGCGCCAGCCGCCATCCAGCCGGGCGCGGTACCACGTCACCTCCTCCGGCAGCGAGGCCACCCACATCAACATGAACTGCGAGTAGCCGCAGTAGGCCCACAGGCAGACGAAGGCCAGGAGCAGCGTGCCCAGCCGCCGGAAGTGGTACGGCCCCATGAGCGCGCCGAACTGGCCCGGCCCCCGCCACACGGCGGCCAGCACGGCCACGGTGGACAGCGCGGCCACGACCGCGCCGCACCCCACGTAGAATCCGTACACCGTGGACTTCCACAAGGGCTCCAGCGACATCATCCAGTCCAGGCTGGCGAAGGACAGGCACAGCACCAGCCCCGGAAGCGCGCCGGCCGACAGCCTGCGCTGCCAGAGCGTGAGCCGCACGCTCCGGGCGCTGATGCCCGCCTCCGCGTCCTGGCGGACGGACCAGCGATACAGCAGCCCCCCCACCGCGCCCCAGACCAGGAAGTAGAACGCCGCTCGCGCGAGGAAGAACGGCACGTTGAGGTACGGGCGCTTGTGCTCTAGCAGGTGGTGCCCATGCGAGCCCAGGTCCGGGGGCGGAGCCACCCATGGGAACAGTTGCGGCATGGCGAGCGCCACGGGCACGAAGAGGACGACGAACAGCGGACTGCAGGCGGACATGACCTCCAGCGGCCGGCGCAACACCGTGGGCCAGCGCGCGCGCGAGGCATGGAAGGCCGCGAGGATGAGCAGCGCCCCCAGGCACAGCGAGAGCCAGAAGGCGAAGGCGAACAGATAGGCGTAGGCCGCCTCCCGGGGCGCGGCCAGGGCGCCAGCGGCCGTGGCCACCAGCCCCAGTACGCCCACGACCAGCGCGCCTACCTGGATGTTCCGGCCTCCATTCCACGGCGCGAGCACGTCCACGGTCATGGCGCACCTCCGGGTCCGGACTGCTGCTGGAGCGAGGCCTGGACCTCCGGGGGCGCGGCGGACAGCGGCGCGCGCTGGCTGTAGGCCAGCACCCGCAACCACGCCACCACCGCCCAGCGCTCCTGGGGTGGCACCTCCGCCGCGTACGAAGGCATCAGCCCATACCCTTCGGAGATGACCTGGTAGTAGAAGCCCGGCGGGTGCGGCAGCGCCTCCCAGCCGGGCGGTAGCGGGCCACCGTCCTCCCCACCCGCGTCTGCGAGCCCGCCCTCCGCCTCCACCGCGCCCCCTGCCGGGTGGGACGCGTGATTCGGCCCGTACAGCGCGGGTGGTGCCCGCAGCTGCATGTTCTCACCGACGATGCTCTGCCCATCCCCCAAGAGCCCATGGCAGGGTGAGCACCAGGCCTCGAAGTGTCCCCTGCCGCGCAGCAGCAGCTCGCGCGTGAATGGCAGGGGAAAGCGCTCGGGGTTCGCCAGGCCCCCGTCGGGGACGCCCTGCGGGACATAGGGCGCCTGGCGGCGATACCACTCCTGGGACACCGTCCCCGCCACGAGCGGCCGCATGGCGCGCCCGTCCGCGAAGTTCGGGTCGGCGGAGTACGCGTCGTCGCGCGGCTGGTCCTGCAAGGGGTCCCAGTTTTCGCAGGCGGCCAGGGCGAGGGCGGCCATGGCCACGGGAAGGACGCGCGCGCTCATGTGCCCTCCTCCACCTGGGACACCTGCACCGCGCCGAGCTCGCGCAGCGCCGCGTCCGCCGCGGCACCTCCGGCGTCGTCGTCCACGGCCACCCCGACCCAGAAGCCATCGATGCTGGCGCTGCGGATGGCCTCGACGCCAAGGAGCGGATGCGTCACCCAGGGCAGGCCACAGGCGATGAGCACGCCCAGGAAGGCGGCGCCCGCGGCCGACAGCACCGCGGTCTCGAAGGTGATGGGAATGAAGACGGGACCGGAGTGCAGCGGCCGGGCCCCCACGTTCAGCGGCCAGTCCACCGCCAGGGTGAACCACTGCACCAGGTATGCGCCGGCCGCCCCGCCCACGCCCGCGATGAGCGTCAGCAGCGGCAGCCGCGTGGACGGCAACTCCAGCACCGCGTCCACGCCCTCCACCGGATAGGGCGTGAAGGTGTCCAGCCGGGTGAAGCCCCGCGCACGCAGACCGCGCGCGGCCTCCAGCAGCCGCTCGGGGGAGCGGAACTCGCCCAGGAGCCAGCGCTTCATCGCCCACCTCCCGGTGCGCCGGCCCGAGCAGCCACCTCGCGGGCGAACGCCTCGGACTCCTCCAGCTCATGCTGGAGCTGCTTCACTTCGCTGATGGGCACCGGCGGCAGCAGCTTGAGGAACAGGAGGAAGCCCAGGCCGAAGAAGCCCAGTGAGCCGGACAGGAGGGACAGGTCCACCCAGGTGGGCGCATAGTGCCGCCAACTGCTGGGCAGGAAGTCCTCGCTGAGGGATGCCACGATGATGACGAAGCGCTCCAGCCACATGCCCAGGTTGACCAGCAGCGCGGCCACCAACAAGGCCGCTGGCGAGGTGCGCAGCCGGCGCAGCCAGAACATCTGCGGCACCACCACGTTGCAGGTGATCACCGTCCAGAACGCCGGCGCATAGGGGCCCGTGCGCAGGATTCCCATCGCGTGCATCTCGTACGGGTTGCCGCTGTACCAGCCGAAGAAGTGCTCCTGCACGTAGCCGTAGGTCACGAAGAGGCCGGACACGAGGAGCAGGCGCGCCAGCACGTCCAGGTGTGCGTCCGTCACCACGTGGTACAGCCGCAAGACCCGGCGCGAGGGGAGCAGCAGGGTCAGCACCATGGCCAGGCCGGAGAAGATGGCGCCCGCCACGAAGTACGGCGGGAAGATCGTGGTGTGCCAGCCGGGGAGCTGGGCCACCGCGAAGTCGAACGAGACGATGGTGTGGACCGAGACGACCAGCGGCGTGGCCAGCCCCGCCAGCAGCAGGTAGCCGGTGCGCCAGCGCAACCAGTGCCTCGCGCTGCCGCGCCAACCCAGCGACAGGAGCCCCCACGCCCGGCGTTTCCACCGCTGCTTCGCGGTGTCCCGGGCGGTGGCCAGGTCCGGCAGCAGGCCCATGTACCAGAACAGCGCCGAGACGGTGAGGTACGTGAGGATGGCCACGATGTCCCACGTCAGGGGCGAGCGGAACTGCGGCCACATGCGCAGCGAGCTGGGATACGGCACCAGCCAGTAGAACTTCCACGGCCGACCCAGGTGCAGCAGCGGGAAGAGCCCCGCGCAGGCCACGGCGAACAGCGTCATCGCCTCCGCCAAGCGGTTGACGGAGCTGCGCCACTTCTCACCGAACAGCAGCAGGATGGCGGAGATGAGCGTGCCGGCATGGCCAATGCCGATCCACCACACGAAGTTGGTGATGCCGAAGGCCCAGGCCACCGGGATGTTGTTGCCCCAGGTCCCAACGCCCTTCCCCACCGTCACGCCGATGGCGACCACGAGCAGCACGGTGAGCGCCGAGCACAGGGCCATCAGCGCCCACCAGCCCAGACCGGGCGGGCCGAGCACGGGCCGCAACAGCGAGTCGCCCAGCGCCGCGCCGGTGTAGCGCCCCTCGATGAGCGGGTGCTCCTCCAGCGGGTCGGCTATCACGGGCGCCCTGGGGGCGGGCTCGCTCATGGCAGCTCCTCCGAGGGGTTCTTCAGCCGGATGAGGTGGACGGTACGCGGCCGCGTACCCAGTTGGTGCAGCAGCGCGTAGTGACGCGGGTCCTCGTGCAGACGTGAGACTTCAGCGTCCGGATGGTTGAGGTCTCCAAAGACAATGGCGCCCGTGGGACACGCCTGCGCGCAGGCGGTGACGACCTCTCCGGGGCGGATGGCGCGGCCCTCCACGCGTGCGGTGATGCGCGCAGACTCGATGCGCTGCACGCAGTACGTGCACTTCTCCATCACCCCGCGCGTTCGGACCGTCACCTGCGGGTTGCGGTACATCCGGGCCAGCGGGTCATGGCCGGTGTAGTTCAGGTAGTTGAAGCGCCGGACTTTGTAGGGGCAGTTGTTGGAGCAGTACCGCGTGCCGATGCACCGGTTGTAGACCATCTGGTTCAGCCCCTCGTCCGAGTGGACGGTGGCGGCCACCGGGCAGACGTACTCGCAGGGCGCGTACTCGCAGTGCACGCACATCAGCGGCTGGGTGATGACGGCCGGGTCCTCTTCCGAGCCCAGGAAGTACCGGTCGATGCGCAGCCAGTGCATCTCCCGGCCGCGGCCGACTTGATCCCGGCCCACCGCGGGGATGCTGTTCTCCGCCTGGCAGGCCACCACGCACGCGCTGCACCCGGTGCACCGGTTCAGGTCGATGGCCATGGCCCAGCGGTGCGGCGGCTCCACGGGCTTGGGCTCCGGCGGAAACAGGTGCTCCGTCGGCCCTTGCAACCCCTTGAGCATCTCCTCCTTGTGCGCCTCGAAGTCCTTGCGCGTCGTCTGGAGCGCCAGCGGCCGCTCCTCCATGCGCCAGTGCTCCTGGGTGAGCGCGAAGTCGTGGCGCCCCTTCAGCCGGGTGAGGCGCGCTCCGGGAACGAACCATGGCGCGTCCTGGAAGCGCAGCGCATAGGCGTTGAAGCCCACGCCGACGGCCACGGGGCCTCCACCGGTTCTCCCGTAGCCCAGCGGCAGCGTGACGGTGTCATCGGCCTGTCCGGGCAACACGAGCACCGGGACGTCCAGCGCGCGCCCCTGCACCTCCAGCCGCACGCGAGAACCCCGCTCCAGCCCCAGGCGCGAGGCCGTGGCCGGACTCACCTGCGCGGCGTTGTCCCACGTCACCTTCGTCATGGGGTCTGGCAGTTCCTGGAGCCAGGGGTTGGCGCCGAAGCGGCCGTCGTAGACCTTGGCGTCGGGCACGAAGTGCACCTCGAGAGGCTCGCTCGCTGGAGGCGGAAGGGCCCGCACCGCGGCGAGCACCGCCGCGGCGTCCACGCTCGCGTGGACCTCGGGAAGCGCTGTCCCCGGGATGACGCCGTCTGCGAGCCAGCCCTCCCACGCGCCCTCCTCGGGGCTCGTGCGCTCGCGCCACAGGGCTCGAAGCCGCTCATAGGGAGAGGCGTCCAGCTCGCCGGTGAACGCGGCCACCAGGTCGAGCGGCGCCACCGCGGCCTCCAGCAGCGGCGCGATGAGTGGCTGGAGGATGGTGGCGGTGCCGTCGGACGCGCGCCCGTCCTCCCAGGCCTCGTAGGGGTGCGTGGAGGGGACGCTCCACGTGCACGCGACGGCCGTCTCGTCCTCGTGGAGCGCGCAGTAGAACGCGTCACGCACGCGGCCCAGGGCCTCACCGAGCGGCACGTCCGCGGGCGCGCGATAGACGGGGTTCCAGGCGGTGACGAGCAGCGTGTCCACCGCACCAGCGCGCAGCTCTTCGACGAGGGCGGGCAGGGCCGCCGCATCCGGCGCGGGGGCCAGCGTCTCCGTGACCAGCCCCAACGTGTTGCCCACCGCGCCCAGGGCCTCGTTGACGAGGTACACGAGCGCATGCACCGCCGCGGGTTGCCGCGCTCCGGCGACGACCAGCGCCCGGCGCCCCTGCCCCGCCAGGTCCTTCGCGGCCGCCGACATCCAGCGCCGCTCGACGTCGCTCAGGGCAATGCCGCCCTCGGACAAGCCCGCCAGCTCCGCGTGGCCCATCGCCCGGCCGACTTCGGCGGCGAGCGCGCGCGCCAGATGCGGCACGCGAGAAGGCTTCGCCCGGAGCCGCTGGTCGGAGAACGCCCCGGTGATGGAGAAGTGGCTCTCCACCACCCACAGCCGGTTGAGCGCGTGGGGCGTACGGGCGGAGACGAACTCGCGCGCGGTGCGCGGACTCCCAGGGAGCGTGGAGAGGAAGTCGTCCTCCAGCGACACCACCGTGCGCGCGGCGCTGAATCGCGGCAGCGCCGCCAGCGGGCGGCCGAACGCGAGGCGCGCCCCCTCGCGTGCCGCTCCCGTGTCCGTCGCGCTGAAGGGCACCACCCGGGCCCGCGGATAGCGCTCCAGCACCCGGGCATACGCGCGCTCCCACAATGGCGAGGCCGAGGGCTCCACCAGCAGCCGCAGGCCGTCCCCGGCGTCCTCGCGCGCGGCGCACGCGCGCAATCGGGCGAAGAGGGCCGCGCGGGTGGTGGGCTCTCCCTTGTAGCGCACCACCTTCGCCCGGTGTGGGTCATAGAGTCCTAGCAGCGAGGCCTGCTCGTGCGCGCCCGCGGCCCCGAGGCTCTCGGGCTGGGCGGGGTTGCCCTCCACCTTGGTGGGCCGCCCCTCGTGGCTGCGCACCACCAGCCCTCGCACATGGCCCTCCAGGACCAGCCCCGTGGCGTAGTGGAGTGGCACGCCCGGCGTCAGCTCGGGCGGCTGGCGCGAGTAGGGCATCACCTTCTCGGGCGGCTGGCGGAAGCAGCCGGAGAGCCCCGCCGCTGCCGCGCCGAAGGCGGCGAGCTCCAGCAACGCCCGCCTGGAGAGTCCCTCGGGCGGGCTGGACGCTCCGGCAGGGAACTCTCCTTCCGCCGGCGCGGAGGCCCCAGCGCGGCGCTCCTCCAGGCTCCTCCAGGCCGTGGGCGCGCCAGCCAGCACCGGCAGCGGGTATCGGTCGTTCACCGGTGACATGTGTTGCACTCGATTCGAGGAGAGACGTTCAGGGCGCGCTGCACCTGGCGCCCCACTTCGCGGGCATCGCCCGGTGGTCTCCAGGTCATGTCAGCGACGTGCTCGGGCGGCCGAAGGTGGGGCACCGGGTCCCGGTGGCACTCCAGGCACCAGCCCATGGTGAGGGGGGCCACCTGCTCCACCAGCGGCATCTGGTCGACACGGCCGTGACAGCTCACGCACCCCACGCCCTTGTGAACGTGGATGGAGTGGTTGAAGAAGACGAAGTGCGGCAGGCGGTGGACGCGGTTCCACGCGATGGGCAGGTCCTCGAAGTAGCTCTGGCGCACGGGCTCCAGCAGCGGGCTCTCGTTCCAAATCTGCCCGTGGCAACCCATGCAGCGGCTGGTGGGGGGCACACCCGCGTACGGTCCCTCCCAGGCGCCTTCATGGCAGTAGCGGCAGCCGATGCCCTCATCCCCGACGTGGTGACGATGGTCGAACTGCACCGGCTGCTGGACGGGCTCGAAGGCAGCGGTGCCCAGGGGGCTGCGAGCGATCAGCAAGAGCGCCGCCGTCCCCAACACGGGCAGCGCGGTCGCCAGACCGAGCAGAGCGCGTAGAACGTGATCCGTTCCTGGAGGAAAGAGCCCCATACACCGCCATTCCGAAGCCGGAACGCTCGGAGTACAGGGAAGCCCGCTGGCGTGAGTGGGCAACGCGCGGAGGGCTGTCGGCTATCCCACGGCCCATCGCGCCGCTGTCCACCCATGCACAGCGACATCGGCACAACCGTCGAGGACCTGCGCGAAGCCGTACAGCGGATGACAGTTCAATGGGCTCCCGCCACCACGCCGCGCAGCCACGAACGCCGGGATTCAGCGGCACCGATGCAGCGCGATTCGAACCGCCGGGGCGCTGGGCTTACAGTCGGTCACCACGGCGGCTCCAGTACACCGCCGCGTTCGAGGATGCAGAGGGGCCCGTTGTCCTGCGCTGGTACCGCTCCTCACCGCCTACGCCCCAGCACGAGAGAAAGCGGTCCGTCTCCGGGGGGCGCTAATGGATGTTCAGCAGGAAGCCCGAGGACGAGACGACACCATCGCTCGAATCGCCCCCTCGGCACTCAGCATCGACCGTCAGCGAGGCTCATGTGCTCCGGTCACGCGCTCGAACGACACTCCGAGATTCCCTACCCCTTCGAGTGCGTTCTTGATGTCCTCTGAAACAACGAACGCGACCTTGAACCTCTTCAGCCGAAAGACATGCGCACCTTCAGTCTTCGAGGGGTCGATTCGCAGTCCGTAGATCCAGTTGTACTCGCCTGGGTAATCAGGGGACGGCTCGTCGTCGTCATAGTGATGCACCTCCCGGCACCGCGCCTCGTCAATGGCATCAACTACCTTGATTGCATTGACGACAAAGTATCGCTCGGACTCTCTCTCTATTGACACCGGGAAGAGCTGAACATCCTCGGGAGCCAGTGTCCTGAAGACGGTCGCGAGTGCTTCGCTGACAATGGGAGTTCCCTCTACCCCTGCGAACACGAACGCGCGCTTCTTCCCGGGATGTGAGATCTGCGCCTTGATGGGTCCAGAGTCTGGAAGGACGCGCCCATCCGCGAACAGCCAAGGCTCGTCAAACGCCTCACCAGAGTCCCGTATCGGCGTCTCAAGAAGCCACTGTGGCACATCGCCAAGTCTCACCCAATAGAAGTTCCGTTCCACCCTACCCTCCTACTTCACGATGAAGCTGCGCAATTCTGAGCCTGGCGTGAGCAACTCATTTGCAATCTTCGCGAGTTCCTTCATCAAACTGGCCCGGCAGCTCTCCGTCGTTCGGCAGCGCACAACAGAACGATTGAGGCGCAGCAGCACCTCATTGTGATAAAATTCAGGGTGAGGTCCATCGTGCCCATTGAGCCGCACCTTGTTTGCAGCGTCCTCAAGAGTCATCCCGGCCTTCTTGAAGACCTCCTCGCACCTCGGCGTCCAAGGCCCCCCGGTAGTGTCGGCAATGGGGTTCTTGTTCGTGCAGATGTGATGGACCGGCCCGTCTGCATCGCCTGGGAAGCGCCCGTCCGAATACATGGCCAGAGCCGCAGTAACTCCAGGAGCGAGCGTAACGTTCAGCACGCCAGCGGCAGGCATCGCGATTGATGTCACGCCGCCACTCAGCGCTGCTTCGAGCGGGATACCAGCCTCGGCCTGCGCTCGAAGCGCGGCTCGAGAAAAGCCCGGGAGCTTCGGCCCCTGGGCCGCCATCGCGTTCTTTCCACCGAGCGCCGCCATGACGACCAACACCAGGACGCGCGTGCCGTTCGTGCCGAGCACTTTTCCGAAGCGATGACCAATGTCCTGCAACTCGATGACACTCATGGCTTTGCCCGCATCATCCCACAACCGGACGAATCCGCGCCCAATCTCCCAGACCGGCACAATGCCCAGGTAGGCCACCATTGCCGCAGTCAGTGCGACTGCGATGACCTTGGTGACCGGCTCTGGGAGGGTCATTGTGAGGAGCACGGCCAGCCCGGCCGAGGTCACCATGGCCTTCAGCGCCACGGGGTTCAGCACCTTGCCGACCTCTGCCTCAACACTCTCCCACACGATGTCGAGCGCGAAGGACAGCGCCATGAGCGTCCGGTCCTTACGCGAAAACGTCAGCCCCGTCCCACCCACCAGGGTCAGGCAGTCGTCCGCGTCGGGGCAGATGCGCGCGTACAAAGACTCAGGCGAACGCCTCGAGCCGGAATCCGCAAGGCCGCTCGAAGAGGCAATCAGCGTCCTGGACCGCCCCCACCCTCGTTCATCCGCCTCGTCGACCGCGCGGAACGCAACGTCCATGCGCAGGCCGAGAATGAGGCGCGTGAGGGCGGCCTTGAACTCGTCCTCACTCACCTGAACCGGGTCAACATCCACCGACTCGTGGACGACCCGCTGTCCGTTCCCGGTATCGATATGGACAACACGAGAGGTTGCGCATCCCACTGTAAGAAGCAGCAAAGACACTACTGCAACTAATCTCATGGAATCCCCCGCAGGCCCCCGAATGTCAGGAGCCACGGCATCCTCTAGCGTCTCGTCACGGAGAGCAGCTCACCCGCGGCCGTCACGCCGTGTCACAGCCTCGCGCAGATAGGGAAGGAGCCGCTCGGCCGTCTGCCGCACCTGCGCGTCCTTGTCCTCCCGGGCAACGCGCTCGAGGAGTGGAATGCACTCTGGCCAGCACCGATAGCCGATCGCATTCAAGGTCGCCATCCGCAACAGCGGGCTCGGAGGCTGCGTCGCATAGGCGCTGAAAATCTCGAAGACACCCGGATCGTACCGGGGGAACGCGACGGCCAGCCGGAAGACTGCCGCCACCTGCTCATCATGCGTCTCGGCCTCCTGGGCCATCTCGATGAGCTCTTCCGGAGCGAAGACCAACAGCCGCCTGGCAAGCTGGGACACGAGGCTTTGCGTCTTGGGTCCGCGGACACTGAAGAAGTGGGTTCCCGAGAGAGGATCCTCGACGTAACGAACCGCATTCAGCTCGTCGGGCGTGGCCCAGATCTCCTGGTACGACTCTTTCTGTCCATCACCTGGACGCTCGCCGTGCTTCACCAGCCCCAGTGCGGCGGTGGCCTTGTGAAAGTCCGCCCGCTCTGCCTCGGGCTTGAGCACGATGTACATTGCGTTCGCTTCAAGCATGGTCGCCCTGTCTCCTACCGAGTCTTCTTGAGGTAGTCACGGAGCTTCGCACGGACGAAGTCCTCGACGTCATTCAGCGTCGGTTTCCTATCGAAGACCGGAATCTCGCTCGCATGCCGCTTGAACCAGGCGAGCAGCGTGTTCCTCTCTCGTGTCAGGCGTTCCTCTCGCGCGACCTTCGCCTTCTCATCCTTGGGTAGGCCCTTGGAAACGCCAAGCATCTCCTCCGTCACGGCGCGCGCCCCCATCTGTGCTTTGCCGAATGAGGCCGGGTGGAGTGCGACGCCCTGTTCGATAGACAGGGGCTGGGCGCCCTGTCTGGAGCTCATGAGCTCCGTGGCCATGAACGAGTACACGAGGTCGCGCTGGTGTCGACCGAGATTGTGACTCGGCTCTTTCGCGAACCAGAGGCCGAAGAGCTCGCCCACGTCACTCGCCTGCTCCCGGGTGAGCTCCGGCCTTTGCTTGCGGAGGAGGGCCGTGAGGATGTTCCCAACGGGTAGGCCCGAGAGCTTCGCCGCGATATCCTGATAGCGCCGTCCCTTGTTGCCCTCCAGCCCCGCGATTCCCTGCCAGCCCCACCAACCGCCGAACGGCGCGACCTCCTTGCCGTGCTGGTAGCCGACGGGCGCACTGGCTTGGGTGGCTCCAACGATGAATGCGCTCTGGGGAGCAAGGGCGGCGAGCGGAGCGGCCGGTGACTCGAACTCGCGCAGGTTGATCTTGCCTCCCCCCGAGCCGGCTTCGGCCGACGTCTGGCCCGGCGCCTGCGCATGTTTCGCCTGCTCGGCCTGGGCCTCTTCCAAGAACTCTCCGGCGAGCTTGTCGGCCACGCGGATGACATCCATCTCCTCGAAGCTCCAACCCGGCGCGAGCTCGATATTCGGATTCACCGTCGCGACGATCCGGAAGCGCTCCATGCCTCCGACCACCTCCAACCGTCTCAGGCGGTAGGCCACGCGCCAGGCGAGCAGCTGTGCCTTGAAGCGCAGCCGGCTCGGTTTCCGAGACATGAGTCGATGGAGCTTCGGCGGCAGATCCCGCTGGACCCTCTGGATTTTTTCGTTCAGCGCTTTCTTCTTGTCCTTGCTCGGCTGACCCTTCCGCCCCTTCCTCTTGAAGAGCCTCTTGAACCGGGCCTCGAGCTTCCTCCAAGCCTTCTTCAGCGCCTTCCCGACCTTCTTCAGCGCCCGCTTGAGCTTGGCGAGGATCTTGCGGCCAATGGCACGGAGCCGGCCCGCCACCGCGCCGGCGGGCTTGCGCAGCCGTGCGAGCAGCCAGTTCGCGACGAATTCGATGACCGCCACCGCGCCCGCCGCCACCGCGTTCGCGAACTGAGGGCCAGCCCCGCCGCTCTTCACGGCCTTCAGGAAGGCGATGAACCGATCCATCGCCTGCAGGATGCGGCTCACCGTCCCCCACGCCGCCTGCAACCCCTCGATGATGGCCAGCACCGCCCCCGCCGCGGGCACGATCATCGAGACCAGCTTCTCGATGAGGAGTTGGACCAGCGCGGTCGGGATGGCCGCCTTCAGGGCCTCCCAGGCCATCCTGCCAATCGCCGCGAGCGACAAGCCGCCCTTGACGAGCAGATTGAGGAGCGCCGTCCCGAGCCCGAGCACCGCCTCAAGCTTCTGGTCGAACCATTGCGCCACCGCGCCCTTGAGCGCCTTCCATAGGTGGTTGCGGATGCCATCCACCACCGCCGCGCCCAGGTTGGCGAGCCACTGCCCCGGGTTGGCCGCAATGTCGCGGATGAGTTGCGCGAACGCCCCGAGCGCCTCCAGCGCCGCCTTGGCGGCCTTGATGGCCCCCTGCACCACCGTGTTGAGGGAGTCGACGATGAAGAGCAGCCCCTGCTCCAGCAGCCCGAGGGCTTTGTCGAGCAGTTCCCCCAAGCCGTCGAGCAACTTCTGGACACCCGCCTGCAACTCCTCGGCGAGTTGGTTGACCACCGCCTCGGCCGCGCGGACCTTGTCCTCGATGTTCTGACGGAACCTCGCCCGTGCCTCGGGGAAGGCCGCGAGCACCGTATCGCCAACAGCGATGAGCGCCTCACCCGCCTCGCGGATCACCGCCACCACCACCTGGCGCGCCTTTTCGATGGCCTCTCGGGCCAGCCGCCGAGCCATGTCGATCGCGCGCTTGACGGCCTCACGTGCCTTCTGGATGGCCGCCCGGATTCCCTCCTTGATCGAGTTGAAGAAGGCGGTGGCCCTAGCCGCCACCCAGCCGAGGAATCCTCCCGACTCGCTCTTGGCCCGCGCCTTCTGCCGGGCCGCCTCCGCCTCGCCCTCCCGCTTGTGCCGGGCCGCCTCCCGCTCGCCGCTCTCCAGGTGCTCGCCCGCCGCGGTGTCGGCCCGCTCCTTCTCCTGCCGCACCCGAGCGCGGCTCGCCTCCTGCTTCGAATCCGCTTCGGTGCGGCCCCGCTCCACCGCGGTCCGCTGCGCCTCGCTCCACTGCTCGCGCTGCGCTTCGACCTCGGCCCCAGCAGCCTGCTTCTCCGCGCGTTGCGCCTCGGCCGTCGCCTGGCTCTGCTGCTCCGCCTCCTCCTGCGTCTTCCGCCAGCCCTGCTCCTCGGCCTCGGCGTGACGGGCCTCCTCCTCGGCCATGTCTCCCTGGCCCGCCTGGACCGCGGCCTGGATTTCCCCGCCGTGCTCCTGCTGCGCCACGATCGAGACGGCCTCGTCCACTTCGCCGCCGCTGGCCCCACCAGCGCCGGCTCCACCGCCCATGGCAACCTCGGCCTTCAGGGTGCCTTCGACCGCCTCCGGGGCGATCTCGTCCTCGCCCATCGGCTGCGCCACTTCGGTCTGCCCCTGCACCCGGGCCTCGGAAATGCGCTCCTCCACGTTGGCCCGCTGTGCGTCGAGCGTCCCCGGATCCGCGCCTCCCTCCAACGAGAGTACCGGCGCTGGCCCCGCGCGCGTGGACAGCTCCGGATCGCCCGTCGGCAGGTTCTGGATGGACGCGCCCAGGCGCGCGGCATCCCCCGGGGCCATCTCTCCCTGCTCACCTCCACGGAGGATCGGGGTCGGAATCGCCACGGGCGCGCGCGCCGGCTCAGGCGTGGGCTCCGGCCGAGGCACGGGCGCGCTCTCTCCGGCGACCACCCTGTCCGGCCTCCTCGGAGCCGCGCCCTGGACGGGGGCTGGCCTCGCGGAGAGCTCCCGGGGCCTGGCCGTCATGCCGGTGGGCTTCTCCAGTTCGGGAGGGTGGGACGCGAGTTCATCGCGCTTCCCGCCCACCGAGCGCGAAACGGCTTGGCCCACGCCCGCGAGCGCCTGGGAGAGCTGGGCTGGCGGCAGGTGTGCCACCATGCCGAGCGCCTCCGCCGGCTCGGCCCGGGAGACGTCGGGGACCTCGGGCGCGGCCCTCTCCGCGATGGCCCCACCACCGCCTCCGCCACCTCCTCCCCCCGCCTCGCCCCCACCTCCCGCGGCCGCGCCCTCCTGCAGCGACGCCATGGCCGCCTGCTGCTCGCCCGGGGACAGCGCCGCGTCCTCTGCGGGCGCCGACTCGGGAGAGGAGGACGCCTCCGCGAAGGGCGCCTGCTCCACCTCGCGGGCCTGCCGCTCCTCGGAGTCCTCCGCGCGCTCGGCAGCACCCGCCTCGGCGGGCTCCAGCGTGGGGGCGCTCCCCCCCTCCACGCCGCCAGAGGGGGGAAGCGGCTCGGGCTCCGTCTCCGCCGCGCCCTCGACTTCGGGCTCCGCCTCCCCTTCCTGCAGCGCCTCGGCGGCCGCCTCCTCTTCAGGCCGGGCCGCGTCCATCTTCTCCTCGGTCGCCGTGGCCTCCGGCGAGTCGAGATCCTCCCCGGCCCGCTCCGGGTGTGCCTCCTCGCGAGCGCCTCCCGCAGTGGACACGGCCTCGCCACTCACAGCAGCCGTCCCGCCCGCTGGCTCGGCGCCTCCCATGGAGGTCGCCTCAACCGCTGGCACGGCACCTCCGATGGAGGTCGCCTCAACCGCTGGCGCGGCGCCTCCACCCGCCGGAGTCGCCTCAACCGCTGGCGCGGCATCTCCACCCGCCGGAATCGCCTCAACCGCTGGCGCGGCGCCACCACCCGCCGGAGTCGCCTCAACCGCTGGCGCGACGCCACTACCCGCTGGAGTCGCCTCAATCGCTGGCGCGGCGCCA
The DNA here is from genome assembly GCA_023426545.1 of Pseudomonadota bacterium. Classification (GTDB taxonomy): domain Bacteria; phylum Myxococcota; class Myxococcia; order Myxococcales; family Myxococcaceae; genus Myxococcus. The sequence goes on from JAFAAN010000175.1 coordinate 216,897, forward strand.
CCACCCGCTGGCGCGGCGTTTCCACCCGCTGCGGCCACTCCGCCCGCGGCCCCCATCGCCGTGAGGACTGCCAGGCCTGTGGCCTGTGCCTGCGCAGTGCCCTGCTCTGCCGCCTGGGCCGCGGAGTCCTCCACCTGCGCCATCTGGCGTGGTGGGGCCTCTTGCGGCGGAGCCACCCCGGCCTCCGCACGCGCTTCGTCCGGAGCCGCACCTTCCGTGAGTGCCACACCCGGGGCCGCCAGGCGCTCTCGGCCCCGGGTTGCCCTTCCACCCGCTTCGCGTGACTTCGCCTCCTCCGTCGAGGGAGCCTCATCGGGCACGAGCTCCGCCGTGGGCTCGGCGGCTGCCGTGGGGGCAGCCCCCGCTCGTGCCTGTGCGGCCTCGACGGTTCCCATCCGCGCCCGCTCGAGCTCCGCCTCGGCCTCGGCCGCCTCGCGGGACGCCGGGGCCTCCTCGGCCGGATCCACCGTCGCCAGTAGCGCTTCGAGCCGGCCCGGTGCCACACGCCTCCGGAGCTGCGCCACCACCGCGTCGCGCACCGAGGGAGACAGCGGCTCCAACTGCCGCCGCACCCGCCCGTAGCTGTCCGACGGATCCGCCTGCAGGCTGAGCAGGATGACGCGGACGAGCGTCTCGATGATGCGCATGGAGTCCAGCGCCACCTGCTCGGACGCCGCCCCCACGGCCGGGTCCACACGACGGGCAATCAGCCCCCGCGTGCCCACCGCGCCCACCGACAGCGCCCGCGGCGCCACCGCGCCTCCCTCCGCAACTCGTGAGGCCACCGACTCGGCCTCGCGCTCCAGCGGCGCCCCGGGCCGGCTCACCTCGGAGAAGCCCTGGACCGTCCGCGGTGCGCCGCGCTGCTGGACCGTGTGCGTCAGTTCGTGCGCGAGCAGCCGCATTCCGGCGGGCGTGCGCGGCGAGTACTGCCCCGCCGCGAACACGATGTCCTGCCCGTGCGTGAAGGCCAGCGACTGGAGGCCCTTCGCCGCCTCCGCCGCCGTCCCGTCCGTGTGCACGCGCACCTGGCCGAAGTCGTGCCCGAAGCGCGCCTCCATGGCCGCGCGCGTGCCCGGCTCCAAGGCCTGCCCCGGCGAGTCCAGCGCCGCCTGCACCTGCGGGACGAGGGCGGCCGAGGCCGGCTTCGGGCGCGCGGGGGCCCGGGCTCTCGCGGCGGGGGCACTGGGCTTCGCCGTTGCCTTCGTCCTGGCCCGAGCCGTCACGCCTTCGCCTCCCGCGCTACGCCAGCATGCCCCGCAGTCCCTTGCCCGGCTCGCCCGGCACCTCCACCGTGCGCACCGGGGCCATGTCTCCCTGGGCGTCACGCGCGTACACCGTCACCTCACCCGAGCGAGCGTTGGCCACCCACAGCTCCTGCCCCTGCGCGTCCAGCGACAGGCTCACCGGTTGGCCCAGCGCCGTACGCTTGCCCTTGAGCACGCGCAGCGGCTTCACCCCGGCGCTGTCCGAGAGCAGCGCGTCCAGCGAGAACACGACGACGGAATCCGCGCCCGCGTCCGCGACGAAGAGCTCCCGCCGCTCCACGTCCACCGCCAGCCCCGCCGCACGGCCAAGCTCGAGCTGCTCGCCCGACCACCGCTGCCGGGGCGCCACATCGCCGCTGGCGTCCACGTCGAACACGGAGAGAAAGGCTGCCTTCACGGCCCGCGCCCCCGTCGTGGCCCCTAGCAGCGTGCGCCCCGAGCCGGCCACGAAGAGCACCTGGTTCCGAGGGTCCAGTGCCAGCCCCACCGGCCCGGACAGGCCCGTCTTGCGGCCCGACAGCATCCGCGCCGGCACGAGGTTGCCCTTCGCGTCGCGCCGGAAGACGGAGACGGAATCTCCGCCGCTGTTGGCGACGAACACCTCATCGCGCTCCGCGTCCAGCACGAGCGCGCTGGGCGCCTCCAACCCCTCGCCGACGATGCCCAGCGGCTTCGCGCCCTGCTCCGACTTCAGGTCGAAACGCACCAGCGCGTTGGCCGCTGTGTCCGCCACCAGCAGCTCCGCCCGCTTCAGGTCGCGCGCCATGCCCCAGGCCTGCTTCAGCCCGGTGAACGCGCGCGCTTCCGGGGCCGCCGCCTCGGCTGTGGGCACCGAAGCCGGGCCTGTGACTGGCACCGCCACCGGCCCCGTCGTCGGTGCCGTCGTGCCGGGGAGCGCCACCACACCGCCCGTGCCGCCCGAGATGGGCCCGACGCCGATGATGAGGGGGTACAGGGTGAAGAACAGCTCGAAGTCACCGCCCCGCCGCCCATCTCCCGCGTTGGGCAGCCCGATGCCGAACGGATTGTCACTGGAGTGGGAGACGACTTCGCCATCCAGGAGCCGGTTCCCATCCTCCGAGCGGATGAAGCCCCCCTTGACGACCAGCCGCATCCGCACGCCGTTGATCCACGCAATACTTGTCAGCGCGTGGACCCAGTTCGTGGTCACCTGGTGCGGCATCCAGAGGATGGTGTTGCCATCGGTCCTCGCGGTCCCGATGAGGGTGAAGGTCTGGTAGCCGAGGACACCGGGCATCGTCCCCATGTCCATGTTGTTCCAGATGCCCCTCCAGTAGGTCAGATCCGTCGAGGTGAAGGGATAGGGCACGTCCACTTGCACCGAGACGACGAACGGGGGCAGCAACTTATGCGGCTGCAGCAGCTCACTGCAGGTGAGGTGGATGCCCGGGCTGAACCCCTCGCGCCAGAACGTGTACGAGCCGTTGTTCACCAACGGGAGCATCTGTGCGTTGGCCCACGCGATTTCCGTGATCCGGAACGCGGCCTCATCGCCCGCGCTCTCGGCGATGCTGGCCGTGAAGTGCAGGGACGGCACCGAGGAAGCACGGCTGGTGTTGTCCAGCAACACGGCCTGCACGCGCTGCGTGGGGTTCTGGGCGTCGAGCTTCCAGGCCACGCGGGCCATGCCCTCGGAGTCCGTGGGGACGTCGAGCACCACGCCTGTCTGCCCGGGGGCATCCAACCGGCGCAGCAGCGCATCCCCGGGGTTGCCCGTAACGATGCTGAAGCGCACGAGCGCATTGCGCACCGGCGCCTCGCCGGAGACCACCGCCACGTCCAGTGATGATGGCAGGAACTGCCCGGCAGGTGCCTGCTGCCCGTCGCCTCCCACGTAGCGGAACGAGCGCACGCGGCACAGCGTGTCCAGCGCCTCCTGGACGGTGGAGGCGCGCGCCAGCGTGGTGCACGCCCCAGGCTGGTAGGCCACGGCGTTGGCGCGGCTCAGGTGCGCACTGAAGAGCACGGGCAGGTGCACCGCCTGCCCGGCGACCTCCAGCCAGGCCACGGCCTCCTGGGTGGCGGGCGCCTCGACGTTGCCGTCTGGCCGCCAGTACACCTGGGCAACACCCACCAGCGTGCCGTCCGACTCCGTGGTGGCCACCACCTCGGCCCCCCAGCCCGTGTCGTTGTTGAGCGAGAGCTCGCCGGACTCCGCCCTGAAGCGCACCGTGGCCCCGCCCACCGGCCGCTGGTGCCGCGCCACACCCACGCGCAGCGGCAGCGGCAGCGACTCCCCGGGAATCACCTCCTGCGCGTCCCCGCCGACGCAGGACAGCTCCAGCTGGTTGCAGAGCGTGTCCAGCGCCTTCTGCACCGTCTCCGCGCCGCCCAGGTTGTCGCAGCCGGGCGTGTAGCCCACGAGGCGCGCCAGGCTCAGCCTCGCGGTGAACACCAGTGGCAGGTGCACGGGCTGGCCATTCAGCTCCAGCCGTGCGCGCACCTGCTGCGTGGCCGGGGCCCCAGAGCCACCGTCGGGCCGCCAGTACACCTGCGCGATGCCGAGCAGGTCGCCCGACGTGCCGGTGGGGACGACCACCTCGTGCTCGCTGTACGTGGTGCCATCCAGTGACAGTAGCCCCGTCGCCGCCGTGAAGCGCACCATCTGGTCGGTCACCGGAAGCTGGTGCCGCGCCACGCCCACGCGCAGCGGCTGCTCCAGCGCCTGCCCCGGCAGCACCTCCTGCCCGTCGCCGCCCTCGTAGGACAGCTCCAGCTGGTTGCACAGCGTGTCCAGCGCCTCCTGGACGGTCTCCGCATCACTCAGGTTGGCGCAGCCGTGGTGGTAGGCCACGCGGCTGGCCACACTCAGGCTCGCGCCGTACAGGATGGGGCCATGCATCTCGCTGCCGTCCTGGTCCAGCAGCCGCGCCTCCACCCGCTGGCTGTAGCGGATGCTGTCGGTGGTCCACCCCGTGTCATCCGGCCGCCAGTACACCTCGGCGATGCCGTTCGCCCCGGTCGTGACGGTGAACGTCGCCGCTGTCGTGCTGGCCCCCGGCTCAGCGCCGAGCACGCCGTTGCCCTCGGCGGTCAGCACGGTGAAGCGCACGCTCGCGCCCTCTACCGGCACCTGCCCGTTGAACACGCCCGCGCGCAGCGGCCGCTCCAGCCACTGGCCCGGCATGGCCTCCTGCCCGTCGCCGCCCGCGTAGAGCAGCGACTTGAGCTGGGTGAGCGGTGGGAACAGGCGGCGGCAGTCATGCATCACGGACCAGACGGGCTCCGCGTCTCCCGTGCGCTCGAGCATGGCTAGCGCGCAGTAGTGGTGCTCGGTACCGTGACGGGCGCCGAACATCGGGTTGTTCGAGCCGTCGCGCGGCCACTCCACGTCCCCCAGCACGGTCCGCGCGGGGATGAGCCAGTAGTCCCCGGTGCGGTAGGTCCCTTTCTTGAACAGCACCTGGATGCCACTCTCCAGGGTGATCCAGTCCTTCGTCGCGGGCGAATCGGGAGTAGCGTCGGTGGCCACCCTCATGACGCCATTGGAGGACACGGTGTCCCAGGCGCGCACCGTGAGCGAGCCCGTGGACGGCGTCCCCGCGGGCCACGTCTTCACCTTCAGTTGCGGGCCCGTCACGCTGTCGATCTGGAGCAGCACGCCGGGCTCTCCGCGCAGGACGCGGCCCTCGTCGGTGAGCTCGATCCACTGGTTGGGCATGAAGCGCCGGTAGGCGTCCTTGCCCGGCACGTCCACGGTGATGAGGCGCAGCGCCGTGTCCACGGACTTCACGCGGCTGGCCAGGACAGCGTTGTCCCGCGACCACTTGAAGGTGGCCGCACCGTCCGCGGAGCCCTCGTCGTGGACCTCCACCCGGTAGAGCTGGTTCTCCAGCCGCCGGTAGCCCGCGCCGGCCGGCACCACGCACGGGTCCGTGCTGCCCTCCTCCGGCTGGGCGCGCGCGGCCAGCTGTCCGGTGCTCGTCAGCGATGCAGGGGTCCACTCGGACGTGCCGAACGCCTCGCACGCCTTGGCCAGGTCCTGGCCGGTGACCCGCATCCACTTCACCTGCCACACGGTGCGCGTGCGCGTGGCCGTGTCCGGGCCGCCGAGCGCCACCTCGCGCAGCGAAGGCTCCTCCAGCGCCGTCAGGTGGCGCCGCCACACGTCCAGGTAGAACAGGTACGTTCCGCTCTCGGTGGGCAGGTCCACGCCCGGCAGGTCCTCCTGGGCGAGCACCGATGTATCGGCCTCGTTCTCGCAGAGGATGCCGTCCACGTAGTAGCGCCCATGGCGCACCCAGGGCAGGCCACCCTGCAAGTAGATGGCGAAGCCCGTCTCGTTCACGGGCGTGCCCGCCTCCAGGGGCCCTCCCGCACGGCCGATGACGTCCGTGTGCGTCGTCTCATCCAGGTGCGACTGGATGTCGATCTGCTCATTCCAGTCCGCGTCGAGCTGCACCCGGCCCTGCTGCATCCGAACACCGGAGTAATGCTTCGCGGGCCGGAAGGTGTTCCGGCTGAAATCGCCCTTCATGGCGTCTCCTCAGGTCACGAAGAAGATCCCCGCCTCGAGTCCGAAGCGCAGGTAGTCCCTCAAGCTGGCGCGCAGGTTGGCCTCGCGCTGGGGCTGTTGCAGGTGGTGGAACACGCCCATCTCGCCTTCATCACTGGCGCCCCGGCGGATGCCCTCATCCGCGTCCACCAGCAGCTGGCAGTAGCCGGGGTCGCCGTACCGCAGTGAGGTGAAGACGGGCCACACGCGCCGCTCCACCTCCTCCTTCACTTCCGCCGGAGCGTTCTCCGCGTAGGCGGGCTGGCAGCGGAAGCGCGTGGGCACATGCGAGCCCGCCGGAACGTGGCTGAAACGCATGCACCCCTTCTGCCGCTGCACGACGTTGACCCGCCCGGTGAAGAGCGTGTCGCTGGCCAGCTCCAGCACCGTGGCCTCCACGCCTCCCAACACCGTGCTCGCCAGCACCGTCAGCCGGCCCGCCGCTCCACTGTCCACGGAAGCAGGGGGCGGCGGCTCCTCGTCGAGCTCCTTCCCCACCTCCGACAGGGCCCCGAGGGCCGGGCCCCCCAGGCCATCCACGATGGAGTCCTCCACGTGGAGGCGCGTCGCCTGTCCCGCGATGAGCGGGCCGGTGATGCACCGCACGAGCGACACCGCGCACGAGCCCACGCCCGCGCCCCGGACGGTGAGGCTCGGTGCCGCCGGGTCCGCCGGCAAGCCATCCGTCTTCAGGGCGAGCCCCGGCACGAGCGTACAGTGCCGAAGCGCCAGGGAGGCATCATCCCCCGCGCGCACGTCCAGGGTGCCGCCCCTCACGATGAAGCCGTTGAGCACCGCCTGCGCGCCCGCGTCCAGCCGCACCACGCACGGAGCACCGGGCACGTCCAGCACCGGGCGCTGGAGGTTGGCGGCCCGCAGCTCCAGCTTCACGCCGGCCGGCACGCGAAGTGGGTCGAACCTGTGGAGGCCGCTGTTCTCGATCTCGATGAGCGCGTCACGCGCCCGGGCATCACCCGCGTCCAGGTCTCCGCGCCAGGCGATGAGCGCATGGCCCACGGTGACGTGCGGGCCCTTGTACGAGACGCGGTACACGGCCCGCTGTTCGGCGGGGGGCAGCGTGTCCTGCCGATCGTAGAAGCCGCCTCCTACCTCGCTGCTGAAGCCGTAAGACCAGGTCACGTGGAGCCGATCCGGCGCCTTGCCAGCCGCGAACGCGATGCGGCCGGCGACGGGGTCGACCCCGGCGAGGATGGGCATCGGCACGTCCTTGCCATCCGCGTCCTTGTAGGTGAGATGGCCGGGCGGCCGGTGCCAGGTGGACAGGTCGCACAGCAGCAGCGTCTCTGGTTCGAGGGCCGAGGGAGCCGCGGGGTCGTTGGCCCAGAACAGGGTGAAGGGTGGCGCCGCGCCGAAGTACAGCTCCTCGGGCGACTCGCCCCGCGCCAGCGCCACCCGGCGGGCCTCCAGCTCGGCGAACAGCGGACGGCGGCGCAGCCGGCCGGGCACGTTGATCTCCCCCGCCATCGATGTGATGGCCGTCTCCGACTGCTGCGGGTTGAACAGCGGCGTGTCGTTGCCCAGCACGTTGAAGCGGAAGAAGCCCGGCCCGTCCACGCCGGGCTCGGAGCCGGGCTCCACCGGAGCGGCGGGAGCGCCCTCCACCGGGTACGCCTCCAGCCGCCACAGGAAGACTCCCACGTTCGCCAGGTTGTGCTTGCCGCGCCGGTTGTCGATGTGGCGCACGTCCACGGTGCGCAGGGCGTTCTCGAAGGGCGTGCTCACCAGCTCCAGCGCGCTGGCGTCGCGCAGGTCCGGGGTGCGCAGCGCGTGCGGGCGGACGTGGTTGACGTGCTGCGTGGTGCCCACGTGCTGGAAGAACTCCACCACGTGCGCTGGCCAGCCCGTCACGTCACGCGCGAGCTGCTCCAGCATCGCCGCGGTCCCCTTGCGCCGCCGGTACGCCAGCGTGTTGGCCACGTAGGCGCGCTGGCTGAACAGCGACGGGTCCACCGGGATGAGGTCCCGCACCCCTAGCAGGTCGCCGATGTACGGCACCACCCACTCCTGGCACGTCTCGATGAACCAGTTCTCGTGCAACTGGCCGACGTCCTCCTCGACGGCCCGCATCTCGCGCTCGATGATGGCGAGCAGCGCGCGCAGCGGCTCGCCCTGCAGCGCGTCCCGGCTGCGGTAGACGGCCGGCAGCAGCCGGTAGAGCCGGTCCTGCGGAGCCGCGCTCATGGAATCACCTCCAGCACCACGCCCTCGGGCGCCTCATTGAGCAGCAGGAGCTGGGCGGGCAGCGGCTGGGCGGGCTTGCCCGGCGTGGCCGGCGCCTTGGGCCACCGGGCCTGGAGCGCCGTCAGCAGCGGCGCCAGCGCCGGCGGCTTGCCCGTGAGGTACAGGGTGTCCAGGTCCACCATCACCACGCCCTCCACGTCCTGCATCACCCGGATGACCTCCGCGGCGCTCACCGCCTGGCCGAAGCTCCGCTTCTCGAAGGAGAAGGCCGAGCGCAGCGCCGCCTCCACCTCCGCCTTCACGTCATCGGCCAGGTAGCGCGGGTCCACCCGCAGCTTCGCCATCAGATTGAACGGGATGCGCTCGAAGGACTTGTTCGAGGCCACGACGAACTCCCGCACCGGGTCGTGCAGCTTCGTGAGCGCGCCCACCAGGCCGTCATACGACTGGGTGCCCGCGTCCACCGACCCGCCCTTCTGGGAAGCGACGGTGAGGTGCACGAGGATGCGCTCCCCATTGGTCAGGTCCGCGGCCTGCGCCTTGCCGATACCGGCGAACGTGGAGGCGAAGTCCTCATAATCCTGGAGCGACACCACCCGCTCCAGCGTCAGCACCGACGAGGGTGCGTGAGCCCGCGCATCGTCCCGCGACTCGGGGGCCGCAGCGCCGGTGGCGTCCTGGGGATTGGTGACGGCGCGGATACCCAGCGGCCGCACCCGCAGGAGCGCGAGCTGGCCCGAGGCCACCTCCCCCTCCGGACCGATGCCGGAGCGGTACACCGCCACCACGTTCTCCTGGCCCGGGGGCAGGCGCGCACCGGACACACCGTCGCCGAAGGTCAGGGCCACGGTGCCGTCGTCCTCATGCCGCACCATGTACACCTGACTGCGCGGTTCCTGGCCGAACAGCGTGGGCACCTCTTCCCAGCGCACGCCGTTGACGCGAACCTCCAGCGTGCTCTCTGCGCCCGTGGCGGTGGCCGCGGGCACGTAGGTGAGCGGCGGCTTCTTCAGCGTGAAGCGCTGGTTCTTCCGCGAGCCGTCCCCACTGCCCAGCACCTCCGTCACCGTCTCGCCGTGCGTGGCCGCCGTCACATTGGCGTAGATGCGCACCGAGGCGCGCACGTACTCATGGGCCAGCGGCTGCTGGAAGACCAGCTGCGTGCTGGAACCGCTCTTCGCCGTGCTCGCGACGACTGCCTTCTCGCGCACCAGCGCGCCGCCCGGGTCCGCGGTGGTCTGTCCCTCCACGAGGAGGATACGCCCCGCCGTGAGCCCCACCACCTCCCGGTCCAGCAACACCGTGTTGCCGCTCACCGGCGTGGTGAGCGGCATCTCCGCCAGCGGCAGCTCCTCGCTCTGGGCCAGCACCGCGGTGCCGCGCAGCGGGAACCAGGACAGGTGCTCCAGCGCATCCACCTGGAGCCGCGTCACCCGCCCGGTGAGGCCGAAGTCCACGCGCGCGTAGGGCTTCGACTCCTGGATGCGGTACAGCTCCACGTAGGCGGCCTTCTGCAGCACCACCCAGCTCCCGGCGACGAGCGAGGGGTACTCGCGGTCCAGGTCGAACTGGCGCGCGGCGGTGGTCCGGATGTGGAAGTCCGGCCACTCCCCCGTGGGAATCGGATCCTCCGGCTTCTTCTTGAAGAGCGCCCGGATCTGCTCCGGCAACATCTTGAAGTCGGCGGCGTTGTAGCCGAAGAGGTTCGCGCGCAGGCGCAGTACGTAGGCGCGGGGGGTTGACGAAGGCTGCATGGAGGGCGACTGACTGCCCAGCGCCGGCGCCCAGGCCACCACGGTGTGGCTGCGCGCCGGGTCCTCGGAGTCCGTCACCAGCGTGACCCCACGGACGATGCGAAGGTCCCACCGCTCGCTGCCGGGGAACTGCTCCCGCTCGGGGCCCACCAGCAGCAGCGCGTCGCCCACCTGGAGGCCCGTCTGGAGGCCCTGGAGGTAGAGCGTCTTCGTGGTGGACGAGAAGTCCTGTGGCGTTGTCTGGCGCGGGCGCAGCTCGTTCCACGCGGCGCGTGCCTCCAGCGCCTCCACCGTCTCGAAGGTCTGTGGGCGCTCGTCCTGGCCGGGAATGCTGAGCACCTGCACGCCCTTCGCAACCTGGACGCTCGTGGGCGAGCCGGGCGCCGTCTCCACTGTGAAGGCCAGGTACGTGCTGGCGGCCACGCCCGGCTTCAGCTCGTAGCCCACCTCCCGCGCCAGCTCGAGCACCGAGCGGCGCTCCGTCGCGGTGCGCAGGAAGCCCTCGTTAGCGATGCGCTCCTGGTAGAAGGTCAGCACGTCCGCCGCGGTGGCCCACGCGTCCAGCAGCGCGACGGCCGGGTCCTCGGGACTGCGCGTGGTGAGCGCGGCCAACGGGCGCATTCCGGCGAAGTCGCCATCCGGTAGGGCCTCGCGCGGCAGCCGCGACAGCATGCGCTGGAAGAAGCTGGCGTGCGTGCCGATGCGGTACGCGAGCGCCGGCTGTCCCGGGCGGTTGTACAGCGGCGACGGCGC
>JAFAAN010000176.1 GCA_023426545.1 Pseudomonadota bacterium
GGGCGTGCTGGTGCGGGAGGTGGGCGAGCTGTACGCGGCGCATACGGAGGGACGGCAGGCCGCGCTGCCACCGCTGGCCGTGCAGTACGTGGATTACGCGGCGTGGCAGCGGCGGGTGCTGGAGGGCTCGGAGCTGAAGCCCCAACTGGAGTGGTGGCGCTCGCGCCTCGAAGGCGTCCCCGCCCTGGAGCTACCCACAGACCACACGCGCCCGCCTGTCCGGGGGGCTCTGGGGGCGAGCTGCTTCTTCTCCCTGCCAGCGGAGTCGGTGGCCCGGCTCGAAAAGGTGGCCGCGGAGCAGAATGCCACGCTGTTCATGGTGCTGATGGCGAGCTGGCAGGCGCTGCTCGCACGCTACTCGGGCCAGACAGACTTCGCCGTGGGCACGTCCGTGGCCGCGCGGGGGCGGCCCGAGCTGGAGGGGCTCATCGGACTCTTCGTCAACCCGCTGGCGCTGCGTTGCCGGCTGGACGGTGATCCGACCTTCGCTGAGCTCGTCGCCCGGGTCCGCGAGGAGGTGCTGGGGGCATTCGCGCATCAAGAGGTCCCCTTCGAGCAGCTCGTCGACGCGGCTGGAGGCGAGCGCGACCTGTCCCGGACGCCGCTGTTCCAGACGCTCTTCGTCCTCTTGAACTCGGGGGTTGTCCATGCGCCGTCGTTGCCGGGGCTCCAGACCGAGATCCTGCCGAGCGTGACCGGCACGTCCCGCTACGACATGACGCTCGCGATGCGGGAGCAGGATGGCGCGCTGGAGGGGCAGCTCGAATACAGCCTGGAGTTGTTCGCTCCGGACACCGCCCAGCGCCTGGTGGAGCACCTGCGCGTCTTGCTTGCCGCGGTGGCGGACGGCGCGCAGACGCAACGGCTCAGCGCGCTTCCGCTGATGGACGACCGGGAGCGCCAGCAGGTCCTCTCCGACTGGAACGCCACGCGGACCGACTACCCCAGCGACGCGACCGTTCCGTCGCTCTTCACGGCCCAGGCTTCGAGGACGCCCGAGGCCGTGGCAGTGGAGCACGAAGGCCGCACGCTCACGTATGCGGAGCTGGATGCGCGCTCCAATCAGCTCGCGCACCACCTGCGCGCGATGGGCCTGGGCGCCGAGTCGCGCGTGGGCGTCTTCCTGCACCGGGGCCTGGACCTGCTGGTGGGCCTGCTGGGCATCCTCAAGGCGGGCGGCTGCTACGTGCCGCTCGACCCGGAGTACCCCGCGCAGCGATTGGCCTGCCTGGCCGATGACGCGGGCGTGGCTGCCGTCCTCACGGACGCCTCGCTGGAGGACGAGCTGCCCACGGGTTCGCAGCCCATCGTGCTGCTGGACTCCGAATGGGAGCAGATTGCCCGCCAGCCCGCGACGGCCGTGCCGGGGATTCACATCAGTCCGGAGCAGCTCGCGTACATCACCTACACGTCGGGCTCCACCGGGACGCCCAAGGGCGTGGCCGTGCCCCACCGGGGCGTGGTGCGCCTGCTCATGGGCTCGCGCTTCGTGGACCTGGGGCCGTCGGAGGTGGTGCTCCAACTGGCGCCCCTGGCCTTCGACGCGTCCACCCTGGAAGTCTGGGGGGCGCTGCTGCACGGGGCCCGGCTCGTGCTTTACCCGGAGCGGACACCAGACCTGGCGGAGCTGGGGCAGGCTCTGCTGCGTCACCAGGTCTCCGTGCTCTGGTTGACGGCGGCCCTGTTCGACCAGATGCAGCAGTATGAGTCCGAGGCGCTGGGCAAGGTGCGGCAGCTCCTCGCGGGTGGAGACGTGCTGCCGGCACTCCGCGTCCGCGAGCGTCTGGCGCAGGGCGCGGGGCTGGTGAATGGTTACGGGCCCACGGAGGGCACCACGTTCACGGCCTGCCACCGGCTGTCGCCGGGGGACGTGGTGGACGACTCGGTGCCCATTGGCCGCCCCATCGCGAACACCCAGGTGTACGTGGTGGATGCGGAGCTGCGGCCGGTCCCCGTGGGCGTTCCGGGCGAGGTGTTCATCGGAGGCGACGGGCTGGCGCGCGGATACCAGGGGCAGGCCGCGCTCACCGCCGAGCGCTTCGTGCCCAACCCGTTCGGGCCGCCGGGGAGCCGCCTGTACCGGTCGGGTGACCGCGCGCGCTGGCTCCCGGATGGGACGCTCCAGTTCCAGGGCCGCGTCGACTTCCAGGTGAAGCTGCGCGGCTTCCGCATCGAGCTGGGCGAGGTCGAGTCCGCGCTGCGCCTCCACCCCTCGGTGGAGATGGCCGTCGCCGTGGTGCGCGAGGACGCTCCCGGTGACAAGCGGCTGGTGGCGTACGTGACGCCGGAGGACGTGGATGCCCCGACCCTCCGCGAGCACCTGCGCCAGCGGCTCCCGGAGTACATGGTGCCCACCACGGTGGTGGCCCTGGGCGCGCTGCCCCTGTCTCCGAATGGGAAGGTCGACCGGAAGGCGCTTCCGGCTCCGGACTTCTCGGCCTCGGCCGACACGGATGTCTCTTCCCTGCCCCTGCTCCAGCAACAACTGGCGGCGCTGTTCCGAGAGGTGCTGCGGGTCGACCGGGTGCGCCCGCAGGACGACTTCTTTGAGCTGGGAGGCCATTCGCTCTTGGCCACGCAGTTGGTGACGCGGGTCCGCGCGGAGCTGGGCGTGGAAGTCCCTCTGCGGACGCTGTTCGAGGCGCCCACGCTCGCCGGGCTGGCGGAGCGCATCGAGGCGTTGATGATGCAGTCGTCGCGCGCGTCGATACCACCGCTGACGGCCGTGCCTCGGGACGCGGCGCTCCCGTTGTCCTTCGCGCAGCAGCGCCTGTGGTTCCTGGCGCAGCTCCAGAAGGGCCAGGCCGTCTACAACGTGCCCTTCGCCCTGAAGCTGTTCGGAGCGCTGGACGTGCAGGTGCTCCGACGCACCTTCGCGGAAGTGGTCCGCCGGCACGAGGTGCTGCGCACCACCTTTACTTCGATGGACGGCCTGCCGGCGCAGCAGGTGAACGCCGCCCCCGCGCGGTGGGACCTGCCGGTGGAGGACCTGTCCACGTTGGAGGACTCGACGCGGGAAGCGCGCGTCCGCCAGCGGATGTCCGAGGAGGCCCATTACCCGTTCAGCCTCACGGTCGGGCCGCTGCTCCGTACTGTGCTGCTCCGTCTGGATGCGGACGCGCACGTACTGTTGCTGTGCTTGCACCACATCGTGTCGGACGGCTGGTCCATGGGCGTGCTGGTCCACGAGGTCGCGACCCTCTACGCCGCCTTCAGTGAGGACCAACCATCACCCTTGCCTCCCCTGCCCGTGCAGTACGCGGACTTCGCCGCGTGGCAGCGCGAGTGGGTACGGCAGGAGGGCATCCAGTCCCAGTTGATGGCCCTGAGGAACCATCTCCAGGACGTCCCCGCGTTGGAGCTGCATGGCGAGTCGGGGCGGCCGACGGTCCGCACCCTCCGCGGTGCGAGCTGCTTCTTCACGGTGCCCGCGGAGCTCGTGGCGGAGCTGGAGAAGGTCGCGCGTGAGCAAGGCGCCACCCTCTTCATGGTGCTGCTGGCTGCCTTCGAGACGCTGTTGTCCCGGTACTCGGGCCAGCAGGACTTCTGCGTGGGCAGTCCCATCGCTCACCGGACCCAGGCGGAGCTGGAGCCCTTGATTGGCTTCTTCGTCAACACGCTGGTCCTCCGGGCGCGGCTGGACGGGGCCCCGACGTTCGCGGAGCTGGTCTCGCGCGTGCGCGAGGAGTCCCTGTCCGCCTATGTGCGGCAGGACGTTCCCTTCGACCAGGTGGTCGAGGCGATTGGTGGAGAGCGCGCTGGCGGCAGGTCGCCCCTCATCCAGGTGATGTTCGCCCTGCAGAACGCGCCCATGCAGCCTCCATCGCTGCCGGGCGTGCGCATCGAGCCACTCAGGACCGCGACCGACACGGCGCGGCTCGACCTCACCTTGTCCATGAGGGCTCAAGGCGATGGGAGCCTGGAAGGTGCGCTGGAGTTCAGCCTCGACCTCTTCACCCCCGAATCCGCGGAGCGCCTGACACGGCACTTCCACACGCTGCTCGAAGCCGTGGCTCGCGATCCCCAGGCGCGCATTCATGCGCTGCCGCTGCTCACGTCAGCGGAGCGGGAGCAGGTGCTGAAGGGCTTCCAGGGGACGGAGGTGGCGTACGCACCGGAGACGACGGTGCACGGGCTGGTGGAGGCACAGGCGGCACGGACACCGGACGCGGTGGCGGTGACGTACGAGTCGCAGCGGGTGACGTATGCGGAGCTGGAGGCGCGAGCCAACCAGTTGGC
>JAFAAN010000003.1 GCA_023426545.1 Pseudomonadota bacterium
TCTGGCCCCTGCTTCCGGCGTGGAACTGGCTCCCAAGGACGTGGCCACTTGGCAGCACCTGCGCGCCGCGCTCCATGCCCGCTGTCACCCGCGAGTCCTGGGACGGCGCTTCCGGGCCAATCCGGGCAGCTACCTCCGAGACCTCGAAAAGGAGCTCAGGAGAAATTTGCCGGCGTAGTTTTTTTCGCGCGCCAGCTCCACCGCGTCCCGGAGGATTTCGGCCTCCTGCGTCTTCTTTCCCAACAGCCGCTGCAGCTCACGCACCTGGGCCTTGAGCGCCTGCACCTCGGACTCGGGCACCACGGCCTCACCGGCCTGCAGTCCCGACACGCCCCCTGACTCCTTCAACTGCCGCCACCGGAACAGCAGGCTGGAGCTGATGCCGTACTTGCGGGCCACCAGCGAGACGCTGCTCCCCGGTGCCTCACTCTCGGCCACCAGGCGCAGCTTCTCCTCCGCCGAGTACCGTCGGCGACGCTTGCTCCCCTCGGCCCCCTCCGGGGCTCCCTCTTGGGTCTTCTTCTCCATCGTCAGACTCGCTTTCTAGCCGAACGAGCCTGTCCGACTCTTCAGGGGGCTACACCAACCACCTTGTGCGCGTGCCGCCTCGGGTCCTCCACCGCCGCAAAACGCGCAAAGAGCAGCAGGGACATCCCATCACTTGAGGTCGTCTCTCCCGTTCTGGTCATGGCAATGGGGCAACCAATCCCACCAGTGACTTTATGCCCCCCTTGCTCCCGCCGTCCCTAACGATTCCGATCACCTATCGTGCGGGTGCCCTGCCTGCCAGGGGGAGACCGTCTCGGTTGGTTTCACCGAGGAGCTTCCCCGTTTCCTCGCCCTCCCTGCTCGACATCTACACACTTATAGGGACACGACCCTACGTCAGCCCGGCCGAGTACGAGAGAACGGCTGAGGTGCAGAGGCACGCAGCGTAGTCAACCTGTCCACCGAAGCGGGTGACGCTCAACTCTCACCAGCGGCACTCCAGGCGGCGTTGCGAAGGCGAGATGGAATCCCCACGGACGCCATTCACGCGGGCAGGCGTGCGGTAGCAGGTCAGAAGGCGGGGAGGATGCTCCGCTCCTGGCCGGGCTCCTGGCAGGCCAAGCGGGCGGCAAAGCATCGTGCCCATGATGCTCTTTCCAGTCATGGCGACCACCTTCAGCGGAGGAGGGGCCATGTACTTCCAGGCCATCAAGACCGAGGGCCTTGCCCAAATCACCTACATCCTGGGCAGTGAAGGCGAGGCGCTCGTCGTCGACCCCCGGCGTGATGTCGACGTCTACCTGGACGTGTTGCGGCGGCAGGGATTGCGGCTGCGCTACGTGCTCCAGACGCACCGTCAGGAGGACTTCGTTGAGGGCACCTCCGCGCTTGCCCGCCTTGCGGGCGCGCAGGTGGTGGCTGGCCGGCACCCCATCACCGGCCATGCCGACGTGCGGATGGGCGAGCGAGAGCGGCTACATCTGGGGGCCTTGACGCTGGTGGCGCTTCATACGCCGGGTCACACGCCAGAGAGCATGAGTTGGGCCGTCTACCTGGATCCCCACCATGCCCAGGCTTGGGGCGTCTTCACGGGCGACGCGCTCTTCGCTGGAGAGACAGGGCGCACGGACCTGACGGTGCCAGAGCGGGTCTACGAGAACGCCGCGCTCCTCTTTGATTCGCTCCACCAAAAGGTCCTGCCCCTGGGCGATCAGGCACTGGTCTTCCCGGCCCATGGGGCAGGCTCGGTGTGTGGCAGCGGCATCGCGGACCGGGAGTTGACGACACTGGGCTTCGAGCGCCTGCACAATCCCGTGTTCACCTCCAGCCGGAGCGACTTCATCCAGCGCAAGGTGCAGGAGCGGCTCCACAGGCCCTCGTATTTCTCGCGCATGGAGGAGGTGAACGTACGCGGTGGCGTGCCACTCTCCGCCGATTCATCCGCCATCCCCTTCCTGGAGCCGAAACGCTTTCAGTGGGCAAGTCACAGTGGGCTTGTCCTGGACGCGCGTGAGCCAGAGTCCTTCGCGGGAGGCCACATCCCGGGCTCGCTGAATGTCTGGATGCAGGGGTTGTCCGTGTTCGGTGGACAGATGGTACAGCCGGGCACGCCGCTGTTCCTCGTCCTGCCTGCGCACGCGGACTCGAAGGAGGCCGTGCTCGCTCTGGCCCGCGTCGGCCTCGACCAGGTGGAGGGCGTCCTCACGGGGGGATTCGGGGCATGGCGCAACGCGGGGCTGCCGATCGAGAGCAACGGCACGCTGACGCCCGAGGCGCTCTTTTCCCAGCTGGAGGACTTCCAGGTGCTCGACGTGCGTGAGCGCTCGGAGTTCGAGCGTGGCCACATCCTGAACGCACGGCATGCGTATGTGACAGAGCTGGAGGAGCGCCTCTCTGGGCTGGGACTGCGCGAAGACCATCCGGTCGCGGTGGTGTGCAGCACCGGCCGCCGCTCTGGACTCGCCACGAGCATCCTGCTCCGCAACGGCTTCGAGGAGGTCTCGAACGTGCTGGGCGGCATGTCGGCATGGCTGCGGTTGGACCTTCCGGTGCGGACAGGTCCGCAGACGGAGATCGAGCTCGAATCAGCAACACGTTCCATGGGGCAAGAGGAGCAGGACGTTTCTCCACCGTCGCCTTCGTGAGCCGTCAACGAGGTTGTCATCGATAGGGGCATCTCCACTTTGGCGCGGGAAGGAGGCGGTCATGGAGTCAGGGACGCATCAATTCGAACCGCATGTCAGTGAGGTTCAGCTGCGCATCTCAGGAACGGGACTCCTGGAACTCTTCGAGGAGGCCGGGTACGCGCTCGCGGAGCTCATGCTCGGAGAGGCACCGTTGCCGCAGCCCGCGCCAGAGTCGGCGGTGGAGCGCGTCACGCTCGTGGCGGCGGACACCGAGGCCCTGCTCGTCGACTGGCTCAACGAACTCATCGCCCGCTCGGACCTGACGAAGCGCGTCTACACGGACCTCGTGGTGGACGAACTCAAGGAGCGGTCGCTGCGCGCCCACATTCGCGGCGTGTCGCCCCCCGTGCTGAAGACCGCTGTGAAGGCCGCCACCTTCCATGGCCTGGAGTTGCACGAGCACGACGACGGCTTCACGGCCACGGTCGTCCTCGATGTCTGAGATCAACCCCCTGTCTTGAGGCAAGCATGGAGACACTTCCAGAGGTCCCACAGCGGCTGGAGCCGCTCATCCGGCAGATAGGGCCCGCCCTGTATGAACTGGGCCAGGGCTTCCGAGAGGATATGCGCGTACCGGCCCGCATCGTCGCGGACTCGGAGCTGCTCCAGCAGATGGTCCAGGACCGGAGCGTGCCTCAGCTCGTCAATGTCACCACTCTGCCGGGCATCCAGGGCTTCGCCATCGGAATGCCGGACATGCACGAGGGCTACGCCTTCCCCGTGGGGGGCGTGGCGGGCACTGCGTTGCCGGATGGCGTCATCTCGCCGGGGGGCATCGGGTTCGACATCAACTGCGGCGTGAGGTTGCTGGCGACCGGGCTTCGGCACGAGGACGTGAAGGAGGTCCTGCCGGAGGTGGCTCACGACCTCGCTCGGAGCATTCCCACAGGCTTCGGCCGGCATGGCCGCCTGTCGCTGTCTCCCGAGCAGATGGACCGCGTCCTTACGGAAGGCGTCCCCTATCTGGTGGACACGCTGGGACTGGGGTCGCCGGAGGACGTCGACTACCTGGAGGCCGGAGGCTGCCTCGATGGCGCCGACACGGCCAAGGTCTCCGTCCGGGCCCGGGAGCGGGGGCATGACCAGCTTGGCACGCTCGGTGGCGGCAACCACTTCCTAGAGGTGCAGCGAGTGGAGCGCGTCCTCGACGCGGAGGCGTCATCGGCGCTCGGGCTGTTCGAGGGACAGCTCACCGTGCTCATCCACACGGGCTCGCGTGGGCTGGGGCACCAGGTCTGCACGGATGCCGTGCGCACCATGGACCGCGCCCTGGCACACGAGGGCATCCGGCTCGTGGACCGCCAGCTCGCCTGTGCGCCGCTGTCGTCGACGGAGGGGCAGGACTACTTCGCGGCCATGTGCGCCGCGGCCAACTTCGCCTGGGCCAACCGGCAGGTGCTCACCCACCGGGTGCGTGAGGTGTTCCGCCGGTGGTTCGGGGACCGGTCCGCTGCCTGGCCTCGCATCGTCTATGACGTCGCCCACAACATCGCGAAGCTGGAGCCGCATGAAGGCCAGCGCCTCTGTGTGCATCGCAAGGGCGCGACGCGGGCCTTCGGTCCTGGGCACCCCGAACTGCCCGCGGCCTATCGTCAGGTCGGTCAGCCCGTGTTCATCCCCGGAAGCATGGGCACGGCATCGTTCGTGCTGGTGGGGCAGGGGGCAGCCGAGGCCATCTCACTCAGCAGCGCCTGTCATGGAGCAGGCCGGCGATTGAGCCGCGCCGCTTCCAAGCGCCAGGTGGTGGGAAGTGAGCTGCGCGCGGCGCTGAATCGTCAGGGCATCGCCGTGGAGTGTCCCTCCAACGCGGAGCTCGCGGAGGAAGCGCCCCTGGCCTACAAGGACGTGGACCGGGTGGTGGACGTGGTCGAGGCGGCGGGTCTCGCGCGGAAGGTGGCGCGGCTGGTGCCGCTGGCGGTGCTGAAAGGCTGAGCGCCGGGTTGCATCGGACCGGCGGCGTGCGCTGCGTCTCAGGAGGAGGACGCGTGCGGGAACGTTCCGCCACCGGGGTGTGCGACTGGACGCACGCTCACCGCGTCCAGGGAGGTTGTATGTCGCTCTCGAGGTTCTGCCGCAAGTCGATGGCCATCGTCCAACCCACGCAGAGCGTGGCGGAAGCCGCCGAGTCCATGCGCGACCAGCACGTGGGCGCGCTCGTGGTGGTTCAGGACGACCTGCGCCCGGTGGGGCTGCTGACCGATCGGGACATCGCCACCCGGGTCGTGGCGACGCGGAGAGACCCTGCCGCCGTGCTCGTCGCGGACGTCATGTCCCCAGAGCCCGTCGTGGCGCGTGTGGATGATTCGATTGACCGGGCGCTCTTCATCATCCGGCAACATGGCGTGCGCCGGCTGCCCATCGTGGACGAACGGGGGCGAATGGTGGGGCTCGTCTCCTTGGACGACTTGTGGGTGCTGCTCGCCGCCGAGCTCGACCAGACGGCCGCCGCCGTGCGGGGGAATATGGGGCCCTGAGGCCGCTCGCGGCCTGCCTTGGGGCTCACGTCCACTGAAGGATGAGCGCACCGTTGTCCTCGGGTGCCGGCCGCGTGCGGGTCCCCAGATCTCGCCCCTGCTGGTCGAGGACACCGCACAGCCACTCGGCGTCCTGCCGTGAGGCGTGATGGGGGCGGAATTGGCGTAACTGCATCGGAAGCATGCGGAGGCTCGCCAGCTCGCCAGTGGCAGGGGCGATGGACGCCAGGTACAGCAGCGTCAGGTCTGGCCGGAAGGCCGCGTGGCCGGAGATTCCCTCGTAGTCGTTCAGGAAGTCTCCGCAGCCGTAGAGGATGAGGTGTCCCCGGTGGACCTCGATGCCGCGCGGGTGGTGCGACGAGTGGCCATGGATGATGTCGACGCCGGCCTCATCGATGAGCGCTCGCGCGAAGGCCCGCTGCGCATCTGGCACCGCATAGCCCCAGTTGCCGCCCCAGTGGATGGAGGCGACGACGATGTCGCCCGTGCGTTTGACGGCCGCGACGCGCTCGCGCAGTTGCCGCACCGTGGTGGCTGACAGCGCTGGTAGCAGGTCCACGCCGGGCCGGTCTTCCGTCGCACCCCAGACGCGGGGAATCCCGCTGCTGCCATCACCGAACGAGAACACGATGACCCGGCCCCCGGTCACATCCAGGATGGCGGGCCGCCGTGCTCGCTCCTGGTCCTCCCCGAGCCCCGAGGTGGCGATGCCCAGGTGCCGGAGGGTGGCCAGCGTTTCGAGGAGCCCCGGATAGCCCCAGTCCAGCACGTGGTTGTTCGCCAGCGCGCAGCAGTCGATCCGTGCGGCTGTGAGGCAGGCCGCGTTCTCCGGGTGCATGCGATAATGAATGCCCTTGCCCGGCCACCACGCCTCGCTCGTGGTGACGCTCGTCTCCAGGTTGATGATTCGAACATCCGGCGCGGCCCGCTCCATCTCGTCGAGCGCGTCGCCCCAGAGCTCACCGAAGCCGACGGGCGTCCGGATGGGACCATTGCGCTCCTCTGCCAGCCGGATGTAGTCCCGCGCATCCTTCAGGTAGTCCTCGTGGATGCCGGGCGGAGCAGGGTGGGGCAGGACCTGGTCGATGCCCCGGCCCGTCATCACATCTCCGCAGAGCAGGAGGGTGAGCACCTTCCCCGAGGCAGAAGGCGTCGAGCCATTGGCGCTCCGCCCCCTGTCCCGTGTGTCCGGAGTCATCGCGCGTCGGCCCCCCGCCACAGGCTCGTCGCGGGGCAAGCCCGGGAGCGTGTCAGAACGTCAGCCACTTCTTGGAGGTCACGGTATGAACGGTGGAGATGCGCTTCTCCACCTCCCTCTTCTCCTGGCAGCTTGGGCATTGGGGCGTTCGCGCATCGTGTTCCTTGATGCTCATGGCCTCGGTGAAGGGGGCCTTGCACTTGCGGCAGTAGAACTCGTAGACGGGCATCACTCGCTCCTGCTCGGGTCTGGTTGCCTCCTGGGAAGGGTGGGGATGGAACGTGCTGCACGGCAGGGCTCAAGCTGCCATCCCTGCGCCGCTGCGGCGGCTCCTTCGTAGGGCCGGGGTGAACTGCGCCCGCTGGGGCTCCTGATGGAGCGGGAGGTCGCAATCTGGGTGGTCGCTGCTCGCTGATGGCTCGGGGCGGTCGGTCAGGTGTGGGCCGTGCCTCCGGGCGGCGTGTGACGGTCGTAACCGCGGGTGAGCCGGGCCCGTGCCAGCAGCGTTGCGACCACTTCATCGGGAACCTGCCGGAAGTCGGCGTACCACTGGCCAATGGCATACAGCGAAGGCGTTGAAAGCACGCACACCACGTCATCCGCGAGGGGGGCGAGCTCGTCGAGCGTCTGGGATGCCGCGACGGGGACCGCGAGGATGATGCTGCTGGGCCGGAGCATGCGGAGCGCTTGGAGGGCCGCCCGGACGGTGCCTCCCGTCGCGATGCCGTCGTCCACCAGGATGACGCGCTGACCTTCGATTCGAGGCGCCCCGGCACCCTGGCGGAAGCGCGCCACCCGGGCCTTCACCTCGTCGGTCTTCTGACGGATGAGGCTTTGCAGGTCCACCTCGGTGACGCCCATCTCATCCGTCAGCCTCCGGTTGACGAACGCGACACCACCTTCAGCGACCGCGCCGAGGCCCAGCTCCTCGTAGCCTGGCACGCCGACCTTGCGCACCACCCAGACGTCCAGCGGTGCGTCCAGTGCCGTTGCGACCTCGAAGGCCACGGGTACGCCCCCCCGGGGCAACGCAAGGACGAGCGTGCGTTCGCCCGTGTAGCCACGCTCGCGCAGCGACTGGGCGAGCCGCCGACCTGCATCGACACGATCCTCGAAGTACATGGCGCCCCCTGCGATCAAGAGAAGCATGGCCGGGGCACCTGTCCACCGATGCTGGTCTATTTCTTACGGCCAGCCCGAATCCCGTTCAAGGTGCGGGAGCCTGAGCGGGGCAGCCACCCGTTCCCTTGGCTGGTGGCGGCCACGCGCCGGGACATCTGGTCACCCTGTGCGCGTTGCGCCGTCGGTGGCGTGCCGCCACGTTGGTTGAAGGACACGCCCACCCAGCGGGGAGGTCGACGTGGAACAGGGGACCGTTCATCCAGCGCCGCAGACCCACGAAATCGAGCTCCGCGTCGAGGGCACCGGTCTGCCCGCGCTGTTCGAGGAGGCAGGGTACGCATTGGCCGAGCTCATGCTCGGTGCGGCATTGCCCGAGACGCCCGAGCGTGCCGAGGAGGAGCAGGTGGTCCTCCAGTCGGCCGATATCGAGGCCCTGCTCGCTCACTGGCTCAATGAGCTCATCTCCCGCTCGCAGGTGAAGCAGCGTGTCTACACATCCGTCGTGGTGGACACGCTCTCCGAGCGGGGACTGCGTGCGCGCATTCGCGGCATCCAGCCCCCAGCGCTCCGAACCGTGGTGCGGGCCGCGTCGTTCCGTGGCGCGCGCATTCGCGAGCACGACGATGGCTTCACCGCCTCCGCGGTGCTCTATGTCTGACGCCCGCCGGAGCGATTCACGGCACTCCGCGAGCGCATTCCGGGGAGGGGCGGAAGGGCAGGGCATAGAGCTCACGGCCAGTGCCGCCGTCTTCGGCGGTGAAGAAAACGTCCCAGCCGGAGCGGATGAACCCTTGCGGTGAGCGCGCGCTCCCGGCGGAGATTCTCCGAGTCCCGGGGCCGGTGCCGTTGCTCAGCCAGGGCTCCGCTTCGCCTCCCGCCGTCGTCGCGCTGAAGAACAGCCAGTCCTGGATGGCCGTCACCTCGGTTGGAGACGCACCTTCGGCCCCGGGCACCAGGTCCTTGAAGAGCTTCGTTCCTCGCGACGTGCCGTCGCTCACCCACAGCTCGCGGCCGTGCCTGCCGTCATCCGCGGCGAAGTAGAGCCGATCTCCGGCCACGGCGAGGAACGTCGGCGCCGAGCCTTCCGAGCCCGGCCGGATGTCCTTCACGCGCCGGGTGCCGGAGACCGTGCCGTTGCTCACCCACAGCTCCTCGCCCTCCCGTGTGCCCGAGCCAGCGCTGAAGTAGAGCTTGCCGTGCAGCTCCACCATGTCGTGAGGATAGTCGCCCGGGAAGAATCGCAGCCGGCGCGTGCCCTCGGGGGTGCCATCCGTGACATGGAGGATCGCCTCTCCCTCGTCCGGGTCCACGAGGAAGAAGAGCTTCTTGCCCACGGATTTCATGTGGAAGATGACCGTGTCCTCGAAGACCTCGAGGAGCGGAGTGAAGTCCGCGCCTCCGTCACCGCGTACCAGCCAGTTCTCCTCTCCCACGCTGATGACGAAGTAGAGCGAACCGTCGTGAACGGCGAACCGGCGAGGGAATGCGCTGTCGGGGCCCGGGATGAGATCCGCCACTTCATGGGTGCCTGCTTCCGTGCCGTCGCTGGTCCACAGCTCGCTCCCGTGCGCGCCATCGGGCCTGGCGGCGGAGAAGTAGAGGCGGCCCTTGTACGCAACCAGGGTCTGGCCCTCTCCACGCCCCGCAGACATGGGAAGGATGTGCTTCACCAGCGTCGTCCCCTCGCGGGTGCCGTCGCTCGTCCACAGGGCGCGGCCGTTCGCGCCGTCGTCCGCGATGAAGAAGACCCGGTCCCCGACGCGCGTGAGGTCCGTGGCGCCCGAGCCCTCGCGCCCCCGTGCGATGTCGTCGAGCAGCCGAGTGCCGGGGCCCTGGGTGCCGCTGCTCGTCCACAGCTCGGCGCCATGGCGGCCGTCGTCCGCGGTGAAGAAGAGCCCTCCGCCGCCGGGGAGCCGCTCGTCGATCGCGGAACCCTCGGGGCCGGGCCGGATGTCCGCGAGCCGGCTCGCACCGAGGCCGCAGGGCTCCCACGTCCGGTGGTCGGACGCGTGCCGTGCCGGGCCTGCAACGGCGGGCCTCGAAATGTCGTCCACCAGAAGTGGCTCACAGCCAACCAGAAGGGGCAGCAGCACCGGGAACGAGCGCCAGGGCATCTTCATCTTCGGCTCCGTGAGGTCGTGACCCATTCGGACCGTCAATCTGTGAGTGGTGGGGGATCGCCCCACCTGCCCTCGGGTCTCGCGAGAGTGTCATGACGCGGTGCTTCGCGCTGCCTCTCCGTACGCGCGGTTGTAACGCTGGAGGTCACAGCCTGGATGAGGATGCGTGACGTACGTGGCGGAGGGAAACGCATGTGTGGCGCCGCTCCGTTTTGGTTCCCGAGAAAAAGTTGCAATCATTGAAAAACAAGACTCGGTCCTGATACTCCCAGAGCACCTCCCCGCGGTACCGGAAAGGTGCACTGTATGCAGCGATGTATCGGACCTGATCCACGGCGATTCTTGACCCTCTCCCTCGTGACCACCCTGGTGCTGAGCCAGGGATGCCAGCCCACCGAAGAAGACGTGCCCGCCGAGCAGCCCGCGACGGCCGAGGTCGCGCAAGCCGTCGCCGTTCCGGGCTTCGCGGAAATGCATCACCACATGTTCGCCGAGGAGTCGTTCAGCGGTGGCTGGTTCCACGGCAAGCACATGGGCGCTCTGGTGAGCTGTGACGGTGGCCTGCCCGAGAGCGACCATGCGCGCGTTCGCATGGACCTGAGCTCCATGTTGAACGTGTGTCCCAATGCGGGCGGCGTGAACCTGAGCGGCATCCCCGTACTGTCGCAGCTGTTCGGCATCGGCGGCGCGGTGGCGTCGGAGATCATCGGGCAGGTGGAGGGAACGGAAGGGGATACCGGTCTTCACCTGGGCCGGATGAACGTGCCCACGCAGTGGCCGCGCTGGGACACCATCGCGCATCAGCAGTCCTGGGAGGGCTGGCTGCGGCAGGCGCACCAGGGCGGCATGTCCCTGGTCACCATCTCCCTGATGAGCAACGAGTTCCTCTGCAAGGCGCTGCCGTACCAGAACATCAAGCGGCCCTGCGACGAGATGACGGACGTGGACGTGCAGATCCAGATGGCGCATGACTTCGACGCCCGGACGCCCTGGGCGGAGATTGCGCTGTCGCCGGCACACGCGCGGCAGATCATCGCCTCCGGCAAGCTGGCGATGGTGCTCTCCATCGAGGCGAGCAAGCTCTTCGGCACCAAGGACTGGCAGGCCGAGCTCAACCGCGTCTACTCGCTGGGCGTGCGCTCCATCCAGCCCGTGCACCAGCTCGACAACCGCTTTGGCGGCGCGGCGCCCCACAACGCCATCTTCCAGGTCTCCCAGTTCCTGGAGAACTGCCACATCGATACCGACTGCGGCCTCACGGGCAATGGCTTCACGCTGGGCTTCGACGTGGACGCCAACTGCAAGAACACCAAGGGCCTCACGGCCGAGGGCAAGGCGCTGGTCGCCGAGATGATGAACAAGGGCATGCTCGTCGACGTGGCGCACATGTCCGAGCGCTCCGTGGACGACACCTTCGCCATCGCCCAGGGCCGGAGCTACTACCCCATCTACATCTCGCACGGTCACTTCCGCGAGGTGATGCACCCGGGGCTGGCCGCCAACGAGAAGACGACGCCCGCGTCCATCATCCGCTACATCCGCCAGACGGGCGGTATGTTCGGCCTGCGCACCGCGCACGACGAGACGCGTGACTACACGCGCACGCCGGTGGCCAACAACTGCCAGGGCTCCACGCGCTCGCTGGCGCAGGCGTACGAGTTCGGCCGCATGGGCCTCAAGGTGAACATGGGCTTTGGCGCCGACCTCAACGGCTTCATCCAGCAGACCCGTCCGCGCTTCGGTGACCACGGTGCGTGCTCGGCCGGCTTCCCCGCGGAGGCGGCGGCCCAGGCGCACCAGCAGCGCGTCTCCGGTCCGCCGCCGCTGGGCACCGACTTCGACGTCTACGGCCTGGCCCACGTGGGCCTGCTGCCGGATGTCCTGAGAGATTTGAAGCAGCTCGGCGTCAATACGACCGGCCTGGAGGGCTCGGCGGAGACCTTCATCCGCATGTGGGAGCGGGCCACCGGTACGCGCACCGGCATGGCCGATGCCGCGACGAACATCGACGCCAGTGGCGTGGCGGCCTACGTGCCGAAGGCCACCCGCGAGGCCTCCTATCCTCAGATGTGCGGCCACACCTACGCGCCCGCCTCGAAGCAGCTCAACGAGAGCTGCCGCTTCGCGCAGGAGTGCGTCAGCGGCGCCTGCAACGCCTTGGACGGCTGCTCGGGTCTGACGGGCAGCTGCATCTGCGACGGTGACGAGGACTGCGGCAGCAGCCAGTACTGCGGCTGGGGCCTCAACACCGGCAAGTGCCAGAACAAGAAGGCCAAGGGCGCGCTGTGCGCCAACAACCGGGAGTGCCTGTCGAACAACTGCCGCTGGACCCTGACCTGCGGCTGATGCGGTCCCTCCGGCTCGTGAGCCCTGCGGCTTCGGGGCACGAGCCGGGCTTCCCCGTGTCCGCCCGTCTACTGAACAGGAGCGGACACGGGACTTCTTCGGTCGTTGCCCTGGTGGGATGCCGCATGATATCGAAAATGAGATTCAATATCGATATCTGGAGCATTCGTGACGACGACCACAGAACGTGTCTATCGGCGGGGGCCGTTCCCCGTGAAGTTCCGGCTCCTGGAGGTGAAGCGGGTGACGCGGGTGACGCCGCAGATGGTCCGCATCACCCTGGGGGGCGACGAGCTGGCGGGCTTCAACAGCCCGGGCGCGGACGACCACGTGAAGCTGCTGTTCCCAGAGGAAGGCAAGCGCATGCCGGTCATTCCCACCGTGACGCCCACGGGACTGGTGCTGAAGGAAGGCGAGCGCAAGCCGGACTCCCGCGACTACACGCCTCGCCGCTATGACGCCGCAGCGGGTGAGCTCGACATCGACTTCGTGCTGCACGGGACGGGCCCCGCGACGACGTGGGCGAGCAAGGCGCAGGTGGGTGATCTCCTCGCCGTGGGAGGCCCGCGTGGCTCGACGTACGTGGCACCGGACTTCGACTGGTACCTGCTCGCGGGCGACGCGTCGGCGCTGCCCGCCATCGGCCGGATGCTGGAGGAGCTCCCGGAAGGGGCTCGCGCCATCGTCTTCTGCGAAGTGCCTGACGCTTCCGAGGAGCAGCGCTTCACCACCCGGGCAAACGCGACGGTGACGTGGTTGCACCGCAACGGCGCGGAGGCAGGGGCTTCGGACGTGCTCCAGCAGGCCATCCGGGGGCTCGAGTTCCCCCCGGGCGACTACTTCGCGTGGGTGGCGGGTGAGGCGCATACGGTGCGCCCCATCAAGGACCATCTGCTGAACGAGCGTGGCGCGAACAAGAGCTGGGTCCGGGTGACGGGCTACTGGAAGCGCGGCACCTCGGACCACCACGACTCGAAGGGCTGAGCCACGGCCCCGGGGCGGCCTCAGGCCGCCGCCGGGCGGGTGAGGGAGCGGAGCGCTTCGCCCGCCATCGCGATGGTGTAGTCGATCTGCTCTTCCGTGTGCGCCGTGGTGAGGAACGTGACGTCGCGGCGCAGCAGGACGCCCCGGCGCGCCATGGCCGCCTGGAAGGGCTGCATCTGCTTCGCGTGCTCCGCCGGGTCCTTGGCGAAGAGGAAGAACGGAATTGCGTCGTAGCCAATCACGCGCAGCGGCGAGCCCACGGCCTCGGCGTGGGCGTTGACGCCCTCGCGCAGCTTGCGGCCCAGCCGGGCCAGGCGCTGGATGTAGGCGCCGTCCTTGTAGCCCTTCAGCACCGCCTCGCACACGTACAGCGACAGCAGCTCGCCGCCGAAGGTGGTGGACACCTGGAGCTCGCTTAGCCGGCTCAGGTGCTTCGCGGGGCCCGCGATGGCCGACAGCGGCATGCCCGCGGCGAGGCTCTTGGACAGGGTGACGAAGTCCGCGTGGACGCCGAAGTACTCCTGGCCGCCGCCCACCGCCAGCCGGAAGCCGGTGACGACCTCGTCCAGGGCCAGCAACACGTTGTGGGCGGTGCAGGTGGCGCGCACCTGCTGCATGAAGTCCGGGGTGAGGGGGCGGTTGTAGGGCACCGACAGCAGCACCACCGCCAGCTCGCTGGCGTTCTTCTCGATGCAGGCCAGCAGCGCCGCCTCATCCGGCGGGGTGAAGAGCGGCATGCGGATCGTCAGCGATGCCAGCGCGGCCGGGACGCCCGGCGTGTCGAACATGAAGTGGTCGTGCCAGCCGTTGTAGCCGACGGTGATGATCTTCTGCTTACCGGTGATGTGGCGCGCCAGCCGCACCGCGGCGGACGTGGCGTCCGCGCCCGTCTTGAAGAAGCGCACCATCTCCGCACCGGGGATGACGTCCACCAGCGCCTGCGCGGCGGAGACCTCCACGGGGGTGGGCAGCGAGTGGAGGACACCCTCCTCCAGGTGCTCGCGGATGGCGTTCACCACGGCGGGGTGGTTGTGGCCCAGCATGTTCGCGCCCAGGCCACCGATGAAGTCGATGTACTCCTGGCCGTCCGCGTCCTCCACCAGCGCACCCTGGCCCTTGACCAGGAACACGGGGAAGGCGCCGGGCGCGAACATCTCCGGGCGCTTCATCATCGACTGGGTGACGCCGGGGACCAGCCGCTGCGCCTCGGCGAGGAGCTGGTGGGAGCGGTCGAGCTTCAGCTCGCCCTGGATGGGGCGCGGCAGGGAGGGGTGCTTGGCGGGGCTATCCATGGACGTTTCCTTCTGTGATTCGAGACAGGAACTGCGATTCACGGTGGTGTGGGCGCCGCGCTCATCGGGACGGTGCTCCGTCCGAAGGTCCAGAGGAGGAGGAGCGAGACGGTGGTGACGCTCACGGCGAGCCATCCCGCGAGCCCGAAGCCCACGAGCTCGCCTCCCGGCGCGGTGGCGAGCAGCAGGCCGCTGGCCGAAGCCGCGATCCCGGAGGCGCCGTCGCTCGCGGCCATGTTCATGGCCATGTACCGCCCGCGCAGAGGCGGCGGCACCCGCGCGGAGATCAAGGCGATGGTGGGGATGGGGCGCGTGGACGTCACCGACATGAAGAGGACGAACACGGCCATCACCACCGGCAACGGCGAGGCCGGCAGGTGGGTGAAGCCCAGGTGCGGCACCATGGTGCCGAGGAGCAGCAGCCCGAGCACCCGAGCCGGGCCGTAGTGGTCCACCCACCGCCCCACCTGGCGGGCCGCGAGCAGCGTGCCGGCTCCCCCCGCGAGGTACACCCACGGCAGGTCGGTCTGCGCCAGCCCGAGGTTCCCGACCATGTACGCGCTCAGGTACGGAATCAGCAGGAAGCTGGCGAAGGCGACGCTGAAGGTCAGTAGCCAGCCCAGCGAGAAGCCGGGCGTGAACAGCGCGGTGACGGGCGGTCCCTGCCGATCCGGGCCGGACGTGACGTGCGCATCGAGCCGGGGCAGCACGGCGAGCAAGCCGCACCACAGCACCGCGCCGAGCATGCCGATGACGTAGAACGGCGCGCGCCAGCTCAGCGCATTGGCCAGTCCCAGGCTCAGGGGGACTCCCGCGACTGCGGAGAGCCCGAGCGACGACATCACGGTGCCAAGGGCCCGGCCACGGCGCTCGCCTGGGACAGCGTCCGCGAGGATGGACATGATGACGGCGCCCATCAGGCCCGCGCACCCGCCCGCGATGCTCCGGGCCACCAACAGCCACGCGTGGCTCTGCGCCGCGCCGCAGGCCAGCGTGGCCGCGATGAACCCCCCCAGGATGGCCAGCAACGTGCTTCTGCGGCCAAACCGGTCGATCCAGAAGAGGCCCAGCACGCCCATCACCGCCGAGGCGAGCGTGTAGGATGACACCAGGGTTCCAAATTGCGTGGCGGACAGGCTGAACAGCCGCATGAACTCGGGCCCCAGCGGCAGGACGATCATGAAGTCCAACAGGTGGGTGAACTGCACGCCCGCAAGCAGCAGGACGAGCAGGCGCTCCTGGCGCGATGGAATCGAGGCGGTCACCAAAGGCTCCGGGAGGAGGCGTCGGCCAGGAGCGAGACGCTCAGCGCAGTTGCAGGAACGAGAACGCGAGCCCTTGGTGGCTGAAGACCACGCGGCCACTCTCATCCGTCAGCTCGCGGAAGTTCGTCTGCGACGAGCTGTTGGTGAAATCCGTGAAGAGCACCCGGTCATCCTCGCCGTGGTGGATGAAGGCGCTGCCCGTGCTGGCCGGGAGCGTCCCGACGTGTGCCGCCGTGTACGCGCTCAGGTCGAGCTTCCACCACGTCCAGGCCTGCGCGCTGGCCACCATGCGGGGGTGTACGTCGGGCGTGACGGTGTAGACGTTCTCGTCCAGCACACGGAGGTACGCCGCGCCATCCGGGCCGGGAAGGAGGGAGCCGGCGGCCGCGCCACCCGTCAGGGAGCTCAGCTCGATGAAGAAGTTCGCGTCGAACTCCTTCGTCGACGGGTCGAACTTCAATAGACAGGGCACCGGCGTGCTGCCGCCCGCCACGCGGTACACGGCAGCGCCGTAGGCCTCGGTGGCCACGTACACCATGCCGTCTGGCCCCAGCACGCCGTCGCGCACATAGCCGCAGCGGTCGTTGCTGGCCAGCGTCACCGAATCCGTGGTCGTGTCGACCACGACCATGCCGGCCCGCGAGGTGATGCCCACGCCCGTGCTGGGACGCCAGGCCGCCGCCACCATCAGCAGGTTGCCCGACTGCACCGGGTGCGTGGTGAAGGACGTCACCGCGCCGGTGACGGCGAGCCCCGGAATCGGGATGGCGCGGGTGAGGCTCATGTCCGACGGGTTCCAGACGATGACCTGCGAGGTGCGGCCGTCGAAGTAGTAGGCCTTCGTCGGCGAGACGTAGTGGAAGTTGTGCTGGTACTCGCCAATGGAGGCGACCCCGACGCCCTCGAAGCTGACCGTCTGCCCGCGAACCAGCCGCTGGCCGTCCACCAGGTCGTACCGGGTGACGGTCGCGCCTTCGTTGCTGCTGATGTACAGCGCGCCGGACTTCGCGATGCCGGAGCCGAGCGCGCGCCCCGACACCTCGACCGCGTTGTCGAGCGACAGCGGCTGCGTGTGGTCCAACGTGTCGGTGAGGACGATGTAGCTCTGCGAGCCCTCCGACGAGCTGACCTGGGTGACGACCGCGTACAGCGGCGTATCGAGCGTTCCACTGTCCGGCGTGTCAGGCGTGGGGGCCGGGTCGTCACTGCACGCCTGCGTCAGACAGAGGGTGAGCGCCGCGACGAACAGTCGCGAGGCGCGGAGGAGGGACGTGGATTTCATACGGCATTCCTTTCGAGGTGGGGTTCAGGGAAGGGGGAGTCGCGGTCAGAACTCGGCGATCCACTTGCCGGAGACCATGCGGCCGGGGCGCTGCACGCCGTAGAAGTCGAACGCCCTGGCGTTGGTCAGGTTCTGCACGTCGAGCGTCCAGCTCAGCGTCGTGGTGCCGCTCCTCAGGACGTAGGTGAGGGCCACCGCGTGCAGCAGCTGCGCGTCGATGACGTCCTTCGTGTCTGTCTGGCCCAGGTTCTCCCAGGCGCGGAAGAATGCGTGGACGTAGCGGGTGTTCCAGGCCAGCGACAGCTCGTCACTCGGCGTCACCACGCCGCCGAGCTGGAAGCGGGCGCTGGTGTTGGCCAGCAGGTGCGGTTGATTGGGGATGCGCTGGCCAGAGAACCCGCCGAACGGTCCCGACTCGGAGCGGTTCCGGAAGTCCTGCCAGGTGACGTTGCCGTCGAGCGCGAAGTACTGCTTCGGTGACGTCCAGCCCGCGGAGCCCATGACGCCCAGCACACGCGCGGAGAGGACGTTCTGATAGGTGAAGTAGCCCAGCGAGCCCAGGCGCACGATGAGCTGATCCGCGATGCGGCCGAAGCCCATGAGGCCTCCGCGGAACGCGCCCTTCGTCTCCGTCGGCACCTCCAGCGACAGGCCCAGGTTGACGTTGTGACTCGTCTCGGGGACAAGGTCGAGGTTGTCACCCACCAGGATGCCATCGCCGAAGATTTCATCCGGGCGCGGAAGGCGGGTGGCCCATTCGTAGGACGCCTTGCCGGTGAGCTGGGGCGTGAAGCGGAAGCGCAGGCTGTCGCCGATGCCGGAGGTCTGCTTGTTCCGGCGGACGGGCACGAACTCGTTGGTAGGCAGCAGCCGGTCCACGCGCAGGAGCTGGATGTACTCCTTCACGAACGCGATGTTCTCCAGCCGTCCGTCGAGGGCGTCGTACTGGTACTCCAGGCCCGCGACCAGCGTGCCGATGTCCCGCTTGCCGGAGAGCGGGTCCAGCTCGCCGCGCTCTCGAAGCGCCCGGTCCGCACCGCCGCGCGATACCCACGTCGGCGCGAGCGCGAAGCGGAGGTCGTGGTGCTCGGCGGGGCTCCAGCCCAGGTTGACGCGGGCGAAGGCCGTGTGCTGGTCGACGTGCCGGTCGATGGCGCGCGACTCCATCTCTCCCGGCTGGGGCAGCTCGCGAACGCAGCGGCCATACCAGTCATATGCGCATGTCCCCAGGTCTTCGAGCGCGGCGCGGCGGAAGACGTAGCCACCCACCGCGTCCGCGACGAGCCCTGAGCCCCACACGTGCTCGAAGCGCAGCGTGCTGCCGACGGAGGCGCTGCCGGAGTCCACCTCGCCGTAGCGGACCTTCATGGTCGTGTCGTGCTGAATCTCCTTCGCCGCCGTGCTCGCGAAGGCCCGCAGCAGCAGGCGCCGCGCCCAGGGTTGGTTGACGAAGCCCGCCTCCACGCCGCCTCCTGCTGCCCGGTAGGCGTCGTGGAAGCGGGGGAGCCGCGCATCGGTGAGGCGGCCCGACGTGTCGGTGACCTGCACGTCGACGAGGTAGTTGTTCGGCGTGTCGTCGAAGAAGCCGTTGGCGCGCACGAAGAGCCCGCGCGGCTCGTCCAGGTGCCGGCTGCTCAAGGTGAGCCGGTGGGTGCTGAAGGAGCCGTATTCGTAGGACACCGAGGCTCGGGTCCCCTCCACGTCGTCCTCCGTGACGAGCTGGATGGCGCCGCCAAGCGCATCCGAGCCAAAACGGGCCGGCACTACGCCCTGGTAGACCTCCATCCGCTGCACGAGGTTGACCGGGACGTTGGCGAACTCCGGCCCGAACCCCGCCAGCTCCAGCGGCACGCCGTCGACGAAGAAGCGCACCTGGTCATCCGAGAGGCCGGCGAGCGACAGCCGCGCGCTGCTCCCCAGGCCGCCCGCGCGCCGCACGCCGATGCCCTGCGTGCGCGCCAGTGCCTGGCCCAGGTCCACCGCTTCGCGCTGAAGTTGCTGGGTCTCTACGACCTGCACCGCCTCGGCGGACTTGCGTCGGCGCTCCGCCGCGGACTCGGCCTCCGCGCGGACCTCCACCGCGTCGATGGCGTAGGAGGGGAGCAGGTTCTCCTCGGCCTCGGCGTCGCTTTCGACGTCTGTCTCGGAGACCGCGGGGGCGGATGACTCCGTCTCCACGCTGTCCGGGGAGGCCGGTTCGCTCTTGGTAGGCATTGGCGCCGAGGTTGGAGCTGGCTCCACGGCGGGGGGCTCCGCCGCGAGCGCAGGGCCCCAGGTGAGAAGACCTCCCAGCAGGGCTGAGACCGTCCAGCGCAGTGACTTCGGGTGGCGCACCGTCGTCCCGCAGGCACGAGAAGTGATTGTGATAATGGTTCTCATTTGCAGGACATGGGCGTGTAAACGTTGACACCGTGGGCTGTCAAGGAATGGCTGGGAATTCACGCGGCCTGGGCTTCGCGGCCACGAATGGATGACATTGATTCCGCCACCAGGAATGCCAGTTGAAGCGCCTGGTCCGCGTTGAGGCGTGGGTCGCAGTGTGTGTGATAGCGGCTGGCGAGATCGTCCTCGGTCACCTGCTGCGGGCCGCCGAGGCACTCGGTGACGTTCTGGCCGGTCATCTCCAGGTGCAGGCCCCCGGGGTGGACGCCCTCGGCGGCGGCGGTCTCCATGAACGCGCACACCTCCAGGAGGATGCGTTCGAACGAGCGCGTCTTGTAGCCGTTGCGGGCCTTCTGGGTGTTGCCGTGCATGGGGTCGATGGCCCAGACCACGGGGCGTCCGTCCCGCCGGGTGGCGGTCATCAGCCGGGGCAGGTGGTCCTCGATGTGGTCCGCGCCGAAGCGGCCAATGAGGGTGAGGCGGCCTGGGATGCCCCGAGGGTTGAGCACGTCCATCAGGCGGAGCAGCTCGTCGGGTTCCATCGTCGGACCGCACTTCAGGCCGATGGGGTTCTGGATGCCGCGCATGAACTCCACGTGGCCGCCGTCCAGCTGCCGCGTGCGTTCGCCAATCCAGAGCATGTGCGCGGACGTGTCGTACCAACCGCTGCCGTCAGGCTCGGCGCGCGTCAGGGCCTGCTCGACGTTGAGGAGCAGGGCTTCGTGGCTGGTGAAGAAGTCCATGGCGCTCAGGCCATGGCGAGGCTCGGGGTTGACGCCCAGCGCGCGCATGAAGGAGAGGGATTCGAGAATCCGTTCCGAGAGCAGGTGGTTGATGCCTCCCCGTGGCCAACGCTGGGGCTCGATGAGCTCGTCGTAGCCCCGCTGCGCAAAGGCCCGCAGCAGGTTTAGCGTCGCGGAGGACTGGTGATAGGCCTTGAGCAGACGCCGCGGGTCGGGGGTTCGCGCGTGGGTGTCGAACTCCATGCCGTTGATGATGTCGCCGCGGTAGCTGGGCAGGGTGACACCGGCCACCGTCTCCGTGGGGCTCGAGCGCGGCTTGGCGAACTGGCCAGCGATCCGGCCCACCTTCACCACCGGGCGCCCACCCGCGAAGGTCAGCACCATGGCCATCTGGAGCAGCAGCCGGTAGGTGTCACGGATGTTGTCGGCCGTGAACTCCTTGAAGCTCTCCGCGCAGTCGCCACCCTGCAACAGGATGGCCTTGCCCTCGGCGACGAGGCCGAGCCGGGCGGTGAGCCGGCGCGTCTCGTCCGCGAATACGAGCGGGGGAAGCCGGGCCAGCTCCTCCTCGGTCCGCGCGAGCGCCTGCGCGTCCGGGTAGTCCTCCGGCATGTAGCTGACGGGCTTGTGCCGCCAGGAGTCTGGCGTCCAGGTTCGGTTCGTCACGGGAGTGCCGTCTCAGTGTGAGGTCGGGGAGCGTGCGCGGGCGTCATGTCGAGGCTCGTGGAGGCGGTGGCAACAGGCCCCGCGCGATGCAGCAGTCGAGGTAGCGGAACAGGAGTGAGCGGTCCGCGGGGGGGCAGGTGATGCCCGTGCCATCGAGCGCCTCCTGGACCCGTTCGCTGCGGATGGGGCCCAGCCCGAACACGGGGCCGTCCGAACCCGAGCGCAGGTCGAAGAAGGCGAGCGTGGATTGGTTCTCCCCGGTTGCGGCGTGCCGCGCCATGCGGTCGCGCCAGTCACCCAGGGAGCACAGCTCCACGGGGTAGCCGAAGTCGCGGACCCAGCCGAACAGCTCCCCGAGCCGGACCTCGGGCGTGGGACAGAGGTTGAACACCGTGGGGGGCCGCGCGTCCCGCGCCATGCGAACAATCGCGCTGGCGACGTAGTCCACCGGCGTCCACGCCTCCGTGACGTCCAGCAGCGGCAGCGCCCCCACGGGGATGCCCCCGAGCAGGATTCGCCAGACCAGGTCCTGCGGATTGACGATAGCGGTGTCGGGCGCGCCGACCACGCGGCCCAGCCGGTAGACGGACACCGGGAGGCCGCGCTCTCCGGCCTGTTCGACGAGCCGCTCCGCGATCCACTTGCTCTGCTGGTAGCCGTCGCGCAGGCCCGGGTGCGGGGGGACGAAGGACTCCGGGACGACCGGGCTCAGGCTCGATGGGGGCGCCACCGCGAGCGTGGACACGTAGTGGAAGGGCCTGGCGCGGATGGCGGCCAGCTTCAGCAGCTCGCGCGTCCCCCGGACGTTCACCGCCTGGAGGCTGCCGTACTCGCGCACGACGCTGACCACCGCGGCATTGTGGATGACCGCGTCACATTCCGAGGCCAGCCCGTGGAAGCGCGCAGCCCCCAGGCCCAGCCAGGGCTGCGTGAGGTCGGAGGGGAGCGCCACCACGCGCCCGGACAGGTGCTCCGAGCCGAGGTGCTGGGACGCCAGCGCGGCCTGGAGCCGCTCCATCGCGTGGCCTTCATCGCGTGCGCGCACCAGACAGACCACCCGGGCATCCGTCTGCCTCAGGAGCTGATCGAGAAGATGGGCTCCGACGAAGCCCGTGGCTCCCGTGAGGACGACCTGCTGGAGCCGGGTGGACTCCAGGGCCAGGCCGGTGCGCCAGGGAACGACGTCCTCGGGCAGCACTGTGTCCGCGAGCATGCTGCCGGTGAGCCCGCCCGTGTCGGGGGCCGCCTCGGAGTCCTGCTCCAGGGCCCGGGCCAGCCCGGCGGCCGTCGGGTAGCGGAACACCGTGGCGACGGGAATCTCCCGGCCCAACTCGACGCTGAGCCGGTTCGCGACCTGGATGCTCTGGAGGGACTGCCCGCCCAGGTCGAAGAAGTCCTCCTGGGCCGACGCCGCCGCCACGCCCAGGACTTCCTCCCAGATGGTCATCACCAGCCGCTCCAGCGCGGTGTTGGCCGCGGCGGTTGCGGCCGTGTCCTCGGTGGGCAGCAGGCGGCGCAGCTCGGCGCGGTCGAGCTTGCCGGTGCTCGTGCGGGGCAGGTGTTCGGAGAAGACGAAGGCGCCGGGAACCATGGGCGCGGGGAGCCCGCTCAGCAGGTGCTGCCGAAGCTCCACCGGGGTGGGGGCGGGCGGGTGCGGCACCACGTGTGCGCACAGCCTGCGTGAGCCGCTGGCCAGCACCTGCCCCACCACCGCCGCCTCGCGCACGCC
This sequence comes from Pseudomonadota bacterium, assembly GCA_023426545.1. GTDB lineage: Bacteria > Myxococcota > Myxococcia > Myxococcales > Myxococcaceae > Myxococcus. The sequence continues at coordinate 22,279 of JAFAAN010000003.1, forward strand.
CGGGTGCCGGAGCAGGGCCGTCTCTACCTCCAGCGGGTCAATCCGATGGCCGCTGAGCTTGAACTCATCGTCGACGCGGCCCACGAAGACCAACTGGCCGTCCTCGCGCAGCCGGGCGCGGTCGCCCGTGCGGTAGGCGCGAGGACTTCCGGGTAAGACGTCGAGCGTGATGAAGCGCTGGGCCGTGAGCGCATCGCGGCCCAGATAGCCTCGCGCCAGCGCGCCGCCGAGGAGGTGGAGCTCACCTTCCTCCCCGGCGGAGACGATGTGTCCCCGCGCGTCGAGCAACACCGCGCGAACACCGGGCAGGGGACGGCCGATGGGGACCTCGTCACCGATAGGCTCGGCATCCTGGCTGCCGCTGAGCGTGGCGAGGGTGGCCACTACCGTGGCCTCGGTGGGGCCGTAGGTGTTGAGCAACCGGACGTGACGGCCCGCGGAGCCACGCCAGCGGGCGACGCGCTCGGGCAGCGCGGCCTCGCCACCGATGATGACGGTGTGAATCGACGAGGGCAGGCGCGCCGCGCCCGTGGACACGCTGTAGGCCAGCTCGTGCCAGAAGGCCGTGGGCAGGTCGAGCACGGTGATGCCGTGCCGGGCGCACGCTTCGAGCAACCGGGATACCGACTGGAGCATCGCGTCGGTGCGCAGCACCAGCGTGGCGCCAGCGCACAGGGTGACGAAGAGCTCCTCCACGCTTGCGTCGAAGTGCAGCGGCGCGAACTGCAACACCCGGTCCTCGGGCGTCACCTCGTAGCGGAAGGTCGCGCCCGCGATGAAGTGGGCCAGGGCATCACGGCCAATCTGCACGCCGTTGGGCTGGCCCGTCGAGCCAGAGGTATAGATGACGTAGGCGAGGTGCTCTGCCTCGGGCCTCGTTGAAGGGGTGTGAGTGGCGCCCGGGTGCTTGTGCACCGCCAACTGCCCCGGTGCGAGCGGTGCCGTGTCGGCGGTGAGGTCTTCGACGCTGCTCCGCACGGTCACCTGGGGCGCGGCGTCGTCCAGGATGGCCTTCGTGCGGGACTCGGGGCCGAAGGGGTCCACCGGCAGGTAGCCCGCGCCGGCGAAGAGGACGCCGAGGGTGGCGACGACAGCGTCGATGCACCGGGGGAGCGCGACGGCCACCAGGGTGTCGGGCTGGACGCCTTCGGCGCGGAGCCGCGCCGCGAGCGCCTGGGCTGATTGGAGCAGCTCGCCGTAGGTGAGGCGGTGGTCGCCGTGCTCGATGGCGATGGCATCTGGCCGCGCGCATGCCTGCTCGGTGAGCAGCTCCAGCACCGGCCGTGCGGGGACGGGCAGCGGCCCCCCATCCACGATGGAAGGCCGTCCACTCCCGCTGGTGTCGGCGGGGGGCTGCCGGCCGGGCGCACATGTGCCAATGGCCTGCTCGGGGGCCGCGACCAGCGCTTCGAGGAGCTGAAGGAAGCCGCTCTGATGGACCTCCAGCGCCTCCTGCGCGTAGCACGCCGGGTTCGCGTCGAAATCCACTCGCAGCCCGCTGCCGTCCGAGCGGGCATACATGCCGATGGACAGATCCTCGACGGGGCCGGCGGAGATGTTGTGGGCGAAGGCCGGCATCCCCGCGAAGCGCAGGGCGTAGTCGAACGGCATGATGTTGACCACGGGACCGAACAGCCGCCGCTGGCCGCCCACGCGCTTCAGGTCGCGCCGGAGCTGCTCGTAGCGGTAGCGCAGGTGGGGCCTCATCGCGCGCAGCTCCGCCGCCACGCCGCGCGCCAGGGTGAGCAGCCCCGCGCCCGGGGGAACGGGGATGCGCAAGGGGACGATGTTCATCGCCATGCACGGCACGCGCAGCGCGGCCGAGCCCAGGCGGGACATCACCGGCAAGCCGAGGATGACCTCGGGCGCCGCCGTCTGGTGGTGCAGCCACGCCGCTGCCGCCGCGAGCACCAGGTCCGGCCAGCCGAGCCCCGCCTGCTTCGCCGTGGCCTGCATCCGCTCCAGGTCCGCCGGGGCGAGGTGCCGCGTCCGGCGCACGAAGTGCGGAGACACGGGGGATGGCTCCGCGAGCGTCACCGGGCTGGGGCCGCTGGCGAAGCGCTCCATCCAGAAGGCCCGGTCGGCGGCATGCTGCTCGCTGTTCTGGTAGGCGGCGTCCTCGTCGAGCACCGCGCGCAAGGGGCCGAACCCACCCGTGGCGGGCTTTCCCGTCACCCGCGCGGTGTAGAGGTCCGCGACACGCCGGGCCACCAACGAGAAGCCGAAGCCATCCAGGGCGATGTGATGCGCTCGCTGAAACCAGAAGAAGCGGTCGGGCGCGGCCTTGAACAGGGCCTCCCCGAAGAGGGGCCCCCGTGCGAGGTCCACCGTGTGCGCCAGGTCTTCACGCATCCAGGCCTGGGCCGTTGCCCACGGGTCGGGCGTGGCGCTGACTTCCTCGACGTGCAGCCGCCAGGATGCGCGGGGCTGCACGTACTGCACGGGACCGGCGGCGCTGGAGAGGAAGCGCGCGTGCAGCGCCTCCGCCTCGTCGATGGCCTGCCGGAGGGCGGACTCGAAGTGCTCCACGTCGAGCGGGCCACGAATCTCGATGCACTCGCCCGCGTTGTAGACAGCGCTCGCGAGGTCGAGCTGCTGGCCGACCCAGATGCCGTGCTGGGCCGCGGACAGCGGCCAGCCTGTTTCGTGTGATTCGCCCATCGACAGGGACTCCCGTGTGTTCATGCGTCAGGGGCGCGAGCGGTGCCCGCGCTCCGCGGACCTACGCGGCGTTCCGGGAAGAGGCCGGCGTGCCCGGGGCCAGCAGCGAGAACCAGTCGGCGAGCGTCGGCCGCTCGGCCAGCTCCACGAAGGTGGTCTCCACACCCTCGCTCCGCCACCGCTCCACCAGCGTCATCAGCCGGATGGAGTCCAGGCCCCGCTCGAGCAGGTTGTCATGGTCTCCCAGGGCCTCTGGAGGCTCCTGGAGCAGCTCGGCCACGGCGGCGCGCACCGCCTCGCGCGTCAGCGTTCCCGTTGACGGCACGGCGCCCAGCGCGTCGAGCACCTGCTGCGTGGTGGCGGTGACGGCGCAGAGCTGCGAGGCGTAGCTCAGCGCGAGCTGGTGGTGCGCCAGGGAGAAGTCGCCCAGCGCGTCGGCCACCAGGAACGGACGTACGTCGCTCATGAAGGCGTCGCTGGCCGTCTGGAGGCAGCCAATGTGCGCGTAGATGCCAGTGATGAGGAGCTGGTCGCGCCCGAGCTGCTTCATCCGGTCCATCAGGTCCGTCTTCCGGAACGCGCTGTAGCGCCACTTGGTGAGCTGGATGTCGCCGTCCCCCGGCGTCAGCGCGTCGATGATGCGCTTCTGCTCCGGTCCGGCGTTGATTCCGGTGCCCCAGAAGTCCAGCAGCAGGCCGCGCTGCTCAGGCGTCTGTCCCCCGGGCTGGGCCGAGTAGACGACGGGGACGCCCAGGGCCGTGCAGTGCTGGCGGAGGCGTTGGATGTTCGCGACCAGCTCCGTCACCGGGGACTGGCCCGCGGCGAAGGCGTCCACGAAGTAGCGCTGCATGTCATGGATGAGCAGCACCACGCGGCGCGGCTCCGGTGTCCACGACACCTTGTTCCTGGGCAGGTCGGCCGCGCCGGGCATGGGGTAGGGGGCAATGGCGGGGAGCGCCATGGGTGGGTCCTTTCAGCGCGACACGCGCGAAACAGGGGAGGGAGCGGGTGCGCTGGCGAGGACCTCTCGCAGCGCCTTCTTGCTGACCTTGCCGACCCCCGTCTTGGGGAACGACTCGACGAACTCGATGCGGTCGGGAATCTTGAAGGCCGCCAGGCCGCGCCCACGCAGGAAGGCCGTGAGCGCGGAGGCCGCGGGCGGTGCGGCGCGCGGGATGACAAAGGCGCAGGTTCGCTCGCCGAGGAAGGGGTCCGGCACGGCCACCACCGCGGCGTCGTGTACGTCGGGATGGGCCAGGAGGTGGTTTTCGACTTCCTCGGCCGCGACCTTGTCGCCACCGCGGTTGATCTGATCCTTCGCGCGGCCCTCGACGACGAGCGAGCCGTCAGGCGTCAGGCGCACCACGTCGCCGGTGTGATAGAAGCCGTCCGGCGTGAAGGCCCGCGCGTTGTGCGCCTCCGCCTTGTAGTAGCCGCGGATGGTGTAGGGGCCACGGGTGAGGAGCTCGCCCGTCTCGCCGGGCGCCACGTCCTCTCCGTCCTCGTTGACCACCCGGAGCTCGTCATCCGGGGAGATGGGGCGGCCCTGGGTGCTGACGATGCGCTCCTCGGGGTCATCCAGCCGCGTGTAGTTGACGAGCCCCTCGGCCATGCCGAAGACCTGCTGGAGCGTGCAGCCCAGCGTAGGCTTCACCCTCCGCGCCGCTTCGGTGCTGAGTCGGGCTCCACCGACCTGGAGCACGCGCAGGCTCGCCAGTAAATGGCGGCGCGTCTGGGCCGCGTCCATCCAGACCATGGCCAGCGGCGGCACCACCGCGGTGATGGTGACGCGCTCGCGCTCGATGAGCGGAAAGACGGTGTCCGGGCTGGGGTTGGGGGCCAGCACCGCCGTGCCTCCGGCATAGACGGTGCCGAGCACCCCTGGCGAGCTGAGCGGGAAGTTGTGGGCCGCGGGAAGCGCGCAGAGGTACACGCTCGACGTGTCGAGCTGGCAGATCTCCACGCTGCCGCGAAGGCTGTAGATGTAGTCGTCGTGGGTGCGGGGGATGAGCTTCGGGGCGCCCGTGCTCCCACCGGAGAGCTGGAAGAAGGCCACGTCACGGGCGGCGGGCCCCGGCGGCAGCGAAGCCGGCTCCGCATACAAGCTGCTCAGTGGAGTGAAGGGGCCCGCGTCCCCGGCGACGATGACGTGCTCGAGCGTGGGGCTCGTGCCACGTACCTGTTCGGCCAGTGCGCGGTAATCGAAGCCCGAGTGCTTGTCCGCGATGACATAGGCCACCGCCTCGGTGAAGGCGCAGAAGTAGCCAATCTCCGAGGCGCGGTGCGCGGGCAGCGCGAACACGGGCAGCGCGCCCAGGCGGAAGAGCGCGAAGATGACCTCGAAGAACTCGGCGATGTTGGGCAACTGCACCACCACGCGGTCCCGGGCCCGGATGCCCAGCGCGTAGAAGCCCGCGGCGAGCTGGCTGGCCCGCCTGTCGAGGTCGCGGTACGTGAGCCGACTGTCGCCGGAGACCAGGGCGGTGTGCTCGCCATGGCGCTCCGCGCGCTCGCGCAGGAGCTGCCCGAAGGTCTCGCCACGCCAGTAGCCGGCCTTGCGGTAGCGGTCGGCAAAGGCTTCGGGCCAGGTGGGGCAGCCAGGGAGGAGTGAGCCGGTCATGACGTGGCTCCAGCGCTCTGTCCCAGGCCCATGGCGTGGAGCATGGTGCGGAACTTGGCCTCGGTCTCCGCCAGCTCGGACTCGGGCGTGGAGCCCACCACGATGCCCGCCCCCGCGAAGAGGCGGAGCGTGCGCTCGCTGGCTTCCGCGCAGCGGATGGTCACCGCCCACTGCCCGTCGCCCGTGGCGTCGCACCAGCCCACGGTCCCCGTGTAGTAGCCGCGCTCGAAGGGCTCGATGGCGCCGATGGTCTCGTGGGCCAGCCGCGTGGGGTAGCCGCACACCGCGGGCGTCGGGTGCATGGCCACCGCCAGCGTCAGCGAGGAGATGGACGGGTCTGCGAGCTCGCCGGTGATGCGGCTCGACAGGTGCCACATGGTGGCGGTGCTGACGAGCGACGGATCCGCGGGGACGTGAAGCGCCTTGCAGTACGGGCGCAGCGCCTCCGTCACGGCCTCGATGACCACCGCGTGCTCATGGAGGTCTTTCGGAGACTTGAGCAGCGCTGCGGCGCGCTCCTGGTCTTCTAGCGGCTCGGCGCTGCGCGCGGCGGAGCCGGCCAGGGGATTGGCGACCACCTGGAAGCCGGAGCGTGCCACCAGCAGCTCAGGGCTGGCGCCGATGAGCGTGCGGACCTCACCCGGAGCGCCGTCCCGCGAGGGGAGGTCGGCGGCGAAGGTGTAGCCAGAGGGGTTTCTCCACGCGAGGTTGTGCAGGAGCTTCCGTAGGTTGATGGGCGCGGCGGCGTTCAGCTGGAGCGAGCGCGACAGCACCACCTTCTGGAGCGGGCCGTCCTGCATCAGCTTCAGGGCCCTCGCGACGCCGTCGAGATAGGCGGCGGGCTCCGGCACCGGCTGGACGGTGTAGCTGGACGTGAACGGGCGCTGAATCTGTACGTCCTGTTCGAAGGCCAGCGGCCCCGCGCGCTGGAGCGTCAGGGGCACGACGAGCTGCGCGGGCACGGAGCCGTCGAAGGGAATCGCGCCCACCGCTACGGGGATGTCGTGGTCCGCCTGACGGGCGTCATCGAGCGCCGCGCTCACCCGTTCGGGCAGCCGGGCCAGCGCGTCCGCTCCGCCCACGTGCGGCACGGTGGCGAAGGTGCCGCGAGCGAGCAGCGTGCGGCGCGGCGTGGCGAAGAAGAACGAAGCGCCGGCCTCATAGCTCTCGAGCAACTGCGCGGCGAGTGTCTGCGGTCCCATGGGAGCTCCTTCAGTGCTGCGGGTGCCCCGGCTGGCAGGGCATAGGGTCTTTTATGAATTGGATCCTAATAATCATTCTCAACTCGTGGGCGGACGCCTCCCTCTTCAATGAGAGGGGACTAGGCGTCGAGCGTCGCGCCTCCGTCGACGCGGAGGTCATGCAGGGTGATGTGCCGGGCCGCGTCCGAGACGAGGAAGCGCACCGCGCTGGCAATGTCCTCGGGGGAGGCGATGCGTCGCAGGGGGATGCCCAGGCGGTATGCCTCCGGCGAGCCTGCAATCACGGCCTGGGCACCGTGCTCGTCCGACCAGAGCGTGCGCTGCATGGCGGTGTCCGTGGAGCCCGGCGACACGACGTTGCAGCGGATGCCATGCGGCGCGAGCTCCAGCCCCAGGCACTTGGTGAGCATGCTGGAAGCGGCCTTGGACGCGGCGTAGGCGGCCATCTGCATGCGGGGCACGGCCGCGGCATTGGAGCCCACGGTGACGATGGCGCCGCGGTGCCGGGGCACCATGCGTCGGGCGACGGCCCGGGACACCTGGAACACGCCCAGCGTGTTGACGGAGAAGGTGAAGGCCCAGTCCTCATCGCTGTAGGACAGGATGGGGCCGGGGCGCAGCACGCCCGCGACGTTGGCGAGCACCTCGATGGGGCCCAGCTCCTGCTCGATTCGCTCGACCGTCGCCTCCACGGTGGTGACGTCACTCACGCTGGCCGGAAACGCCGCCGCCTGGAGACCTCGCGCGCGCAGCTCGGTGACGAGCGAGGACAGGCCCTCCGCATTCGTATCGACCGCGGCGATGACGGCTTCATCCCCGAGCGCACGGGCTACCGCCGCGCCAATCCCCTGGGCCGCCCCAGTCACCAGCGCCACCCGAGTGGGTCTTCCCATTTCCGTGCCCCTCGACCTTCGCGGACCGACAATTGGGTCGCTTAAATAGATGTTGATAATGATTCTCATTATCGATAATGCGCGAGTTTGTGCCACGCACTGTCAGAGGTGTCAAGAACGGAAGTGCGGGTTTACGGGAAACGCATCGTGCAACGGTCCTCCGGTTTCCGCGGCCGGGGCGGGGGACCCGGTGACTGTCCGTTGGCGGGATTTCTCGTGCCAGAGTCGAACGCGAATCCGGTCACGTGGCGGTGCGCCCCGCTCCGTGTTCGGGGCCGCACATGATGGCGCTGGAGTTGCAGCGAGGTGTGGGACTCATGACCCAGCTCCACCACGATGTCCGGCAGGCCCTGCGCCGCATGTGGCGTGAGCCTGCCTTCACGGTCGTCATCGTCACCACGCTCGCGTTGGCCATTGGCGCGACCACCGCAGTGTTCAGCGCGGTGTACCAGGTGCTGCTTCGCCCACTGCCCTATGCCGCGCCCGAGCAGTTGGTGACGCTGTATCAGTCCACGCCCCAGCGCGAGCGGCTGGGCGTGTCGTGGCTGTCGCTCCAGGCGTGGCGTGACCGGTCGCATTCGTTCCAGGGGCTGGAGGGCCTCTCCATTCGAGACACCGCGCTGGCGGGGGAGGGCGAGGTGGTGCGGGTCCGCGCGGGCCGCGCGACGCCGGGCTTGCTGTCGCTCCTGGGCGTCCGGCCCCTGTTGGGCCAGGACTTCGATACCGGCGTGGAGGCTCGCGGCCGCGATGACGGGGTGCTCCTGTCGCATGCGCTGTGGCAGCGGTACTTCGGAGGCCGTCCGGACGTGGTGGGGCGGACGTTGCTGCTCGACGATCAGCTCCACACGGTGCTGGGCGTGCTTCCTCCGGAGTTCCGGTTCGCGCCCGACGTGGAGGTGTGGAAGCCGCTCGCGCTGGCTCCGGGAGAAGCCGCCCACGGCGTCTGGTTGCGCGTGGTGGGGCGCCTGCGCGCGGGCGTCGAGCTGGCGCAGGCGCGCACGGAGATGACGGCCCTGGGCGCGGCGCTCGTTCGCGAGCCGGGCTTCACGGAGGAGCCCCCGGGGGTGCGGCTGCTGCCGCTGCACACCCAGGTGACGGAGGGCGCCAGCGACAGGCTTTGGCTCCTGGCGGGTGTGGTGGCGCTGGTGCTGTTCGTGGCCTGCGCGAACGTGGCCAACCTGCTCCTGGCCCGGGCCTCGGCCCGCGAGCGGGAGGTGTCGGTGCGCGCCGCGCTGGGGGCGGGAAGGGGCACGCTGGTACGCCAGTTCCTGGTGGAGAGCGGACTGCTCGCGCTCGCAGGGGGCATGTCGGGGTTGTTGCTGGCGATGTGGGGCCTGGACCTGCTGCGTGCGCTGCTCCCGCCGCAGGTGGTGCGGCCGGAGGCCGTGCGCCTGGAGCCGCATGTCCTGGTCATCGCCCTGGGCCTTTCGATGCTGACGAGCCTGCTCTTCGGCCTGGTCCCCGCGCTGCGGGCGTCGCGGGCCGATGCGCGGGGGGCGCTTGGGGCTTTGCGTGGCGGAGCGGGAGCCACCGGGCGCGGACGCGTGCGGGACGTATTGGTGGTCGCGCAGGTGGCGCTGGCGCTGATTCCCCTGGTGGGTGCGGGGTTGATGCTGCGGACGTTGCATGCCTTGAGCACCCTGCCGCTGGGCTTCGAGCCTCGCGGCGTCACGGTGGTGGACCTGTCACTGCCTTCGTCGCAGTTCAAGGACGAAGCGGCACAGCGGGCCCTCTACTCCGACCTGTTGGCGCGGGTGCGGGGACTCCCCGGTGTGACGTCCGCGGGCTTGTCCAGCACCGTGCCGCTGTGGGGGCGAAGCGGCCTGGCCCCGGTGCTATTGCCGGGAGAGCCGCCATCGCTCGCGGAGACGCGTGACCTGGTCCACTTCCGGACGGCCAGTGACGGCTACTTCGGCACCCTGGGCATTCCGGTGCGGCAGGGGCGAGGCCTCGAGGCATGGGACGGGGCAGGCACGGCGCCGGTGGTGGTCGTCAACGAGACCTTCGCCCGTCGCTACTTCCCGGGCCGGAGCGCGGTGGGCCAGCGCGTGCAACTGGTGCTCGACGGGGAGCCCTTCCGCGAGGTGGTCGGCGTGGTGGGAGATGTCCGCCACAACAGCCTCGCCGAGCCGCCGGTCAGCGAGGCCTTCGTACCCATGGGGCAGCTCTGGGGACTGCGCATGTTGCTGACCGTCCGCGCGTCGCCGGACAGCGCCGCGCTGACCCCGCTGCTGAGGGACCAACTGCGGGCGGCGGCTCCGTCGCTGCCCCGGGCGCAGGTCCGGTCCCTGGTGGACGTCATGGACGACAGCATCGGCCAGACCCGGGTGCTGGGCGCCTTGCTGGTGGCGCTGGCGGTGCTGGGTCTGACGCTTGCGGGCGTGGGGCTCTACGGTGTGCTGTCGTACTCGGTGAGTCAGCGCACTCGCGAGCTGGGCATCCGCATCGCGTTGGGGGCGCCCCTGCACGGGCTGGTCTGGTGGGTGGTGCGTCAGGGGCTCGCGCTCGCCGTGGCGGGCATTGTCCTGGGGCTCGCGGGCGCCGCAGCGCTGTCGCGCAGCCTGGCCAGCATCCTTCATGGGGTGAGCGCGTTCGACGGTGTCACGTTCATGGCGGTGCCCGTCCTGCTGGGGGCGGTGGCGCTCCTGGCGAGCTGGCTCCCCGCCCAGCGCGCGGTGCGAGTGCCTCCACACGAAGCGCTGCGCGCCGACGGCTGATGGTGCTGGCGCGAGCGTCCACTGCCCGCGACGTCAGGGTCTGACGACGCAGCGGAACCCGATGTGGGACGTTCCGCTGTCCACGGCCTGGGGCGAGCGCGCCGCGGGCCGGTAACGCAGGCAGTAGTTGGGCGCGCACAGGTGGCTGCCTCCCTTGAGCACGCGGCGGGGAATCTTCACCTTGGGCAGGCAGGGGTCCAGGCTGCGATCCGCCGTGGCCGGGCCGCGTGGGTTGACGGGGATGCAGCACGCCTTCCCGGCGTTGCCGTCGTGCCGCTCCTGGTACCAGTCCGTGGTCCACTCCCACACGTTGCCGGCCATGTCGAAGAGGCCGTAGGTGTTGGGCGGGAAGCTGCCCACGGGGGACGTGCCCTCGAAGCCATCCGTGTTCAGGTTCTGCCAGGGGAACGCACCCTGCCAGGTGTTGGCCATCAGCTTGCCGCCCGGGGCGAACTCGTCACCCCAGACGTAGATCTTCCGGTCCAGCCCGCCGCGCGCGGCGTACTCCCACTCGGCCTCCGAGGGGAGCGCTTTGCCCGCCCAGTTCGCGTAGGCGAGCGCGTCCTCGTAGCAGACGTGCACCACCGGATGCTGCTCGCGCCCTTGCAAGGTGCTGTCAGGGCCTTCTGGGTGCTTCCAGCAGGCGCCTGCCGTGTAGAACCACCACTGCGTCAGGTTACGCAGGTCCACGGGCCCGAGCGTCTTGCGGAACACCAGCGAGCCGGGAACGAGGAGCGCCGGATTCGCGCCAGGGAACTCGTCGGGGTTCAGCGGACGCTCGGCCACGGTGACGTAGCCGGTGGCTTCCACGAAGCGGGCGAAGTCCGCGTTCGTCACCGGGTGGCTGTCCATCCAGAAGTCGGTCACCGTCACCTGATGCGAGGGGCGCTCCTCCGGATAGTGGTGGTCCGAGCCCATCCAGTACGTGCCACCGCGGATGTAGACCATGCCCGGCAGCGAGCGTGCTTGCTGTCCAGGCTCGCTCTGCATGGGGCGCGCGTCCTGGGTCGCGACCGCGTCGACGACGTCGTTGCTCATGTGGGTTCCTCCCTCTCCCCGAGAATGGAGGGGCGCCCCGGGCCCCGGATGGAAACGTGTGGGGCCGCGCGGCAGGGAACAATCCGGCCCTCGGGGGCTGGCGGCGTGTCGGCGCTCGCACCTCCGGCACGTTCCAGGAGCCGGCCCCGGGACGCTTGTGCGGTGCAGGACGCGTCCCCACCGTGGTGGCGTTCCCGGCCATGGACCTGCACGCGACGCTTGCCAACTTCTCGCTGGTGAAGGGCGGCTTGCTCTTCGAGCTGGAGCGGCGCCTGCTACGAGGCCCTCTTCGGCGCCGCCATCGGGTCTGGCGCTCGCTCGCCTTCGCGGTGATTGCCTGGCTCCCCTTGATCCTGTTCACGCTGCCCGAGGGGGCTCCCGCCGTGGGGTCGCTGTTCGAGGAGTTGCAGATCCACGTGCAGTTGCTGATCGCCCTGCCAGTGTTGCTCGGCGCCGAGCACTACATCGATGGCCGCTTGTCGTTCGCGGTCCGCGAGTTCCTGCACTCGAACCTGGTGGGGGCAGACGACCTGGAGTCCTTCGAAGCCGCTGCGCGCCGGGCGATGCGCTGGAGCGACAGCTACCTCATGGAGGTGCTGCTGATCGTGCTGGCCTATGCGCTCACGTTCGTGGCCTCGGCGGATGCCAACCGGGACTGGACGCTTGCCAGCGGCAAGAGCGGCTATTCGATGGCGGGGTGGTGGAACCACGTCGTCAGTCAGCCGCTGTTCAGGTTCCTGGCCCTTCGGTGGGTGTGGAGAGGCATCGTGTGGGCCGCCTTCCTGCTGCGCGTGTCACGGATGCCGCTGACGCTGGTGCCCACCCACCCCGACACGATGGGCGGGCTCGGGTTCCTGCCCATCTGTCAGGCCAGCTTCTCCCCGGTGGTGTTCGCGTTGGCCGTGGTGGTGGCTGCATATACGTCGCGTGTCCAATCCAAGGGGCTCGCGGCCAATCCGGCGGCCTATGTCATTCCGCTGGTGGTCATCGCCGCCGTCGCGGTGGTGCTGGTGTTCGCGCCCATGGCGTTCTTCTCTCCCCAGCTCGTTCGTGAGAAGCGGCGAGGCGACGAGGGCTTCTCTCCGCTCGCGGCGCGGCACTCGCGGTACTTCGAGAGAAAGTGGTTCCCCGGCGGACCGGACGCGGAGCTGCTGGGCGCGCCCGAGATGTCGTCGCTGGCGGACATCGGCACGTCCTACACACTGTGGCGGAAGATGCGCCTGCTCCCCTGGGACATGAAGGCGGTCCAGGCGGTGGTCGGCGCGGCGCTGGCGCCGCTGCTCATCCTGCTGGTGATGGATCGGCAGTTCCTCGCCGTCCTGAAGTTCATCCATGACGGACTGAAGTGACGCGGGCAGGCCCGGGCGCTCGTGCGTCCCGGGCCCTCCGCGGGGCCGCGCGTGCTCAGAACGTGGCGCCGACGTTCAGCGTTGCGTTGTAGCTGGAGCCACCAGCGAAGGTGACCTCCGAGAGGGGCTGGTTCTTGGCGGGTGGCAGCTCGGGGACGAGCTGCTGGTCGAAGAGCAGGTTGTAGTTGGCCCGCAGGTCCGCGGTGAAGGAGCCGGTGTAGAAGCGCAGGCCCGCGCCCAGCGGAACGGCGCCCGCGGTGTCATCGCGATAGCCGAGCGCCTCCGCGCCGCGCCGGACGTTGTACCGGTTCACGCCCACGCCGCCGAGGATGTAGGGCTGGATGGCGCTCGCCGTAAGGCCGATGGTGGCCACGGCCTGTCCTCCGTTGCGGATGATGTCCGGATTGATGGCGAGCTCATTCTGTCCGCGGCGATCCACCTTGTTGATGGCGCCCGTGTAGCCCAGCTCGATGCCCAGCACGCGTGTGGGCTTGAGCGTCGCCGTGGCCCCGTACGCAGCGCCGGGGTCGATGCGGGGGGCGAGCCCACCGCTGTACCCCTCCACGCCGCCACCCACGGTCACCGTGAGCCCTCGCATGTTCGGCGAGTCCTTGGCCAGGGCGGTGCCTCCGCACAGCGCGCCCGCCACGACCAGTGCCTGAATTCGTTTCATCTCGAGTGCCTCCGACAGCCGGGTTGTTCCGCCAGAAGCTGGGACCGCGAATTGTCCGGTTCAAGCCGAGCCGGCCGCGCTGCACCGCGAGCCCTCCCACGGGTGCCCGCCCGACGCGCCGCCTGGGACACCTCCCCGCGAGACAGTGGCCCGACAGGTTCTGTTGAATGGAGCGCAACATGGCTTTATACAGGGGCAGCCAGCGACCTCATCGTGAGGGCGCGCGGCCCGGACGAGGTGCGCCGTACCCGGTCAGGACAAGACGACGCGACATCGGGAGTCGTACGTCATGTCCTGGATTCTCCTCATCGTCGCCGGTTTGCTCGAGGTCTGCTGGGCCATCGGGCTCAAGTACACGGAAGGGTTCACGCGCCTGGTCCCCAGCGTGCTCACGGGGATCGCCATCGTGGCCAGCATGGCGCTGCTGGGCGTGGCCGCGAAGCAGCTCCCCATCGGCACCGCCTATGGCGTCTGGGTGGGCATTGGCGCCATGGGCGCGGCCATCCTGGGCATGGTGCTCTTCAAGGAGCCCGCCACGGCGCCGCGCCTCTTCTTCCTGGCGCTGCTGCTGGTGTCCATCGTGGGCTTGAAGGTCACCAGCGGCCGGTAGGCGGCCCACAGGCGATTTCCCAGGCGCGCGCCTCGGAGCAGCGCTACACGTTGGGGCCATGCGTGATGCGTTCCCGGCCCTGGGTCGTCCGAAGCAGCGAGGAGGATGGTGGCGGTACGCCCTGGCCGTGGTGGCCCTGGGGGGCGTGGCGGGCGGCATCCTCACCTGGACGACGACGGACGGGCTCCAGGCCTTTGGCGCCAGGGCCGAGGGCGCGCGGCTGGAGCGGATGAAGGCGTCGCCGCGCTACAAGGGCGGCGTCTTCACCAACACCGCTCCGGGGCTCGCGGTGGGCGGGCTGGAGTGGCGCACGCTGAAGGAGTTGCTCTTCGGCGCGCAGCAGCGCACGCCCCCCGCGCCGTTGCCCATGGAGCGCGACGTGGCCGCGGCGCTGGCGAAGCCACCGGAGACAGGGCTGCGGGTGACGTGGCTGGGGCACTCCACGCTGCTGGTGGAGATCGACGGCTTCCGCATCCTCACCGACCCCATCTGGGGCGAGCGGGCCTCGCCGTCCACCATCGCCGGGCCCAAGCGCTTCCACCCGCCACCGCTCCCGCTGGAGGCGCTGCCAGACGTCGACGCCATCCTCGTGTCGCATGACCACTACGACCACCTGGACATGCCCACCGTTCGCGCGCTGGCGTCGCGCCGCGTGACGTTCTACGCGCCGCTGGGCGTGGGGGCTCACCTGGAGAGCTGGGGCGTGCCCGCCGAGCGCGTGGTGGAGCTGGATTGGTGGCAGGAGGTCTCCCTGGGGGAAGGGCGCTTGCGGATGGTCGCCACCCCCGCGCAGCACTTCTCCGGCCGTGGCCTGACCGACCGCAACAGCACGTCCTGGACGTCGTGGACGCTGCTGGGGCCGAAGCACCGCGTCTTCTTCAGCGGAGACACCGGGCTGACGGAGGAGTTCGCCGAGGTGGGCCGCCGCTTCGGGCCCTTCGACGTCGCGATGTTCGAGGTGGGCGCGTTCCATCCGTCGTGGGGGAACATCCACCTGGGGCCGCATCAGGCCTTGAAGGCGCATGAGATGGTGCAGGCGCGCGTGCTGCTGCCCATCCACTGGGGAACCTTCAACCTGGCCTTGCACGACTGGGACGCCCCCGCGAAGGAGCTGGTGGCCGAGGCGCGCGAGCGGGGTGTCTCGTTGCTCATGCCCATCCTGGGCCGTCCCGTGGAGCCGACGCGGGAGCGCGTCGAGACGCCATGGTGGCGCACGGTCCAGGCCGCCGTCGCTGGCGACGCCCCGTAGCGCGAGTCCCGCGTCACCCAGGGAGTGGCCCGCGTGTCTTTCATTGGCGCGCACACGCGACAGGCGTTGTCCATGTGAAGTGTGAAATTACGCTACGAGAGCAGCCTTCCGTGTCTCGGAAGTAGTGGTTTCCCGAGGGATTGCGTCCCCCGCACGCCGGGGCCCACAATGCGCCGCGTCTGGATTCCTGGACGGAGCATCATTCCCCGTTTTGAGCCCAACCCGGGCACGGCCGGATGCGACTCTCACTGACCCATAAAATCACCCTGGCGCCCATCGTCGTGGCGCTCCTGTTCGTTCTCCTCTCCCAGGGCTACACCGTGCCCCGGTTCCAGAGGGCCTTCGAGGCGCAGGGCCAGGAGCTGGGCGGCGCGCTGCCCAAGGTGCTGGCCTCCGCGCTGGCGGATGCCCTGAAGCGGGAGGAACACGCGGAGGTCCAGCAGATGCTGGCGTCCGTGGCGCGGCATGGCGGCGTGGCCTACGTCGCGGTCTTCGATCGACGCAGCGAGCTGGTGGCCGTGGCCGGTGACAAGGCCCAGGTGTTCCGCGACGCGCGCGAGCGGCTGCCCACGTCGGGAGAAGGAGGCGTCCTCCTGGAGGGCGCTGACGAACTCCAGGACCACATGGCGCAGGTGCCGGGGGGCGTTGGCCGGGTCCACGTCGGCGTCGACCGCTCCCAGGCACAGGGCCAGGTGAAGAGCGCGCTCGCCAACGCGGGCATCGCCGCGCTCATCGCGTTGCTCGTCTTCGCGGCGGCGGCCTTCGCCGTCAGCCGCGCCATTGTCGCGCCGCTGGTCCGGCTCGAGGCCGTGGTGCGGCGGATCGCCGTCAATGGCGACCTGCGCGAGGTCATCCGAGTCGATTCCGAAGACGAGGTGGGACAGCTCGCGCGGGCCGTGGGCCTGCTGGTGGGCAAGTTGAAGGAGCTGCTGCACCAGCTCCAGTCCTCCACGGAGCTGCTGAGCGACTCGGTGTTCGGCCTGACGGAGTCCGCCGAGCAGCAGAACGAGATGGTGACGCGGCATGCCGCGGCGCTTCAGGAGACGCAGGTGACGGCGCAGGAGATTCGCCAGACGGCGCTGCTGGCCTCGGGCTCCGCCGAGTCCGTCATCCAGGTGGCCGAGCGCGCCGAGCAGCTCAGCCGCACCGGCGAGGAGGCCGTCTCGGCCAGCATCGAGGGCATGGAGGAGGTGCGCAACCAGGTGGCGGAGATTGCCGCGCGCATCACCGCCCTGGGGGAGCGGACCCGGCAGATCAGCGGCATCACGGAGACGGTGAAGGACCTGGCGGACCAGTCCCACCTGCTGGCCGTCAACGCGGCCATCGAAGCGGCGCGCTCGGGGGAGCACGGCCAGGGCTTCGCGGTGGTGGCCCGGGAGATTCGCGCGCTGGCGGACCAGTCCATCCGCGCCACCAATCAGGTGCGGAGCATCCTCCTGGACATCAACAAGGCCATCATCGGCACGGTGGAGATTACCGCCGAGGGCACCGAGCGCATGGAGGCGGGCCTGACGCAGGTCCGCACGTCCGGGGAGACCCTGAAGGAGCTCACGGCCATCGTCGAGGACAGCACCGCGTCGGCACGGCAGATCGCACGGACCGTGAGTCAGCAGGCGACGGGCATCGAGCAGATCTTCACCGCGGTGAACGAGCTGAACACGCTGATGTCGGACACGGTGACGCGCATCTCCACCACCAGCGACGCCGCGGTGTCCCTGAAGCTGCTCTCCGAGCGCGTGTCGCAGGTGGTCCGGGCCTACAACGTCTGACGGGGCGCCAGCGCCGTGCGGCCCCCGTCAGCGGGGCTCGGCCTTCTTGTAGCGCAGGCGCTTCATGGCCTCGAAGCGGGCCCGGTCCCGAGGAGGCGTCGTGGCCACCAGCCCATCGAGCATGCGCTTCGAGCTCTGGTAGATCTCCTCGACGGCGCGCTCGAAGGCCTCGGTGTTCTGCTTCGAGGGCGCACGCGTCCCTGCGATCTTCCGGACGAACTGGAGCGCCGCGGCGCGGATGTCAGCATCGGTGGAGGGGGGCGCGAAATTGAAGAGCGGCTTGATGTTCCGGCACATGCCTCCAGGCTAGAGCGGGCCCGGGAAACTGGCCATGACGTCGGCGGGCGCTGACGTGTCCCGCGCGGCGCCGAAGACCGAGTAGAGGACCGGGAGCACCAGCAGTGTGAGCAGGGTGGAGGACAGGACGCCCCCGATGACCACCGTGGCCAGGGGCCGCTGGACCTCCGCGCCGACGCCGGTGTTGAGCGCCATGGGCACGAAGCCGATGGCGGCCACCGCGGCTGTCATCAGCACGGGCCGCAGCCGGGTCACGGCTGCCTGGCGGATGGCCTCGCCCTGGGGCAGGCCCTGCTCCAGCAGGGCGCGGACCCGGGAGACGAGCACCATGTCTCCGAGGACGGACACGCCGGACAGGGCGATGAAGCCCACGGCGGCGGAGATGGAGAAGGGCAGTCCCCGCGCATGGAGCGCGAGCCCCCCTCCCACGAGCGCGAATGGGACGCCCGCGAAGATGCGCACGGCGTCCGGGAGCCGCCGGTACGGCGCACGCACGACAAGCGCCTGGGAAATATCGAGGTGGTTGATACCTCGTTCCCAGGCCGGGCCGAAGCTGCAGAGCGCTTCGGCC